>NZ_JAUSBA010000032.1 GCF_030652235.1 Cypionkella sp.
GCCAACACCGTCTTCGACAGCTACGATAAAATCCTCGACCAATGCGCCGCAGCCTGGTACTTCTTCGCGAACGAACCGGCAGCGATAACCTCGATCATGTCCAGAGACTGGGCAACGGTCAATATCTAGGGCCGTTGGTATAATTCTATATAATAATTTAATATCATAGCTTTGCCATAATAACCTCATGTGTTACATGAGGTCTTTATGGCTGCTCTATTGCGTCGGGTGTGGCGCGGCTGCGCTCGGTCAGTGTGATGTAAAGCGCGCAGGCGATCAGCACGGCGACGCCGAGGAAGGTCAGGGCATCGGGGAAGTCGCCGAAGAAGTACCAGCCGACGACGGTGGCGACCACCATCTCGGTATAGGCCAAAGGGGCCAGCAGCGAGGCCTCGGAATGGTCATAGGCGCGCACGATCAGGTAGTGGCCGAAAGTGGCGATGGCACCTAAGCCTGCGCACATCAGCCATTGCATGGGCGTTGGGCTATGCCAGACGAAGGGCATCGCGAGGCTGAGAAATGCCGCTCCGACGGCATTGGTTTGGAAGGTGGTGACCATGGCGGGCGCGCGGCCCGAAATGTGGCGGGTCATCACGAAATAGATCGCAAGAAAGCTGCCTGCGGCCAGTGCCAGCAGGCTGCCGGGGTTCATAGCGACAAAGCCGGGGCGGATGATGATCAAGGTGCCAATGAAGCCCACGGCGACGGCGGCCCAGCGGCTGCGTGGCACGGCTTCTTTCAGCACCAGCGCGGACAGCACGGTGACGATGAGCGGCTGCACGAAGAAGATCGCCAGCGCGTCGGCGATCGGTAGGTACTTCAGCGACAGAAAGAAGCAAAAGGTAGCGAGGATCAGGAAGGTGGCCCGCAGGCTGTGGTAGACGGGGCGGTCGGGGATCAGGCCTTTCGCGCCTTTGTGGGGCAGCGCGAAGGGCAGGGCCACCAGCGCGCCGACGCTGAGCCGCGCCCAGACGATTTGCAGCACCGGCACGCCCTGCTGGCCAAGGAATTTCGCGAAAACGTCGATGAAGGGCAGACTGGCCATCGCGCCCAGCATGAAGGCAACGCCGATCAGTGGCGAGGCGGGCGGGCGGGGCATGGTCTGGCGTCCTGCAACGGGGGGCCTTTCGGGGCGTTGGTGTCTGTCTAGGGGGGGCGGGTTGCGGGGTCCAGCCTGTTTGCGACATCGTGGCCGGGGATAGCCTTGGTGCTGACATTGTCAGTCTGGCTGGCGGCGGATGGCTGCGGCGCTGCGATTTTGGGCGATCTGCTGAAAAATCACGCGGATTTGTGGACGCGGCCCGGTTGTAGGGAGTTTCGGCCTTCACCCTGCCGGGGGCGCTGCTATGATGGTTCGAAATTGCAATGCAGGCCTGCCATGCCCTCCGCTACGTCAAACGCCATGCGCCGCCCCGTTGTCGGGATCATCGGCAATGCGCACACCATGAACGAGCGCTATGAGGTGCATGCCGCCGGGCATATCAACTCGGAAGCGGTGGCGGAGGTGGCGGGTTGTGTGCCGCTGATCGTGCCTGCCGATCCTCGGTTTGTCTCAGTCGCCGATCTGATGGCGGTGTGTGATGGGTTTTTGCTGACCGGGGGCCGCCCGAATGTGCATCCCGATGAATATGGTGAGCCGGAAACCCCGGCGCATGGCGCGTTTGATCGCGGCCGCGATGCGATCACGCTGCCGCTGATCCGGGCTTGCGTTGAAAGCGGGCAGCCGTTTTTGGGGGTATGCCGGGGGTTTCAGGAGGTCAACGTGGCCATGGGTGGCTCGCTTTATCCCGAGATCCGCGATTTGCCGGGACGATTGAACCACCGGATGCCGCCGGATGGCACGATGGAAGAGGTGTTCGCGCATCGCCATGTGGTGAAATTCACCGAAGGCGGGGTGTTTCATCATCTGATGGGGGCGTCCGAAGTGATGACCAATACGCTGCACGGGCAGGGTGTGGCGCGGGTGGGGGGCCGGATTGTGATTGACGGCACCGCTCCGGATGGCACGCCTGAGGCGTTGTATGTCAAGGATGCGCCGGGGTTCACGCTGTCGGTACAGTGGCATCCCGAATGGAATGCGGCGAATGATCCGGTGTCGCAGCCTTTGTTCAGGGCGTTTGGCGATGCAGTGCGGGCTTGGGCGGCGCGCGTTTAGGATTGCTTAACCAAAGCGCGGCAGAATTTGTGCATGTCCGCTTTGCCCCCGATCCGTGAGCAGCAATTTTTCAGGGAGCTTTTGGGCTCGTAAGCCGCGATGAGCGGCGCAATCATCCGACGCAAGGTTCGCCATGTGGAACGCTACATTGGGCGCGAGGCGTTCTTTTCAGAGACAAAACGGCGGGGGTTTCCGGTGGTGAAAAATGCCGGGCAGTTTGTGATTTTATGTGACAACAAGCCGATCCGACGGCTTTGATCGGCGATTTTCGCGCGAAAAGCGTCTGCGGAATTCGCGCGAATTCCGATCCCGATTGGCGTTGTTGGCGCAAACATTGGCGGTATACTGCGGCCAGAATATGGGGAGAATGATGATGAAGCGTTCGCGTATCAATGAAATTATGGCTGCGGCAGAGGACCTGATCGGCCAATTTGGCTTTGTCTTGCCACCCTTTGCCAACTGGACTCCGGCTGAGTTCAAGGCGGTCAAACCGGTTGCTTCGCGGCTGATCGAGGGGCGTTGTGGCTGGGATATCACCGATTACGGCCAAGGCCGCTTTGATCAGATGGGGCTGTTTTTGTTCACCTTGCGCAATGGCTCTCTGGCGGATCTGCAACGCGGCGGTGGCATGTGCTACGCCGAAAAGCTGTTGATTTCGCGGCAAGATCAGCTTTCACCGATGCACACCCATGTCATTAAGGCCGAAGATATCATCAACCGGGGCGGGGCCACGCTGGTGGTTGAACTTTATGGTTCGGACGACAAAGGCAACTGGGCGGCGGATCGCGGTGGGCTGGTGCGCTGCGATGGTATTGAGCGGGCTTACAAGCCGGGTGACAAGCTGAAACTTGCGCCTGGCGAGTCGGTGACGCTGATGCCGGGAGATTGGCACGCGTTTTGGGGCGAGGGCGGCGATGTGTTGATTGGCGAGGTTTCCACCGTCAACGACGACGTCACTGACAACGTGTTCCGCGAGCCGATTGGGCGGTTTGCCGATATCGAGGAAGACGTAGCACCCACGCGTCTGCTGGTCAGCGATTACGATAAGTGGCTGTGAGGCTTGCGAAAATCTAAGCATTAAAAAAACCCGCCTCAAACTGAGGCGGGTTTTTTGTTGGCCAAATCGCTTCGCTTATGGCTGCGGGCAGAGGCCGTTAACCAAGGGCACGGCGCAGACAGCAGGGGCTGCCGGAGCCGTCACCACGGGCGCGGTTGTGGCTGCCGGAGCTGTCGCTGCTGGCAATGTAGCCACCGGAGCAGGTGCTGCCGGCGCGGTTACTGCAGGCGCGATTGTGGCTGCCGGCGCGGTCGCTGCTGGTGCTGTAGCCACCGGAGCCGTGGTTGCCGCCGCCGGGGCAGTCGTCTCGGCGGGAACCATGGTCGCATCCGGGGCGATGGTTGCGGCGGGCGATGCCTCAGCGGGGGTGAGTGTCGCCGCTGGCACTGCGGGCAAAGTCGTGGCACCCGGCAACATGGGCGGGGTCGTGCTCAGCACCGGGGCCACGGCCACGGCCTCAACCGGGTCGGGCTTTTTCTTTTTCGGGGCCGGTGGTGGCAGTTTCAGCTTTTCAGGATAACTGCCGTCGGCGTTCAGCACCACGACCTTGGCGCCATCTTGCACGCGGTTGTACAGATCCATCACGTCTTGGTTGATCATGCGGATACAGCCCGATGAGGCGTTCTTGCCGATCGAGAACCATTCCGGCGTGCCATGGATGCGGTAGCCGTAATCCACACCATTGGTGGTCAGATACAAAGCCCGCGCGCCCAGCGGGTTGGTCGGCCCGCCGGGCTGGCCCTTTTCCCATTTCGCAAGCTCGGGGTGGCGCTCGATCATTTCTGGTGGCGGCGTCCATTTCGGCCAATGCGTGCGGTTGGTGATGTTGGCCACACCTGCCCATTGGAAGCCCGCGCGGCCGACAGCGATGCCGTAGCGTAGCGCGGTGTTTTTGCCGTTGATGTAATAGAGGTGGCGCTCGGACGGCGCGATGATGATGGTGCCGACCGCTTCGGCGCTGTCGTATGCGACCTGCTGCACCTGGAATTCCGGCGGCACTTTTTCGACTGGCACCGTTGGCACCGTTATGCCGCCATCGCTGACGCCTGCATAATGCAGCGCATTGTCGGTTGGCACCGGGGCCTGTGCGACACCCGGGGTCGCGCCGGGAAGAGTTGTGCCCGGCACGCAGGCTGCGAGTGTCAGCGACAAAGCTGTCGCTGCCAGAAGTTTAACCGTCAAAAAACGCATCCGTCAGCCTATCACAAAATGGGGCGGCAGAGGAGTGCCGCCCGGATTCTCTTGTAAAGACGCTAGTGGAGCCGAAAAGCAAGGTCAAAGCCCTTGTTTCCAACATGCATATAATCACAAACCCGTGGGGTAGCGCGCATCAGGGCCGCGCCACAGGCTTGTGCATCTGGTGCGCCGTTACAGAGTCGTACGCAGATGCCAAAGTTCGGGAAACAGCTCGACATCCAGCATCCGGCGCAAGTAGCTGACACCGCCAGTGCCGCCGGTGCCGCGTTTCAACCCGATGACACGCTCGACCGTGGTGACGTGGTTGAAGCGCCAGCGGCGGAAGTAATCTTCGAAATCGACCAGCTTCTCTGCCAACTCGTAGGCCTGCCAGTATTGCGTGGGGTCGCGGTAGACGGTTTCCCAGACCCGTTGCACGCCTTCATGCACCGTCCAAGGCTGGCGCAGATCGCGGTTCAGCACCTCGTCGGGCACCGGCAGGCCCGCGCGGGCGAGGTGGCGCAGAGCCTCATCATAGAGGCTAGGGCGGGCGAGTTCGGCTTCCAAAAGGGCGGTGAGGTCGGCGCGGTGGGCGTGGGGCTTTAGCATGGCCAAGTTGCGGTTGCCGACGGCATATTCGATCAGGCGGTATTGCCAAGATTGAAAGCCCGAGGATTGCCCCAAACCTTCGCGGAAGGTGGTGTAATCCGACGGCGTCATGGTGCGCAGCACGTCCCAGGCATTGTTCAACTGCTCAAAAATCCGGGAAATCCGGGCGAGCATCTTGAAGGCTTCCGGCGCGCGGTTGTCGGCGATGGCCTGACGGGCAGCGTTGAGTTCGTGCAGCGCCAGTTTCATCCACAGCTCAGACGTCTGATGCTGGATGATGAACAGCATCTCATCATGCGCCGGGGTCAGTTGGCGTTGGGCGCTGAGGATCTGGTCGATGTGCAGATAATCGCCGTAAGACATCCGCCCGTCGAACGACATCTGCGCGCCCTCAGAGGCGGGGTTGTAGGGGGGGGCGTGCATCGGGCAGCCGGATTTTGGATCGGTGGTCATTCATACTCTCCTGTCATTTGGGTTTCCCCCGAATGGGGCGTCAGGCGAAGGAATGAGTTTGGCAGTTCAGCACCGAAAGATTGCCGATGGTGCGCCATTGGGCGATCCATCCGGCGGGGCGGCAAAGCGCGGCACTTGTAGCTTTCACATTGGTTAAAATACTCCCGCCGGAGGCTTCGGCGGCGGGCCGGGGAGCCTCCGGCGGGAGTATTTTTGCCAAGATGAAATTCGAAGGCATCAGGTGACTTTCGCGCGGGTTTTGTAGTCGGGTCGGTCCCAGAGGTTGTTTTGCATGATGTCGGCGATGATTTTGATCGCCTTGTCAACGTCAGCCGCGTCGATGAACAGGGGCGTGAAGCCGCAGCGGATGATGTCGGGCGCGCGGAAATCGCCGATCACGCCGCGGGCAATCATGGCTTGCATGATGGCGTAGCCTTCGGGGTGGCTAAACGAGACTTGGCTGCCGCGATCTTGGTGGTTGCGGGGGGTGGCGAGGGTCAGGCTGGGGCAGGCGGCTTCGATACCGGCGATGTATTGGTCTTGCAGGCGCAGCGAGGCGGTCCGCAATTCGGTCATGTCAACCGTGTCCCAGATATCCAGCGAGGCTTCCAAAGCGGCGAGTTGCAGGATCGGCGGGGTGCCGACGCGCATCCGCTCGGCCCCCGTCGCGGGGCGGTAGTCGAGATCGAAGGCGAAGGGGGCGGCGTGGCCTTGCCAGCCGGAAAGCGCCGGGCGGGCGATATCGGCATGACGGGGGGCGACGTAGATGAACGCGGGGCCGCCGGGGCCGGAGTTGAGGTATTTATAGGTGCAGCCGACCGCGAAATCGGCGTTGCATTTGGCCAGCTCAACTTGGAACGCGCCTGCCGAATGTGCCAGATCCCAGATGGTGAGCGCGCCGTGCTGGTGGGCGCGGGCGGTGATCGCGGCCATATCATGGCGGCGTCCGGTACGGTAATCGACTTCGGTGATCATGGTGACGGCCACGCTGTCGTCAATTGCTTCCAGAACGTCCTCGGGGGCGACGGTTTTCAGTGTGTAGCCGTTGCCCAAGGTGCGGCAGAGCCCCTCGGCCATATAGAGATCAGAGGGGAAATTGCCGGTGTCCGACAGGATCACCTTTCGGGTCGGGTTCATCTCAAGGCAGGAGGCCAGCGCCTGATAGACCTTGATCGACAGGGTGTCGCCCATCACCACATGGCCCGCCTCGGCCCCGATCAGGCGGGCAATGCGGTCGCCGACGCGCATCGGTTTGTCCATCCACGCGGCTTTGTTCCACGCGGTGATCAGCATCTCGCCCCATTCGGACGTGACCGTCTGCGCCACCCGTGCGGCGGTTGCGGTCGGCAACGGCCCCAGCGAATTGCCGTCGAGATAGATCATGCCCGTGGGCAGGTGGAACTGGGCTTTGGTGGCGGCGAAATCGGTCATGGCAGGCTCCTTCAGGCACAGCGTCGCACGGCGGTTTGGGGGCAGCAATAGGTGGAATGGGTAAAAATTTCAAGCTTGAAATTGTTTCGATTCGAGCCGGCCTGCGCGGGGTAAGAAGAGTGTTTGCGCTATCAGGCGGCTTTTTTGGTAGCGTCTTGAAATGCAATGATATTCAGCGGCGGGAAATTCGTCTGTCTGGATGGTTTTGCGCGGAATTTTCGCCCCAAGCGTGGGCTGGGGCCGCTGTCATCTGTTGAAGCCGACAGGTTTTTCGCCAAAAGCGGCAATCAAGCGTTGAACTATCGGGCGGCAATGCTAAGCCTCAGGGGGATTTGGCGGTCACGGTTGCTCCTTGAACCGCGCAAACTACGGGGGAACACGGTGAAAATAGGTGCGTTGAGCGAGATTTTTGCGGGCGAAAACCGGGTGGCGATGACCCCGGATTCAGGCCTGCAACTGATGAAACTGGGGCATGTTTGCGTCATTCAGGCCGGGGCGGGGGCGAAGGCGGGGTTTGCGGACGCTTTATACGCCAAGGCGGGGGTTGAGGTTCTGGCATCGGCTGCCGAGGTGATTGCGGCGGCGGACGTGCTGGTGAAGGTGCGCGGGCCGGAAGTGGCCGAGGCGCAGGCTTTGCGCGAGGGTCAGACGCTGATCTCGATGTTCTGGCCTGCGCAGAACCCGGAGTTGTTGGAGATCGTCAAGGCACGCGGTGCGACCGTGGTGGCGATGGATATGGTGCCGCGGATCAGCCGCGCCCAGAAGATGGACGCGCTGTCGTCGATGGCGAATATCGCGGGCTATCGCGCGGTGATCGAGGCCGGGTCGAACTTTGGACGGTTCTTCACGGGCCAAGTGACGGCGGCGGGCAAGGTGCCTCCGGCCAAGGTTTTGGTGGTCGGCGCGGGTGTGGCTGGGCTGGCGGCGATTGGCACCAGCGTGTCGTTGGGCGCGATTGTACATGCGTTTGACGTGCGACCGGAAGTGGCCGAGCAGATTGAATCGATGGGCGCTTCGTTTGTCTATCTGGAGTTTGACGCCAGCGAGTTGCCCGATGGGGCCGCGACGGGCGGCTATGCGGCGCCCAGCAGCCCTGCCTTTGCGGCCAAGCAACTGGCGAAATTCCGCGAGCTTGCGCCAGAGATGGACATTGTGATTACCACCGCGCTCATCCCCGGACGGCCCGCGCCAAAGCTGTGGACCGCCGATATGGTGGCTGCGATGAAGCCGGGCTCGGTCGTGGTTGACCTTGCCGCCGAGCGCGGCGGCAACTGCGATCTGACGGTGATGGATCAGAAGATCGTGTCCGAGAATGGTGTCACGATTGTCGGCTATACCGATTTCCCCAGCCGGATGGCGGCACAGGCAAGTACACTTTATTCCAACAATATCAGGCACATGCTGACAGATCTTACACCAAAGAAAGACGGTGTGATTGATCATAACATGGGCGATGACGTGATCCGAGGCGCGACAGTGGCGAAGGATCACGAGATCACCTTCCCGCCGCCGCCGCCAAAGATTGCGGCGATTGCGGTGCAAAAGCCGAAAGAGAAGGTCAAGGAATTGACCCATGACGAGAAGCGCGCGGCAGAGACGGCGGCGTTTAAGACGGCGACCCGCAATCAAGTTGCGATGCTGGTGATCGGCGGCGGGTTGATCCTGCTGGCGGGGCTTTATGCGCCTGCGGCCTTCATGTCGCATTTTATCGTGTTTGTGCTGTCGGTTTATGTGGGCGTTCAGGTGATCTGGAACGTCAGCCATTCCTTGCACACGCCGCTGATGGCGATCACCAATGCGATTTCCTCGATCATTATCTTGGGCGCGCTGATGCAGATAGGCTCGGGCAACTGGTTGGTTGTGATCCTTGGCGCTTTGGCGGTGTTCATGGCGGGGATCAATATTTTCGGTGGCTTTATGGTCACAAGGCGCATGCTTGCCATGTTCCAGAAGTCGTAAGGGAGCGCACATTATGGAATATGGATTCACCACGGCGGCCTATGTGGTCGCAGCCGTTTTGTTCATTCAGTCCTTGGGTGGGCTTTCGGGGCAGGAAAGTGCCAAGCGCGCGGTTTGGTATGGCATCGTCGGCATGGCGCTGGCGGTGGCGGCGACTTTGTACGGGCCGGGGGCAAGTAACTGGTTGATCTCATTGGTTATGATTTCCGCAGGTGGTGCGATTGGCTGGGTTGTCGCACAGCGCGTGCAGATGACCGAGATGCCGCAGCTGGTGGCGGCGATGCACTCGTTGGTTGGTTTGGCGGCAGTGTTCATCGGCTATAACACGCATATTGAGATGGTGCGGGTTGTGGGCATGGACGAGGCTGCGCGGGCGGCCTTGAACGGCTTTGCGGCGGTGATTGCGCATAAATCTGGGGTCGAAGTGTCGATCCTGCGGGTGGAAACCTTCCTCGGCGTGTTCATCGGGGCGGTGACGTTTACCGGCTCGGTGGTGGCCTTTGGCAAGCTGGCGGGCAAGGTGGATGGCAAGGCGAAAAAGCTGCCGGGCGGGCATCTGCTGAACGCGACGGCGGCGCTTGTGTCGCTGGTGCTGCTGGTGGCCTATCTGCAAACCGGATCGACCTTTGCGCTGCTGGGCATGACCGTGGCCGCGTTGTTCATCGGCTATCATCTGATCATGGGGATCGGCGGGGCGGATATGCCGGTCGTGGTGTCGATGCTGAACAGCTATTCCGGCTGGGCTGCTGCGGCGATTGGTTTTTCGCTGTCGAACGATTTGCTGATTGTTGTCGGGGCTTTGGTGGGGTCTTCGGGCGCGATCCTAAGTTACATCATGTGTAAGGCGATGAACCGTTCGTTCATTTCGGTGATCTTGGGCGGCTTTGGCGGCACCACGGGCCCGGCGATGGAAGTCACCGGCGAGCAGGTGGCGATTGATGCCGAAGGGGTTGCGGCGGCTTTGAACGATGCCGACAGCATCATCATCATTCCGGGCTATGGCATGGCGGTGGCGCAGGCGCAGCAATCGGTGTCGGAACTTACGCGGAAATTGCGGGCGGCGGGTAAGACCGTGCGTTTTGCGATCCATCCTGTAGCCGGGCGTTTGCCGGGGCATATGAACGTGCTTTTGGCAGAGGCGAAGGTGCCTTACGATATCGTCATGGAAATGGATGAGATCAACGACGACTTCCCGACGACGGATGTGGCAATCGTGATCGGCTCGAACGACATCGTCAATCCGGCGGCGCAGGAAGATCCGAATTCGCCCATCGCGGGGATGCCGGTGCTGGAATGCTGGAAGGCCAAGCAAGTGTTTGTCAGCAAGCGCGGGCAGGGGACGGGGTATTCTGGAATTGAAAACCCGTTGTTTTACAAAGAAAATACCCGGATGTTCTATGGTGATGCGAAGAAATCTCTGGACGCGTTGTTGCCGATGATCGACTGAGCAAAGCTGCGCGCAAGCACGCAGCCAACCCATGCCCCCCCGGCCTTTGTGCCGGGGGTTTGTTTTTGTGCAACAGCGTGGGTGCATACCCGGGTATTCTGCGAAAATGCTGGCCCTTGTGGCACGGACGCGCCCAAGTGGGTCATTGCTTCTGACGTAAGGTTTGAATGATGACCACCGACCACCCCCTCCGCTATGCTCTCGTCAACGAGCTGCACGCGCGGCCCTTCCCCGCGCTGAGTGCACCCTGCGTGGCGGCGTATATCGCAATCAAGGAACCGGTGGAGGCGCAAAACCGGGATCGCGAGGCGGATCGCGCGCATTTACTGGCGCTGCTGGACCGCAATGGATCGTCGCATCCGCAGCCCGATGCGACGCATTTCTCGGGGTCTTTGGGGCGGGCGGACGTGAAATGGGAAAGCCATACCGAGTTCGTCACCTATTCGGCCTTCACTCCGGTTTTGTCGGCGCGGGCGTTTGACCCTGCCGAGATGGAGGTTTTCCCCGAGGATTGGGTTGAGGCTGCGCCGGGCAAGCGCGTGGCTGCGGTGCTGATCCGGGTCGAGGTGATGGAAGATGAGCCCGCGATGCTGGAAAAGCTGGAGGCATGGTTTGTGCCCGAAAGCCTTGCGGTGGCGCGGGTGGTCGATGGTGCGGCGCTGATTGCTGGGGATTTCAGAATTGATCCGGCAGGCAATATGCGGTTCGCGGTGTTCGTGCAGCCCGACACCGGCGCACGCCGTATTGGCCGGATTGTGCAGCGTTTGTGCGAGGTGGAAACTTACCGCGCCATGTCGATGCTGGGGCTGATGCGGGCGCGCGGGCTGACCGGGCGGTTGAACGCGCTGGACCCACGGCTGTCGGCTTTGGTGTCGGGCTTGGACGGCGTGTCGCGGCCCGCCGAGGCGGCGTTGCATGAATTGCTGGCGATTTCGGCGGAACTTGAGTCTCTGGCGGTGCAGCACAGCTTCCGGTTTGGCGCGACCGGGGCCTATGAGGCGATTGTGAACCAGCGGATTGAGGCTTTGCGTGAGGAGCGCGTTCAGGGGCGGCAGACCTTTGGCGAGTTCATGATGCGGCGCTATGATCCGGCGATGCGGACGGTGAAATCCGCCGAGGCACGGCTGGGCTCGATGGCGGAACGGGCGCAACGCGCGGCGGAACTGCTGCGCACGCGGGTGGATGTAGAACGATCAGCGCAGAACCAGAAGCTGCTGGAAAGCATGGACCGCCGCGCCGATCTGGCGCTGCGCCTACAGCACACCGTTGAGGGATTGAGCGTTGTGGCGATCAGCTATTATGCGGTGACTTTGGCGGGCTATGTTGCCTATCCGCTGATCGAGGAGCTTGGAATTTCCAAGGGCGTGGCGATGGCGGTGCTGACACCGGTGGTGGTGTTGGGCGTGTGGTGGGCGCTGCGGCGGATCAAGGCCCGAATGCAGTAAATTCGCCGCAAAGATTGCGATTCAGGGCGGCTTGGCGCTGGGGTTCGGGCAGGCTGAGCACATGCGCAAGTTTGGTGTAGGCTGCCTCGGGGGTCATATCGTGGCCGTCAATCACACCCGCCTCCAGCAGCAAATTGCCCGCCGCGTAGGTGCCCAAAGCGATGCCGCCCTTGGGCGATTGGCTGATGGCGATGATTGGGGTTTGGCGAGTTTGTGCCGCCAGAAGGCCCGCACGCAAGGCGGGGGTTTCTGGTAGGGTGCCTGCGCCGAACACCCGCAGAACGATGGCATCAAGGGTGGTGAGGGCATGGGCGAGGCAGGCTTCCGACTGGCCGGGGGCCATGCTGAGGATGCCGATCTCGCAGGGTTGGTAGCAGGTAAAGCTGGGGGTCTTGCCCGGTTGCAGCGGCGGTTTGGCGCTGCGGCTGGCGGTGAAGGCATCCAGTGCAGAACTGTGGGCTTTGCGCACCCGCGCGCCATGCAGCAGTTGGCCTGCGAATTGCACCCAGATGCCGGGCGGGGCGGTTTCGGCGGCTTGCAGCGCGTCGGACAGGTTCTGCAAGCCGTCCGATTTCTCCACCGTCAAGGGCCGCATCGCGCCTGTCAGGATCACCGGGCGCTTCAGACCTGCCAGCGCAAAGCACAGAGCGCTGGCGGTGAAGGCCAGCGTGTCGGTGCCATGGGTGACGATGAAGCCGTTGTAATCGCTGTGATTGTCCACGATGGCTTGTGCGATGCGGTTCCAATCGGCGGGGGTGGCTTGTGCACTATCGATCAACGGCAGCAGGGGCAGCAGGGTGACATCTGCCACGCGCAGATCGGCCAATGCAGCCTCGATGACACCCTCAGCGGGGGCAAAGCCTTCGGGCGTCGCCCCCATCCCAATGGTGCCGCCGGTGTGTATCAACAGTGACTTCATTTCAGATCAGCGCCCCCGGATGCGCGGGTCCAAAGCGTCGCGCAATCCGTCTCCGATGTAGTTGACCGACAGCACCGTCAATGAAATCGCAAGGCCGGGCCAGATCACCCGCTCGGGGTAGACCTGCATGTAGGACAGGCCGTCAAACAGCAACCGACCCCATGTCGGGAAATCGGGCGGAAAGCCAAGGCCAAGGAACGACAGCACAGATTCGGTGATGATCGCCTCGGCAATCCCCAAGGTGGCGGCGACCATGACGGGCGAGACGACGTTCGGCAGGATGTGCCGGGTGATGATGCGGCGCGAGGCCGAACCAATCGACCGGGCGGCCAGCACATATTCGCGTTCCTTCAGCGCCAGCACTTCGCCGCGCACAATGCGGGCGGCTTGCATCCAAGAGGTGATGCCGATGGCAAACACGATCAGGGTAAACGCGCCAAGTTCCGGCCCCAAGATGCTGGCCGCGCGGTCGCGGAACAGCATCATAATGACCAGCAATAGCGGCACCAAGGGCAGGGCCAGAAACATATCGGTCAGCCGCATCAGCGGGCCGTCAAGGCGGCGGTAATAGCCCGCCAGCACCCCGATCAAGGTGCCGAAAATAATGGCGATCATCATGGCGACGAAACCCACGGCAAGGCTGACTTTGCCCGCAGCAATCATCCGTTGCAGCATGTCGCGGCCCAACTGATCGGTGCCCAGCGGGAAGCGCAGGCTGGGGCCCTTGTTCTTTGATTTCAGCGCCTCAACCACCGTCAGCTTTTCGGGGTGCCACAGGTAGGGGCCAATCACCACGGCGATAATCAGCAGCGACAGCACGACAAGGCCAAACACCGCGCCCTTATGGCTGCGGAATTGGTGCCAGATCGCGCGCAGCGCGCTTTCAGGTTTTGGGATGGCGGTGATCACCTCAATCATAGCGGATCCTTGGGTCGAGCAAGCCGTAAAGCACATCGGCAATCAGGTTGAAGCTGACGATCAGCACAGCAAAAATGAAGGCGAGGGTCTGCACCATCGGCAAATCGCTGGCATGGATCGCGCCGATCAGCGCAGCGCCGATGCCGTTCACGCCGAACAGGTTTTCGGTGATGATAGCGCCCCCGAAGATCGACGGGATGCCCAGCGCGATCACCGTGACCACTGGGATCATCGAGTTGCGCAGCACATGTTTCAGCACCACCACACGCTCGGTCAGGCCTTTGGCGCGGGCGGTGCGGACATAATCCATCCCCATATTGTCAAGCATGGAGGACCGCATATAGCGGCTGATCACAGCGGCATTGGCAAGGCCCAAGGTCATCACCGGCATCGCCATTTGCTGGAGTTGTTTGACGAAAGACGGCCAGTCTGTGACGCTTAGGTTGGTGTCATACTTGGTCGGAAACCAGCCAAGCGTGACGGCGAAGATGATGATGATCAGGGTGCCGGAAAAGAACGTCGGCACTGAAAAGCCGATCATGGCGAACAGCGTGCCCAACTGATCAAACAGCGAATATTGCCGGTAAGCCGAGTAGATGCCGATTGGCAAAGCGATCATCACGCCAACAAGGTAAGCGGTGCCGATCACCGTCAGGGTCTGCGGGATGCGCTGACCGATGATGGTGAACACCGGGGCGCGCGATTGCCAAGACAAGATGCGCTGCTCACCGCCCGCCCAGTTTGTGCCGAACCAACCGTCGAACAGAGTGGCGGGTTCGACCCAAAAAAACTGCCGCAGCCACAGCACATAGCGCACGAACACCGGTTGATCAGCGCCCAAAGCCTCCATCATTTTGCGACGCACGTCGGGCGGGACGGTCAGCGGGATTTCCGACATCGGCGAGCCGGGGGCGAGATCGACCAGCAAAAAGATCACCAAAGAGATGACCAGAAGCGTCGGGATGGCCAGTAATAACCTGCGGAGCGTGAAGGTGAGCATACGCGGCGACGCCTTTGGTCAGATCTTGGGGGAGGGGTGAGGGTGGAGCAGAGGGTGTAGGGGGAAGGCGCTTGCATAGAGGAAAGTGCTGAAGCTGGTGGAGCGAGCGGGTCGAGGAGAGGTGGTAAGGCCATCGAGAATACAGCCGGGTTCGCAGCAACTGCAAAGGGTGGCGGGGCCCATCACGGGCCCCGCCAAAAGCATTTACTTCACGCGGAACCAATCAGCCACGTTCCACATTTCCGAATCCCAAGCGTTGATTTTCACGCCGCCAAGGGTGTTGGAATGGGCCGACAACGTGCCGCGGTGTACCAACGGGATCACGGTCATGGAGTCTTTCGTCACCATATCATTGAGTTCCTTGGCAATTTTCTGACGCTCGGCCACATCAACCGTGGTGGTCAGAACCTTGACCTTGGCATCATAGGCCGGGTCGCAGAAGCGGTTCATGTTCTCACCCTGCCATTGGTTCTCAGGCGAAGGCGCGTTCACGCACTGGTATTGCGACAGATACGTCTCAGGATCAGTGCCGTCCGAGTTGTTGGCATACATCTCAACATCGGCATAGAACTTCTGGAACGTATCGGGCGAGCCCGCATCGCCGCCGAAGAACACCGACGGGTCGATGGCTTTCAACTCAACATCCACGCCCAGCTCGGTCCACCAATCCTTGATCAAGGCTTGGAAATCCTGACGGATCGGGTTGACGGTAGATTGATAAAGAACGTGCAGCTTCTTGCCGTCTTTTTCGCGGATGCCATCGGCACCGGGAACCCAGCCTGCTTCATCCAGCAGCTTTTTCGCGCCTTCCATATCCTGCGCGATGCAGCCGGTGTTGTCGGAAGCCCAAGCGTCCGGCGCGGGCACCACGTTGCAGGTCGGCTTGCCGCCTGCGCCATAGCCCACGTCCGACAGGATTTGACGGTCGATGGCCTTTGACAGAGCGGTGCGGACCTTGATATCCGACAGGAACGGATGCGGATGCTTTGCGGTCGAACGCTCGCCCTCCGGCAGCGCCGGATCGGGGTCGGTCATGTTCATCTCGATGCGTTCCACCAGCGTGCCGAACGCCACCACGAACTCACCCTTGCCAGCGGCGGTCATCGAGGCTTGGCTGTCGGGCGGAATTTGGGTGTTCCAGGCGTAGTCGAATTCGCCGGTTTCCATCACGGCGCGGGCCGAGCCTTCGGCATCGCCGCCGCCTTTGATCACGGCGGAAGCAAAAGCGGGCTTGGCCGGGTCACGGTATTGGTCGTTCATCGCCAAGGTCACGGTGTCATTGACGGTAAAGCCAGTGACTTTGAACGGGCCAGTGCCGATCGGCATGTTGTTCGGATCGGTACAGGTCGGTGCCGCCGCCCCTTGGCAGGCCGCGAATTGCGCCTTTTGCAGGATCGGCGACAGCGCGCCGACGAAAGCGGTGTAGGGGTTTGGTTTCGGTCCGGTGAAGGTGACTTTCACGGTCGAGGCATCGACAGCCTCAACCTTTGCCACGCCGTCAAATTTCGACAACTGCGCGCAGCCGCCTGCTGGGTCCATGCAATACGCCGCCGTGAACACCGCGTCATCGGCGGTGACGGGCGAGCCATCCGACCATTTCAGATCGGGCAGCAGTTTCCAAGTGATGCTGGTCAGATCGGCCGAGATGCCGCCGTTTTCCAGCGTTGGGATTTCGGTGACCAGTTTCGGGATGATAACGCCATCGGCGTCAAAGCCTGCCAGCGGCTCCAACACCAGCGACGCCGCATAGACGTCCTTGGTGCCCGACGACAGGAACGGGTTCATGATCGAGACGGCCTGCGGGAAGGTGAACTTCACCTCGCCATCAGTGCCACGATCTGCGAAGGCAGCAGGCGCGAACGACAGCGCGCAGGCCGCCCCGAGAAGGGCTGTTTTCAGCTTCATTGATACTCTCCTTGTTGATTGTGCTCTTTGGCCTCAGATGTCCCGGTTGATCCGGTTTGGGGGGCGTAAAGGAAGCAGGCGACATGGCGGCCCGGCTCAACCTCTTGCAATTCGGGTTTCTCGACGTGGCAGCGTGCGAAGGCTTTCGGGCAACGGGTGGAGAAGTTGCAGCCCTTTGGCGGCCTTGCGGGTGAGGGCACATCGCCTTTGAGGATAATGCGCGGGCGGCGGGCCAGCGACGGGTCTGGTTCATTCACCGCCGACAGCAAAGCCTCGGCATAGGGGTGCAGCGGCTTGGCAAACAAATCATCGCGCGGCGACAGTTCGGCAATCCGGCCCAGATACATCACCGCCACGCGGTCGGCGATATGGCGCACCATGGAAAGGTCGTGGCTGATGAACAGATAGGTCAGGCCCAGCTTTTCTTGCAGGTCTTCCAGCAGGTTGACCACCTGCGCTTGGATCGACACATCCAAAGCCGCAATCGGCTCGTCACAGACGATGAACTTCGGGTTCAAGGCCAAAGCCCGCGCGATACCGATGCGCTGGCGCTGGCCGCCGGAAAATTCATGCGGGAAACGGTTGGCAAAGCGGCGGTTCAGACCAACGGCATCCATCAACTCATAGACCCGTTCAAGACGGCGGTCGGCGTTCCACTTGGTATGCTCGACCAGCGGTTCAGAGATAATATCCGCCAAAGTCATTCGGGGATTCAGACTGGCCTGCGGGTCTTGAAACACCATCTGCATCGTCGGGCGTTTGCGGCGCAAAGCTTCCGGCGTAAGCTTGGCAATATCCTCACCCTCAATCACCACAGCGCCTGCGGTCGGCTCGTACAGCCGTAACAGCGCCCTGCCCACGGTGGATTTGCCGCAGCCAGATTCGCCCACCAGCCCAAGGGTTTCCCCGGCTTGAATGTTAAACGACACCCCATCCACCGCTTTCACATTGCCGGTATGGCGGCGCAGGATGCCGGAATAGATCGGGAAATACATCTTCAGCCCGTCAACCTGAACCAAGGGTGTGGTGGCGGCATCAAACATGGCTGGCCTCCCCAAGTGCGGCACGGTGCGGCCTTGCGGGCGCTGCTTGCCGCGATGACGCCTTCAAGGGCGGAAGAGCGGCGTGATCAAACATCAGCAGTCTCCGCTGGGACGGGTGCTGCGACCCAATGGCAGGCAACATCATGGCCTAGGCCCAAGGCCAGTTGATCGACGCCGTGGCGCTTGGGGTTTTCCACCTCACAGCGCTCAAACGCATGGATGCAGCGCGCACGGAAGGCGCAGGCACTGGGCGCGGTGGTCATGATCGGCGGCTGGCCTTCGATCACCTGCAACCGCTTTTCTCGCGCCCCGGTCAGCGAGGGAATGGTTTTCAAAAGCGCCCGCGTATAAGGGTGCTGTGGATTGGCAAACAGGTCTTTCACCGGGGCCTGTTCCACAATCTGGCCGCCATACATCACCATCACCCGATCGGCGATGGCGGCAATCACCCCCAGATCGTGGGTGATCCAGATGATCGCCATGCCCAGCTTGACGCGCAATTCCTTCACCAATTCAAGGATCTGCGCCTGAATGGTCACATCCAGCGCCGTGGTTGGCTCATCGGCGATCAACACATCAGGATCACAGGCCAAAGCAATCGCGATCATCACCCGCTGGCGCATGCCGCCGGAAAATTGATGCGGATAATCGCCCAAGCGCTTGGCCGCATCGGGGATACCGACCAGTTCCAACAGCTCCACCGCCCGCGCCTTGGCCTGCGCTTTGTTCATCCCCATGTGGCGGCGCAAGGGTTCGGCGATCTGAAAGCCGATGTTGAACACCGGGTTCAGGCTGGTCATCGGGTCTTGAAAGATAAAGCCCACCTTGGCACCGCGCACATTGCGCAACTGCTCGGGCGTGATCTTTAGCAGATCAAGATCGCCCAGCATCACCGTGCCCGCGCGAATTTCCGCAGGTGGGCTCGGCAGCAAACCGATCAGCGACATCATCGTCACTGACTTGCCAGACCCACTTTCGCCGACAACACCCAAAAGCTCGCCGCGTTCCAAATGGAAGCTGACATCGTTGACGGCGTGAATCTCGCCTCCACGGGTGCGAAATACGGTTTTCAGCCCCCTCACATCAAGGATGGGCGCGGCCCTATCGGGCATATGTAACTCCCCAGGTCGTTGTTATTCTTTGTTTTTGTCCAAGGTAGGTCGATGCCCCCCCGGTTGTAGCACCAAGTCTTGACGATTTCGCCTCAGCTATCAATCCCGAATTTTGACCTCAATCCAGATTGTTTTTCCGGCGTTTTGTAGTGTTTGGACGGCATTTTGCTGGGATTGACAGGGGCGGTGGCGGGCGGCAGGTTCGCCCACAACATATGGGGGCTGAAAATGGATGAACTGACGCCGCGTCAAGTACTAGACCACCTCGTGAGCTTCCCGACGGTGAGTCGCGGCAGCAATCTTGCTCTGATTGACTGGCTGGAAGCCTATCTCTCGGGCCATGGCATCGCGTCGCATCGGCATTGGAATGAAGACCGCAGCAAAGCCGCTTTGTTCGCGCATGTTGGGCCGTGGGTCGAGGCTGGCGTGGTGCTGTCGGGCCATTCCGATGTGGTGCCGGTGGATGGCCAAGCGTGGTCGTCCGACCCTTGGCTGGTGACCGAACGCGACGGCCGGCTGTATGGGCGAGGCACCTGTGACATGAAGGGCTATGTGGCGCTTGCGGTCTGGGCTTTGGTGCGGGCGCATCTGCAGGGCGTTCAGCGCCCCTTGCAGCTGGCTTTGTCCTATGACGAGGAGCTGGGCTGCACCGGTGCGCCGCCAATGATTGCCGCGATGCAAGCGGTTCTGCCGCAAGCCTCGGCGGCGGTGATTGGCGAGCCAAGCCGGATGAAGCTGATCCACGGCCACAAGGGCGGCACCGGCTATCATGTGCGTGTGAAGGGCTTTGAGGTGCACAGCTCGCTGCTGCCCTACGGCGTTTCGGCAATCATGGAAGGCGCGCGGCTGATCGGCTGGGTGAACGCCAAGAACGCCGAAATTCAAGCGAGGCCGATCACCGAGGTGGCCGCGACGTTTTATCCGCCGTTCACCACGCTGCATGTCGGCATGATCCAAGGCGGCACCGCGCATAACATCACGGCTGGCGATTGCACCTTTGCGGTCGAGATGCGGGTGGTGCCGGGCGAGGATTCAGACGCTTTGGCGGCAGAGTTTGAGGCCGAAGCGGCGCGGTTGGATGCCGCATTGAAAGCGGTGCGACCCGAAGCGGGCGTGCATCTGGAAAAGTTTTTCGGCGTGCCGGGGTTGCGGCCCGAAGTGGATGGCGCCGCCGAGATTTTGGTGCGGCAACTCACTGGGGACAATACCGTCGGCGTGGTGTCTTACGGCACCGAAGCCGGGCAATTCCAAGACGCAGGCTATTCGGCTGTGGTTTGTGGCCCCGGCGATATTGCGCAGGCGCATCAGGTCGATGAATATCTTGAGCTTTCCGAATGGGACGCCGGATTGCGCTTTATGCAGGGCCTGCTGAGGGAACTCGCCTGATGCAATTCCCGATCTCGGAAGCCAATAAACCTCGCTTTACCAGTGCCTTGCCTGCGACCTGTGATGTGGTGGTGCTGGGTGGCGGCGTGATCGGCGTGATGACCGCGTGGCATCTGGCCGAGGCCGGATTGAAGGTTGTTCTGTGCGAAAAGGGCCGCATCGCCGGCGAGCAAAGCAGCCGAAACTGGGGCTGGATCCGCCAGCAAGGCCGCGATCTGGGCGAATTGCCGATCATGATCGAGTCGCTGCGAATCTGGAAATCCCTCGCACAAGAATTTGGCGCGGGTCTGGGTTTTCGCCAAGAAGGCGTGATGTATCTCGCGCGATCCGAGGCCGAAATGCAGGGCTTCTCCGACTGGATGGTGCATGCCAAGGCGCATGGCCTTGATACTGAAATGCAATCGGCGGGGCAGGTGCAGGCGGCGATCAAGGGGGCCGAGGCACCTTGGCTGGGCGGGTTGCTGACGCCATCGGATGCGCGGGCAGAGCCTTGGGTGGCGGTGCCGATGCTGGCTGAAGGCGCTGTCGCGCGTGGTGCCACGCTGATCGAGGATTGCGCTGTGCGTCGCTTGGATCGGGCAGGCGGGCGGATTACCGGCGTCTATACCGAAAAGGGCCGCATCGCCTGCGATCAGGTGGTGGTGGCGGGTGGCGCGTGGTCGTCTTTGTTCCTGCGCGCCGAGGGCGTGATCATCCCGCAACTGGCGGTGCTGGCATCGGTGGCCGCGACTGAAACGATGCCCGAGGTCTGCGCCGGCAATGCCGCCGACGACCGCTTTGCCTTCCGCCGCCGTCTGGATGGTGGCTATACGATTGCGCCGGGGGCCAGCCATGATTTCTTCGTAGGCCCGGATGCCTTCCGGCATGTGTTAAGCTATATCCCAGTGCTGAAAAAGGATTTCACCTCGACCAAATTCCGCCCCGCAGCGCCGAAAGACTACCCCGACGCTTGGGGCATCAAGCGCAAATGGCAGGCCGATCAAGTCTCGCCGTTTGAACGTCTCCGGGTGCTGAACCCGGCGCCAAATATGCAAGCTTTGTCGGAGGTGCAGGATCATTTTGCAAAAGCCCTGCCACATCTGGGCCGCCCGAAACTGAAAGCCTCGTGGGCTGGAATGATCGACACCATGCCCGATGTGGTCCCCGTCATCGACCGGGTCGCCGCTATCCCCGGTCTTGTGATCGCCACCGGGATGAGCGGCCACGGCTTTGGCATCGGCCCCGGCATGGGCCGCGTGGTGGCTGATCTGGTGGCCGGTAAGACCGAGGCGCATGATCTGACGCGGTTCCGACTGTCGCGGTTCAGCGATGGCAGCAAGATCGCGCCGGGGCCCAGTTTGTAAGCGCCGCGCTGGCAGAAGCGGCGCACGCTCCGCGGGGAGTATTTCAGAAAGAGCAATGCCTTAAGGTCATCCTCTGTGCCCAAATATCCCCGCCAGAGGCATGGCAGAAGGATGCGTAGGGTGGGGGGGGTTACCCCACCGCTGCGTTCAATCACTCCGCCGCAATTTGGATCACGGGCTCCATCGCGGCAAGCACCTCTGCCGAGAGGTGGCACTTAAGCTGATGGCCGCCCGCCAGCACCTGAACGGGTGGCATCTCGATATCGCACAATCCCCCCGGCACCTGGGATTTCCAACGGCAGCGGGTTTGGAACGGGCAACCGGGGGGCGGGTTCATCGCCGACGGAATATCGCCTTCCAGCACGATGCGCTTGCGGATCACTTTGGTGTCGGCAATCGGCACGGCCGACAGCAACGCCTCGGTATAGGGGTGGTAGGGCGGTTGGAACACTTGATCGGTGGTGCCCATTTCCACCACATGGCCGAGATACATCACCATCACACGGTCGCTGAGGTAGCGGACGATGGAAAGGTCATGGCTGATGAACAGCAGGGTGGTTTTATTTTCTCGCTGAATGTCCATCAACAGGTCGGTGACGGCGGCTTGCACCGATACATCCAAGGCGCTGACGGGTTCATCGGCGACGACCACCTTGGCCCCCCCGGCAAAGGCGCGGGCAATGCCGACGCGTTGTTTCTGGCCGCCGGACAACTGGCGTGGCATCCTGTCGGCGAAGGCGCGGGGCAGTTTCACCAGGTCGAGCAGTTCCAGCATGCGGGCGTATCGTTCGGCGTCCGACTTGCCTTGCTTGAAAATCTCC
Organism: Cypionkella sp.; assembly: GCF_030652235.1. Lineage (GTDB taxonomy): Bacteria > Pseudomonadota > Alphaproteobacteria > Rhodobacterales > Rhodobacteraceae > Cypionkella. The sequence goes on from NZ_JAUSBA010000032.1 coordinate 22,180, forward strand.
AAGGCGCGGATGATCTGGCGGCCCACATTCATCGACGGGTTCAGCGTGTCAAACGGGTTCTGGAACACCATCTGCACCGAGGACACCGTGTTGGTGTTGCGCTGCTGGATCGGGGTGGATTGCACGTTTTCATCGAACAGCAAGATCGAGCCGCTGGTCGCAGTTTCAAGCCCCATCAGCACCTTGGCGAAGGTGGATTTACCGCAACCGCTCTCGCCGACGATGGCAAGGGTTTCGCCTTCGCGCGCCTCGAAGCTGAGGGTTTCGTTGGCTTTCACCACCTTAGCCGAGCCGCCGCCGAAGGCGCCTGAGGACACGGAATAGTATTTCCTCAGATCCTCCATCTTCAGCACAACTTTACCGATTGGAGTCTTGGGTTTGCTGGCCTTCAAGGTCATGGGGGCATCCCAGTCGATCTCGGTCCATTTTATGCAGCGGGTGGCGTGGCGGTCGTCACCCGGCACCGGGAACATCGGCACTTCGGCGGCATTGCAGCGGCCATCTTGGAAATAATCGCAGCGCGGGCCGAAGTTGCAGCCCTTCGGGCGCTCATGCGGCAAGGGGAAGTTGCCGGGGATTGCCACCAGCGGATGGCTGTTCTTGTCGGCACCGGGCAGCGGGATCGAGCGGAACAGGGCTTGGGTGTAGGGGTGGCGCATCTTATCAAAAACTTCGATCACATCGCCGGTTTCCACCGCCTCGCCGGAATACATCACGCAAAGGCGGTCGCAGACATCGAGGATCAGGCCGAGGTTGTGACTGATGAACAGCATCGAGGTGCCGTATTTATGGCCCAGATCCTTGACCAGATCGACGATCCCGGCCTCAACCGTCACATCCAGCGCGGTGGTGGGTTCATCGAGGATCAGCAGCGCGGGCTTTGACATAAGTGCCATCGCGATGACGATGCGCTGTTGTTGGCCACCAGACAACTGGTGCGGATAGGCTTGCAGAATGCGGTCGGGGTCGGGCAGGCGCACGTCAGCCACGATCTGGCGGGCGAGATTCCACGCCTCATCGCGCCCCATACCCTGATGGATCATCGGCACTTCGGCCAGTTGCGCGCCGATCTTCATCGCCGGGTTCAAGCTGGCCATCGGTTCTTGATAGATCATCGCGATTTCAGAGCCGCGAATGTGGCGCAACTCTTCCTCACCCATATGGGTCAGATCGCGGCCTTTGAACTTGATGGTACCATCGACGATGCGGCCATTCTTGCCCAGATCGCGCATCACCGCCAAGGCGACCGTCGATTTGCCGCAACCGGATTCCCCCACCAGCCCCATCGACTCGCCCGCCATCACTGAGCAGGAAAAATCCATCACCGCCGGGATTTCGCGCAGCCTGGTGAAAAAGCTGATCGAGAGGTTTTCGATCTCAAGGATCGGTTTGGTTGGGTCCCAGGTGGTGTCAGTCATGGCAGCCTCGCTTTGACGGGAGGGATAGGACCGGGGGCTAGCCCCCGGACCCCCAGGATATTTGAACACAGAGGATGACCAAAAGGGTCAGTCCTTCAGGCTTTCTTCGCGCAATCCGTCGGCCAGCAGGTTCAGGCCCAGCACAAGGCTCATCAACGCAAGCGCTGGGGTGATGGCGGGATGCAGATACAGCGACAACAGTTTGCGGCCATCGTCAATGGTGGAGCCCCAATCCGGGCTTTCTGGGCTAACACCCAGACCGAAGAACCCCAGGGTCCCGAGCAGGATCGTCGTATAGCCGATCCGCAGGCAGAAATCCACGATCAGCGGCCCCCGCGCGTTGGGCAGGATTTCCCACAGCATGATGTACCACGCAGACTCGCCCCGGGTCTGACCAGCGGCGACGTAATCGCGGGCTTTCAGATCCATCACGATGCCGCGCACGATGCGGAACACCGTGGGCGAGTTGACGAACACCACCGACACAAACACGTTCAGCAGGTTCGGGTCCATCGACCACACCCCAAGCGGGTCCAGGTTGAACGCAAGGCCAAAATAGGCCCAAAGCCCGATCACCAAAGTGATGCCGACATAGAGGTTGCGTTTGGGTGGGTTGGTGAAAAAGCGCGAGTTGAACAGGGTGCAAAAGAAGATCACCGGGAAGATGAACAGCACCGCCGCCAGCACCACAGGAATACCGGTATTGCGGATTTCGGGGGTGACCAGCAGGTAGAACAGCAAGATCACCGGGAAGGCCAGCACGAGGTTGGCGAGGAACGACAACACCGTATCCAGCTTGCCGCCGAAATAGCCCGCAGGCAGACCCAGCGTCGCGCCCATGATGAAGGCAAAGGTGGTGGCGGCGGGCGCAATCGTCAGCACCCGGCGCGCGCCCATCACCACGCGGCTGAACACATCGCGGGCGAGATGATCGCCACCCAGCAGGAAATAGGCGTATTGGCCGTCTTTGGGATCAACCAGCGGCGTGCCGGGCAGCGGGTTCTTCACCCGGCCAAATTGCGCGATCGGGTCCAACGTGATGATGAAATCGGCGAAAATCGCGGTGAAGACCCAGAACATCACCAACAAAAAGCCGACCATGCCCACCGGGCTGTCGAACAATTTGCCGTAAAGCCCCAGCTTGCGCTTGTAGCGGATCGACACGGTGAAGGTGATGATCAGCGCGATCCAGACCGGCAGAAACTGCTGCAGGATGCGGGCAATGATCTGGCCCCATGAGAGGAGTTCGGTGTTCATTCTTGCCTCATGCCAGCCGGATACGGGGGTTCAGGAATACATAGCCAATGTCTGAGATCAGCTGCGTGACCAGAACGACGAGGACCGCGACCACCGAACAACCCAAAAGCAGGTCGATGTCATTGTTGCCAGCGGCTTGCACCAGCGTCCAGCCGAAGCCTTTGTAGTTGAACAAAGCTTCGGTGATCACCACGCCATTCAGCAGCCACGGGAATTGCAGCATGATCACGGTGAAGGGTGCGATCAAGGCGTTGCGCAGCGCGTGCTTCAGCACCACATCGCGGAACCTGACACCTTTCAGCCTTGCAGTGCGGATGTATTGCTGGGTCATCACTTCGGTCATCGAGGCCCGCGTCATCCGGGCGATATAGCCGATGCCGTAAAGGGCTATGGTCAGCACCGGCAGAGCGAAGTTCCAGAACGTGATGCCGTCCATGGCGGAGGTCGCAGTGCCCAGAAACAGCGTCCTGCCGCTGATCCAACCCCACTCATTCAGGATCGGTGAGATACCTGCGGTGGCCGAGGCGAAGATTGCCACCAAGATCACGCCCGAAACATATTCCGGCGTCGCCGTGGTGGCGATGGCGATGATTGACAGGCTGCGGTCAAGCCGCGAGCCTTCGCGCATCCCCGACAGCACCCCCATGATCAACGATACCGGGACCATCACGATCATCACCCACATCATCAGCCAACCGGTCGAGCCCAGTTTTTGCAGCACCGATTCCAACACCGGCTTTTTGAACACGGTGGAAAAGCCCCATTCGCCCTGCAACACGCCGCAATAGTTGGGGGCGGCGGCCGGATCGCTGCCCGCCGCGATACAGCGGCCGCGCGTGACACCCTTTTCATCGGTCAGGGTCCAACCGGGGGCAATGCCGATCCACTCCGCATAGCGGCCAAACACCGAACCGCCGTGGCCGTTGCCAACGATCCAATCGGCCACCGCCTGATCGGTCATCCGCACCGAGCCTTCGGTGCGCGCCAGTTTTTCAAGGTTGGGTGGCAAGTTTGTCAGGTAAAACACCACAAACGTCAGCGCCAGCGCAGTCAAGACCATGACGCCTAAGCGCCTTGCCACGAATTTCAACATCAATGGTTCCCCTCTGCGCCAAACGACGGGCCGCTAACTGTGCGTTGTTGCCTGCGTTCAGTCTTTTATAAGTCCGGGTCGAGTGTAGTCGGGACGAGAAGGTCCGGGCACGCGGAGCGCGCCCGGACCATGATCAGCTTAGGACAGCGACCACTTGTAGTGGTGATGCTCGAACGACGGGTGCATGTCGACGTTGACACCTTCCTTGGCGTGGCGGAACAGCGAGCGCCAGTACGGCTGGATGATATAGCCTTCGTCTTGCAGGATCGTCTCCAGCGTCACCATGACTTCGCGGCGGGCATCGGCGTTGTCCAACGACAAAGCCTTGGTCATTGCGGCATCGAAATCCGCGTTCGCCATGCCGGATTCGTTCCACGACCCGGTCGAAGTATAGGCCAGCGACATGTTCTGCACGGCCAGCGGACGGTGGTTCCAGGTGGTCGAGGAGAACGGGTATTTCTGCCAGTCGTTCCAGAACGTCGAGCCCGGCATCACGGTGCGCTTCACAGTCGCCCCTGCGTCGCGCAGCTGGGCTGCGACGGCATCGGTGGTGGCGGCTTCAAAGCCGTCGTCCAGCGAGATGATTTCAAACTCTGTCGTGTCCAGACCAGCGGCTTTCAGCGCAGGCATCAGGCCAGCCGGATCGATCACTTGCGCCGGGATCTGGGCGTATTCCGGGTGAATCGGGCAGGCGTGGTGGTTTTCTGCGGTGGTGCCCAGACCGTTATAGCCCAGTTCCAGCACAACTTTCGGATCAACCGCTTTCTGGATCGCCTGACGCACGGCTTTATCTTTGTAAAGATCTCCGTTGGCCGAGTTCATCCGCACCACGATGGTCGAGGCGGTGACAGCTTCGATTTTCTTCCAGCCCAGACCATCCATCTGCTCGATGAAATCGCCAACGGTCTCATAGTTTGTGTCGATTTCTTCCGAAGACGCCAACTGGACCATCGCAGACGGATCGGTGCCGAAGTCGATGTAGTGGACTTCATCCAGCGGAGCCATGCCACCCCACCACGTGTGGTTCGGTGCGCGCACCAGCACAACCTTTTGCCCAACCGAGACTTCTTGCGGGATGTAAGGCCCGGTGCCAATCGCGTTGGTCGCAGGGTCAGACCCGTCAACATAAGAGCTGTGCACAACAGCCGCAGGATAGTCGGCAAGGTTGGCCACAACGGCAATGTCCGGGATCGACATTGCCAGCTTGACGGTGGCATCATCAACTTTAACTACCGCGCCGTCGCGCAGTTTGCTGACCATTACAGCCGCGCCGGCTTCATCCATCTTGTCGGTGCCATCGGCGTTCTTCGCAGCAACCGACTCGATCAGACCCGCAAAGCGCGAGGCCATTGCGTTGCCTTCAACCGAACCATCGGTCCAGCGGCCAAACATCCGCACCACATCATCGGCGCTGAACGCGTCGCCGTTGTTCCACTTGACGCCCTGACGCACCTTCAAGGTGTATTCGGTGGCATCCGCATTGGCTTCCCAGCTGTCCAGCAGGCGGCCTTCAAAGCTGCCGTCGGCGTTGTACTGGATCAGATATTCCAGCCAGCCGCGATAGACGTTGGCGATCTGCGGCCAATCCGCGGTGCGCGGGTCTTTCTGCGCTTTGACTTCCATCGCGCAGCGCAGAATGCCGCCAACCTTGGCTTCTTGTGCCATTGCCGGGGCTTTCAGCCCGAGCAGGCCATAAGCCGCAGCGGCGGAAACGCCCAAAGCGGTGGTGCGCGACAAAAACTCACGACGGCTCAACTTGCCATCCTGAACTTCTTGCGCATGCATGTAAGCAGCCGGGTGCAAGGCGCGCTCGGTGGTGCGGGTATCGGTCATCGGTATCTCCCTGTAAGGCTATAAGCCTTTACGTTTTTTTGGCCGTTTCTACTCTGGCGCTGCGCTGCAACCGATGCGGCTTTCGGTGGCCCATCCCCACGACGGGCACCCGAAACTTCCGCAATGGCAGTATAACGCTTCACTCACACATTCGGCACCTTTTCCGCCAATTCGTCAACGGCTTGATTCGCCCTTGAGTATAACGTTAGCGACATTTTCATGCCGGAAACAGGGTTCAAACAGCTGCAAAATACAACATGGCCCTGACATCCACCCGGCATACAATGGTGTGCCACGATTTCCGCCCTGTGCGGAACGTTGTCCGCCATTGCGGACGAATCGTTGTAAATGCTCTGGCTGTGCCTGCGGTGCTGCGATTCGATTAGACCGCGCGGCGAAACGCACTTGGCGAAGACCCGGTCAGATGGGCAAACGCGCGGGTGAAATAGGCAGGCGAGGTAAAGCCAAGGCTGGCGCCGATTTGCCCCACAGGCAGCGTGGTTTCCGTCAGCAATTTTCGCGCCTCAAAGATCCGGCGATCCTGCAACAGATCAATCGCCGAGCGCCCGCACGTCTCGCGGCAGCAGCGCGTCAGATGGGTGGCGGTGACGCCCAGATCGCAGGCAAGCTCGCCCACGCCGCGGCCACGGCGAAATTCTTTCTCCAGCAGCGCGGTGAAGCGTCCGACCAAGCGTTTGGCCGCATCCGGGCGCGGGGTCTCTGTGCTGGCTTTGCTGGCTTGGCGTTCAATCCAAACCCCCAACAACCCAAGATAATGCCGCGTCGCGCGATCATGCGCCGGGGTGTCGCTGTCCATCTCACGCTGGATCATGTCCAGCATGACATTGACCTCTTGTTGTGCATGCACTTCGCGGATGCGCAAATGTTGCGGCTCGTCGGGCAATGTGACGGTCGAGTTTTTGCCGAAAAACACCGCCGTGCCAAACACTTGTGGGCCAACTTCAAAGCCATGCATCACGCCGGGCGGAATATAGATCGCATTGTTGGCGGTATAGCCTCGGGTCTGGCCTGCGATGGTGATGCGGCCTTGGCCCTTGGTGAACCACAAAAAACAGCCCTCCGACAACGATCGCATCGCCTCGACCCGCCAACGCCCGCCCGCCGCCAGACGCGGAATCGCGACCAGCCGCATTTGATCGGTATCGGGGCCAGATTTCGCGGCAGATTTCGGGAGAGTCTTGAGGTCAGTCTTGGGCGGGGAGGTCTTCATGATGCGCTGCCTGCATTTGTATTTTTCCAACATGTAGCCGAGGGTTGCAAGACAACCAAAGCAAAAAGATGGCTGACGGCGAAAGTTATCCACAGGGCGCGCGGAAAGCTGTGGAGAACTCTGTGGGCGAAAGCCAAGCGCCTAGGGCAGGGTGATTTCGCGCCAGTGTTTCATCCGCGACCGGAACCAAGTGCGCTGCCGTTTGGCATATTGGCGGCTAGCCAAAGTCGCGGCCTCGGCGGCCTCACTCAGCCCGATCTCGCCACGCAAATGGGCCACCAACTCTGGCGCGCCAATCGCTTTCGCCCAAGCCTGCGCAGGCTGCCAGTGGGGCAGGGTGGCGCGCACCTCGTCCAGCGCGCCCTCGGCCAGCATCCCGGCGAACCGCCGCGCGATTCGGGCATCGAGCCAAGCCACATCGGGCCGGATCACCAGCGCCTCGACGCCCGCAAGCGGCAAGATCGCAGGCCCGGTTGCATCCTGCCACGCGGCCAAACCTCGCCCGGTGCTCGCCTGCACCTCCCAAGCCCGCTGCACGCGAGCGGGGTTCAACGGATCAATCCGCGCCGAAGTATCTGCGTCCAACTCGCACAGCAGTGCCGCAATGCCCTCCGCCGCCAACCGCTGATCCGCCAGCGCCCGCACCGCCACCGGAGTCGCGGGGATATCACTTAACCCTTCGGTCAAAGCGCTGAAATAAAGGCCCGTGCCGCCGACAATCACCACCGGGCGATCCAGCAGCGCTTGCACTTCCCGCAGCCAATGCCCCACAGAATAGGCCTGATCGCGCGCCACATGGCCATAAAGCGCATGGCTTGCCACCGCCTCATCCGCCAGCGATGGCCGCGCCGACAGCACCCGCCAGCAGCCATACACCTGCAACGCATCGGCATTGACCACCACGCGGCCATCCCGTGCCGCAAGTTCCAGCGCCAAAGCCGATTTGCCACTCGCCGTAGGCCCGGCAATCAACACCGGAGCCTCGCGCGAAATTCGGCTCAAATCAAAACCCACGTCAGCCCTTTCACATTGGCATAAATACTCCGCAGCGGTTTGAGGGGGTGAAACCCCCAAGCGTCCAGCGCAGCAAACCGACGCCTCATGTCGCTTCCCCCGTTGAACCTGCCCCCGTTTTGCGACATTTTAGCCGCCAGTCAATCCAGCCCGTCCATTCCTGCCCTTAAACCAAGGATACCCCATGTCTCACCGCAGCGAGCCAAAAGTGACCTACAAGCGGGTCATGCTGAAAATCTCCGGTGAGGCGCTGATGGGCGACCAAGGCTATGGCCTGCACCCGCCCACCGTGCAGCGCATCGCCGAGGAAGTGAAATCTGTCCGCGATCTGGGCGTCGAGATCTGCATGGTGATCGGCGGCGGCAACATTTTCCGCGGTCTGGCAGGCTCTGCCCAAGGCATGGAGCGCACCACCGCCGATTATATGGGCATGCTCGCCACCGTGATGAACGCGCTTGCGATGCAGTCCGCGCTCGAATCGATCGGCGTGTTCACCCGCGTGGTATCCGCCATCCCGATGGATCAGGTCTGCGAGCCCTATATCCGCCGCCGCGCCGTGCGCCACCTTGAGAAAAAGCGCGTCTGCATCTTTGCGGCTGGAACGGGGAATCCTTATTTCACCACCGACACCGCGGCTACTTTGCGCGCCAATGAAATGGCCTGCGAGGCGATCTTCAAAGGCACCAAGGTCGATGGCGTCTATGACAAAGACCCCAAGAAATACCCCGATGCCAAACGCTATGACAACGTGACCTACGATGAGGTGCTGCAAAAGCACCTTGGCGTGATGGATGCATCCGCCATCGCCTTGGCCCGCGACAACGACCTGCCGATCATCGTGTTCAGCTTGGATGAGCCCGGCGGTTTCAAGGGCATTCTGGCGGGGCAGGGCACCTACACACGGGTGCATGGCTGAATCCGGCTTGACCAAAAGGTGGTGGGGGGGGAAACCCACCGCGCCTGCGCCAAAACCCTATACCTGCCAAACCACTTGCTGTTATAGAACGGCAAAAGCCTTGGTTTGGGCAAGAAGACACGAAGGAAGACCCTATGTCGGACGATCTAGAAATTGACCTCGACGCGATCCAGCGCCGGATGGACGGTGCGATGAACTCCCTGAAGGTGGAATTCGCCAGCCTGCGCACTGGCCGCGCTTCGGCCTCGATTGTCGAGCCGATCATGGTCGATGCCTACGGCCAGATGACCCCGATCAACCAGTTGGGCACCGTCAACGTGCCGGAACCCCGCATGGTGGTGATCAACGTCTGGGATAAGGCGATGATTTCCAAGGTCGAAAAAGCCATCCGCGAATCTGGCATCGGCATCAACCCGGTCACCGACGGCCCGCTGATCCGGCTGCCGATTCCCGAGTTGAACGAAGAACGCCGCAAGCAGCTGTCCAAAGTCGCCGCAGGCTATGCCGAGAACACCAAAGTCTCGATCCGCAACGTCCGCCGCGACGGCATGGATCAGATCAAGAAAGCCAAAGCCGCTGGCATGGGCGAGGATGACCAAAAGATGTGGTCGGACGAGGTGCAAGTGCTGACCGACAAAGCCATCCTCGCGGTTGACCGGGCGCTGGAACACAAACAAGCCGAGATCATGCAGGTTTAACGCCTTGGCGCGCAGGCCAACTGCGCGCCACATTCTGTACAAATTTCCAGCCCATATTCGGGCGACTTCACAAGGTAGGGCGCGGTCCTTGGGCGATAAATCCGACACAAAGACCCGCGACGCAGCACATGTCGCCATCATCATGGATGGCAACGGCCGCTGGGCCACCAATCGCGGTTGGCCGCGTCTTGTCGGTCACCGCAAAGGGGCCGAGCGAGTCAAGCAGATCGTCCGCGCCGCCCCCGAAATTGGCATCCAATGGCTGACGATCTATGCGTTTTCCACCGAGAATTGGAAACGCTCCACCGAAGAAGTCCTTGGCTTGATGTCGATTTTTGCCCGCTACATCGAACGTGAGGCCGATCGTCTGGCGGCTGACGGTGTGCGGATGCGCTTCATTGGCGACCGCAGCAAGCTTGACGCCAAACTGCAACGCTTGATGACCGGGATAGAGGACCGCACCGCCAACCTCACCCGCCTGAACCTGACCGTCGCGATCAATTATGGCGGCCGCGATGAGATCACCCGCACCGTCCGTCATCTGGCGTCCGAGGCTGCCGCTGGCCGCATCGACCCCGCCCAGATCAGCGATGCGATGATCAGCCAACACCTTGATACCAAAGGTCTGCCCGACCCCGATCTGGTGATCCGCACCTCGGGCGAGACCCGGACCTCGAATTTCCTGCCATGGCAGGCCGCCTATGCTGAATATGAATTCACCGAAACCCTGTGGCCCGATTTCACCATCGAAGAGTTGGTCGCCATCCTTGCCCGCTTTGGTCATCGGGATCGCCGTTTTGGCGGCGTGGCCACGGCATGAGCCTGCAATCCGCACAATGGGGCGATCTGAAGCCCCGCGTGATTTCGGCGGCGGTGATGCTGGCAGTCGGCGCAGTAGAAATTTGGCTGGGCGGCTGGTGGTTTCTCATCCTGATCACGCTGCTGACGGCGGTGATGATCTGGGAACTCGCCCGGCTGTCGCAGCCCGCTGAACCCCGCATGGCCCTTGCCATCGCAGCACTTGCCGCCCTGTGCATGATCGCGGATGAAGGCTGGCCGTCGCTCTCGGCGTGGATCGTGTTCCCGCTGGTGCCTTTGGCCTTCATGGCCACACCGCGCCGCCAGCAAAAGGCGGTTGCGGCGATTTCGGTGGCCATTCTGGTTTCAGGACACGGTCTGTTCGTGTTGCGCGATGAGGCGGGAATCATCGCCTTCCTCTGGCTTTTGGGCGTGGTGATTGTCTCGGATGTGATGGGCTATTTTGCCGGACGCATCTTGGGTGGGCCAAAGTTCTGGCCCGCAATCAGCCCGAAGAAAACGTGGTCCGGCACGATTGCGGGCTGGATTGGCGCTGCGGTTTTGGGCGCTTGCTTCGTTGTGGCTGGGTACGGCAGCGTCTGGCTGATTGTGTTGTCTCCTTTTGTCGCCTTCGCAGGCCAGATGGGGGATATTGTGGAAAGCTGGCTGAAACGCCGGGTTGGCGCGAAAGACAGCTCTACTCTGATCCCCGGCCATGGCGGCGTGCTGGATCGGTTTGACGCGCTGACCGGGGCAATGGTGCTGGTGATGCTGCTGACGCGGCTGTTTGACCTGCCGATTGGGGGCTAGATGCGCTCGATTTCGGTTTTCGGTGCCACTGGATCGGTCGGCGAAAGCACATTTGATCTGCTGATGCGCGAGGGCGGGGCGGACGCCTACCGCACCGTTGCTTTGACAGGCGGGCGCAATGTGGCGCGCTTGGCGCAGATGGCGATTGCCCTGCGCGCCGAGATCGCCGTGACGGCGTTTGATGACTGTCTGCCCGCCCTGCGTGACGCTTTGGCGGGCACCGGTATTGCCGTGGCCGCAGGCACCCAAGCCGTGCATGACGCCGCCGACCGCCCCGCCGATTGGGTGATGAGCGCGATTGTCGGTGCTGCTGGCCTTGTGCCGGGGATGCGCGCCTTGCGCCACGGCGGCAAGCTGGCGCTGGCGAACAAGGAAAGCCTTGTCACCGCAGGCCAGTTGCTGATGGCGACGGCGGCGGCGAACGAGGCCACGGTGCTGCCCGTCGATAGCGAACACTCCGCAATCTTTCAGGCCTTGGTGGGCGAGGATATGGCGGCGGTAGAGCGTATCATCCTGACCGCCTCGGGTGGCGCGCTGCGCGATTGGCCGATGGCGCGTCTGGCGGGGGCAACCGTCACCGAAGCCCTCGCGCATCCGAACTGGTCTATGGGCGCACGCATCACCATCGACTCGGCTTCGATGTTTAACAAAGCCTTGGAAGTCATTGAAACCCGTGAGTTTTTCGGCGTAGAGCCTGATCAGATCGAGGTGATCATCCACCCCGAGTCGATCATCCACTCGCTGGTTGGTTTCCGTGATGGCGCGGTGATGGCACATCTGGGCGCGCCCGATATGCGCCACCCCATTGGCTATGCCCTGCATTGGCCGCACCGCCAAACCCTGCCCGTGGCGCGTCTGGACCTTGCCGCTTTGGGCGGTCTGACCTTCCGCGCCCCCGATGAGACCCGCTTTCCTGCGCTGCGTCTGGCACGCGAGGTGATGGCGATCCGTGGCCTTGCTGGCGCTGCCTTCAACGCCGCCAAAGAGATCGCCTTGGATCATTTCATCGCGGGCGAGCTTGGTTTCATGCAGATGGCTGCCGTAGTTGAGGCTACACTTAACCGTGTTTCGTCCGATTGCAGCCTTGGAAATGCCGCCCTCACCCTTGAGGATGTGCTGCAAATGGATCATCTGGCACGGATCAAGGCCGCCGAGGCGGTGAAAAGGATAAAGGGCAGCTAGCGTGGATTTCAGCAGCTTTGCGGCGTCATTTGGCGGTGCGGTTTGGTCGGGCCTGTTCTTCATCGTCGCGGTGGCGGTGATCGTGGCGGTGCATGAATACGGCCATTACATCGTTGGCCGCTGGTCAGGCATCCATGCCGAGGTGTTCAGCTTGGGCTTCGGCCCGGTGGTCTATTCCCGCGTCGACAAACGCGGCACCAAATGGCAGATCGCAGCGCTTCCCATCGGCGGCTATGTGAAATTTTTGGGCGACAAAGACGCAGCCTCGGCCCCCGATCAGGCGGCTCTCAGGGGGCTTTCCGCCGAAGAACGCCGCCACACCATGACGGGCGCGCCGCTGTGGGCCCGTGCCGCGACCGTGGCAGCAGGCCCGATCTTCAACTTCATCCTCGCCCTGATCGTGTTCATCGGCCTGATCACCTACACCGGGGTTGCTACTGATGTCCCCGTGGTGGGCCGCGTCAATGCCTCGCCCTTTGTCGGCCAGACCATCCAACCCGGCGATCAGATTGTGGCGCTGAATGGCACCGCGACGCCGGATATTGAAACGTTCGCCACCACCGCCAACGCATTGCCCGCCGCTGCCACCGTCACCTACAGCATTGAACGGGGTGGCCAAACGCTTGACGTGCAAGGCGCGCATCCGTTTCTGCCGATGGTGGGGGCGGTGATGCCGCGCAACGCCGGCGGTGACGCGGGCATCCAAGTCGGCGACGTGATCATCCAAGCCGCGGGCCAGGATGTCACCGCCTTCAGCCAGCTTCCCGCTTTGGTCGAGGCGACGCAAGGCCAACCCATCGCGCTGAAAATCTGGCGTGCGGGCGAAATCCTCGACCTGACGCTGTCGCCCAACCGCCGCGATCTGCCGAAAGATGGCGGTGGGTTTGAGACACGCTGGATGATCGGCCTGTCGGGCGGCATGTTGTTTCAGCCGCAAACCCGCCAGCCGGGGCCTTGGGAAACCGTCACCCTTGCCGTCGATCAAGCCTATTTCACCGCGAAATCCTCGCTGTCCGGGCTGTGGCACATCGTCACCGGCCAGATCAGCACCTGCAACCTGTCGGGCCCGGTCGGTATGGCCGAGGTGATGGGCGACGCCGCCCGCCAAGGGCTCGTGCAGTTCATCGGTTATCTCGGCATGATGTCGCTGGGCATTGGCTTGCTCAATCTGTTTCCGATCCCGGTGCTCGATGGCGGCCATCTGGTGTTTTTCGCCTACGAGGCGGTGTTCCGCCGCCCGCCGGCACCCGGCGTGATGAATATCCTGATGCTGATCGGGCTTATGGCCGTGCTCAGCTTCATGTTCTTCGCTTTGGGCAATGATTTCACCTGCAAATAAGGCCGGATGAACAGCGCTGGTAAACGACCCCAGCCACAGTGCTGCCACATTCCCGGCGTAGGTTTTTCCCATCGTGTGATGCGGAAAGGGCAAGACCATGCAAGCCGTGATGAAAAGCTATAAAGGCCTGTCGCTTCTGGTTTGGTTGAACTGGGATCGCCTGTTCACCATCGGCACTGTGGTGGTCGGCCTGCTGGCGGGTGCCTTCCTTGGCACTGTATTGGTTCAGCCCTGATCCGCTACGACCAAACGCCCGCCCAGATTATCAGCAAAAGCTTACGATTTTCCCGGCCATCCTTTTGACATTGCTTGCGGTTACAGGTAGTCAGATGCACAGGATTTAGTGTATTCAGGAGCGGCTCATGCGGGAAACAGCAAGCGCAGGTATCACGCGCAAGGGTATGCTCCGGGGTGCCTTACGCCCGACACTGCTTGCAATTCTGCTTTCCAGCGCAATGGTTTCTGAACCGTTCCTCACCCGCGCCCATGCTGAAAGCTACAGCTTCAGCAGCGTCACCGTGGAAGGCAACACCCGCGTCGATGCCGCCACCATCCTGAAATACGCGGGAATCGCCCGCGGTGAGACTTTGCAATCCGGGCAGTTGAACGACGCCTATCAGCGGATTTTTGCCTCAGGTTTGTTCGAAACTGTTGATCTTTTGCCACAGGGCGGCACCTTGTTGATCAAGGTCAAAGAGCTGCCGATGCTGAACGTTGTCGACTTTCAGGGCAACAAGCTGGTCAAAGATGAAAAGCTGACCGAACTGGTCAAATCGAAATCGCGGCTGGTCTATAACCCGGCGCAGGCCGAGGCAGATGCGGCGCAAATCTCGGAAGCCTACCGGGTGCAGGGCCGTCTGGCCGCCACGGTTGACCCGAAAATCATCCGCCGCTCGGACAACCGCGTCGATCTGGTGTTTGAGATCACCGAAGGCAAAGTTGTTGAAAACGAAGGCATTTCCTTTGTCGGCAACCGCTCGTTCAGCGATCGCCGCCTGAAACAAGTGCTGCAAACCAAGCAAGCAGGGTTCCTGCGTCAGTTGATCAAATCCGATACGTTCGTGCCGGAACGGCTGGAAGTCGACAAGCAAATGCTGCGCGATTTCTATATGTCGCGTGGTTACATCGACGTGCAAGTGGTTGACGCCACGGGCCAACTTTCGCGCGAACGCGATGCGACCTTCGTGACCTATACCGTTAAAGAAGGCCAAAGCTGGAAGATCGGTCGCGTCAGCACGGTGTCCGAAGTCGAAGGCGTTGATGCCGCCGAATTTGCCGCTGTGCAAAAGATGCGTTCGGGCGTCACCTATTCGCCCTCGATCATTGAAAACAACATCGCCCGGATGGAAAATCTGGCGCTCCGCAAGGGCCTCAACTTTGTCAGCGTCGAGCCGCGTCTGATCCGCAATGAGCGTGGCCAGACTTTGGACGTCGAATATGTCATCAAGCGCGGTCAGAAGGTCTTCGTTGAACGCATTGATATTGAAGGCAATACCACGACACTCGACCAAGTGGTGCGCCGCCAGTTCCGCACGGTCGAAGGCGACCCCTTCAACCCGCGTGAAATCCGTCAGGCGGCTGAGCGTATTCGCGCGCTTGGCTTCTTCACCGATGCCAAGGTCGATGCCAAACCCGGCAGCAACCCCGATGAAATCGTCG
Organism: Cypionkella sp.; assembly: GCF_030652235.1. Classification (GTDB taxonomy): domain Bacteria; phylum Pseudomonadota; class Alphaproteobacteria; order Rhodobacterales; family Rhodobacteraceae; genus Cypionkella. Next base: position 37,428 of record NZ_JAUSBA010000032.1, read on the forward strand.
TCAACGTCGATCTCGAAGAAAAACCGACCGGCTCGATCAGCTTTGGCGCAAGCTTTGGCACCACCTCTGGTTTGGGCCTGAACGTTGGCTTCTCGGAAACCAACTTCTTGGGGCGCGGGCAGGCTTTTGCGGTCAATATCTCGACCGCTTCGGATACAAAAGACAGCGGCATCTCGTTTGTAGAACCGGCTTTGCTTGGCCGCGATCTAAAGCTGAAACTGGGCGTCTCGTATAACGAGACCAACAACGCCAGTGCGCTTTATGACACCCGCGCGGTCGGGATCAGCACCGGGCTTGAATTCCCGATTTCCGAGCAATCGCGGCTGGAATTGCGCTATAAGGCGTTTCAGGACACGGTGAAGGATGTGACTTCGACCTCTGCGTTGCTGATCGCCGAGGGCGAGCGTGGCGCTGAATTCGGCTCGGGTCTGGGCTATAGCTACACGTTCGACAACCGCGTCACCGGGCTGAACCCGAAAAGCAGCCTATTGTTCCGCTTTGGGCAAGATTTTGTCGGTCTGGGCGGCGATGCAAAATATGTCGAGACCACCGCGCTGGCCGTGGCGGAAACCAAAGTGTTCAACGAAGACGTCACCCTGCGCGCGGTGTTTGAAGGTGGTGCGACCAACAGCTTTGGCGGCTACGACACCCGCGTCACCGACCGTTACTTTGCCAACGGCAAGATGCGCGGCTTTGACACCAACGGCATCGGCCCGCGAACGGCGGCAGGCGATGCTTTGGGCGGCAATTTCTACGCCACCATGAAGCTAGAGGCCGAATTCCCGCTGGGCCTGCCAGAAGAATACGGCATCACAGGCGGTGTGTTCTACGACATGGGCTCGGTCTGGGGCCTCGACAGCAACCCTGACGGCGTCGACGACAGCGCCCATCTGCGTGCCGCCGTCGGTGTTTCGATCCTGTGGACCACGCCAATCGGCCCGTTGCGGTTTAACTTCTCGAATGCGATCAAGAAAGAAAGCTATGACGAAGAGCAAAGCTTCGATCTGACCATCGCGACGAAATTCTGATGCAACGGCAGGCGGCAGGGCTGGCTTTGGCGCTGCTGCTTGGCATGTTCCCACAGGCCTCAACGGCGCAAAGTGTGGTGCAAAAAACCGCCATCGTGACGCTGGATCAGGATCAGTTGTATCTCGGCACCCAATACGGCCGCGCCCTGCAAGCCAAGTTTGAGTCCGAATCCGCCGCTCTGCTCGCCGAAAACCGCAAGATCGACGCGGCGCTTGAGGCAGAAGAACGCGACCTGACCACCAAACGCACCACGATGACCGCGCAAGATTTCCGCCCCTTGGCCGAAGCATTTGACACCAAAGCCAATGACTTACGTAAAGCCCAAGACGTCAAATCCACCGAACTTGCCAAGTCGCGTGACGCGGACAGGCAGGCGTTCTTTCAGGCCGTCGCCCCGATCTTGGGCGATTACATGGTGGAACGGGGTGCTGTCGCCATCCTGGATAAATCCGCCATCGTGGTCAGCCTTGGTTCGATCGACATCACCAAAGAGGTGATCGCCCGCATCGACACCAGGCTGGGTGATGGCAGCAAACCAGCGGACCCCACACCCGCAGCCCCGATTCCCCCGGCCCCTGCGCCCTAAGCCGTACGGCCGCAGGCTTGTTTCACCCGGCGGTTTTCGCTAGTCAGATCACATGCCCCGCCAAGAGGGCCGCACCCTCGGAGAACCCATGACCGACCAGCCCACGCCCGACCAACCCGCAGCCCCGCTGTCCGCTGACCTCGCACTGATTCAGCGCATCATTCCGCACCGCTACCCGTTCCTGCTGGTCGACAAGGTGCGCGACATCTACCCGAACAAATCCTGCATCGGCATCAAGAACGTCACCTTCAACGAACCGCAGTTCCAAGGCCATTTCCCCGGAATGCCGATCTTCCCCGGCGTGATGATCATTGAAGCCATGGCGCAGACCTCTGGCATCCTCGTCGGCCTGTCGATGGATCTGGTCGATAAAAACGCCACCGTGTTCTTCATGGGCGTCGATGCAGTGAAATTCCGCCGCAAGGTTGTGCCCGGTGATGTGATGGAACTGCATGTCACCGCTTTACGCGGCGGCGGTCGGGTGTGGAAATTCTCCGGTCGCGCCATGGTCGATGGCGAACTCGCCTGCGAGGCCGAATTCATGGCGATGTTCGACGTGCCAAAGAAAGCCTAAGCATGTCCATTCACGGAACCGCCCTTGTCCACCCCTCGGCCTTTGTCGAAGAGGGGGCCACGATTGGCCCCGATTGCTTCATCGGCCCCTTCGCACTGATCGGGGCCGAGGTGACACTGGCCCGCGGCGTCACCGTGAAATCGCATGCCGTGGTGACGGGTTGGACCGAGATCGGCGAAGGCACCACGATTTTCCCCTTCGCCTGTGTCGGCGAAGTGCCGCAAGACCTGAAATTCAACGGCGAGCGTACCCGGCTGATCGTCGGGGCACGCTGCAAAATCCGCGAAGGTGCCACCTTGAACACCGGCACGGCGGGCGGCGGTGGCATCACCCGCATCGGCGATGATTGCCTGTTGATGACAGGCGCGCATATCGGCCACGACGCGCAGCTTGGAAACCGCATCGTGCTCGCCAACCAAGTTGCCATCGCGGGGCACTGCCATATCGGTGACGATGTGATCATCGGCGGGCTGTCGGGCATCCACCAATGGGTGCGCATCGGCCGGGGTGCGATCATTGGCGCGGTCACCATGGTCACCAATGACGTCCTCCCCTATGGCCTCGTGCAAGGCCCGCGCGGCGTCCTTGACGGTTTGAACCTCGTTGGCCTGAAACGGCGCGGCGTCGAGCGCAGCGATATTTCCGCCATGCGCGCCGCCTATCAGGCTTTGGCCCAAGGCGAGGGCTCGTTCCTTGACCGCGCCCGCCGTCTGGCAGAAGAAACCGACAGCGATTACGTGCGTGAGATGACCGATTTCATTCTCTCCGCCACCGACCGTTCGTTCCTGACGCCAAAATGAGCAAGCTTGCGATCATCGCCGGGCAGGGTGCTTTGCCCGCTGCTTTGGTGGCCGTGCTGCCAGATCGCCCGATGATCTGCGCGCTGGACGGTTTCGCGCCCGAAGGCCTAGAGGTCGATCAGATCTTTCGCGTCGAACGCCTCGCTCTATTCCTGCGCAGCTTGGAAGACCAAGGCATCGCCCAAGTGATCTTCGCAGGCGCCGTGCAGCGTCCCCGCCTAGACCCTTCGCTGTTTGATCCGCAAACCGCGCAAATGGTGCCGCGCCTGCTCGCCGCCATGCAAGCCGGAGACGACGCCACCCTGCGCGAAGTCATCGCGATCTTCGAGGAAGCGGGCTTTGCGGTGGTAGGCGTCGAAGCCATCGCCCCCGCACTGCTGCCCGCCGCAGGCGTGCTTGCCGGAACCCTTACCCCCCAGCATGAATCCGACGCCGCCCGCGCCGAAGCCATCACCGCCGCCCTTGGTGCGGTTGATGTCGGGCAGGGCTGCGTCGTGGCCCAAGGCCTTTGCCTCGCGGTCGAGGCGCTGCCCGGCACCGATGCCATGCTCGTAAGCCTTAGCCAAATCGCAGCCAACCTGCGCCCGAAAGGCGGCCTCTATTATAAAGCCGCCAAACCCGGCCAAGACCGCCGCATTGATCTGCCCACCATCGGCGTGCAAACCATCCGCCTTGCGGCCGAGGCTGGCCTGTCTGGCATCGCCTTCCAGGCAGGCTCGGTGATCTGCCTTGATCTGGCCGCCATGATCACGGCGGCACAGGCAAACGGCCTGTTGCTATGGGCGCGCTAAGCCTGTTCCTGATCGCAGGCGAACCCTCTGGTGATCGCCTTGGCGCGGCGCTGATGGCAGGGCTGAAAACCCTGCACCCCGATGTACAATTCCAAGGCGTTGGCGGCCCGTTGATGCAGGCCGAAGGCCTTAACAGCCTGTTCCCGATGGAAGAACTTTCGATCATGGGCATCGCGGAAGTGCTGCCGAAGTATTTCCACCTCAAACGCCGCATCCGTGAAACCGCCGCTGCCGCGTTGACCGCAAACCCGTCGGCGATGATCACCATAGACTCCCCCGACTTCTGCCTGCGCGTCGCAAAGATTGTCAAAGCCGCCAATCCGACCCTGCGCACCATCCACTACGTCGCGCCTTCGGTCTGGGCATGGCGCCCCGGTCGCGCCGCCAAAATGGCGAAAGTCATCGACCACGTCCTCGCTTTGCTGCCGTTCGAGCCGCCCTATATGACCGCCGCAGGCATGACCTGCGATTTCGTCGGTCACCCTGTCGTGTCCGAAGCCCTCGCCACGCCCACGGAGGCCGCCCAACTCGCAGGCCAAGGCCCATTGATCCTAACCCTCCCCGGCTCGCGCAAAGGCGAAGTCACCCGTCTCGCCCCGGTGATCGGTGAAACTCTCGCCCTGATAAAAGCCCAACACCCCAACGCCCGCGTCGCCCTGCCCACCGTGCGCGGCGTCGAAGCTCTGGTGCGCAGCCTGACCGCCACATGGCCGATCCAACCTCAGATCATCACCGATCCCGCCCTGAAACGCGCCGCCTTCGCTGCGGCAGATGTGGCGATTGCCGCTTCTGGCACTGTGTCCTTGGAACTTGCGGCCAACAACTGCCCGATGGTGATCGCCTACGACATGCACCCGCTCACGCTCTGGCTGATGCGCCGCGCCGCCCTGATTGACACTGTAACTTTGGTCAACCTCGTCTCAGAGACCCGCACCGTCCCCGAATTCATCGGCGAAAACTGCAAGCCTGCCCTGATCGCCCCGGCCCTAGTCAATCTTCTGGAAAACCCGCACAGCCAAGACGCCGCTATGCACCTCACCATGCAACGCTTGGGGCAGGGGTTCGAGCCCCCCGGCCTGCGCGCGGCAAAATCCGTCCTCGCCGCCCTGCCGGGCCAAATTCTCTAAACTTTAATTAAAATTTGCTTTCATCTTGGCGAAAATACTCCACGGGGGGCCGGGGGTGTGAAACCCCCGGCTAAGGCCAGCCCCTTGCGCTACACATTCCATTAACCAAGAACCCATCTCGCCGAAATAACCCAATATTATCAATGGTCCCGAGTTGGGACCCTCACCGCCCGCGCCAAATCCAGCCGCCGCCAAACACCCGGCTGCCCTCCAGCGCATAGAACACACAAGCCTGCCCCGGCGACACCCCATCCTCTGGATCGAGCAATTCCACCATTGCCTCGGTCGCGGAAATAGGCCGCACCACCGCAGGCCGCGGTGGCCGTGTCGAGCGCACCTTCACATTCAAATGCCACTCCGCACGGCTTTCAAACGCCTCATCGCCCAACCAGTTGATCTCGCGCAGCGGTATCACCCGCGTCGACAAAGCCTCCTTCGGCCCAACGATCACCTGCCGCAAAGCCGGATCCAGCTTCACCACATAAAGCGGATCACCCAACCCCCCGATCCCCAGCCCCTTGCGCTGCCCGATCGTGTAATGAATGACCCCGCGATGCTGCCCCAGCACCCGCCCCGCCTGATCGACAATATCCCCCGGATCCGCCGAACCGGGGCGCAGCTTCTCAATCACCGCCGCATAATCGCCGTTCGGCACGAAGCAAATATCCTGACTGTCCGGCTTATCCGCCACCGACAGCCCATATTTTGCCGCCAATGCCCGCGTTTCCGCCTTCGACCCGAGATGCCCCAAAGGAAACCGCAGGTAATCCAACTGCTCCGCCGTGGTTGAGAACAGGAAATAACTCTGATCGCGGTTCGCATCTGTCGCCATATGCAGTTCTGGCCCATCGCCAACTTTGCGCTGAATATAATGCCCCGTCGCCATGCAATCGGCGTTCAAATCCTTCGCGGTCGCCAGCAAATCCTTAAACTTCACCCGCTCGTTGCAGCGAATACACGGCACCGGAGTAGCCCCCGCCAGATAGGCGTCGGCAAATTCCTCAATCACCGCCTCGCGAAAGGTGTTCTCATAATCCAGAACGTAATGCGGGAACCCCATAAGTTCCGCCACTCGCGCCGCGTCATGGATATCGCGCCCGGCACAGCACGCGCCCTTTTTCGCCAGTGCCGCGCCATGATCATACAGCTGCAAGGTGACGCCGACCACGTCATAGCCTTCTTCGGCCAGTTGTGCTGCCACGACCGAGCTGTCAACGCCGCCCGACATGGCAACGACGACGCGGGTCTCTGCGGGGGGCTTGGCGAAACCAAGCGAGTTCAACGGCTGATCAAACATCATAAAATCCGGGGAGTAGGGCGGCATTGAAGCCATTCGGTCACAATATAAGAAAATGCCACCTACTCTCAACCCCCGGCTTTACGCTTGTTTAAGCCCGTTCCGCCAAACTGCCCCGGCATGAACGAGGAAGCCAAGATGTATCTCAAGAAAGTTGATGGCCCCCGGCAGGTCACTCTGCCCGATGGCAGCATCCTGACGCGCGCCGATTTACCACCTGCCGATACCCAACGTTGGGTGGCCAGTCGCAAGGCTGTGGTGGTCAAAGCCGTGATTTATGGCCTGATCACCGAGGCGGAGGCGTTGGAACGCTATGCTTTGTCAGAGGAAGAATTCGTGCTCTGGCGGCAAGCGGTTGAAACCCATGGCGAAAAAGCCCTGCGCGTCACAACACTTCAAAAGTACCGACAACTTTAGATTGTTTTTGGGATTCATACGGTCACAGTAACGTGTAGTTAACCATTGCCAGCCAAAGTCATTCACGAACAAGACCCTGTGACCGGAGCCTCAGAATGCGAATCTTACTGGTTGAAGACGATCCCACCACATCCCGTAGTATAGAATTGATGCTGACCCACGCGAACTTGAATGTTTATTGCACCGATTTGGGTGAAGATGGCATCGATTTGGCGAAACTTTATGACTACGATCTGATTCTTCTGGATCTTAACCTGCCCGATATGTCCGGGCATGAGGTGCTGCGGCAGTTGCGCCTTGCGCGGATCGAGACGCCGATTTTGATTCTCTCGGGGTCTGATGATACCGAGAACAAGATCAAAGGCTTTGGGTTTGGCGCCGATGATTACCTCACCAAGCCGTTCCATCGTGAAGAATTGGTGGCGCGCATTCATGCGATCATCCGGCGCTCCAAGGGCCACAGCCAGTCGGTGATCAAGACCGGGCGGGTCAATGTCAATCTGGATGCCAAGACGGTGGATGTCGAAGGCGCGACGGTGCATCTGACCGGCAAAGAATATCAGATGTTGGAATTGCTGTCCCTGCGCAAAGGCACCACGCTGACCAAAGAGATGTTCCTGAACCATCTTTATGGCGGCATGGATGAGCCCGAGCTGAAGATCATCGACGTATTCATCTGCAAGCTGCGCAAAAAGCTGGCAGAGGCGACGGGCGGCACCAATTACATCGAAACCGTCTGGGGCCGTGGCTATGTGCTGCGCGATCCAAGCCCGGCTTTGGCCCCGCGGTTGGTCGCCAGCGCTTGATCAAAGCTTTGCCTGCGCTTGCCCATTTCCTGCCCGCCGCATAACTTGGGCGAAACGGAAATGGGGGCGGCAATGGCGGTGGATCTTGAGCAGTTGACCGAGGCCGAAGCCCGCGTGGAACTCGCACGGCTGGCCGAAGCGATTGCGGCAGCCAACCGCGCCTATCACACCCTGGACGCGCCAGAGCTGTCTGATGCCGAGTTTGATGCGCTGAAACGCCGAAATCTGGCGCTTGAAGCGCGGTTTCCGGCCTTGAAACGCAGCGATAGCCCGTCCGAGCAGGTCGGCGCTGGCGTGGCGGATGGCTTTGGCAAAGTCGCGCATGCGGTTCGGATGCTGTCGCTGGAGAATGCGTTTGAAGACGGCGACATCGCCGATTTTGACGAACGGGTGCGCAAGTATCTCGGTGCAGATAGCGCGTTGTCCTACACCGCCGAACCCAAGATCGACGGGTTGTCCCTATCTTTGCGCTATGAAAACGGCGTGCTGGTGCAGGCGGCCACACGCGGTGATGGCGAAGTTGGCGAGAATGTCACCGAAAACGCCCGCACCATCACGGATATACCGCAGCAGTTGACCGATGCGCCACAGCTGTTGGAAGTGCGCGGCGAGGTCTATATGAGCCATGTCGATTTCGCCGCTTTGAACCAAAGGCAGGCGGAAAAGGCAGAGAAAATCTTCGCCAATCCGCGCAATGCTGCGGCAGGCAGCCTGCGGCAACTGGATGCCAGCATCACCGCCGCCCGGCCGTTGCGGTTTTTTGCCTATGCCTGGGGGGCGTTGTCTGCGCCGCTGGCGGCCACCCAATTTGGCGCGATTGAGCGGCTTAACCAGTTGGGATTTAAAACAAACCCGCTGACCGTGCTTTGCGCGGGCCCCGAGGAGATGTTGGCGCAGTATCGCCATATCGAGGTCCATCGGGCGGCTTTGGGCTATGACATCGACGGCGTTGTCTACAAGGTCAACGATCTTGGCTTGCAAGCGCGGCTGGGCTTCCGCTCCGCCACCCCCCGCTGGGCGATTGCGCATAAATTCCCGGCCGAGCTGGCTTGGACCCGGCTGGAGGCGATCGACATTCAGGTCGGCCGCACCGGGGCGCTATCGCCGGTGGCGCGGCTGGCGCCGGTGACGGTCGGCGGCGTCGTAGTGTCGAACGCGACGCTGCACAATGAAGATTACATCGCCGGGCGCGGCGCCAAGGGCAACCCGATCCGCGAGGGCCGCGACATCCGCGTTGGCGACTGGGTGCAGGTGTATCGTGCGGGCGATGTGATCCCAAAGATTGCCGATGTGGACCTAGAGCGCCGCGACGACAACGCGCAACCTTATGTTTTTCCGGGTATTTGCCCGGAATGTGGCTCGGTTGCGCATCGCGAACCCGGCGATGCGGTGCGCCGCTGTACCGGCGGTCTGATCTGCCCGGCGCAGGCGGTGGAGCGGTTGAAACATTTCGTCTCGCGCGGGGCGTTTGACATTGAAGGCTTGGGTGCCAAGCAGATTGAAATGTTTTTTCATGATGCCGATCTGCCGGTGAAAACCCCAGCGGATATTTTTACCCTCGCGGCACGTGACGAGGCCAACGGTCTGAAAAGGCTGAAAAATCGCGATGGATTTGGCGAAGTTTCCGCAAAGAAACTGTTCGCGGCGATTGAGGTCAAGCGCAACATCCCGCTGGATCGGCTGATCTTTGGCCTTGGCATCCGCCATGTTGGCGAGGCTGCGGCAAGCCTGCTTGCGCGACATTATACCACTTGGCATGCCTTCGAGGCAGCGATCACCCACGCTTTGCCGGGCAGCGCGGAATGGGCCGAACTGATTTCGATTGATGGTGTGGGGGCGGTGCTGGCGGGTTCGCTGGTGGCGGCATTTCAAAACGGCTCAGAGCGCGCGGCGATTGACGCTTTGGTAGCCCAGCTTTCCGTGCAATCCGTGCAAGCCCGCGCGCCGGTGGACAGCCCGGTTGCCGGAAAAACCGTGGTGTTCACTGGCACGCTGGAAAAGATGACGCGGGCAGAAGCGAAAACGCGGGCCGAGGCTTTGGGGGCCAAGGTTGCGGGCTCGGTCTCGGCCAAAACCGATCTGCTGATTGCCGGGCCGGGCGCGGGGTCGAAAGCGAAAGATGCCGAAAAACATGGGGTTAAGGTGATTGATGAAGACGGCTGGCTGGCCCTGATAGGTCAGGCATGAGCCGCCCGGAAATTCTGTTTCCGCTGTTTGCCGGGTTAGAGACTTTGGACGGTGTTGGCCCGAAAACCGCGCAGGCCTTTGCGCTTTTGGGGGTGGAAAAGCCGAAAGACCTGCTGTTTTTACTGCCACATTCCGCTGTGGACCGTTCGCGCAAAGCCTCGATCCGCGATGTCGTGCCACCCTGCACGGTAACGGTCGAGGTCGAGGTCGGCAGCCATTTCCCGCCCCGGCAAAAAGGCCGCCCCTACCGGGTGATGGTGCGCGATGCGGCGCTGGAGTTCCAACTGGTGTTTTTCCATGCGCGCGGCGACTATCTGCAAAAGCTGTTGCCGACAGGCCAGCGCCGTCTGGTATCTGGCAAGGTCGAACTCTTTGATAGTATTGCGCAAATGGTGCACCCGGATCATGTGTTGCGCCCCGAAGAGGCCGGCGAGTTGCCGTTGTTTGAGCCGGTCTACCCCTTGACCGCTGGCGTTACCCAACGGCAAGTCGCCAAAGCTGCGGCCTCGGCATTGGCACGCGCGCCGCTGGTGCCAGAGTGGATCGACCCCAACCTGAAGGCGCGTGAGGCTTGGCCGGATTGGCGTGCAGCCTTGGAAACAGCCCATGCGCCACAGGATCAGGCGGGCTTGGCGTTCACGCATCCCGCCCGGCAACGTCTTGCTTATGATGAACTTTTTGCCCATCAACTGACGCTGTCCCTGGCCCGCGCGCATCTGCGCCGGGGCAATGGTGTGGCAAGCGTAGGCTCTGGCGCACTTCACGCCAAAGTTTTGGCCGCGCTGCCTTATGCGCCGACAGCCGCACAAACCCGGGCCGTGGCCGAGATTGCGCAAGATATGGCCCAGCCGTTGCGAATGAACCGTTTGTTGCAGGGCGACGTCGGATCTGGCAAAACCTTGGTGGCCTTCCTCGCGCTGCTGACGGCGGTGGAGGCGGGCGGGCAGGGCGTGCTGATGGCCCCGACCGAAATTCTGGCGCGCCAGCACCGAGAGGGCTTGCTGCCTTTGGCCGAGGCTGCGGGCATCCGTTTAGAGCTGTTGACCGGGCGCGACAAGGGCGCAGAGCGTGCGGCCAAACTGGCGGCCTTGCTGGATGGCCAAATTCAGATCCTACTGGGCACCCATGCGGTGTTTCAAAAGGATGTGCATTTTCATGACCTTCGTCTTGCTGTGGTCGATGAGCAGCATCGCTTTGGCGTCTCACAACGTATGGAGCTTGGCGCGAAAGGGCAGGCGGTGGATGTGCTGGTGATGACCGCCACGCCGATCCCGCGCAGTCTGGCGTTGGCCAGTTACGGCGATATGGATGTCTCGGTGCTGGATGAAAAGCCCGCAGGGCGCAAGCCGATCAAGACGGTGATGATTTCCGGCACGCGGATGGATGAGGTGGTGGGCCACCTCGCCCGCGCCGTGGCCGAGGGGCGGCAGGCCTATTGGGTCTGCCCCTTGGTCGAGGAATCCGAGCTGGTCGATTATGCCAGTGCGGTGGAACGGTTCGAGTCGCTGCGCGCGGCTTTGGGCGATGTGGTGGGGCTGGTGCATGGCCAGATGCCGGTGGCCGAGAAAGACGCCGCGATGGCGCGGTTCGTGGCCGGGATAACCAAGATTTTGGTGGCCACAACCGTGATCGAGGTCGGGGTTAATGTGCCGAATGCCTCGATCATGGTGATCGAGCGCGCCGAAATCTTTGGTCTGGCGCAGTTGCACCAGTTGCGCGGCAGGGTCGGGCGCGGCAGCGTCGAGTCTACATGCCTGCTGGTCTATCAAGCGCCGCTTTCGGAAAGTGGCGCGCGGCGCTTGAAGGTGATCCGCGACACCGAAGACGGCTTTCGGATCTCTGAAGAAGATCTGTCGATGCGCGGCGCGGGCGATCTGATCGGCACCGCGCAATCCGGCCTGCCACGCTTCCGGGTCGCCGATCTGGAGCGGCAAGCCGGGCTGATGGCCGTCGCACAATCAGACGCACGCGCGTTGTTGGCGGTGGACCCTGATCTGAGCAGCCCACGCGGCAAGGCTGCCCGTGTGCTATTATGGCTGTTGGATCAAGATCGTGCGATAAAACTGATCTCTGTCGGCTGAAACCTCACAATCTTGTGTCTGGGGATTGGGAACCAAAGCGTTCTGCATGGGTTGTGTTCTCATAAGTTCACAAATGTTCTTACAAAGTTCTTTACATGCGGTTAAGAACATGAGAACAATATGGCAACAACCAAACGGAGGTCGCAATGTTCACCGAGATTATCGAAATCCTGAAACGGTCCAACTCCAGCCTTATGGCCGAAGCTGTTGGAGTTGTTTCGCTGTTTGCGCTGCTTTTCGCCGGATTGGGCATGTCTGGTACGCTTTGAAGGTTCTGCCTGCGGTCTTGTCGAACCGGGCCTGCGCATCTGTCCCCACGTGATGCGCCGCGTGGCTGCCCAGCCACTGCCTTGGTGAAAGAACGCCACTTTCCGCCGCCATCCGATTGGATGTGCGGCGGTTTTTTTATGCGGCCTCTGCTTGCGCGGCAGCCTCGCAGGCGGCGTCCAGCGCCAAAAGAATAGAGGCGTGGCGATTCTTATACGCGCGCGCTGGGATTAATACTTCGTAACCTTGAAACGGGGCTGCGGGCACCGCGCCATTGTCTTTCAACATGGCGCGCAGCATCTCGCGCGCGGCCTCCAGTTCTGCAAGGCTTCGGCCCAGAATCACCTCACCCAAGATCGCCGCCGAGGCCTGACCCAGCGCACAGGCTTTCACATCCTGCCCGAAATCGACAACACGGCCGTCTTTCATCACCACATCGACAGTCACCATTGATCCGCACAGCGGCGAACGCTTGCGCGCAGTCCCGGTTGGCGCGGGCAGGCGGCCCAGATGCGCAATATCGGCGGCCAGCGCCAAAATCCGCCCTGAATAGAGTGTGACAAGATCGCTGTCGCTGGATCTGACGAGATCACTATCGCTCATGGCTTCCCCTTTTCTAACCCGCAAGATAAGCCGATAGAACGCCTTCGCCAAGGAGAAGCCGATGCAATTCGACCCCACAACGCTGACTTATGACGCCAACGGCCTGATTCCCTGCATTGCACAGGATCACGCTTCGGGTGAGGTGCTGATGATGGCCTGGATGAGCGCGGAATCGCTGGCGCGCACGCTGGAATCCGGGGCGATGACCTATTGGTCGCGTTCGCGGGCCAAGTTTTGGGCCAAGGGTGAAACCTCGGGCCATGTGCAGCGTTTGGTCGAACTGCGGGTTGATTGCGACCGCGATTGTCTGCTGGCACTGGTGACGCAAGTGGGTCCGGCCTGCCACACCAATCGGCGCAGTTGCTTTTACACCGCGGTGCGGGACGGCGGCGAGGTGGTGATTTCCGAACCTTTATAGCCCAACCATACGGCGAATATCGGCGGGCGTCGCGCCTTCGGCACGGTATTTCGACAAAGCTCGGGCATCGTCGCGCTTGGCCAGCCGCTTGCCGTGATCGTCGCGGATCAGGCGATGATGGTGGTAGATTGGCGTAGGCAGACCCAGAAGCCGTTGTAAAAATACGTGAATTCGTGTGGCTTCCGATAGGTCGGCGCCGCGCACCACATGAGTCATGCCTTGTGCAGCATCATCCAGCACCACCGACAGGTGATAAGACGTGCCCATATCGCGGCGCGCGATGACGAAATCACCAACCTCTGTCTGCATATCCTCGGGCGAAAACGCGATAAGCCCGGATTGGCCGTTCGGACCAATCCCGGTTTCGCGATAGGATGTCTGCCAATGCCCACCGCCATGCGCATTGTCGATCCTATGTTCAAAAACCAGATTAGCCGCGATGCAGCCCAAATCGAGCCGAAGATTGGCGTCATTGGGCCTCGGATAGGTTTCGGGAAAGCTCCGCTCGAAAGCCATTTCGCTGCGGCATGTGCCGGGGTAGATTATGCCATCTGGGCCAACAGGAACTTCAGCGCCTTCTTGCGGTGCGGAAAGTGCTGTTTCGATATCGCGACGTGTGCAGCGACAGGGATAGATCAGCCCGCGCAGCCAAAGACCATCAAGCGCCTTTCTATAGTCAACAAGCCGATCTGACTGGCGCTGCGGCGCCTCGTCCCACCAGATGCCAAGCCATTGCAAATCCTCATAAATTTGGATTTCCCATTCTGGCTTGCTGCGGCTGCGATCAATATCCTCAATCCGCAACAGAAATTTCCCACCCTCGGCAACTGCCATGTCATGCGCCAACATCGCCGAATAGGCATGACCCAGATGTAGGGGGCCAGTGGGTGAGGGCGCAAAGCGGGTTACGAAAGCCATTCCGTGAACGATTCTTTTGCGCGGTCGGTATAGGCTTTGTAGCGGTCTTTGCGCCCTTTGCGGCCACCGCGGGCATCGATCGGGGGAAACAGCCCGAAGTTGACGTTCATCGGCTGGAAGGTTTTCGCGTCGGCCCCGCCAGTGATGTGGGTGATCAGCGCGCCCATCGCAGTATCTGGCGGCGGCGGCGGCAATAGGCGGCCTTGCAATTCTGCGGCGGCCATCCGGCCCGCCAGCAACCCCATCGCCGAGGATTCGACATAGCCTTCCACCCCGGTAATCTGCCCGGCAAAGCGGATATTGGGCCGTGATTTAAGCCGCATTTGATCATCCAGCAAGGTGGGTGAGTTGATGAAGGTATTGCGGTGGATGCCGCCCAACCGGGCAAAGCTGGCGTCGTGCAGCGCGGGAATCATTTTGAAAACAGCGGTTTGCGCGCCGTGTTTCATCTTGGTCTGAAAACCGACGATGTTGTAAAGCGTGCCCAATTTGTTGTCGCGGCGCAGTTGCACCACGGCATAGGGCTTCATCGGATTGTGCGGGTTGGTCAGCCCCACCGGCTTCATCGGACCAAAGCGCAACGTCTCGCGTCCGCGTTCCGCCATCACCTCAATCGGCAAACATCCGTCGAAGTAGCCTGCAGTTTCGCCCTCATGAAACTCGGTTTTCTCGGCCGCCAGCAGGGCGTCGATGAAGGCGTAGTATTCGTCCTTGGTCATCGGGCAATTCATATAGGCGGTCTGTTCTTCCACCGTCTCGCCCTTATCGTAGCGGCTTTGCATCCAGGCCAGCGACATATCCACCGATTCCGCATAGACAATCGGCGCAATCGCGTCGAAAAACGCCAAAGCATCGGCCCCGGTCGCGGCACGGATGCTTTGCGCTAGTGCGCCCGAGGTCAAAGGCCCGGTGGCGATGATCCAACTGCCTTGATCTGGCAGTTCGGTCACTTCCTCAAACGACGAGGAAATCAGCGGATGCGCGTTCAGCTTTGCTGTCACAGCCTCGGCAAACGGGTCACGGTCCACCGCCAGCGCGCCGCCTGCGGGCAAACGATGCGTCTCGGCCATCGCCATGATCAACCCATTGGCCGCCCGCATTTCCCAATGCAAAAGCCCCACAGCGTTGCGTTCATCATCATCTGAGCGGAACGAATTTGAGCAGACCATTTCGGCAAAATTACCGGTCCTGTGCGCGAAAGTGCCCACCTGAGGCCGCATCTCGTGGATCACCACGCGCACGCCTTGCTCTGCCGCTTGCCAAGCTGCTTCTGATCCGGCCATGCCGCCGCCGATGATGTGCAATTCTTGTGTCATAGCCGCGATGTAGCCCTGCATGCCGCCCAGATCAAGGTGGCACTAGATCAAGGCGATGCGTTCGCGTTGCGCTGCATCGGGGAAACGGCGATAGAGCCCAACCTCAATCTGCGCGATCATCTGATGCATGTGGTCATATCGTCGCTCGGCGGCCTCATCCGGGGTGGAAAGCGCTGCGAACGCCGCATCAAGGTCGGCCAAGCCTCCGACGTCAATTTCCAGCAGAAAATCGGTATGCGTGCCAGAGGCCAGCCTGAATTTGCGCCGCAACAACCGCCAATCCAGGATCAGCCCTTGGGTTTTCAGATAGCTCATCCAAGCCGCAACCGCCGCCGCAAAGGCCAAAGCGCGGGCACCGTCTTTCAGCTCGATCATGCAGTGATAGATGTTCATGCCGCCTCCTGTCCGCATCAGGAAAGCAGCAATTTGTTGCCAAGCCGTTAAGCGGGCATAAAAAAGGACCGAGGTTTCCCCCGGCCCATCCGCAAACTTTCGTTCAATTCAGCGCTTGTCGACAGCCACAGCACCCGCGCCATGCGCGAACAGCATCAGGAAACCGCCTGCAATCGCCAAGTTCTTCAGGAAATTGGTCATTTGCGCCGGATCGGACGGATTGTGATACAGCACAGCCGCGACGATGCAGAATCCAGCGCCCAGCAGTGCCATAATCCGGGTCTGGAAGCCGAGAAGTATCGACGCACCCAAGGCCAACTCGAAAATAATCGCGGGCCAAGCCAACATCGGCGGCAGACCAGCCGAGGCCATATAGCCCGCAAAACCAGCAACGTCGCTCAGTTTGCCAAAGCCTGCGATCAAAAACAGCGCGGCGATGAAGATGCGCGCAACCAGCGGGGCGTAGGGAGAGAGTTTATCCATGATTGATCTTGATATCCGTTTGCTACGGCCAAGCCCGATATTGGGTTTCGGCATCTGAACGGGTTTAACCTGCGGCAGTTTTGCATGAAATAGGTGTCAGCGCGCGCGTGATCTGCGGGGATGCACAGAAAACCGATCAGTTTTTGGGGCGCGCCCACAGCTTTAGACGATGCTGTTGCGCAAATGCCTCAGGATTGTCGCCCAAATCATATCCCAGACTTGCGGCTTTCTCAAAAAACCCCGGTGCAGGTAGACCCTGCGCCAACCGCCCCGCGCACAAAGCCGCACGCAAAGGTTTACCCGCTGCGGCATCTGTTTCCATCAGGGTTTCAAGCGCTTGCGTCAGTTTCGCAATCGCACCGGGGCCGGGAATCGCCAGATCGCGCGCGAGTTGGCCGTAGGTGGTGGTCTGTTGAAGCGCGGCCAGTTCAGCCAGCCGCGCCTCAAGATTATTCATCAGCCTGTTCAGCAACCCGTGCCACGGAAACCACTTCTTCACCTTTTCCGGTGTTGAATACCTTCACCCCGCCTGCGGAACGCGAGCGGAACGAGATTTGGTCAACGGGCACCCGGATGGATTGCCCGGTGGAGGTGGCAAGCATGATTTGATCGCTCATATCGACCGGGAACGAGGCCACCAGCGACCCGCCGCGCATCGCGCCGTCCATCGCTTTGACGCCCATACCGCCGCGCCCACGCACCGGATAATCGTGGCTGGAGCTGAGCTTACCAGACCCCGAAGTGGTGATGGTCAGGATCAGATCTTCGGCCGCAGACATCTCAGCGTAGCGTTCGGTGGAAAGCTGACCCGCGCTGACGGCGTCTTCATCGTCATCCGCCTCTGCATCATCCTCAACGGCCCCCGCCATCAGGCGACGCTGCTTGAGATAAGCCGCGCGTTCATCAGGTTCGGCCTCAAAATGCCGGATGATCGACATCGACACCACTTTGTCGTCTTTGCCCAAACGCACACCGCGCACGCCCGTCGAGCCCCGCGATTTGAACACGCGGATTTCCTGGGTCGAGAAGCGAATGGCCCGCCCGCCCGCCGTCACCAGCATGATGTCGTCGTTCTCATCGGCAATCGCCGCGTTCACCAAGAACACGCCTTCCGGCAGTTTCATCGCGATTTTGCCGTTGCGCATCACATTGGTGAAATCCGACAGATCGTTCTGCCGCACATCGCCGTCGCTGGTCGCAAACACGATTTGCAGGTCTTGCCAGTCGGCCTCGGGTGCGTCCACAGGCATCAACGCGGCAATGCTAACCCCTTGCGTGATTGGCAGAATATTCACCATCGCCTTGCCTTTGGCCGTCCGCCCCGCCAAGGGCAAGCGCCAGGTTTTCAGCTTGTAGACCATGCCATCGGTGGTGAAAAACAGCAGATTCGTGTGGGTATTGGCGACGAAAAGCGTGGTGACCACGTCGTCTTCCTTGGTCGCCATCGACGACAATCCCTTGCCGCCCCGGTTCTGGCTGCGAAAGTCGATCAGCGGCGTGCGCTTGATATAGCCGCCAGAGGTGATGGTGACGACCATATCCTCGCGCTCGATCAGGTCTTCGTCTTCCATATCGCCGGCCCAATCGACGATTTCGGTGCGGCGCGGCACCGCAAACATCGACTTCACTTCGCTGAGTTCGGTCGAAATGATCGCCATGATCCGTTCACGCGAGCCCAGAATCTCAAGGTAATCCTTGATCTTACCGGCCAGCTCTTGCAGCTCGTCGGTGATCTCTTTCACCCCCATCGCGGTCAGGCGTTGCAGGCGCAGATCCAAAATCGCGCGGGCTTGCAGTTCTGACAGGTTATAGGTGCCGTCGTCGTTGATCGGATGGCTTGGGTCATCAATCAGCTTGATATAGGGGATGATTTCCCCGGCAGGCCAGCGCCGCGTCATCAGCCGTTCGCGCGCTTCCGCAGGGTCCGCCGACGAGCGGATGGTTGCCACCACCTCATCAACGTTGGAAACCGCAACCGCCAAACCGCACAGGATGTGGCTGCGTTCGCGGGCGCGGCGCAACTCATACGCGGTGCGGCGCGCTACAACTTCCTCGCGGAAGGTGATGAAATGTCTCAGAAAATCGGCAAGCGTCAGTTGTTCAGGCCGCCCGCCGTTCAGCGCCAACATGTTACAACCAAACGAGGTTTGCATCGGCGTAAAGCGATAAAGCTGGTTCAACACCACATCCGCTGTCGCGTCGCGTTTCAGCTCAATCACCACCCGCACGCCGATCCGGTCGGATTCATCCTGCACATGGGCGATGCCTTCGATCTTCTTCTCGCGCACTTGTTCGGCGATAATCTCGATCATCCGGGCTTTGTTGACCTGATACGGCACCTCGTCGATGATGATCGCAAAGCGGCCAGAGCGAATTTCTTCAATCCGGGTTTTGGCGCGGATAATCACCGAACCACGGCCCTCCAGATAGGCTTTGCGCGCGCCAGCCCGGCCCAGAATCGTCGCCCCTGTCGGGAAATCCGGGGCAGGGATGATTTCCATCAACTGCTCAATGCTGATGTCCGGATTGGCGATCATCGCCAAAGTGCCGTCGATCACTTCGCCCAGGTTATGCGGTGGGATGTTGGTGGCCATACCCACCGCAATACCACCCGCGCCATTGACCAGCATGTTGGGGAACCGCGCCGGCAGCACAGTCGGCTCGCGGTCTTTGCCATCATAATTGTCTTGGAAATCAACGGTGTCTTTGTCGATATCCGCCAAAAGGAACGCCGCAGGCTTGTCCATCCGCACTTCGGTATAGCGCATCGCCGCCGCGGTATCGCCGTCCATCGAACCGAAATTGCCCTGCCCATCCAGCAAAGGCAGGCTCATCGAGAACGGCTGCGCCATCCGCACCAGCGCATCATAAATCGCAGAATCGCCATGCGGGTGGTATTTGCCCATCGTATCGCCAACCGGGCGCGCCGATTTGCGGTAAGGCTTGTCGTGGCCGTTGTTGGTCTCGTGCATCGCAAACAAAATCCGCCGATGCACCGGTTTCAAGCCATCGCGCAGGTCAGGGATCGCGCGGCTCACGATCACGCTCATCGCGTAATCGAGATAGGCGGTTTTCATCTCGGCGGCGATGTCGATCTGCGGCCCGTCATGCGCCATGCGGATCGGTTTTTCGTCAGCCGTTTCAGGGGTTTCCGGAGTGTCGGTCACTTGGGCCGCGCCTTCCTGTATTGGGTCTAGATATGGTTGCCGCTACCTTACACTATCGCGCATTTGGGGTGCAAGGCAGGCGCGCAAATGGCTTTGGCAGCAGCGCGATGTGAGTGATAACACACTGTTTTCATTGAAAATTAATATGTGGGGCGCAGGATAGGTTTGTGGGCTTTGGAAAGGCAGGCACCCCATGCACGCCACTGAGACGGAATTGATGCTGAAAGGCTACGGGCTGACAACGGCAGAACTATACTACCGGATGCCGGATTACCTTAATGTTCTCAATAGCTTCACTTGGCAAGACTATGATCTTGCCCCGGATTATCCGCAGCTTTTCGGCTTTATCGAGTTTTGGCAAAGCCAGATCGAAGGCCCGCTGCATTCGGTGCGATTCACCCATCGCAAACTGATCGCACCGGGCGAATGGCGCAATGTGGTGGGCGAATTTCGGCTGCATTAGCCGCGCTTGCCATTCCGCCTCGGCGCGCGGATAAGCGCCGCTGAGGTTTTGCAGGCGGCCACAATGACAATTCTGCCACAGCGCGCCCTGACGCGGGTTGAAGATCTGATCGAGGCTGGGCTTGCCCCCGCCGATCGGGCCGATGGCTTGCAGCAGGTCGCCGAGGCGTTCCGCATCCGTGTCTCGCCCGAAATGCAGGCCGCTATGATCGATGCCGATGACGCAATCGCCCGCCAATTCCTACCCGATACGGCAGAGCTCACCATCCGTCCCGAGGAACTGTACGACCCGATCGGCGACATCACCTACAGCCCCACGCCGGGGCTGACCCATCGCTACCCAGATCGGGTGATCCTTGCCGCAACCCACACCTGCGAGGTTTATTGCCGCTTCTGCTTCCGCCGTGAAGCGGTGGGCGAGGAGGGCGCTTTGCCCGAAGCCGATCTGGAAGCCGCGCTGGCCTACATCGCCGCCACTCCGGCGATATGGGAGGTGATCCTGACCGGTGGTGACCCTTTGGTGCTGTCACCCCGCCGCCTAAGCGCGCTGATGCAGCGCCTGTCCGCGATCCCGCATGTTGAAATTGTGCGCTTTCACACCCGTGTGCCGGTGGTGGCCCCAGCGCGCATCACCGATGACATGATCGCAGCCCTGCGCGCCCGACCCACCACCTACCTTGTGCTGCACACCAACCACGCGCAGGAAATTACGCCTGCCGCGCAGGCTGCGCTGAAACGCCTCGCCGATGCCGGAATTCCGTTGCTGTCGCAGACCGTTCTGCTGAAAGGCATCAACGACAGCGCCGCCACGCTGGAAAGCCTGTTCCGCACTTTGCTGCGCCACCGCGTAACGCCGTATTATCTGCATCACTGCGATCTTGCGCGCGGCACCAGCCATTTCCGCACCACCATCGCGGCAGGGCAAGCGATCATGGCACAACTGCGCGGTCGGCTCTCCGGCATTGGCCTGCCGACCTATGTGCTGGATATTCCCGGCGGATTTGGCAAAGTCCCCATCGGCCCCGGCTATGTAGAGCCCACAGGCGACGCCTACCAGATCACCGATTGGCAGGGCAGGCGGCACGCTTACCGCGATCCTGACGCGCCTTAAGCCTGACGGTTTTCCGCGCCCGGATGGCAGATTGGCTAAGCGACAAAAGCCGCAAGGCTTGAGAAGCGTCTGCTCAACCCGCCCGTAAGATCATCCCAAACAAATCGCGCGGATCATCCGGATCGGCGATCATATCCAACTGGGTGAACAGCCCGGTTTCCGCCAGCTTGCTGCGCACATAGCGCAGCGCGCTGAAATCTTCGACCGCAAAGCCCACAGAATCAAACAGCGTGATCTCGCGCGCGTCCGTCCGCCCCTTGGCTTGGCCATTCATCACCTGCCACAACTCGATCACCGGATGATCGGGCGCAAGCTGCTGAATCTCGCCCTCAATCCGGGTTTGCTCGGGATATTCGACGAAGATCGACGCGCGCAGCAGAATATCCTTGTGCAACTCGGTCTTGCCGGGGCAATCGCCGCCGACAGCATTGATATGCACGCCAGACCCCACCATATTATCGGTCAGGATCGTGGCATATTGTTTGTCCGCCGTCACCGTGGTGATGATCTGCGCGCCCAGAATGGCGTCTTCTGGCGAGCCACAAGACACCACCTTCAAGCCGCGCCCCGCCAAATTCGCCGCACATTTCGCGGTGGCTTCGGGGTCAATGTCGTAAAGTCGCACCTCGGTTATGCCGCAGATCGCCTTAAAGCCCAAAGCCTGAAATTCCGACTGCGCGCCGTTGCCAATCAGCGCCATCACTGTGCTGCCCGCAGGCGCCAACCACTTTGCGGCCATCGCGCTCGTCGCTGCCGTGCGCAGCGCGGTCAGGATGGTCATCTCAGAGAGCAGCACCGGATAACCCGTTGCCACATCCGCCAAAAGTCCAAAGGCTGTAACGGTTTGCAAGCCTTGCTTCATGTTGCTGGGGTGGCCGTTGACATACTTAAAGCCATAGGTTTCGCCGTCAGATGTCGGCATCAACTCAATCACCCCAACATCGGAATGGCTGGCCACCCGTGGGGTTTTGTCAAACAAAGGCCAGCGGTGGAAATCGGCCTCAATCTCGGCGGCCAGATCGATCAAAACCCGCTCCACCCCCAGATGCAGCACCAGTTTCAGCATGTTATCGACAGAGACGAAAGGCACATAGGCCTGATGCGATGGCGTGTTCATCGGGGTCCTCAAAAGCTGCGGGTGGGGCGGTCGAACACCTTGCGGCCCATCAGCGAGCCCACCAGATCGACCATCAATTTCGCGGTGCGGCCGCGCTCATCCAGAAACGGGTTCAACTCGACCAGATCCAGCGAGGTCACCAGTGTGGATTCGTGCAACAATTCCATCACCAGATGCGCCTCACGAAAGGTGGTGCCGCCCGGAACCGTGGTGCCGACGGCCGGCGCAATCGAAGGGTCAAGAAAATCCACGTCCAGACTGACATGCAGCATGCCGCCCGCCGCGCGCACCATATCCAGAAATTCCCGCAACGGGGCGACGATGCCACGCTCATCCAGCACCCGCATGTCATTGATTGCAAGGTCATGTTTCAACAGTGCCGCATGTTCGGCAGGGTCTACCGAACGGATGCCATACAGACAAATCCGCGCCGCCGGGATCGGTGCGGGGAAGGGTGGAAACGCCTCAAACCCCTCACGGCCCGCGATATAGGCCACAGGCGTGCCATGCAGATTGCCGCTTTGCGTGGTCAGTGGGGTGTGAAAATCGGAATGCGCATCCAACCACAGCAGGAACAGCGGGCGATCCACCCGCGCCGCATAGGCCGCAGCCCCCGCGACCGAACCCAAAGCCAAAGAATGATCGCCGCCCAAAACAATCGGCAACCCGCCTTGAGACAAAGCATCGTCCACCTTATCCGCCAAAACTTCGGTCCAGCCCAAGACCTCGGCCAAGCTGTGCACCGCCGGGTTCGGGCAACTGACCGCCTGCAGGGCGGGCAGCACCATATCGCCCCAGTCTTCCACGCCATGGCCCAATTCGTGGATGGCTTGCGCCAGCCCCGCGACACGGTAAGCGGTCGGCCCCATCACGCAGCCGGGGCGGCGCTGGCCTTCGTCAATCGGCGCACCGATCAGAATGGTGTTGGGCATGGGATTCTCCTCTGCCGCAATACTCTTTCCATCTTGCGTCGAATCATACAGATATTTAGGACGCTTTGCACAATCCACCTCACATAATGGCAGGATAATTGACCATGTTGGACGAAACCGACACGCGCCTGATTGCCGAGTTGCGCCGCGACGGCCGTGCGGCTTTGTCCGACCTTTCCGAACGCCTCGGCCTGTCGCGCGCCACCGTGCGCACCCGGATGGAGCGACTGACGACCAGGGGCGAAATCGCCGGTTTCACCGTGCTGACCCGTTCCGATGTCGCCGAAGCCCCGGTGCGCGGGCTGATGATGATCATCATCGAGGGCAAGGGCGGTGAGAAAGTGATGGCGCGCCTCGCAGGCATCCCCGCGGTGATGGCCGTGCATTCGACGAATGGCAAATGGAGCCTGATTGCCGAGATTTCCACCCAAACCCTGATCGAGTTGGATGAGGTGATCAACCGCATCCGCAATATTGACGGCGTTTTAACCTCGGAAACCAACCTGCTGCTCTCTACCCGCAAGGCCGGGCGGCGGTAGACCAACCCACCGCCTCGATTCACTTCAAACAAGATTAAAATTTGCTTCCCGCCGCAGCGGCGTCGCCCTTTCGGGTCTTGGCCGCTGAATGGTTTCATCTTGGCGAAAATACTCCCGCCGGAGGCTCCTGCCATCGACGCCGCAAGCCTCCGGCGCCGGCACTTTAAACACAGATGAAATCACTGGCAGGCGCAGGGCTGGCCGCTCTAACTTCAGGCCCCGCGAAACTTTGCCGCGCGTTTTTCCAGAAATGCCGCCACCCCTTCGCGGAAATCTTCGGTCGCCCCACATTCCCCCTGCAACCGCGCCTCCAAAGCCAGTTGCTGATCCAGATCATTGCCGAATGACGCCCGCAACGCGGTTTTCACGCCGTGGTAGGCCCGCGTTGGCCCCTGCGCCAAACTCAAAGCCCGCGCCTGCCAATGCGCCGCAAACCCCTGATCTGGAACACATTCATAAATCATGCCCCAATCCATGGCCTGACTCGCTGTCACCTTATCGGCAAACAACACCGCCCCCATCGCGCGGGCAAGACCGATCTGACGCGGCAACCAATAGCTGCCGCCAGCATCCGGCACCAAACCAATCCGGGTAAACGCCTGAATGAACGACGCACTCTCGCAGGCTATCACCACATCCGCCGCCAGCGCCAAATTCGCCCCAGCCCCCGCAGCCGCCCCTTGCACGGCTGAAATCGTCGGGATCGGGCAATCGGTGATCGCCTTCAACAGCGGCACATATTCCTCATTCAGCACGCGCTCTAGGTCCAGCGCCGCCCCCAGCTGCTGCCCGGCGGCATCGCCCAAATCCTGCCCCGCGCAAAACGCCCGACCTGCGCCGGTGATCACCAGCACCCGCGCTTGCGTGCCCGCGCGCAGCACCGCCGCCAGCATCTCGGCGCGCAAAAGCGTCGAAAGCGCGTTCATCACCTCGGGCCGGTTCAGCGTGATCACCGCCACGCCCGCCTCAAGTTGATACGTTATGCACTGAAACATGGCGTCTCCCCTGTTTGCAGCCACAGTATCAGGGCAGGGCACTGCCACCAGTGAAACCCCGCGTCACTTTGTCAGCAACTCGGCCAGCCTGACCTTATCGGCCTCGGACAGCGTTTCGGCCTCAGCCGCCACCGCCCGCCTGCGGCTCATCGCCAAAGCGATACCCGCCCCCGCCAGCAGCATCAAAGGTCCCGCCAGCCACAGCATCAAACTCGACCCTTCTGCGCGCGGGCTGAACAGCACAAATTCGCCGTAGCGCGCCACGACATAATCGATCACCTGAGTGTCGCTGTCGCCCGCCACAAGCCGCTCGCGCACCGCCAGCCGCAAATCCCGGCTGATTGGCGCGTTGGAATCGTCGATATCCTCGCCCTGACACACCGGGCAGCGCAGGTTTTGCGAGATCGCCCGCGCCCGCGCCTCCAGCCCCGGATCGTTTAGGATTTCATCGGGTTGCACCGCAAATGCAGGCGAGGCCAGCAGCAGCAGCGCCACTAAGACCGCCCGCATCATTCCGCGGCCACCGCAACAGCCTCAGACCGCCGCGCCCCCGCTGCCACCCGGAACCGTCGATCCGACAGGCTGAGCATGCCGCCCAAGGCCATCAGCAACGCGCCGCCCCAAATCCAGTTGGCAAACGGCTTGATGTAACTGCGCACTGCATAGCCGCCATCGTCTTGGGCATCGCCGATCACCAGATACAGATCACGAAACACCCCCTGATCAATCGCAGCCTCGGTTGTTGGCATCCCGGCCACCGGATACATCCGCTTTTCGGGATGCAGACTTGCCACCACAACGCCCGCCTTCCGCACGATCATATCCGCCATGGTCGAGAGGTAATTCGGCCCCTCAACTTGGTTCACCGCCTGCAAGGTCACGTCATAACCGCCCAAGGCAAAGCTTTCGCCGATTTTAACGGTGCGAATATCTTCCGTCACCCAAGCCGTCATCGCCGCCACCGCAAAGATCGTCACCCCCATACCAGAATGGGCAACAACCTTGCCCAAATCAGCGCGGGGCAGGCGGGGCAAACGGCTGAACCGATCCCCGACAGACCCACGCCCCAGCCGCTGCCACAGGTCAATCAGCGCGCCCATCACAACCCAAGCGCCCAACGCAGCCCCCACCGGACCCAAAGCACTTTTGCCGGTCTGCACCGCATAAACCAGCAGCCCCACCGCCAAAGCCAACACCAAAGCCCCGCGCAAAGGCCGCATCGCCCGCCGGATTTCCGCCCGCTTCCACGGCAACATCGCCCCCACAGGCAGAATGATCGCCAGCACCACCATAAACGGCGTGAAGGCGGCATCAAAGAACGGCGGACCCACCGACAGCTTGCGGGCGAACACCAACTCGGCAATCAGCGGCCAGATCGTGCCGATGAACACCACAAAAGCCGATACCGCCAGCAGCAGGTTGTTGGCCACCAGCGCGGTTTCCCGGCTGACCACCGCAAACACACCCTTGGCCTCTAACACACTGGCGCGCAACGCAAACAGCGTCAGCGCCCCGCCCATGAACACGCCCAGAATGCCCAAAATAAACACCCCCCGCTCTGGATCATTGGCAAAGGCATGCACTGATGTGATCACGCCGGATCGCACAATAAAGGTCCCCGTCAGCGAGAATCCAAAGGCCAAGATCGCAAGCAGTACCGTCCAAGCCTTCAAGCTTTCGCGCTTTTCCACCACAATGGCCGAGTGCAACAAAGCCGCCGAGATTAGCCAAGGCATAAAGCTTGCGTTCTCCACCGGGTCCCAAAACCAAAACCCGCCCCAGCCAAGTTCATAATACGCCCACCACGATCCCATCGCGATGCCAATGGTCAGAAAAACCCACGCCGCCAGCGTCCAAGGCCGCACCCAGCGGCCCCAGGCGGCATCAACACGGCCCTCCAGCAGGGCGGCGATGGCGAAAGAAAAGCTCATCGAAAGCCCGACATAGCCCAGATACAAAAACGGCGGATGAAACGCCAAACCGGGGTCTTGCAGCAGCGGGTTCAGATCATTGCCGTTCATCGGCGGATTTTCCAGCCGCACGAATGGGTTCGAGGTCAGCAGCATGAACGCCATGAATGCGACGCCAATCGAGCCCTGCACCGCCAACACCCGCGCCTTCAGCGCACTGGGCAGGTTGCCGCCAAACCAAACCGCACAAGCGCCAAACGCTGCCAAGATCAGCACCCACAGCAGCAAAGACCCCTCATGGTTGCCCCAGACGCCGGCGAATTTATACAGCAAAGGCTTGGCGGTATGCGAATTCTCGACCACAAGTTTCAGCGAAAAGTCCGAGGTGACAAAGCCGTACGTCAGCGCCACAAAGCTGGTGGCGATCAGCAAAAACTGCACCACCGCCGCAGGGTCGGCCACCGCCATCAACCGCGCATCACGCCGATACGCGCCCCACAGCGGCAGGGTGGATTGCACCACTGCGACCATAAAGGCCAGCACCAAGGTGAAATGTCCAAATTCAATGATCATGACGGCCTCCCGATTAAACCCGGTATAGGCCAAATACGTTCTGGCGGAAATGGCCTGCGCGAACGTGTCGCGCAGGCTTGATCACACGCCGCGCGACAGCGCCGCCACACCCGTCCGCGCCATCTCCCGCAAGCCCAAAGGCCGCATCAATTCGGCAAACGAGTCGATCTTCTCGGGCGTCCCGGTCATCTCGAACACGAAAGACTCCAGCGTCGAATCCACCACATGCGCGCGGAAAATCTCGGCCAAGCGCAACGCCTCTATCCGCGCCTCGCCCTTGCCTGCCACCTTCATCAACGCAAGCTCGCGCTGCACCGAAGGCCCCTCAACCGTCAGATCATGCACCTCATACACCGGCACCATGCGGGCCAGTTGCGCCTTGATCTGCACGATCACCTCCGGCGTGCCCGTCGTCACCACGGTAATCCGGCTGCGATGCGAACTGTGATCCACCTCGGCCACCGTCAGACTGTCGATGTTATAGCCGCGCGCGGTGAACAAACCGATCACCCGGGCCAAAACCCCCGGCTCGTTCTCGACGATCACCGCCAAAGTATGCGTCTCAATCACCGGCGCATTCGGGTCGCGCAACTCATAGGCCGAATGGCTGGAGGCACTTTTCTTGATGTTTAGCGGAGACATCTTTGGTCATCCTCTGTGTAAAAATATCCTCAGGGGTCCGGGGGGCGAGCCCCCCGGCGCGACATCTCAAACCAGAACCGCGCCCTTGTCACTGATGACACCTTGGGTATCGGCATCACCAAGCAGCATCTCGTTGTGCGGCTTGCCGCTCGGAATCATCGGGAAGCAATTCTCGTGCTTTTCCACCCGGCAATCGAAGATAAACGGCCCGTCATAGCGGATCATTTCCATGATCGCATCGTCCAGATCCTTGGGGTCGGTTACCTGTATCCCCTTGCAGCCAAAGGCTTCCGCCAGCTTCACAAAGTCCGGCAACGACTCTGACCACGATTGCGAATAGCGCTCGCCATGCAGCAATTCCTGCCACTGCCGCACCATCCCCAACCGCTCGTTGTTCAGGATGAACTGCTTGACCGGCGCGCGGAACTGCATCGCGGTGCCCATTTCCTGCATGTTCATCAACCAAGACGCTTCGCCCGCCACGTTGATCACCAAACTGTCAGGATGCGCAATCTGCACGCCAATCGACGCAGGCAAGCCATAGCCCATCGTCCCGAGGCCGCCAGACGTCATCCAACGGTTCGGCGCTTCAAAGCCTAAATACTGCGCCGCCCACATCTGATGCTGGCCAACTTCGGTGGTGATGTAACGGTCCATCCCCTTGGTCAGGACTTCCAAACGCTCCAGCGCATATTGCGGCTTGATCACCGATGCCGAGTTTTTATAGGTCAGGCATTTCACCGCCCGCCATTCGGCAATCTGCGCCCACCACTTTGCAAGGCCGGCTTGGTTCACCCGGCTGCCGCGTGATTTCCACAGCGCCAGCGCCTCTTCCAGCACATGCGCAATATCGCCAACGATCCCCACATCCACCCGGATCACCTTGTTGATCGAGGACGGGTCAATATCGACATGCACCTTGCGCGATTTCGGCGAGAAATCAGGGATCCGCCCGGTGATGCGGTCATCAAACCGCGCGCCGATGTTGATCATCAGATCGCAGCCGTGCATCGCGAGGTTGGCTTCATAAAGCCCGTGCATCCCCAACATGCCCAGCCAAGCGGTGCCGCTGGCCGGATAAGCCCCCAGACCCATCAGGGTCGAGGTGATCGGAAACCCTGTTGCCGCCACAAATTCGCGCAGCAAAGCACTGGCGCGCACGCCCGAGTTGATCACGCCGCCGCCGGTGTAAAACACCGGACGTTCAGCGGTTTCCATCATCTCGACCATCGCCGCAATCGCCTCGGGGTCGCCCTTCACACGCGGCTGGTAATGCGACACCCGGCTTTTTTCCATCGGCGTGTAGGTGCCGGTGGCGAATTGCACGTCTTTCGGAATGTCGATCAGCACCGGGCCGGGGCGTCCGTGGGAGGCGACATGAAACGCCTGATGGATGGTTTCCGACAGCTTTTCAGTGTCCTTCACCAGCCAGTTGTGCTTGGTGCAGGGCCGGGTGATGCCAATGGTATCGGCCTCTTGGAACGCATCGGTGCCGATCATAAAGGTCGGCACTTGGCCGGTCAGCACCACCAGCGGGATGCTGTCCAGCAAAGCATCGGTAAGGCCCGTCACGGCATTCGTCGCCCCCGGGCCAGACGTCACCAAAGCCACGCCCACTTTACCCGTCGATCGCGCATAGCCCTCGGCCATATGAATGGCACCCTGCTCATGCCGCACCAAAATATGCCGGATGTCGTTTTGCTGGAAAATCTCGTCATAGATCGGCAGCACTGCGCCACCCGGATAACCAAAGACAACTTCAACACCCTGATCCTTCAGGGCTTGAACTACCATGCGTGCTCCGGTCATCTGACGCGTCATTGCTTCAATCCTATCTTGCCCGCTTTGGGCCTTGGCCAACAAAAAGCCCCCGGAGGTTACTCGGGGGCGCATGGGAAACCTGATGGTCAAACCGTTACCGGCCCATGCGCTTTATCCTTACGACGACTAGAATGCTGAGCATTACAGACCCCTTGAGCTTCGTTGGGGAAACTAGGGCGGTGCGGCAGGGTCGTCAACTGCAAATCGACATGGAAAGTGTCGCTCAGATGCAGTTTTTTGAACTTTAATTGCGATAATGTGCGAAATTAAGCAATTTTAGCAATTCGCACAGGTCTGGATCATTCAATTTCCCCCGACTCGCGACCAACAGCCGCAGCCATGCCGCTTTTTTTGCATATATATCGCCGGCGCTTCAGGGCTGTATGTTGTGGATACACCCGCCGAAAACCACAAGTCATTCCCCGCGGGGAAAAGCCGTTAGGGCGGACACATCGTCTTAAGCGGGTTGCAACAGATCCCAGCGATTGCCCCAAAGATCGCGCCACACCGCCACCGTGCCATATGCCTCATGGCGCGGGCTTTCCTCAAACACCCCACCCGCTGCGACAATCCGTGCTGCATCGCGGGCAAAATCATCGGTATGCAGGAACAGCCAAACCCGCCCGCCCGCCTGATCCCCCACCGCCGCAAGCTCGCGCGTATCCTTGGCCTGCGCCAACACAAGCTGCACCCCGCCGCCCGCAGGCTGCACCGTCACCCAACGCTTGTGGCCCTGATCTCTGTCGGCGGTAAGTGTAAACCCCAAGCCGTCGCAAAAGAACCGGATCGCCTGATCATAATCCGGCACCACCAAAGCCAGCGCGCCAATCATTCCCTTGGCACGCTGCGCGCCTCGGGCAGCGAAATCCGCGCCACCTGCTCGGCAATCGGGTCGACCGACAGCGGATGCAACTCGGCCCGGTGATCGGCGGGATCGCCAATGTCCTGCCACGCGCCATGTTTGAAAATTTCCAGCGCATTGAACCCGGCCTTATAGTTCATCTTGCGGCTGCCCGGCACCCAATAGCCCAGATAGACGTAAGGCAGCCCAGCCTCGCGCGCGATGGCGATATGGTCCAGAATGGCAAACGTCCCCAAAGACAGATCAATCATATCGGGGTCATAAAAGCTGTAAACCATCGACAGCCCGTCATCAAAAACATCGGTCAGCGCGACGCAAGCCAAGGGCCGCCCGGACTCGCCCGGCCCGCCCGCCCGCGTATACTCGATCACCCGGCTTTTGATCGGGGTCTCCTCGATCATCGCGGCGAATTCGAACACATCCATATCGGCCATGCCGCCATCGGCGTGGCGGGCATCAAGGTAACGGCGGAACAAAGTGAACTGATCTTCCGTCGCCCAAGGGCTGGTGGCGTTGCGGCGCAGATGGGCGGCGTTCTTCAAAATCTTGCGCTGGGTGCGGCTGGGTTTGAAATCGGCCACCCTGATCCGCGCAGACAGACAGGCCGAACATTCCGCACAAGACGGCCGATAAAGCACGTTCTGACTGCGCCGAAACCCCTGTTTCGACAGCGAGTCATTCAACCGTTGCGCCTGATCGCCCTGCAAAGCCGTAAACAATTTGCGTTCCATCCGCCCCTCCAAATAGGGGCAGGGCTGCGGAGCCGTCACGTAAAACTGGGGCGCAATCGGAAGGGTGTGGCGCATTGTCTCGGGCCGCAAGGTTAGGGAAAGCATACCCTAGCAAGGCCAAGCCCCGCCGCCAAGCGCAATCAGACGCGCGATCCGCGCGGGTCAAGTCAGCGGAAACCTTGCACAAACAAAAGCCCCCCGGCGCAAACCGGGGGGCTTTGGGGTCAGACGATCCGCCCAAGGATCAGTATTCGCCGGGGCGTGCCACTTCGGTCGGCGCAGCAGGGGCCGTGGCGGCACGGGCGCGGTCTTCCATAAAGCTGTCGAACTCAGACTTGTCTTTGGCCTCACGCAGACGTTGCAGGAACGACTCGAACGCGGTCTGCTCGTCTTCCAGACGGCGCAGCATATCGGTCTTGTAGGCATCGAACGCGGCATTGCCCGAGGGGCGCATTGCCGAATGGTGGCCGCCCCAATGCTTTTCATGACGCTCAAACTGACGGGCGCGACGTTCCGCGCAAGAAGAACGGCTGAACATACGTTTGCTCCAGATCATATAGGCCAGAAAGGCCAGGCCCACGGGCCAGATGAAGATGAAGCCAAGCACCATGGCGGCGATCCAGGCACCTTTGCCTTTATCGTCAAGCCAAGCCTCGGCGCGGCGCAGGAAAGAAAAGATTCCGCCAGAGGAAGGGGCGGTGGTTGAACTGGTATTCATCGGCGGACTCCCGTATTTCGGTGTATGTGAATGTCTTTCACATCAGCCAAGATGCGCTGTGTTGACTGCGCTTTCAAGGGTTATGTGAATGATATTTACATAAGGCTGGGTCGAGCGCCAAAAACGCGCGAAAACCCGCCTAAATCAATCCCCCGCCGCCCCGGACTTGATCCGGGGCCTCACAGGGGCTGGGCATACGATGAAAAGAGGCCCTGGATCAAGTCCGGGGCAGCGGGGGGGCCTTCAGACTGTTCCGCCATAACCTCTAAGCTGCAAAGTCCGCCACAATCGCCCCGGTGATCTGCTGCAACTGCGCGGGCGAGATCGCGAAAATATGCCGGGGCGTCCCCGCCGCCGCCCATAGGGTTGGATAGGTCAGCAAGCGCGGGTCCATCCACAACGGCAGCGGCGTCAGATGCCCCAAGGGCGACACCCCGCCAATCGCAAACCCCGTCACCGCGCGCACCTGATTGGCATCGGCACGGCCCAAACCCTCGCCCGCCAACGCGCTGGCCTTCGCAGCATCCACCTGATTGCCGCCCGCAGTCAGAAACAGATACAATCCGCGCTGGCCGCCAAAGATGATCGACTTTACAATCTGATCCAAGGCGCAGCCTGCCGCCGCAGCGGCTTGTCCGGCGGTGCGGGTTTCGCCCGGCATTTCCAGCGGTGCGCCCGTAACCCCCGCGGCTTGCATCGCTGCCATAACCCGCGCCAGACTTTTGCTCATCACCGCCTCCATTTCCCGGCTTTATCGACAAACCTCTCTTGTAGAGCAAGTCTGCC
Organism: Cypionkella sp.; assembly: GCF_030652235.1. Classification (GTDB taxonomy): domain Bacteria; phylum Pseudomonadota; class Alphaproteobacteria; order Rhodobacterales; family Rhodobacteraceae; genus Cypionkella. Next base: position 69,887 of record NZ_JAUSBA010000032.1, read on the forward strand.
CGTTGACCCCACGCGCGCAGCACCGCAAATTGCGGGCATGAGCCAGAATTTCGCCGCCCGCATCACCCGCCAGCCCATCGCCTATGACCGCGATCAGGCCGCTGATATTGCCACCAGCTTTGCCGACCTCGCGCCCGATCTGCGCGGTCTGCTGGCCAATACCGCCGGGTGCAGCCCCTATCTGAAGGCGCTGATGCTGCGCGAGGCGCAATGGCTGCGCGTCGCCCTGACCCTCGCGCCGGAAACCGCCTTCGCCGGGGTGTTGGTGGCGCTGCATGATGTGGCGCTTGACCAACTGCCAAACGCGCTGCGCCAAGCCAAACGCCGCGCGGCTTTGCTGACGGCGCTGGCCGATCTGGGCGGGGTGTGGTCGCTGATGCAGGTGACAGGCGCGCTGACCGATCTTGCCGACCGCGCCGTTGATCTGGCGATGCAAAGACTTGTGGCCGACGAAATCCGCCGTGGCAAACTGCCCGGAGCCACCCCCGATGATGCGGCCACAGCTGGTGGCATGGTCAGCCTTGCGATGGGCAAGATGGGGGCGGGCGAGTTGAATTACTCCTCGGATATCGACCTGATCTGCCTGTTCGATCAGGACCGTTACGGCGATGATTGGCAAGACGCCCGCGCCGCTTTCATTCGGGTGACCCGCAAAATGGCGGTGATGCTGTCGGATATCACCGCTGAAGGCTATGTTTTTCGCACAGACCTGCGCCTGCGGCCGGATGCTTCTGTGATGCCGGTGTGTCTGTCGATGGCCGCAGCCGAGGCCTATTATGAAGCCCAAGGCCGCACATGGGAACGCGCGGCCTATATCAAAGCCCGCCCCTGTGGCGGTGATCTTGCGGCGGGCAATCGCTTTCTGAAAGCCCTGACGCCGTTCGTCTGGCGCAAACACCTCGATTTCGCCGCGATCCAAGACGCCCATGACATGCGCCTGCGCATCCGCGAGCATCGTGGCTTGAATGGGGCTGTCACGGTCGAAGGCCACAATATGAAACTGGGCCAAGGTGGCATCCGCGAGATCGAATTCTTCACCCAAACCCGCCAACTGATCGCCGGGGGGCGTGATGTAACCCTGCGCGACCGCACCACTTTGGGTGGTCTTAAGGCCTTGGCCGCGAAAGACTGGTTGCCGCCCGAGGTCGCGACCGACCTGTCGCAGCTTTACACCCAGCACCGCGAGCTAGAACACCGCATTCAGATGGTGAATGACGAGCAGACCCACAACCTGCCGACCTCCGCCGAAGGCATCGCCCGCATTGCCGCCTTCTGCGGGCAGGACGAGGCGAGCTTCCGCACAGATCTGCTCGACCGTCTCAGCCGCACTGACCGCCTCACCGAAGGCTTCTTCGCCCCCAGTGCGGTCGAAGCCGGTCCCGAACTGTCCGATCACGCAGCCCAGATCGTCAAAGGCTGGAGCAGTTATCCCGCCCTGCGTTCTGACCGCGCCCAAGCGATTTTCCTGCGCCTGCGCCCGGTCTTGCTGAAACGTCTGACCCGCGCCGCCAACCCCGATGAGGCCTTGGTGGCGCTGGATGGCTTCCTCGCGGGGCTGCCCTCGGGCGTGCAAATCTTCTCGCTGTTCGAGGCCAACCCGCAACTGGTCGATCTGATCATCGACATCGCAGGCACCGCCCCCGCCTTGGCACGGTATCTGTCGCGCAACGCAAGCGTGCTGGATGCGGTGATCGGGGGCGCGTTCTTCGCGGCTTGGCCCACAACCGCTGCCCTCATCGCCGAATTGTCCAAACGCCTTGACGATATCCCCGATTATGAGCGCAAACTCGACGCCGCCCGGCGCTGGATGAAGGAATGGCACTTCCGCATCGGGGTGCATCATCTGCGCGGCCTGATTGATGGCTTTGAGGCGGGCAAGCAATATGCCGATCTGGCCGAGGCGGTAATCGCGGCGCTGTGGCCGGTGGTCTGCGCGGATTTTGCCCTGAAACATGGGCAGGCTCCGGGGCGGGGCGCGGTCGTGCTGGGCATGGGAAGCTTGGGCGCTGGCCGCTTGAATGCGGGGTCCGACCTTGACCTGATCATGATCTATGACGCCGCCGGGGTGGAAAATTCCGACGGCAAACGCCCGCTCGCGGCGCGGCCCTATTACGCCCGCCTGACGCAAGCGATGGTCACAGCCCTGTCGGCGCAAATGGCGGAAGGGCGGCTTTACGAGGTGGACGTGCGGCTGCGGCCTTCGGGGCGGCAAGGGCCGGTTGCAACCTCGATCGAGAGTTTCCGCAACTACCAGACCACCGAGGCTTGGACATGGGAACATCTCGCTTTGACCCGCGCGCGGGTGCTGGCGGGCGAGCCTACGCTCGCCGCCGAGGTCGAAGCGTTCCGGCGCGAAACCATTGCCAGCAAAGGGCAGGGGGCCACCGTGCTGAAAGACGTGGCCGACATGCGCGCTCGTCTGGCCGAGGCGAAGCCGGGGGCGGGCGGGTGGGATGCCAAATTTGGCCCCGGCCGGATGATGGACATCGAACTTCTGGCGCAAACCGTCGCCCTGCAAACCGCCAGCCCCGCGCGCGGGTTGGAACGTCAGATCGCGGCTGGGGGCCAGATCGCAGGCAAAATCACGGGCGGAACGCTGGCTAAACTGTCGCATTCGGATCAGTCGGCGCTTCTCGATGCCTATAGGTTGTGCTGGCAAATGCAGGCGGCGAGCAAACTGCTGTCCGACAAGCCGCTGGACCCTGAAACCTTGGGGCTTGGCGGGCGGGCCTTTCTTTTGCGCGAAGCGAACGAGGCCACAACCGAGGCGCTGACCAAGCGGCTTGCGCGCGTGGCAGCGCTTGCAGAGCAGGTGATTTCGGCCCATTTGAACGGGTAATAAGTCGGGTGAAGTATGGGGAGACGCGCGGTGGATCTATCAGAAGCAGACCCAAAAGGGTTGGTGCGCGAAAGCTACAACATCGAAGGCATCAGCTATGGCGAATGCGGCTCGATCTTCATCGACTGGGTTTTAAGCCTGCCAGCGGTGGTCAACACCCCCGATTGCATCCGGGCCTTGCTGGCGCATTACGGCATCCCAAACCCCGATCACCCGATGACAAAGGTGCTGACCGAGGCCTTGACCGCGCCCGAACACCCCAAACGCAGGGGCGGCCGCGCCGCGCGGTTTGCCTCCAATCCATAAGGCAGACCAGGCAAACACGCGCCGATGCCGCCCATTTTAGGCGACCTGCACCACATAATGTGGTTAAGAAGCGGTAAACCACTAGTCTCTCCCAGCTGGGAAGACATGCGGTGATCAATAGCGGGGGCAACGCGCTTCAGCGCCCTCGCCCCCCTGAAAGATTTAGCGCAGCAACACAGCCTCTGCTGCCAGCGTGGTGATCGCCGCCCAATCGCCCTTGAGCATCGCCTCTTTGGGGGCCACCCAAGAGCCGCCGACGCACAGAATATTCTTCAAGCCAAGGTATTCCCGCGCGTTCTTCAGGCTGATCCCGCCCGTTGGGCAGAACGACACCTGCGGAATAGGCGCGCCGATGGATTTTAAATACGGCGCACCGCCGGCCTGCTCTGCGGGGAAGAACTTCTGCACCGTATAGCCCAGTTCCAGCAACGCCATGATCTCGGACGCCGTCGCAGCCCCCGGCAACAGCGGCAATTCATATTCCGCACAGGCGTCCAGCAACCGCTCGGTCGCCCCCGGTGAGACCCCAAACTTGGCCCCCGCTGCCTTCGCCGCCTTCACATCCGCGGGCGTCAGCAAGGTGCCAGCCCCCACCACACCGCCCGGCACTTCGGACATCGCCCGGATCGCATCCAGCGCGCAAGCGGTGCGCAGCGTGACCTCCAGCGCAGGCAGCCCGCCCTTCACCAAAGCTTCGGCCAGCGGTTTGGCATGCGCCAGATCGTCGATCACCAGCACCGGCACCACCGGGGCAAGGCGGCAGATTTCGGCGGCAAGGCGGGATTGTTTGCTCGGTTTCATCGTGGTCTCCATCCCCATCTTGCGGGGCAGGTTGAAAGTGCGGAGGCAAAACTTAGATCACCACAGCCGCGCCGGTTTCCGAGGTGCCGACGTTGCGGCGGAACGCCTCGAACAACTCGCGGCCCATGCCGTGGCGGTTGCCGGAAAGGTCAGCAGTGACAGGTTCGCGGGTATCAAAATCAGCGGCCAGTACCGACAAGGTGCCCGCCACCGCATCCAGACGCACAATATCACCATCGCGCAACCGTGCAAGCGGGCCACCCTTGGCGGCCTCGGGTGAGACGTGGATCGCCGCAGGCACACGGCCAGAAGCCCCCGACATCCGGCCATCCGTCACCAAAGCCATCTTCAGCCCGCGATCTTGGCAGACCGACAGCATCGGCGTCAGCGAGTGCAATTCCGGCATCCCATTGGCTTGTGGGCCTTGGAAGCGCACAACAACTATCGTGTCAGAGGTGAACTCGCCCGCCTTGAACGCCGCTTTCACATCGTTCTGGTCATGGAAAATCCGGCAAGGCGCCTCGATGATATGGCGCTCGGGTGCCACAGCGGACACCTTGATCACGCCACGCCCGAGGTTGCCGGACAGTTGCCGCAGCCCCCCGGTGGGTTGGAACGGATCAGAGACGGGCCGCAGAATTTTGTCGTTCAGCGTGTGGTTTGAGCCCGGTGTCCAGGTCAGTCGACCATCCAGCAACTTCGGCTCGGTCCGGTAATGCCGCAGACCTTCGCCCGCCACCGTCTTGGCATCGCCATGCAGCAGGCCATGATCCAGCAATTGCCCGATCATATAGCCCAGCCCGCCCGCCGCGTGGAAATGGTTCACATCGGCCAGACCATTCGGGTAGACCTTGGCCATCAAAGGCACCGCTTGGCTGATCTCATCAAAATCCGCCAGATCCAGCAGCACGCCCGAAGCCCGCGCCATTGCAGGCAGGTGCAGCACCAAATTCGTCGAGCCGCCTGTCGCCATCAACCCGACCAGACCGTTGACATAGGCGCGTTCGTCTAGAACCTCGCCCGCCGGGCGGAAATCATTGCCCAATGCGGTGATCGCCACCGCACGTTCCACCGCATAAGTGGTCAAAGCCTCGCGCAGCGGCGTATTGGGATTCACAAACGACGCACCCGGCAGGTGCAGGCCCATGAATTCCATCAGCATCTGATTGGTGTTGGCGGTGCCGTAAAACGTGCAGGTGCCGGGGCCGTGGTAGCTGGCCATCTCGGCCGCCATCAGCTCCTCGCGCCCGACCGCTCCGGTGGCAAACGCATTGCGCACCTTGGATTTTTCGTCATTTGGCAGCCCCGAGGTCATCGGCCCCGCGGGCACGAACACCGCTGGAATATGGCCAAACGCCGCCGCCGCCATCACCAGACCGGGGACGATCTTATCACAAACCCCGAGAAACAGCGCCGCGTCAAAAGTGTTGTGCGACAAAGCCACGCCCGCCGACAATGCAATCACATCGCGCGAGAACAGTGACAACTCCATCCCGGCCTGCCCTTGGGTGACGCCATCGCACATCGCCGGAACCCCGCCTGCAACCTGCGCTGTGGCACCAGCTTTGCGGGCCGCCTCGCGGATCAGTTTGGGGTAATCCTCATAGGGCTGATGCGCCGAGAGCATGTCATTATAGGCCGTCACGATGCCGATATTCGGCACCCGCCCTGCGGCCAGCGCCGCCTTATCCGCCCCCATCGCGGCATAGGCATGCGCCTGATTGCCGCAAGACAGATGCGCGCGCGCCGGACCCTGCGCTGCCGCTGCCGCCAGCCGTGTCAGATAATCGCCCCGCGTCTGCGCCGAGCGCTCGCGGATCCGGTCAGTCACGCGGTCAATGGTAGAATTCAACGACATGGGGCACCTCAGGCTTGGCAAAAAAGCTGCAATAGTGGCGTGTTTTAGCTGTAACAGATGCTGTTAGCGCTAACAACAAGGTTTTGCTGCTGCCGCGCACAAATTCTGATCGTAGGGGGAGGGCGCTGGCCGCAGGTCATTGGCCCGATGCAATCCGGCCACAGTCGCAAAAGCACCCGTATCATACCTTGATTTGGCGCGATGTTCACCAAAAACCCGCCACATTCGCAGGGCTTTATTTGGTTAATGCCCGACAAGTCTAAAGGCGGCGGGCCAACCAAAAGGGTGCAGCTATGAAGATGACTTCGATTACCGCACTGGTTCTGGCCTTGAGCCTTTCAGCCTGCGCGCAAACCACCTCTATGTCGACGCAAAATCAGGTGTCGTCGGATCTGTCGCAAGCTTCGCGCCTGCCGCAAGCCCCCGGCCCGCGCGGCCCAGTGATGCTGCAAGCGGAATATGATGTGAAGGCGTTGAACGTCATTGTCCCGCGCGCCTTGAAGGTGTCGGAAGCCAATACCTTCCGCCCCAGTGCCGATATCGTCTGGCGCGGTGATCTGCCGGGCGACCGTTATGCGCAAGTGAAGGCGATCTTTGAGGATGCCGCAGCGCGCAGCACTGCGACGATGCACACGGGCGCACCGGTTGTGGTCGATCTGGAAGTCGTGCGCTTTCACTGCCTCACTGAGAAAACCCGCTACACCATCGGCGGTGTGCATTCGATGCATTTCCTGATGACGGTGCGAGATGCGGCCACTGGGGCCATCGTGCAGGGGCCACGCATGATCGTGGCCGATGTCAAAGGTGCAGGCGGGGCGCGGGCGATTGCCGAGGAAGAAGCGGGCCGCACGCAAAAAGTCGTGGTGACCGACCGTCTGACCGAAGTGATCCGGCGCGAGCTTTCGGCTCCAGTCACTGTCCTGCCCGCTGCTGCGGTGGTGACGCGGTTTGACGGCACCCCGGCGCAGTTGGCCAGTATTCAATAAGACCGCGCAATAAACGCAGGGCTTTTCACAGCCGAGATATCTTAGTATGGGGGGGCATGAGCTCCCCCATTTCGCATTCCCCCGCCCCGCATCCCGCCGATGACGCCGACACCGGTTCTGAGACCGTCTCGCGCCGCTATCCCATCGTCCGCCTGCGCCCCAAGGCCGAGGCCCGCGCGTTGCGCCACGGCTTCCCTTGGGTCTACGCAGATGAATTGGTGACGGACAGGCGGACCAATAACCTTGCGCCCGGCGCTTTGGCGATTCTGGTCGATGCCGATCGCCGCGATCTCGGTCTGGTCACGGTCAACACCAATTCCAAAATCATCGCCCGGATGCTGGACCGCAACCCCGAGGCGGAACTCGATCAGGCGTGGTTTGAGGCGAAACTCTCCCGCGCTTTCTCGCTGCGCGACCGTCTCTATGATCAGCCGTTCTACCGTCTGGTGCATGCCGAGGCCGATGGCCTGCCCGGCATCGTCATTGACCGCTTCGGTGATGTGGCTGTGATCCAGCCCAACGCCGCTTGGGCCGAGGCGCATCTGGATGTGCTGGTCGCGGCTTTGCAGGCGGTGACGGGCGTTCAAACCGTGGTGAAAAACGCCACCGGACGCTCGCGCGGGCTAGAGGGGCTCAATGAGGAAAATCTGGTGCTGGTGGGGGGCGTTTCCGCGCCGATCCAAGTGCCGATGAACGGGGCTATCTATCTGGCTGACGTGACCGGAGGCCAGAAAACCGGGCTGTTCTATGACCAACGTCCGAACCATGCCTTCGCGGCTGGCTTTGCCAAGGGCGGACGCGTGCTGGATATGTTCGCCCATGTCGGCGGCTTTGGTCTGGCGGCTTTGGCGCATGGTGCGGCTTCGGTTCTCGCCGTTGATGCCTCGGCCCCGGCCTTGGCGCTGGCCGGGCAGGGCGCCGAGGCTTCGGGCTTTGCCGACCGCTTCACCACCCGCCAAGGCGACGCCTTCGACGTGCTGGAAAGCTTGGGCACAGAGCGCGCGCAATTCGATCTGGTGATCTGCGACCCGCCCGCCTTTGCCCCGGCCAAGCCTGCGCTGGAAGCTGGCCTGCGCGCCTACGAACGTATCGCCAGGCTCGCTGCCCCCCTTGTGGCTCCGGGCGGTTATCTGGTGCTCTGTTCGTGCAGCCATGCCGCAGATCTTGCTTCGTTCCGCAACGCCTCTGCCCGCGGCATCGGGCGCGGGGGCCGTCGTGGCCAGCTTCTGCACACAGGCTTCGCTGGCCCCGATCACCCCATGCTGCCGCAACTGGCAGAAAGCGGCTATCTTAAGGCCCTGTTCTTCCGGCTGGACTAAAGTGGTTTGCGTTTTCTCTCCACAGAGTAAATCGAAAAGCGCCGATATCTTCGGGTGCTTTTTGATGCAACTTAAACGCGAACCGCTGTGAAAGCGGTTCTCGACGCCTGCGTGTTATACCCGACCGTGCTGCGGGAAATCCTGCTGGGCGTGGCGGCCAAGGGGCTGTACGAGGCGCTGTGGTCTGATCGTATCTTGCGCGAATGGACCCGCGCCACCGCTAAACTTGGGGCCATCGCGCAGGCGCAGGCGGAAATCGAATCCACCCTGCTGCGCGCCGCCTTCCCGCGTGGCTGCGTGCGCGAGCAACCGAACATCGAAGCCCGCCTGCTGCTGCCCGACCCCAATGATGTGCATGTGCTGGCCGTGGCCATCGCAGGCCACGCCGATTGCATCGTCACCTTCAACGCCAAGGATTTCCCGCGCCATCTGCTGGCCGAAGAAGGCCTGGAACGCCGCGACCCTGACGGTTTTCTCTGGCAACTGTGGTCGTTTCATCCCCGTGAAGTCACCGAGGTGGTGACCCAAGTGCACGCCACGGCGCAAGCGATGAAGGGCGAGCCTATCCCGCTGAAATCTCTATTGAAACGCGCGCAACTGCCAAAGCTGTCGAAAGCGATTCTCGCCGCTGTGTAGGCTGGGTTTTTAACCCACCTTGCTATGGGGTTCGGCTTGGTGGGTTAAAAACCCACCCTACGTGTCCCGCCAACGTGCGTCTAAAACCTCAATCGCGGCGATCCGGTCATCGGTTTTCGGATGGCTCAAAAGCCAAGCCGGGGTGCCTGCACCCGCAGACCCAGTCAGGGCCGAAAGCTTGCGAAACAGCGATACCTGTGGGCCCACGCCAATTCCCGCCTTCACCAGCAAAGCTGCCGCGTAAGCATCGGCCTCAAACTCATCGCGCCGCGACATATGCGCCATCAAGGCCCCCGAGATCATATTGGCAATCCACACGCCAATCCCCGGCAAAAAGCGATTCAACACGGCTGACAGCATCACGAACACCGCATTTTGCCCGGTGAAATCAATCATCCGCCGCCGGGTGTGGCCCAACGCCACATGCCCCAACTCGTGTGCTATCACCGAGGCGAGTTCGGCATCCGAAACCTGGCCCTTCGCCTTGCGGTCCAAAAATCCTTGCGTCAGATAAATCTGCCCATCGGGTGCGGCGAGGCCGTTCACTGCTTCGATCTGATAGACGTTAACCTTGATCTGCGGCAGTTCCAGCGCCACCGCCATGCGCTGCGCCAAAGCCAACAGCCCCGGATCGCGCAACGGCTGACTTTGCTCGGCCAGCATCTTCTTGGTGCGCCAAACCGAAAACCGCATCATCAAAAGGCCGTAGCCAATCGCTAGAAGAAAGGGGAGAAGTTTCAACATGCGCTTGATATGGGGCAGCTCGACCGCGCTGCAAGCCACGATCGGCCGATTTCACGCCGCGTGCCGCACCAAGCCCCGTGCATCAGCGTAACGCCTTGATCCCGCGTGAAATACCATCCAGTGTCATCGGCACCATGCGGCCTGCGACAATCTGCGCGATCAGCCGGATCGACTGCGTGTAGCCCCAATGCGGCTCTGGCACAGGGTTAATCCACAAATGGTTCGGCCAGCGATCACAGGCGCGTTGCAGCCAAACCTGCCCGGCCTCGGCATTCCAATGCTCATTCGCCCCACCCGGATGCAAAATCTCATAGGGGCTCATCGAGGCATCGCCGACGAAAATGCATTTGTAATCCGCGCCATAGGTCCGCAGCACCTCGGCGGTTGAAGTCTGCGCATTCCAACGCCGCGCATTGTCGCGCCACACGCCCTCATACAGACAATTGTGGAAATAGAACGGCACCAGATGCTTGAATTCGGCACGGGCGGCCGAAAACAACTCCTCCATCACCTTGACATAAGGGTCCATCGAGCCGCCAATATCAAGGAATAGCAACACCTTGACCGCATTTTTACGCTCGGGCCGCACCTGCACATCCAGCCAACCATGCTCTGCGGTGGCCCGGATGGTGCCGTCCAGATCCAATTCCTCAGCCGCCCCCGTGCGCGCCCATTTCCGCAACCGGCGCAGGGCCACCTTGATATTGCGGGTGCCAAGTTCAACCTGATCATCCAGATTGCGAAACTCGCGCTTGTCCCAAACCTTCACCGCGCGCTGATGGCGGCTTTGATCCTGCCCAATCCGCACGCCTTCCGGGTTATAACCATAAGCGCCAAACGGCGAAGTCCCCGCTGTGCCGATCCACTTATTGCCACCCTGATGCCGACCGTTTTGCTCGGCCAAACGCTGCTTCAAAGTCTCGATCAGTTTATCAAAGCCACCCAAAGCTTCAATGCCAGCGCGTTCTTCGGGTGTCAGGTGCTTTTCCGCCAGCTTCTTCAGCCAAGCGGCGGGCAGGTCCAGCGCCTGCAAGACTTCTGCTTCAGAAACGGCGTCCAAGCCACTGAAACTATGGGCGAAAGCCCGATCATAGCGATCAATATGGCGCTCATCTTTCACCATGGTCAAACGGCCCAGATGATAGAATCCGGTCGCGTCATAGGTGACAAGGCCCGCCGCCAGACCCTCCAGAAACGCCAGATATTCGCGCAACGATACTGGCACGCCTTCTTTCCGCAACGCCTGAAAGAACGGCAGGAACATCGGCTAGCCCGCCAAAGTTCGGTGCAGATAGATCGTCAGCAACAACCCGATCAGCGCCAGCATGATCGCATAGGCCGCACCATATTGCAGCATATCCAAGCCGCGCCCACCGCGGCGTCTCGCGCTAAACGCGCCATAGGCCGCGCCGATCAGTAACCCAGCCAAAACGATCACGGCCCGCCCCTTTGCTGGGACAGGCCGCAAAAGACCAATGCCCCGAAATTATCCCCGCTGCCCGCGCGCGCCCAGATTGGCTATCTCTGCCATCCGTCCGCGCACCTGACGCTCCGGTCCGAAGCCATACCGCGCCCAGTCCAGACTGTCGAGACGCAAGCCCCGCGCTTCAACGACGCGGCCCTCGTTCTCCAACGCCTCGGCCTTGATCAGCATCAGGGTTGCCAGCAGAGACGCATTTTCCGTCCGTTTTGCCACCGGGATTGAGCGATCGGCAAAGGCAATCGCCTGATCGGATTGGCCCGCGGCCAATGCAATCGCCGCCAACTGCATGTCCACATGCGCCAGTTGCACATGCGCGTCTGGCATGCTGCGATATACTTTTGCGGCTTCGGTCAGATTGCGTACGGCCTGAGCGGGGTCTGAACTCGCCAGCGCGCGGCCTTTGGCGTAATAGCTGAAGCCCAGTCGCGCATCGTGCCAGCCCTGCGCCATCGCAATCGACAGCATCATATCGGCCGCGCGCAACCGGGCCGCGTTACCACCCCGCGGGCCAAATGTGCCTTCCACAGCCGCGATCCACGACCGTGGCGCGATTTGTTTGAAGGCGCCGCTGGCGATATTGCCGGCTGGATTCAGCCGCGCCAGCACATCGGGCACATATTTTGCAGCCTCGGCCTCATTCATGCCGTTGCGCAGTTCCGGGGCGTAATGCAGCCGCAGCATCAGCATATCTGATCCGGTCAGCACCGAGTTGAAATTGTCATCGTTGAACACCGAGTCCGTCAACCGATAAAGGTCATTCAGCGGCCCCATGGCTTGAGCGGTCTCTTCGTTCAGACAATCGCGCACCTCTTGCGGCGAGACGTCGGAGGGTGCGAAAATCGCGACATGCTCGCGCTTGATCATTGTAGTCCAATCGACCTTTGGGCCGTTCCGCTCGGCCTTGTATTCGGCCCAAGATTGCACGCGTGGCACCACGAAACAGGCGGCCATCGGCACCACTTTGGCCATCTGGGCGCGGGGTTGGAATTCAATGGTGATCGAGGCATTGTCGCCGGGTTTTGCAAAGCTGACTGGCAGACCCGCCTCGGTGCGGAAGCGGTTGATCAGGTGTGACATTTCCGCAGGCGCTGTGGGCGGCACATCTCCGGTCAGTCTGATGGTGATCGGGCCCTCAAATCGGCTGAAATTTGGAATCGCCCGACCGCTTTCCATGCGGAATTCCAGATCAAGGAAATCATGTGCGATCTCGGCATTCGAGCGTGACGGCCCGGTAGTGACCACCGCCCCAAAACCCTGCATCGCGGGCAAGCCAATGCCCGTAGTGCCGGCTTCAGTGTAGTTCTTTGAGACCTGTGCCGTTGGGGCAGGCATACAGGCAGTCAGGCCGAGAACGGCAATCATGGATATCAGGCGCATGGGCTGGCAGACCATTCATACAAGGTTTCAAAGGCCGCAGCGGCCCCCATTGTGTTGGCGAAGCGTGGCGGGACGCGCGCAAAACCCCGGTCAGACCTTTGATGTCAGATGCCCCCGCATCCAGCCCCAAAGCCTTGCCTGACCGGCTCAAAGCTCGCGTATCCCCCGCGCCGTCACTTCTCATCCCAAGCCACGCGCGCCGGAGCAGACCGACGGTTGTGGAGGGATGAGAAGCCCGGTTGGGCAAGCAAAACGCGCGTCCCACCGCACCCCTACTTCCCGTCATGGGCCTCCTGTCTGCAATGATCGCCAATCCACCGAGCAGCGGCAGATTGGCCTGACCTTTGCGCTGCGCTGTGCGCATCCGGTGGCAGATCACCGAAGGCACAGCCGCTTTGCTCGACGCCCGCGTCCCTTTCGGGGCCGCTTGGCAGATCGGCAATGGCAGGGCGTAAGTCATTGGAACTCATTGCAGTTAGGAAGCTCATTCTTAAGGCAAGACAACAGGGCTGCAGTGTCAGTTTTCGGGCATGATCATGTCAATCTTTAGGATTCCGCACAAAATCATCGAAACCACCTATGGATGGTTGCCGCAGTGGAAACGCCATATTATCTACAAATCACTCGCAACATATTTCAATATATTTCATAAATCGCAGTTTTCGTTACCAGATCGTGGCAAGACTATGGCTAAAGTACGGCAGAATCGCCTGATTCTCGATTCTTCATGCACAATCCTGCGCCTCACACGGGATTGATGCCGCAGCATTGCCGCCAAGCCAGCCGCACGGGTCAAACAAGCTAGCGCTGACCGCGTGCCATAAACGCCAGCCGCTCAAACAGATGCACGTCCTGTTCGTTCTTCAACAGCGCCCCGTGCAGTTTCGGCAAAGCATGTTTGCCATCCCGCCTCAGATCCTCGGGCGCAAGGTCTTCCGCCAGCAGCAGTTTCAGCCAGTCCAGCACTTCCGAGGTCGAGGGTTTTTTCTTCAACCCTGGCGTCTCCCTGATCTCAAAGAACTGCGTCAGCGCGGTGGTCAAAAGTGCGGGCTTAATGTCGGGGAAGTGTACTTTCACAATCGCCGCCAACACATCCGCATCCGGAAAGCGGATGTAGTGAAAGAAACAACGGCGCAAAAATGCATCCGGCAGTTCTTTTTCATTGTTCGAGGTGATGATCACCACTGGGCGGTGCAGCGCCTGAATGGTCTCGCCGGTCTCGTACACATGAAACTCCATCCGGTCGAGTTCCTGCAACAGATCGTTGGGAAACTCGATATCGGCCTTGTCGATCTCGTCAATCAGCAGAACCACGCGGGCTGGGGCGGTGAACGCCTGCCACAGCTTGCCGCGGCGGATATAGTTGGCCACGTCATGCACCCGCAGATCCCCAAGCTGGCTGTCGCGCAACCGGCTGACCGCATCGTATTCATAGAGGCCTTGTTGCGCCTTGGTTGTGGACTTCACATGCCACTCAATCAGTGGCATCTCCAATGCATTTGCCACTTGCCGCGCCAGTTCGGTCTTGCCCGTCCCTGGCTCGCCCTTAACCAGCAAGGGGCGCTGCAAGGTCACCGCTGCATTGACCGCAATCGCCAGATCGTCGGCGACAATATAGCGGTCGGTTGAGTCAAATTTCATAAGTTTTCCAAGCCACTGCATAAAGGTCAGACAAACCTTAAAGCCCAAGCGAATTTGTCGCAACCGCTAGTGACAATCCTTTCCGATTCCTTTAGAGGGACGCCCATGCAGGAGCGCGCCATGACCACAGCCCACCTGGCAGCGCATCCTGAGAAATGGGAGAGTGCCGCAATGAAAGCCGAAACCTTCTTGCCAGACGATTATCGTCCTGCCGAGGATGAGCCTTTCATGAACGACCGGCAGCTGGAGTATTTCCGCCGCAAGCTGCTGACCTGGAAGCAAGAGCTGCAAGGCCAATCCGCAGAAACCATCGACAATCTGCAAGACAGTGGCCGTAACGTGCCCGACATTGCCGACCGGGCTTCGGAGGAAACCGACCGCGCGCTGGAATTGCGCACCCGTGACCGCCAGCGCAAATTGGTCTCAAAAATCGACGCCGCTTTGCGCCGGATTGATGCCATCGAATTTGGCTATTGCGAAATGACCGGCGAGCCGATCAGCCTGAAACGTCTCGACGCCCGCCCGATCGCCACGATGACGCTGGAAGCGCAAGAAAAGCACGAGCGCCGCGAGAAGGTTCACCGCGACGATTGACCCGCTTGCGGCGTAGCCAGCAATACGAAACAGATAGTGCCGGGCCTTAGGGTCCGGCGTTTTGTTTGGGGGTTTGGGATGAGCATTGCGGGGCAACGGGTCACGGTATTGGGCGCGGGCGTCGGCGGTTTGGCCGCAGCCCTCGCGCTGGCGCTCAAAGGCGCGGACGTCACCGTGCTGGAGCAAGCTGACGCCATTCGCGAGATCGGCGCGGGCCTGCAAATCTCGCCCAATGGGGCCTGCGTGCTGCGGGCTTTGGGCTTGGGTGCTGGCCTTGATGCCGCCTCGATGCGCGCGCAAGCGGTGGAATTGCGCGATGGCCGCGACGGTGATCTGGTGCTGCGCCTTGATCTCGCCCGTCTGCGCCCGCAACAGGGTTATCATTTCCTGCACCGCGCCGATCTGATCGACCTGCTCGCCAAAGCCGCCCGTGCTGCGGGCGTGCAAATCCGCCTGCTGCAAAAGATCGAAACCGTCGATCTGTCTGGCCCCCGCCCACGCCTTGCCACCGCGCTGGGGGGCCAAACCGAAACCGGCCTGCTGATCGGTGCCGACGGCCTGCACTCTCAAACCCGCGCCGCACTGAACGGCAAAACTGCGCCCTTCTTCACCCGCCATGTCGCGTGGCGCTGCATCATCCCCGCCGAACCTAACGCCGCCCCTGTGGCCGAGGTGCATATGGGCGCAGGCCGCCATCTGGTCAGCTATCCTCTGCGCGGCGGCACCCTGCGTAACATCGTCGCCGTTGAGGAACGCAACGCTTGGGTTGAAGAAAGCTGGTCGCTGCGTGACGATTCTCTGGAGATGAAACTGGCCTTTGAGGATTTCAGCCCCCGCGTGAAAAGCTGGCTCGACCGCGCCGAAGATGTCTATGTCTGGGGCCTGTTCCGCCATCCCGTCGCACAAGTCTGGTACAAAACCCTGCCCGAAGGCGCCGCCGTGATCCTTGGCGACGCCGCCCACCCAACGCTGCCCTTCCTCGCGCAAGGGGCCTCGATGGCGTTGGAGGATGCATGGCTGCTGGCGGATCGCCTTGCAAACCTGCCTGTGCCGCAAGCCTTTTCCGCCTACCAAACCGCCCGCAAGCCCCGCTGCACCCGCATCGTTGCCGCCGCCAATGGCAATGCGAAGACCTATCATTTGTCCGGCCTGCAGCGCAGCATCGCCCACACCGCGCTGCGTCTCGGCGGCAGGGTCGCCCCCAACCTCGCGCTGAAGCGCTTCGATTGGCTTTATGACTACGATGTGACGCAAGGCTAAGCGCTAAGGTGATCCTTTCTGCTTAGATATCCCCGCCGGAGACTCCTTAAGCTGGCGGCGGATGCCTCCGGCGGGGATATTTAAACGCAGAGGATGACCCCTAGCGCTCGCGCCACCAATCCTGCAGTTGCAGCTTCCAATAGGTCGCCTGCGCCGCAGCCAGACCCAACGGCCCGCCTGCCCAGTCCAGGCCGAATCCCGCAAACATCGCCAAACGGTCGCTTTCGCCCAAGATCGACTCGGCCAGCACCTTGCCCGCCACCGCGGTGGTGTTCAGCCCATGCCCGCCAAACGCCGTGATATGCCACGCGCCAGGCTCCATCATGCCCACCTGCGGCATCAGATGCCGCGCGTAACCCATCTGGCCCGACCAGCTGAGTTCGGTTCGCAACCCCGCCAATTGCGGAAACGCCCCCACCATCTCGCGCCGCAATTCTTGCGCCACCCCCGCCGCCGAGGCCGCCCGCGTGGTGATCCGCCCGCCCCACAGCAACCGATTGCCGCCCTCGATCACCCGGTAGTAATCCGACGCGCGGCGATCATCCAAGATCGCCTCGCGGGTGCGAATGGCCGATGCGATCAGATCGGGCGCGACCTCGGACACCATCATATAGGTGGCAATCGGCAGTACCGCGCGTTTCAACCGCGGCACCAGCCCATCTGTGTAGCCTCCGGTTGCGAACACAACGCGGGGGCCGCGGGCTTCGCCTTGTGCGGTCTTGACCAGCTTCTGCGCGCCGCTAAAATGTGCCTGAACCGCAGGGGAGCTTTCAAATATCCGCCCGCCCAGCCGCTCCAATTCCGAAGCCAGCCCGCGCAGATAGTTCAGCGGGTGAATGTGGAAGGCCTGCGCATCCACAAGCCCATGGAAATAGCGGTCGCTCACCAACCGCTCGCGGATCGCGGCGCGGTCAAGATAAGTCAGCTCGTAGCCAAAATCCTGTGCAAATTCGGCGGCATAAGCATGCAGATCATCGGCGCGGTCAAAGCGGCGCAGGTTCAACAGGCCCGAGATCGGATCGGCCCCCTCAATACGCAACTCGCGGATATAGCCGCGCACCCGGTCCACGCCCTCAATCGTCAAGCGGTGCAGTGCGCGCGCGGCCTCAACCCCAACCCGCGCCGCAATATCCTCCGATCCGCAGGCGAAAGCTGGCGAGACGATACCGCCATTCCGTCCCGAGGCACCCCAACCCACTGCTTGAGCCTCCAGCACCAGCGGTTTTAAGCCACCCCGCGCAAGTTCCAGTGCGGTCACAAGGCCGGCCAACCCACCGCCGACCACGATCACATCGGCCTCTTCAACGCCTTGCAGCATAGGGCGGGCGCGGCTTTCGGTCAGGGTTTTGGCGTAATAGGTCGCAGGGTAGGGCAGGGTCATGGTAGGGTCCTTCTGGCTGCACAGGTTGTTGCCCTCTGGCTTGTGCGTGTCAATCTGCCCTGAGCAAGCACTAGCGTCAGCGCTTTCGGCAAAAGGTCAGACCCAACGCTTGCCCGCCGCCGTGCCTTGGATTTCCAGTTGCTTTCAATCGGCCGTGCGGTAGCGTTTTGCCCAGCACTACATTTTGACCCCAATTCCCTTAGATCCCTTAGCGCAGAGGTGACGCGATGCTGCGGTTTCTGGCTTTTCTCGCTTTGGCCGCCTGCGGTGCGGTGGATTACGATCACGCCCCGGTTGGCAAGCTGAGCGGCACCGTAGTGGTGATGTGGGTGGGCGAAACCCAAGCGGGCGAGGGCGATGGCCGTTTCGTCTATGTCCCCTCCGCCACGCCTTTGCGGTTTGAGCGTGCCAATGCGAAGGCCACACTGAAAACCATTCAACCCGAAATGATGTATACCGATGGCGGCTCGATCCCGGCTTTGACCCAGGTGTTCAAGGGCTTTTCGCCTTGGGGCTATGCGCCCGCCTATATCCTGCACGACTGGCTGTTCGTGGCGCGCAAATGCGTCAATGACAACAGCGCCAATTCCGATCAGGCGGCGGTGGCGCAGATGCCTTTCGCGGAATCGGCCACAGTTGCGGCAGAGGTGATCCAGACCTTGATCGCCACCCACACCGTGGCGCCAAACGACATCGCGCCGCAGTTGATTTCTGCCGCCGTGGCCGGACCGATCGCCAAATCCCGCTGGAATGAGGAAGGGGCCTGCGCCCGCGACAAGGTTAAACCCGCGCATATCGACATGATCCGCCGCGCGCTTCCCGCGCTTTCGACCGCACGGACGGGTCAGCGGCTGGCAAAAGGCCCGGTGGCGCAAATCGTGCAGGTGATCGACTTCGGCGCGCCCTAAAGCGGGTCAGGCGTCGAGTTCAATCCACACAGGCACATGGTCTGACGGCTTGTCGCCCGCGCGCACCTGTTTGTCGATTTGGCAGTCTTGCAGCAGGTCGGCGGCTTGCGGTGACAGCAGCAGATGATCAATGCGGATGCCGTTGTTGCGCTCCCACGCGCCCGCCTGATAATCCCAGAACGAATACTGACCCGGCGATTGGTTGCGTGCCCGAAACGCCTCGGTCAGCCCAAGGTTCAACAGCCGGCGGAAGGCTGCACGACTTTGCGGCAGATAAAGCGCATCCTCGGTCCAAAGTTCCGGCTTGGCCGCATCCTCGGCCTGTGGGATCACGTTATAGTCGCCGCAGCACACCAGCGGTTCTTCCAGCGGCAGCAGGCTTTTCACCCGCGCCTGCATCCGCGCCATCCACGCCAGCTTATAGTCATATTTCGGCCCCGGTGCCGGGTTGCCATTGGGCAGATACAGCCCACAGACCCGCACCGCCTTAGCGCCGACCACCGTCGCCTCAATCCAGCGCGCCTGTTCGTCCGCGTCATCCCCCGGCAGCCCCCGCACCACATCCTCCAGCGGCAATTTCGACAGAATCGCCACGCCGTTGAACGACTTCTGGCCATGGGTTTCCACCCGGTAGCCCATGCCCTCGAAGACCTCGCGCGGAAACCCCTCGTCCACCGATTTGATTTCCTGCAAGCACACCACATCGGGGTTCGCCGCTGCCAGCCAAGCCGGAAGCGCCTCAATCCGCGCCTTGATGCCGTTGATGTTGAACGTGGCGATTTTCATGGGAAGCCTCCGGGTTACGGCCCCAGTCTTAAGCTGCCCCCTTACGGCAAACAAGCCAGCCAAAGCGCATCGAGGCGGTCAATCGCGGCCAGATCATAGGCCGAAAGATCCTCCCAATACCGCCCCGAGGGCGCGTAATACCCCAACGCCGCCTCGCGCGCCTGCGCCTGTGCCACCCGTCCTGCATCAAACGCCAATGGGCGCACCACAGCCAGATCCGACAACGTCGCCCGCGGGCACAACAACCGAGACGGCCCCACCGACAGGTTCACCACCGCGCAGCCCTGAAGCGCTGCCATCACCATCAACCGCACCGACTTTGCCTCCAGGCTGCGCAGGGTGATGTCGTTGCGCAAAGGATCTGGCGTGCCTGTGCCATAGAAATGGGTTTGCCCGGCGGGATAGTGCATATCACACCCAAACACCGCCAGAACGCGCGGCCGCAATGCATCCAGCACCCAGTAAGCGGCGGTGTAAGCCATCGTCGCGCCAGCATAAACAAAGCCGCCATAGCGGTTTTGCGCGGGCACAAATTCAGCTTCGGTCACCAGCGCCTGATGCTGAGCGGGTACAGCGATCCGGTCTTGCGGAAAGTCCCACGGATAAATTGAAAAATCCCAATCAGGGCGCACGCGCCACGCGTTGTTGATCGCAACCAAAGCATCAAAAGCGCGCGGCCAATCCGCAGCCTGCGTCGCCATCGGGGCCGAGCCCAGCATCAGCACAAATGTCATTTTAGTCCCCAAATTTAGGGTCCAGAATTAGCGTGCAGTTGCCAGAAATCCAGTGTTAAATCGAAAACGACGTGCCGCAGCCGCAGGCACTTGCCACATTGGGATTTTCAATCACAAATCGCGCGCCGATCAACTCTTCGCTGAAATCAATCACTGCATTGGCCAGAAACGGCAAAGACACCTGATCGACCAACACCGATTGGCCGTCGCCTTCGATCACCAGATCATCCGCCGCAGGTGCATCCAGCTTGATATCATACTGAAAGCCCGAACAGCCGCCGCCCTCAACCGCCACCCGCAACGCCTTCTTTTCGCCGGTCATTTCGGCAATTTCCGCCAGTCGCGCAAAGGCGCGGGGGGTGACACGGGGGGGCAGGTTCAATTCCATGGCATTTCTCTATCCATTGGCGGCTAATTCCGAATATAGGGGATGCGAACGCATACAACAAGAACGGCCCTGCATATGCTTGCCCCTTTCGCCTGCCAACCCGACCAATCGCGCGGCCGCCTGCACCAAGAGCGGATGTCCAGCTTTCGCTCGCCGTTCCAACGCGACCGCGACCGCATCATCCATTCTTCGGCCTTCCGCCGCCTGAAGCATAAAACCCAAGTCTTTGTCGAACATGAAGGCGATTACTACCGCACCCGCCTGACCCATTCGATCGAGGTCGCACAAGTCGCCCGCACCATCTCGGGTGTGCTGGGCCTGAACACTGATCTCGCCGAAGCCATCGCTTTGGCGCATGACCTTGGCCACACCCCGTTCGGCCATACCGGAGAAGACGCGCTCGCTTTGCTGATGGCCCCCTACGGCGGCTTTGATCACAACGCTCAAGCCTTGCGCATCGTCACCCGGCTGGAACGCCACTATGCCGATTTCGACGGGCTCAACCTGACATGGGAAAGCCTTGAAGGCATCGCCAAGCACAATGGCCCGGTCACAGGCCCCAATGCCGACGAAAAGCACAGCGGACCGCTGCCCTATGCCTTGGCGGAAGTGAACGCCCAGTGGGATCTGGAACTGCACACCCACGCCAGTGCCGAAGCGCAAGTCGCAGCCATCGCCGATGACGTCGCCTATTCGCACCACGATCTGCATGACGGCCTGCGCTCTGGCCTGTTCGATGAAAATGACCTGATGGAACTGCCCGTCACCGGCCCGGCCTTCGCCGAAGTCGATGCCCTCTACCCCGGCCTTGATAAAATGCGCCGCCGCCACGAGGCCCTGCGCCGGGTGTTTGGTCGTATGGTCGAAGACGTGATTTCCGTGGCCAAAAACCGCCTCGATGCCGCTCAGCCGCAATCGGTCGAAGACGTCCGTGCAATGGGCCTAACCATCATCCGGTTCTCAAAGCCGCTCTACCAAGAACTCAAAGCCATCCGCAGCTTTCTGTTTCACCGCATGTATCGCGCGCCCTCGGTGATCGTGATGCGCAAACAAGTCACCGAAGTCGTCAACGGCCTGTTCCCGCTCTACCTCGCCCAGCCGGAAATGCTGCCCGAAGAGTGGCGCACCGACATCACCGCCGCCCAGACCGAGACCGAACTCGCCCGCCTCGTCGCCGATTACGTCGCCGGGATGACGGATCGGTTTGCGCTGCAAGAGGGGCAAAGATTGCTGGGATAGCCTACTTACGCTTAGGTCATCCTCTGTGCTCAAATATCCCCGCCGGAGGCTCCTCCGGCCAACCTCGGATGCCTCCGGCGAGAGTATTTAAGCCGATGTGAAAGCCCAAAAGCACCAATTCTACCGCAGCAGATCAGCAACCCCCTGATGCCCCGCCTGCACCGCATAATCGCGCGGCGTGGCATGGGCAAAACCCTCATCGCGCAAACTTGCGTCTGCCCCACGCGACAGCAGCACCTGCACGACCTCTCCCAATCCCAAAGCCGCTGCCACATGCAGCGGCGTCAGCCCTTGGCGTGAGGCGGCATTGATCGCAGCCCCAGCTTCCAGCAAAGCCACAATCAGCGGCAGCGGGTCTTGCGGGGCGTCGTCATACGCATCCACGATTGCCGCGCGCTCGACCGCCGCTTGCAAGGCTGACCGTCCGTCCTTATCGACGCCGTCCAGCGCCACGCCCTGCGCCAAAAACCATTGCAACGTGGCCAAACTGCCCAAATCAATCGCGTTGAACAGCCATGGCTGGCCAGCAAAGCTGTCCGAACTGGCGGCAAACTCCGGCCCCAACCGCGCCAAAAACCCGGTATCGCCCGTTTGCAGCGCCTCAACAATCTGATCATAATCCGCGATCAGTGCCAGATCATCCGACACGGGAGCATGGGCTTGCTGCCGAGACAACAGGGCCAAAGCCCGCCCAGAAATCCGCCATGCCAGCCGCGCGAAAAAAACCAGACGGCCCCCCCAAGCGCGCAATCGGGCAGAAAATGGGGGCGGATTTTCAAACATCATCACACTTTGCCACGCGTATCAAAACTTAACAAATCCTGAATGGGCATCAGTAAGCCATTGATTTTGCGTCACGCAAAATCTGTCCACGCGTGGACCCTCAGCTTTTCCGCGCAGCCAGTCCCCAGACCACTGCCAGCCCAGCCGAAATAATCGCATTCCACCCCGCCATCGAAACCCCCAGCGCAGCCCACGGCACCGCATCGCAGCGCACCGGTTTTCCGACCGCAATATCGGTGTTCAAAAGGTCGCCTGCACTGATTCCCTGCAATGTATCCACCGTGCAGGTCGCCAGCCCCGCGAACCATCCCAACTCGACCCCGGCATGATAAAACCCGATCCCCGCCGTGACCAGCAGGGCGATCATCCCCAGCAGCGGCAGAGCAGCCCCCCGGCCCCGCAACGCCAGCAGCCCGATCAAGATCGCCACCCCATGCGGCCAGCGCTGATAGAGGCACAAAACGCAAGGGATCAACCCGCCGAAATACTGGAAAGCAAACGCCCCCCCTAGCAAACCTGCCGAGCCCAGCGTGGCAATCCAGATCAAAGAGTTCCGCGTCATCAAAGCCTCACATCATCCGGGTCGCAAGCCAGATCAGCCCGCCAACCACCACCAACCCGCCGACAATCAGTGCCAACCGCCGCTCGATAAAGCCCGTCACTTGCGCCCCGTAGCGTTGCAAAAGATAGGCCAGCAGATAAAACCGCCCGCCTCGCGCCACAATCGCCGACAAGATGAACCATTTCAGATCGAATGACACCACCCCTGACAAGATCGTGACCACCTTCATCGGCGGCAAATGCGAAAGCCCGGAGGTGATCAGCATCACCAGAATAGCGGTATCGCCGGTCTGCGCCTTCAACGCTTCAAACGCACCGAGCTTGCCGTAAAACTCCAAAGCCGGGCGAGCGAGAAGATCAAAGGCATAGTGCCCGATCATCCAGCCAAAGATGCCGCCCAGCACCGAAGTGATCGTCGCAATCAACGCATAGCGCCAGACCCGATCTGGCCGCGCCAGACACATCGGAACGAACAGCACATCCGCAGGGATCGGAAACACCGAGCTTTCCACAAACGACACCGCCCCCATCGCAGGTTCGGCATAGCGCGAACCCGCCCAGTGCAGCGTCCAGTTATACAGCTTGCGAAACATCAAGGGCTCTCCGCGATTTTGCGCCCAATGGCCACGCGCGCAGGCTCAGGTCAAGAGGGCGCTTCCGCGCAACCCGATTGCGCTTCGCGCGTTGAGAGTTAAAATTGGCCAAAACAAGTTGGAGTGCAGTTGATGGAATGGCGTGGACGCAGGGGCAGCGGCAATATCGAAGATCGACGCGGCGTCCGGGGCACCCGCGGGGCCAGCATCGGCGGCGTGGGTGGCATTGGCGTGATCGCGGTGGTGGTGATCGGGTATTTTCTGGGATTTGATCTGACGCCGCTGTTGAACGACAGCCAAACCCAAACCCAGCAAACGGGTGCTCCGGTTGAGATCAGCGATGCCGACAAGCAGGCCGGGCAGTTCGTCTCGGTGGTGCTGGCAGATACGGAAGATATTTGGGTTAAGGTGTTCAAGCAGCAGCTGCGCGCGACTTATGTGCCTGCCAAGCTGGTGCTTTTTAAGGGTGTGACAAACTCTCCTTGCGGTGATGCCTCGGGGGCGACGGGGCCGTTCTATTGCCCCCGCGACAAGAAAGTTTACCTCGACACCGATTTTTTCACCACGATGTCGCGCCAACTGGGCGCGGGGGGTGATTTCGCGATGGCCTATGTGGTGGCGCATGAAATCGGGCACCATGTGCAAGACGAGTTGGGGATTCTGAACAAAGCCAACGAGGTCCGCAGCCAGTCTTCGGAAGCGGACAGCAACGAGATTTCGGTGCGGATCGAATTGCAGGCCGATTGTCTGGCCGGGATTTGGGCGCGTGAGGTGCAGCAGACCTATGGCACCATTGAGAAAGGCGATTTTGAAGAAGCCATCACCGCCGCCAAGCAGATCGGCGACGACACCCTGCAGCGCAATGCGGGTCAGGTGCCGATGCCAGAAAGCTTTACCCATGGCACTTCGGCGCAACGCTCGAAATGGTTCATCACTGGGCTGAAGTCTGGCCAGATGGGTACCTGTGACACCTTCAGAACGAATAACCTTTAGTGATGATTTGCTTGTGCAAATCCTGTTGACGCGGACAAGAGGCGCGGCTAAACCGCGCCTCGGACCAGTCAAGTATTGGTCCTGACACTTCGGACCGCTCTGCGGTCGCTACCAAGAAGTGTAAAATGTGCGGGCGTGGCGGAATGGTAGACGCGACAGACTCAAAATCTGTTTTCGCAAGGAGTGCCGGTTCGAGTCCGGCCGCCCGTACCAAGCAATTTCCCTAAATGGGCGCTATATCAGCCCAATAAGGGAAAGCCTTAACCTAGCGCAGCGCGAATTTCCCTTAAAGCTTGCTATCGCGCCCGATTTGGCCCTTCGTGTTACGCATGAATTCCTCACATGCGTAATCATGGCAAGCTTTAGAAAACTCCCGTCAGGTAACACCCGCGCCGAAGTGTCCCGTCAGGGCAGAAGACTATCCAAGGTTTTCCCGACAAAGCAAGCCGCCAAAGAGTGGGCGGCGCGGCAGGAATTCTTGATTCTGGACGCTGCCGATAAGCCGGTTGATCACGGCACCTTTGCCCAGGCGATGGATCGGTATGCCCGCGAAGTCTCACCCACCAAGCGCGGGGAGTGGTGGGAGGTTCTGAAGCTGAAGAACTTCTGTGCCGATCCCATTGCCGAAACGAACATGGCAAAGCTGACACCCGAGCTGTTTGCGAAGTGGCGCGACAAGCGATCCACACAGGTCAAGCCCGCGACGGTGGCGCGTGAGATGCAGCTGATGTCTGCGGTGTTGACCTGTGCGCGCCGCGAATGGGGCATGATCGCTATCAACCCGATGTCGGATGTGCGCCGCCCCAAGAAGCCCGAATCGCGCGACCGGCTACCGACTGAGGATGAGTTGCTGCGGCTGGCCCATGCCGCTGGCGATGATCTGACCACGGCCACGGCGCGGGCGTTCCATGCGTTCAAGTTTGCGCTGGAAACAGCAATGCGGTCTGGTGAGATTGTGGCGCTGACCCGCGACCGCATTGATCTGAAGCGCCGGGTGGCAAAGCTGACCCACACCAAGAATGGGCGTTCGCGCGAGGTGCCGTTGTCATCAGAGGCGGTGCGGCTGATTGAGGCACTGCCGCAGGATCTTGACCCGGTGTTCGGGCTGGACAATCGCCTGATAGATGCGCTGTGGCGCAAGGTGCGCGACAAGGCCAAGGCAGATGGGTTGAACTTCCACGACAGTCGGCACGCGGCGATCACGCGGCTTTCGACAAAGCTGGATGTGCTGGCGCTGGCCCGGATGGTGGGGCATTCCGATCTGCGGATGCTGCAAGTTTATTACAATGAGAGCGCAGAGAATTTGGCAAAGCGGCTGGATTAGGCCGCCTTGATCATTAGCACAGAGCCTTCGCGCTTGGTTTCCAGCTTGCCCTCACGCACCCAGTTACGAATCGTCTTTTGAGATTTGCCGAGGCGGGCGGCATATTCTGCCAGCGGCTGCCATTGCGGCAGGGGTGTCAACTTCACGCCTGACAGGATGCGGGTGAGTTCACGCACCTCGGCGCGCAGCTGCTGCAACTCGCCCTGATCCACGGCGATCATGATGCGCGGTTCGTGGTTCATTTTGCCACCTGATCGATGTTGCCGTTTTGGACGGTGAAGCTGTAGGCGGCGACCCAAGGGTTTTTATCCCATGCGGATTCGCCATTGATGCTGTTCCAAAGGTCTTGGTACCAATGCCGAGCCGTGCCCAACTCTGGATACATCCGAATGCTTGCTGCATCCGCGCCCTCTGCAACGGCATCGGCCTCGCTGATGTCCTGCAACCGCTGCACGCGCACTTCGGTGACGGTTAGGGTCAGTCGGCTGGCCCAGCGGGGCATGTGTATGCCTTGGCGAAAGCGGCCTTCCAGCCCCACGGGAACGGGCCAGCCCCAAGTCTGCCAAGCTTGATCGGCCTCATAGCGGATGCTTTCCTCTCCCCCCATGTCCGATGGTGAAAGGTCGTCATAGGCACTTGCCGCGCGCCAATGCTCTCGAACATAGAGCCGGTCGCCGGGGGCAATCCGTAGGCGCATCGAAGCGCCAACCCCATCATACACACCATCCCAATACCAGACCTCTTGCGGATCAATCAGCAAATCGTTTCGCATCCGATTGAGCCCGGGAAACTTAGGATGTGCAGTTGGTAGCGCCCGCCGTGTTTGAGTCTTCGTTCCAGCCAGCAGGGCGCGCACCATCGGGGCCGAGAACAGGATGGGTTTATCGGTCATGCCGCTTTCCTTTCTTCAATCAGGTGGGTGCAGTTTGCGGCCACCAGCGCGGCGGCGAGGTCGGGGCAGACGCTGTTGCCGCAGCAGCTGACCTGCACGTCTTTCGGAAACGCCTTCCAGTGCCAGTCGCCATCGGCCTCGATCCAGTGGCCGTCGATCTGATAGTCAGGCGGGAAGCCTTGGGCATTGAACAACTCGCGCGGGGTGAGCATCCGCATGCCGATGTCCACGACGACATAGGTGGTGCCGTCGATGGTCAGGGTGACAAACTCGCCACCCTTCCAAGCGTCATGGGCGCGCAGGAACTCGGCCACGGCGCGGGCGCGGGCTTCATGCTCGGGCTGGAAAGGCGGGGCCTGGAGGGCGGCCTGCATGTGGCCCATGCGGTCTTTGGTGGTGACGGTGTGTAGCGGCTCATCCATCCGCGCGCCGTCGCCGGTGCCGTAGTATTTCGCGAACCATGCGGCGACTGGCATCTGTTGCGATCCGGTGGCTGCGATGGTGGACATGGGGTCACGCAGATCGTGGCCCGCGTGCTGCCCCATGCGG
>NZ_JAUSBA010000033.1 GCF_030652235.1 Cypionkella sp.
GGTTGCTGAGGGCATAACGCCGAAAATCGGCAACACACACGACGGCCGTTCGCGCCGAAGGGCCGGACAACAGGCTCACCAATCCAGCCGAAGGAAAACCGTTCCAGTTCCCAGACTATTTCAGCGGCCTGTTAATGCTGCCATCCGCCACAGCGCGGAACATATCAACCGCCTTTAGCCCCGGCTTTTGTGCCATTGCAGGGCTGTGCCAGAAGGTTTGCACAGCGTCGCGGTGGCTTTGGTGCTCAATATCCAGATGGCAGGCGAGCATATTGGCGAGGCCCCCGACCTCGCGCCCGCCCATCGCATTGGGCTGACCTGTGACCGAAAACGGCCCCATGCCGGGGCGACCGATGCGCCCGGTGGCAAGATGGCAATTGATGATCGCGTTGACCTTATCGCTGCCCGACGAGGACTGGTTTATGCCTTGGCTATAGACGGTGACGACCTTTTCTGTGCTGGTCCACAGCCGCAAGAATGCGGCCAAATCGGCTGCGGGCAGGTTCGTCTCTGTGGGATCACTGGCACAGGCGGCGGCCAGGGCCTCGGGGTAGCCTGGACGTTGGCGAGATAGTTAAGGTCAACCGCCCCCGTGTCTGCAATCGCTACCAGCAGCGCGTTGAACAAGGCCGCATCCGATCCCGGCGCTATCGCCAAATGCTGGTCAGCAATGTCGCAGGTGGCGGTGCGCCTAGGGTCGATCACTACGATTTTCATCGCAGGGCGGGCAGCTTTGGCGGCCGCAATGCGCTGATAGAGCACCGGATGACACCACGCGAGGTTCGATCCGGTCAGCACCACCAGATCGGCCAACTCCAAGTCTTCATAAAGCCCCGGCACGGTATCAGAGCCAAACGCGCGCTTGTGTCCCGCGACCGAGGACGCCATGCAAAGTCTTGAATTGGTGTCAATATTGGCGGATCCGACGAAACCCTTCATCAGTTTGTTGGCGACATAGTAATCTTCGGTCAAAAGCTGCCCCGAGACATAAAACGCCACTGCATCCGGGCCATGATCGGCGATCACCTTGGAAAACCGCTTGGCAACCACGCCCAAAGCATCGTCCCAAGCCACATCTTGCCCGAACACGCGGGGGGCCAGCAAGCGCCCCTCCAGCCCCACGGTTTCGCCCAAAGCGCTGCCCTTGGAACACAGTCGCCCCTTGTTCGCCGGATGATCGGGGTCGCCCTTCACACTTAACCCGCCCTTGCCATCTGCCGCAGCCAAGATGCCACAGCCGACGCCGCAATAGGGGCAGGTGGTGCGAATCTGGCCGGGTTCCAGCGAGAGAGGCTGCAGAGTCATACGGCTGTCCTGCGGCCCAAACGGCTGGCATCCAGCAAAATCCGCCCCGCTTCGATCCGCGCCGGATAGCTGCTTACAAACCCTTCATCCCCCCCTGCGCCATGCCGGTTTCCAAGCTGAAAACCCAAGCGTGCAACGGGCAGGTGACGGAAGTGCCATGCACGATGCCTTCCGACAGCGGCCCGCCCTTGTGCGGACAACTATCGTCAATCGCGAACTCCCTATCTTTGGCGGTGCGGAACACCGCCACGCAGCCCTGAGCCGTCTTCACCACCCGCGCGCCTTGCTGCGGGATGTCGGCCAATGCGCCAATGTCGATCCAGTTCATTCGGCGGCCTCCAGCGAAAGATCGGCCATCGGGGCCCATTGCGCCAGCCGATCGGGTTTGGTCAGCTCCGCCCATGGGTCAACCTGATAGACCGATTGCGACAGCATAAAGCGGTCATACAAAGCGTGGCGCACCGTCAGATCGGCTATCTGCTCTTGGCACCAGCCAAGCCCCACCTTGGCCACCCATTTGTAAATCCGGTGCAGATAGCGGCTGTTTTCACGGTAAAGCTGCACGAAGGCGGCGATGATTTCCATGGTTTCCGCCTCGGTAATGGCGTTGCAAAGAAATTCGGTTTCGCGCACATCCATGCCTGCGGCACCTGCCACCGAAATCTCATAACCACTATCGACGCAGACCACGCCCACATCCTTGCAGGTCGCTTCCGCACAGTTGCGCGGGCAGCCGGACACGCCGAGTTTCACCTTCGCAGGCGTCCAGGACCCCCACAAAAGCTTCTCCAGCTTGATGCCCAGACCGGTAGAATCCTGCGTGCCAAAGCGGCAGAAATCAGTGCCGACACAGGTTTTCACCGTCCGCAGGCCCTTGGCATAGGCGTGGCCCGACACCATCCCCGCCGCGTTCAAATCCTGCCACATCGCGGGCAGATCTTGCTTTTTCACCCCTAACAAATCAATCCGCTGCCCGCCCGTCACCTTCACCAGCGGCACATTGTATTTATCCGCCGCATCCGCAATCGCGCGCAATTCATCTGGCGTCGTCACCCCACCCCACATCCGTGGCACCACCGAATAGGTGCCATCCTTCTGAATATTGCCGTGGTTGCGCTCGTTCACAAAACGGCTTTGGCGGTCATCGACATATTCGGTCGGCCAATCGGCGATCAGGTAGTAATTCAGTGCCGGACGACACGAAGCACAGCCGCCGACCGAGCGCCAACCAAGCTCCTGCATCACCGCCGGGATCGACTTCAACCCTATCGACTTGATCAAACGCCGCACATCCTCATGTGTGTGATCGGTGCATTTGCACATCGTCGGGTTGGCGTTGGCGGTAAAGCTGTCGCCCAGCGTCACCGCCATCACTTGTTCCACCAGCCCGGTGCAAGTGCCGCAACTGGAGCTGGCTTTCGTCGTCGCCCGCACCAGGTCCAAAGTAGTGGCCCCACCGAGGATCGCATCAACGATTTTACCCTTACAAACGCCGTTACAGCCACAAATCTCCGCGCTAAGAGGCAAGGCTGCAACGGCTGCCATAGGGTCCGCTTGGGCACCCCCTTGATAGGCCGGGCCGAAGATTAAAGTTTCCCGCATCGGGGTTACATCAGTGCCATCTTTGATCAGCCCGAAGAACCAGTTGCCGTCGGCGGTATCGCCATACATCACCGCACCCAGCAGCTTGTCGCCCTCAATCACCAGCCGCTTGTAAACGCCGCGCGCCGGGTCGCGGAACACGATATCCTCGCGCCCCGGACCGTCGGCGAAATCGCCAGCCGAGAACAGATCGCAGCCCGTCACCTTCAGCTTGGTCGCGGTCTGCACTGGACGGAACGCGCTGTCCTGCCCCAGCAAAGCCTGCGCCAGAACCTTCGCTTGGTCATACAAAGGCGCCACAAGCCCGAACAACTGCTTGTTATGCTCCACACATTCGCCCACCGCCCAGATCGACGGATCGCTGGTCTGCATCGCATCATTGACGGTGATGCCGCGCCCTACATCCAGATGCGCGTCATTCGCCAGCCGCACTTCTGGCCGGATGCCAACCGCCATGCACACGATATCGGCGTCATAAACTGTGCCATCCTCAAGCAGAACGGCCTCTACCCGCTCATGCCCAAGGATAGCCTTGGTCGCCCCCTTGCAGTGGATTTTCATCCCCCGCGCCTCCAGCGACTTTTGCAGCAAATAGCCCGCAGCGGGGTCGAGTTGCCGCTCCATCAGATGGCCCATGATGTGAATGACCACCACCTCCATGCCGCGCAATTGCATCCCGGCAGCGGCCTCAAGCCCCAGCAAACCGCCGCCGATCACCACTGCCTTTGCCCCCGGTTTGGCCGCCGCGATCATCGCATTGGTATCTTCCAGGTCGCGGTAGGTGACCACGCCGGGCAGTTTGTGCCCCTGCACTGGAATGATGAACGGCGCGGATCCGGTGGCGATGATCAACTGATCATAGTGGGTCTCCACCCCGGCGCTGGTCACGGTTTTGGCGTCGCGGTCGATCTTGGTGACGGCATGACCCAGCACGGTTTTCACCCCGCGCGTGGCATACCATGCCTCATCATGGGTGACGATTTCCGCGTAGGTTTTCTCACCTGAAAGCACCGGCGACAGCATGATGCGGTTGTAATTTCCGCGCGGCTCGGCGTTGAACAAAGTGATATCAAATGCATCCGGTGCCAGTTCCGTCAGGCTTTCCAGCACCCGGCCCGAGGCCATGCCCGCACCGATGACGACAAGTTTCTGTTTCATCAGGCTACGTCCTTCTTCTTGTGGCCGTGTTCGTATTCTTCAAGGAATGAAAGCACTTCACTGCGGTAGTGATAGTAATCTGGATGTTCCAGTAAGCTGCGGCGACTGCGCGGGCGCGGCAGTTTAACTTCCGTGATCTTGCCGATTGTGGCGTTCGGTCCGTTGGTCATCATCACCACGCGATCGGCCAACATAATCGCCTCATCGACATCATGCGTCACACACACCGCAGTGACTTTGGTGCGGCTCCACACCTCCATCAGCACTTCTTGAAGCTCCCACCGGGTCAGGCTGTCGAGCATTCCAAAAGGTTCATCCAGCAGCAGCAGTTTGGGTGACAGCGCAAAAGCCCGCGCAATACCAACCCGTTGCCGCATCCCGTTCGACATGTCGGTGGCTTGGCGATTCATCGAGTCGGCTAAACCGACACGCTCCAGATAGTATTCGACTACCTCTTGCCGCTCGACTTGCGTCGATTTCGGGTAAACCTTATCCACCCCAATCGCGACGTTTTCCTTCGCGGTCAGCCAGGGAAACAGGTTCGGCGATTGGAACACAACGGCGCGTTCGGGGTCGGTGCCTTCAACGTGGGTGCCGTCCAGCGTGATCGCCCCCTTCGAGATTGCGTTCAGCCCCGCAGTCATCGTCAACACGGTGGATTTGCCGCAACCGGAATGGCCGATCAGGCTGACGAACTCGGCCTTCTTCAGCACCAGATTGAAATCCTCAACCACCGTCAAAGGCCCCTTTGGCGTCGCATAGACCTTGTGCAACTGCGAATAGCGCAGATAGCGCGCGTCCATCGCCGAATTGGCGGCCTTTGCATAGGCGCTGGGCAAAGCGTGGCGCGGGGTCAAAGCTGGCAGCAGGCGGGTTTCCGGCAGCTTTGATTTGATGCCGACATCCATGAGGTAAGCGGTGACATCAGCGCGCAGGGCTTTGAAATCATTGCTCTCGTTCATCGCATTGCGGTCGCGGGGTCGCGGCAGATTGACCGGGAAAGCCGCACCCAAAGTGCCATCAGGGTTCAGGCACAGGATGCGGTCGGCCAGCACCAAAGCCTCATCCACATCATTGGTGATCAGCACGACCGTGCGCTTATCCGCCGCCCAGATCGCCTCAATTTCCGTGGCTACATTGCCCCGTGTCAACGCGTCTAGCGCCGACAAAGGTTCGTCCATCAGCAGCACTTCGGGCTGCATCGCTAAGGCGCGGGCCACTGCAACGCGCTACCGCATCCCACCGGAAAGTTCCGCTGGGCGCCGATCTGCGGCGTGCCCCAAACCGACCATCTGGATCTATTTCTGCACCAGCGCGGCGCGTTCAACCTTGCTGCCTTTCGACACCGCATCCACCGCCAGCCCGATATTGCCCGCGACTGTCAGCCACGGCATCAGCGCATAGGATTGAAACACCAAACCGCGCTCTGGCCCCGGCCCCGTCACCGGCGCACCCTTGAAATTGACCTCACCGCGATCCGGTAAAGTCAGGCCCGCCATCAGGTTGATCAGCGTGGTTTTACCCGAGCCAGAGAACCCAAGGATCGCCAGAAACTCTCGATCTTGCACCTGAAAGCTTAGGTTGCGCAGCACGGGCTTATCGCCGTAGCCCTTGGAAACGTTGTTGAATTCTAGGATGCCCATCTCGCTCACCGATTGTTCGAGAAGGTGAGCAGCGATTGCAGCGCAAACATCACCCGGTCCAGCAGGAAGCCGATCACGCCAATCGTCAGCACCGCGACCATGATCTTGGCCAGTGATTGTTCTGACCCGTTCTGAAACTCATCCCAGACGAACTTGCCCAACCCCGGATTCTGCGCCAGCATTTCCGCCGCAATCAGCACCATCCAGCCCACCCCCAAAGACAGCCGCAGCCCGGTGAAAATCAGCGGGAAGGCCGAGGGCAACACCAACCGCGTGATCTTTTTCCACAGTGACAGTTTCAGCACCCGGCTGACGTTCACCAAATCCTTGTCAATCGAGGCGACGCCCAAAGAGGTGTTGATCAGCGTCGGCCACAGCGAACACAACGTCACCGTAAACGCCGAAACGATGAAGCTTTTTGGCAGATCGCCATCAGTATACACCGCCGAAACCACCATCGTCACAATCGGCAACCAAGCCAACGGCGATACCGGTTTGAACAGTTGTACCAGCGGGTTGATCGCGGCGTTTGCGGTCGCTGACAGCCCCGCCAAAATCCCCAATGGCACGGCGATGATCGTTCCAATCAAGAACCCCGCGAACACGGTTTTGATCGAGGTAAAAATCTGCGCGTAATAAGTTGGCTTGCCGGTATAGGCCGGGGTTTTCACTTGATCCGGCTTGCCTGCCGCCACCAAAGCCGCGTTTTTCGCGGCCTGTTTGGCGTAGAATTCCTGCCCTTTCACGCCCTCAGCCGCAGCACTCGCGTCCAAAGCAACGGCTTGCTCCCAGACCTGCATAGGCCCCGGAATAGCGCCAAGCGACGTCTGCACCATCGGCGCTAGGCTGGCCCACAGCGCTAAAAATGCGGCAATCGCCAGCACCGGCACCACCGCCAACCGCCAGATTTCCGGCACTTGGCCCCGCGGGTTATCCCCGGCCAAAACCCGCCAGATCGGTGTCATCCAGGCCAGCCCCAGCAGCTTGAACCACTTGTCGCATGTGCTGATCAAACGATACAGCTTGTCCAGCCGCAGCGCACGGTCGGCATTTGGTTCTTCTGGCAAAGCGGCGGGGTCAAGCAGGGTCATTTCAGTCTCCATCAGCGGCGGCGTTGTCAGGCGCATCCGCCAGACAATTCAGAGGGGGTATTGGTTCAGTTGATGATTTCGCCGCCTGCGACGGTCTGGCCGTCTTTCAGCCCAATCGTCAGGCTCTCAATATATGCATTGGGCTTGGTGCCATCATAGGACACACCGTCAATGAAATCGGCAGAAGGCGCGCGGTAGCCATCTGCGTCAAAATCGAACTGATCGGCGGTGGCATGTCCGTCAGCGATCAAAGCCTCGGCCGCGGCTTTGTAGATCTCCGGCTTGTAGACCGATTTGGCGGTTTCAGCGAACCATGCATCGGGTTTCGCTTCACCAATCTGACCCCAGCGGCGCATCTGCGTCAGATACCAG
Organism: Cypionkella sp.; assembly: GCF_030652235.1. Taxonomy (GTDB): domain Bacteria; phylum Pseudomonadota; class Alphaproteobacteria; order Rhodobacterales; family Rhodobacteraceae; genus Cypionkella. The sequence continues at coordinate 7,172 of NZ_JAUSBA010000033.1, forward strand.
ACCGCATCGGAATAGTAGGGGAAGGTCGCGTTGTAGCGGAAGAACACGTTGAAATCGGGGGCAGGGCGCTTGTCACCCTTTTCATATTCAAACGTCCCAGTCATCGAGTTTCCGATCACCGCCGCATCCGCCCCAACATAATCCGGGCTGGACAAGATCGTCACCGCTTCGGCCCGGTTGGCGATGTCATTCTCGTCCAGCCAGATCGCCGCGCGGATCATCGCCTTGGTCAGCGCCAACGTGGTCTGCGGGTTTTTCTCAACGAAGTCAGCGGTCAGGCCGAACACCTTTTCCGGGTTGTTCTTCCAGATGTCATTGTCGGTGATCACCGGCACGCCGATGCCCTTAGCAACCGCCGCTTGGTTCCACGGCTCGCCCACTGCATAGCCGTCGATGGTTCCAGCCTCCAAAGTCGCGGGCATCTGCGGCGGGGGGGTGACGGAAATCAGCACATCGCCACCGATCTGGCCCGACACATCATCCGCCGAATACAGGCCGGGATTGATGCCGCCTGCCGCCAACCAATAGCGGAGTTCATAATTATGGGTGGAAACCGGGAATACCATGCCAAGGTTGAACGGCTTACCCTCGGCGGCATAAGTCTCGATCACCGGCTTTAACGCGGCGGCCGAGATCGGATGCGCAGGCTTGTCGCCCTCCAGCTTCAGCCCCGGCTTCATCGCCTCCCAAGCCGCATTGGAGACCGTGATCGCGTTGCCGTTCAGGTCCATCGAAAACGGCGTCACCAGTTTCGCCTTGGTGCCGTAGCCAATCGAGGCCGCAATCGGCTGACCCGCCAACATATGCGCGCCGTCCAATTCGCCGGAAACCACGCCATCCAGCAGCACCTTCCAGTTCGACTGCGCCACCAAAGTCACCGACAGGCCTTCGTCCTCGAAAAACCCCTTTTCCTTGGCAATCGCCAACGGCGCCATATCGGTCAGCTTGATAAAGCCCAAAGTCAGCTCGGGTTTCTCAATGCCAGACGTCTCGGCAAAAGCCGGGAAGGCAAGCAAGGCGGTGGTGGCAAGCAGGCTGGCGATGCGAGTCATATCTGGTTCCCGAAAAGCCCCGCAACGGGGGCGTTGAAATGCAAAAAGCCGCCAGATCCCATGCCAACAGAGGCAGTGGATCGAGCGGCGGTGCTCGGCTTTTCCCAACTTTGGGGGCAGGCGGTGAAGGCGTCATTGCCTTCGTGCTTGGATTAAATTTGCCGATGCCGCGCTGCGGCGTCAACAAAACGATGTCGGATTTTGTGCGAATTGTGACGATTTCGCAGTTGCAGCATTGCGCTGCCACTTTTTTCAGCGCGCAGGCACGGTCAGGTCGAAGATCCGGGCATCAAAAAAGCGGTCAGCGGGCAGAATCAGTTGGCCACGCTCGGCGGGAACGGCTGTGGGCTGCGCCAAAGCCCCCTCTAGTTTCTCGAACGCTCCGGGCAGAATGGCCCCTGCTGGGCGCAGATGCAAGCGATACAAATCGCTCCGGAACACGTCAGCGGCGGCATCTGCGGCCTCTGCCACATCCAGCCCATGCCGCCCCGCCAAAGACGCCCCAATCCACGCCGCCTGACTGTGCCACGGAAAGCCCGCAGCACCCTCAAAGAAGGTGATCAGCTTCGGCGTCAGGTGCTCGGTGCCATCCGGTGCGGTCACAATCCGACCGGACAACGCCCGCTCCACCAGCTCCGCCGACACCGCAATGCGCCCCTGCGCCGTCAGCATCTCGGCCGCGATGATGTGGTTTTCCGCCCGCCCCAGCCAACGCCCCGCCCGCTACAGCGCCCGCAGTAACGGCCCCGCCAGCGCGGGTTCAGCTTTCGCCCAGCCGGCCCGAGTCGCGAGAACCTTCTCCGGTGCCCGCGCCCACATGGCCGAGGTCGGCAACAGCAGCGTGCCGGAACCGTTTTCCACAGCGACAGAACCCCAAGGCTCGCCGACGCAGAACAGGTCAATTTCACCAGCCTGCAGCGCCTCGGCCATGCGCGGCGGCGGCACGGTGCGGATGTCCAGTTGCGCCGCACTCGCGCCCGAGGCGGCCAGCCAATACTGCAGCAACTCGCGGTGCATTGAAAACGTGTAGGGGACGCCGATGCGCAGGTTTGGCGCAGCCGCCAGCAAAGCCCGCCCCGCCGCAGCCGCATCCACGAAATCAAAGCCATACCCTGCGCTTGCCATCATGACGGCCAGCGCATTGGAGATCCCAATTACATGGCCATTCAGGTTCAGCACACAAAGTGCCTCAAACCGCACCGGGCCACGCCCCAAGCCCAACGCCATCGCCACGGGCACCGGAGCCAACATCTGCGCCGCATCGACCTGACCCACCGCCAGCATATCGCGCAACGCCGCCCAACTGGGGGCGGTGTGCAGATCCAACGTCAGGACCTCCTCCTCGGCAAAACCCAAGGCCTCAGCGATGATCACGGGCGCAGCATCCAACAGCGGCACATATCCAAGGCGCAGGGTCACGCTCATTTGAGCAAATCCGCCGCCAGCACCAGCGCACTTGCCACATCGGCCAGCTTGCGGCCTTGATCCATCGCGGTTTTGCGCAGCAGGGCGTAGGCTTCTTCCTCGGACAACCCGCGCGCGCGCATCAAAATCCCCTTTGCACGGTCGATCGCCTTGCGGTCTTCCAGTGCTTTGCGGGTTTCCGACAGTTCAATCCGCATCTTTTGCAGCATATGAAACCGCGCGATGGCGGCATCGAGGATCGGCTTGATCCGATCCGCCCGCAATCCATCGACGACATAGGCCGACATTCCCGCCTCAATCGCCGCCTTGGTCAGGCTGCCGTCGCTTTGATCAACAAGCATCGCGACCGGGCGCTCGGTCGGCCCGGTCGCCAAAGCCAGTTCTTCAAGCACATCGCGTGACGGATTGCCGGCATCAATCAGCACCAGATCCGGGTTGCGCTGGGCGATCCGACGCGCAAGCCCGGTCTCCTCTGCAATCACCATCACATCAAAATCGCGCGCATCGCGCAGGCCATCGACGATCAGCATTGCGCGGGCGCGATCTTTTTCGACCACAATAATGGAAAGCCGTTGTGCCATGTTATTGGAAGACGGCGGTGTGGCGCGCGAGGAAAGCGCAACTGCAGTCAACAGGGCCAGCATCAGCTCATAGCGCAGGTATGTGATTAAATAATTAGCAAATTCCGGAAGTACGCGATGAAAATATGCAAAACGACAAGGCAGGTCGAAGCCCCTCGCCCTTCGCTGCAATCAGCGAAATAACGGGCGGCAGATAAGCGCGTGGCTGTTTGTTTCATAACAAAAGTTGAAAATCCGCCAGTAATGTTATAAACATAACACGGCATGACTGCCAGGGGGCTACAAAATGACTGCAAAAGATCGCCGCATCATGGCGCTATCGCTGGCTTTGGCAGAGCGAAGGGTGATCCATCTCAAGGAAGCTGCAGCTTTGATGCTGGTGTCAGAAATGACGGTGCGGCGCGATGTAGCCGAAAACCCTGACTTGTTCGGCACGCTCGGCGCACATATCATCCCGGCAGGCAGGCCCGATCTGGAAGCCCCCTATGCCATCGACCGCGCTGCAGAAAGCCATTCCGTCGCCAAGCGGCAAGCCTCGATTTACGCTTTGCGCTATTTGCAACCGGATGAAACCGTGTTCATAGATTGCGGCAGCACGCTGACCCATCTTGTTGATTTGATCCCGGCCGACACCCGTCTTACAGTGGTCTGCTATGCTTTCAACACCGCAGATCGTCTGATTGCAAAGCCAAATATCACACTCATTCTGCTGGGCGGCGTCTATCACCCCACCTCTGCTTCCTTCGCCGGGGCCTCTGGGGCGGACACGCTGAGCGCCTTGGGTATCAATGCTGCCTTCCTCTCCGCCTCTGGTGTAGACCAGCAGCGCGGCGTGTCGTGTGAGCAGTTCCATGAGGTGCCGATTAAGCGCAAAGCGATGCAGATGGCCCAGCGCCGCTATCTGGTCTGCGACCAAAGCAAGATCGGTCGTGTGCGGCCGGCGCATTTTGCGGATATCGACGATTTTGATGCCATTATCACCGAAACCGGGGAGATGCCGCTGAACACCAAAGCTTGACTCAATCCCTCACTCTAAAACCATTGTTGTAAAAATAACAAAAATAATGATACAAAAATAACGAAAGAGCGCAAAGCCGCGAATCGTGTCGAAAGACCCGGGCCGGATTGCCTCGGGAATTTCGCGCAGCGGAGGGCGTTCGGTGACGATAGTGCAACCGGAAACACAGGCCAAGATCGCCTTGGTGCAGCAGGCGGTGGGCCATTCTGCGCGCAACGCGGGCATGCCGCTTGATCTGGAATGGATCGCCCAAACACGGGTCAACCAATCTGCCACAGACAGGCGCGTCATCAGTCTGCCCGGTCGCCGTAGCGTGAAAAAGGATGCGCAGGCGGCATGGCTGCTGAAGGCCCTCACCTGCATCGACCTCACCACGCTCAGCGGTGATGACACAGCAGGCCGCGTCCGCAGGCTTTGCGCCAAAGCCGCACAACCACTGACCCCCGCCCTACAAGAAGCCCTCGGCATGACAGACCGTCGCATCACCACGGGCGCGGTTTGCGTCTATCACCGCTTCGTCGCCACGGCGGTGCAAGCCCTTGCGGGCACCGGGATTCCCGTCGCCGCCGTCTCCACCGGCTTTCCCGCAGGCCTTGCCCCGCATGATGTGAAGCTGCGTGAGATCGCGGCCTCGGTTGCCGACGGTGCCGCTGAAATCGACATCGTGATCACCCGCGAACATGTGCTGACCGGCAACTGGCAGGCATTATACGACGAGATGCGCGATTTCCGCGCCGCTTGTGGTGACGCCCATGTCAAAGCCATCCTCGCCACCGGAGAGTTGAAAACCCTACGCAACGTCGCGCAAGCCAGCCTTGTTTGTATGATGGCGGGCGCGGATTTTATCAAAACCTCGACCGGGAAAGAGGCCGTCAACGCCACGCCCGCCGTGACCCTGACGATGATCCGCACCATTCGCGATTACCATGACCGCACCGGATATCGTGTTGGCTACAAACCCGCAGGCGGCATTGCCACCACCAAAGACGTGCTGATGCAGCAGTTCTTGATGAAGGAAGAATTGGGCCGCCCGTGGCTGGAACCCGACCTTTTCCGCATTGGTGCCTCCAGCCTTCTGGCCGACATCGAACGCCAACTCGAAACCCATGTCACCGGCGGCTATTCTGCCTTCAACCGTCACCCGATCGGATAACCGATGAACATCGCAAAGTATTTCGACGATATGTCCTATGGTCTTTCGCCAGAATCCGACACCGAGGCCCGCGCTTGGCTGGCCCGCCACGATCACAGCTTTGGCCATTTCATCGCGGGCAATTTCACCGCGCCCGAGCACAGCTTTGAAACCTTTGAACCGGCCACGGGCAAGCCATTGGCAAAACTGGCACGCGGCACTGCCACCGATGTCGATGCCGCCGTCACAGCCGCCCGCAAAGCCCAAAGCCCTTGGGCGAAACTCACAGGCCATGCTCGCGCGCGCCACCTTTATGCGCTCGCCCGGATGATCCAGCGCCATGCTCGTATGATCGCGGTGGTCGAGGCCATCGACAACGGCAAACCCATCCGCGAAACCCGCGACATCGACGTCCCCCTCGCCGCCCGTCATTTCACCCACCACGCCGGCTGGGCGCAACTGCAAGCCACCGCCTTCCCCAATCATGCGCCCGTGGGCGTGGTCGGCCAGATCATCCCGTGGAACTTTCCGTTCCTGATGCTGGCATGGAAACTCGCCCCCGCGCTGGCTTTGGGCAACACCGTGGTGCTGAAACCCGCCGAATACACCTCGCTGACCGCCCTGCTGTTTGCCGAATTGGCCCAAGCGGCTGGCCTGCCCGCAGGCGTGCTGAACATCGTCACAGGCGAAGGCGACACCGGGGCGCTGATCGTCGATCACCCCAGCATCGACAAAGTCGCCTTCACCGGATCAACCGAGGTCGGTCGCCTGATCCGCCAACGCACCGCAGGTACGGGCAAGTCGCTGACACTGGAACTCGGCGGCAAATCTCCGTTCATCGTGTTCAACGATGCCGATCTTGATGGCGCTGTCGAAGGCGTCGTCGATGCGATCTGGTTCAACCAAGGCCAAGTTTGCTGCGCCGGATCGCGCCTGTTGCTGCAAGAGGGCATCGCAGACGATTTCATCCGCCGCCTGAAACGCCGGATGGATACCTTGCGGCTGGGCTCCCCGCTGGACAAATCCATCGACATGGGCGCCATCGTCGCCCCGGTGCAAGCCGACCGCATCCGCGCAATGGTCGCGCAAGGTGTTGCCGAAGGGGCAACGCTTTATCAGGCTGCGATTGAGCTGCCCGAAAACGGCTGCTTCTATCCGCCCACCCTGCTGACCAACGTGCAGCCCGCCCACACCGTCGCGCAGGAGGAAATTTTCGGCCCCGTTGCCGTCACCATGACCTTTCGCACTCCAGATGAGGCCATTCAACTCGCCAATCACTCGCGCTACGGCCTGTCGGCAAGCATTTGGAGCGAATCCATCAGCCTTGCGCTGCAAGTCGCGGCCAAGGTCGAGGCTGGCGTGGTCTGGGTCAATGCCACCAACCTGTTCGATGCAGCCGTCGGCTTCGGTGGCCGCAAGGAATCCGGCTTTGGCCGTGAGGGCGGTCGCGAAGGCGCTTATGAGTACCTCAAACCCAAAGCTATGGCAGGCCGCAAACTGCGCCCAGAGCCGCCGCTGATCGCTGCCCGCGCGGTATCCAAAACCGAATTCACTGCCCCAACCATCGACCGCACCGCCAAGCTGTTCATCGCAGGCAAACAGGCCCGCCCCGATGGCAACTATTCCCGCCCGGTGCTGACCCGGAAAGGCGCCGTGATCGCCGAAGTCGGTGAAGGCAACCGCAAAGACATCCGCAACGCCGTCGCCGCCGCGCGCAAGGCCGATGGATGGGCCAGCTCCACCGCCCACAACCGCGCGCAAGTGCTGTATTACATCGCCGAAAACCTCTCGGCCCGCGCCACCGAATTCGCCGCCCGCATCAGCGCCATGACAGGCCAAAGCACAGCCAAAGCTGATGCCGAAGTCGCAGCCTCGATTGACCGCCTCTTCAGCTATGCCGCTTGGGCCGATAAATACGAAGGCACCGTCCATGCCCCACCCCTGCGCGGCGTTGCACTGGCGATGGTTGAGCCGATCGGCGTTGTCGGCGTGATCTGCCCGCCCGAAGCCCCCTTGCTGGGCCTGATCAGCCTGACCGCCCCGCTGATCGCCATGGGCAACCGTGTCATTGCCGTGCCATCCGCGCCGCATCCACTGTCGGCGACCGATTTCTACGCGGTGCTGGAAACCTCCGATCTGCCGGACGGCGTCTTGAACATCGTTACCGGCGATCCGCAGCCCTTGGCGGAAGTCCTCGCCACCCATGCCGATGTTGACGCGCTCTGGGCTTTTGGCTCCGAATCCCTATCCGAAACCGTCGAACGCCTCTCCGCCAGCAACCTCAAACGCAGCTTTGTCGATCACGGACGACTCACTGACTGGCGCCACCCCAGCGCCGAAGGTGCCGATTGGTTGCGCCACGCCACCGAGGTGAAGAACATCTGGATTCCCTACGGCGTGTAGTGAATCCAGCCGCTCAGGCCAAACAACGCGCCACAACCCCGCCCTGTTGGCTCCATGCTGCATACCAAGTCGTGAACAGCTTGAACTGCGCCTCGGCATAGCCGCGCTGGCTGGCGCTCAAGACGTCGGTTTCGTTAAAATGCAGCGCATATTCGACCTCGCCCTGCAACTCCAACATGTACTTAAAATACAAAGCCAAATCCGGGCCCTCATCGAACGATGACAGCACAGCAAACGCCGCTTCCAAATCCAAAGCCTTCTGCCGTGCCTCTACATCCCCTGCAGCAGCCGCCCGCGACAGGTTGCACAGGGTCAGCACCGGGCGCGGCAACACGCAACCAATCCCGGTAATCGCCCCCGATGCCCCACAGTTGACAAACCCGTTCACCACCCCGGTATCCACCCCAACCATCAGCGTCGCCCCATCCCCCGCCGAGGTGATGAACTCCCCCGCATGGCGCATCTCAGCAGGGCCACCGAATTCCTTGAAACCCACCAGATTGGTATGCTCGGCCCGCAGCACATTGAACAGATCGGCGCGGGTGACAAAGCCGTAATACGGGCTGTTATAGATCACCGCAGGCAGATCTGGCGCCGCAGACAAAATCGCCTTGAAATGTGCTTTCTGCGCGCTGGGCGAAGGCCCACGTGACAGCACGCGGGGAATAACCATCAGCCCATGCGCCCCCACGTCCGCCGCATGATGCGCAATCGCCACGGCAGAGGCGGTGTTGATCGCCCCGGTGCCGACCACAACCTTGATGCCTGCCGCCACCAGCCGCGCCACGCCTTCCATCCGCTGCGCATCGGTCAGCAGCGGCCAATCCCCCATCGAGCCGCAATAGACCACAGCCGACATTCCCGCCGCGACCAACTCCCGCGCCTTGCGCACCAAAGCGTCAAAATCCGGCGCGCGGTCGGGCGTGCAAGGCGTCATCAAGGCGGGGATCACCCCTGAAAAGATCTCGGCCTGCATCTGGTTATTCCCTGTCAAAGCTGTCGCTGGACGCAATGCAGCACCTGCCGCAGGAATCACTCTGCGCATAAATATACGTATTGTATTTTATTTGTCCACAGTGAGCCGCAAAGGGCCACAATGGGCGTAGTAAGTCTACAAGGCAATATCCTGCCGCTGATCCCGCGCCATCAGCCGCTGAATTTGTCCCACAATCTGATCCGCATGCGCCTTCGCCAGCACATCCGCGCGCGCCACATCCCGCGCCGCAATCGCCGCGATGATGTCCTCGTGCTCGGTGATCACCGAAGCCGGAGGGCAGTTGTCAAACGATTGATAATACAGCCGAAAAATCCGCCGTCCCTCATCCAGCAACCGCAAAAACAGCGCCAAATAATAGGGGTTCCGCCCTGCCTCAGCGATCGCCGCATGAAAGTCGCGGTTGGTGCCGATCATCGCCAAAGCATCATGCGCCTCAAACGCCGCACGATAATCCACCTGATACCCCCGGATCACCTCCAGATCGCCCGCCCGCCAATTCTGCGCCGCCAGCCGCGTCGTCACCCGGTACATCAGCGTGATCGCATCGAAAAACGTGTGCAGGTTCACAAAGTCGATCTGCGACACCATGGTAGAGCGGTTCGGCAAGGTGTCGATCAGCCCTTCCGCCGCCAACCGCGCCAAAGCCTCGCGGATGGGCGTGCGCGAGATCGCAAACCGTTCAGCCAGTTGCACCTCATCAATCGAACTGCCCGGCGGCATCACCAGATCAAGGATATCATCGCGCAGCAGATCATAGACCATCTTAACGCCCGACCCGCGCTTACGTTCAGCCGGTGGAGCAGGGGGCGTGTTGTGCATGGCGCGTTCCTTCTGTGACCCACACAGTTACGCTGACACGCCCCCGCCGATCAACCGCATCACGCACCGAAATCAGCCCGAATATTTTCCAGACGGCGCTTCTGGTTGCCGCTTTCATCGAAGTTATCCGGCGCAAGCCACGCCTCATAGGCAGGCTTCAGCGCCACCCAATCCTTGTCGATCATCGCAAACCAAGCGGTATCCCGGTTCAGCCCTTTGATCACGAAATGCTGGCGAAACAGCCCCTCATACTGAAAGCCAAACCGCAGTGCCGCCTGCTTTGACGGCAGATTGTCGTTGTTGCACTTCCACTCAAACCGCCGATACGCCAGCGTATCGAATGCATAGCGCGCGAACAGGAACAACGCCTCGGTCGCCGCCGCCTTGCGCGCGATCAGTGGCCCCCAATAGATGTTGCCGATCTCGACCACCCCATTGGCCGGATCAATCCGCATCAAGGTCTGCCGCCCCGCGACTTTCCCCGTCGCCTTGTCGATGATGGCAAAAAACAGCGGGTCTGAGCTGCCTGATACCTTCTCGACCCAAGCCGCGAAGCCATCCCGGTCTTGCGGTGGCATTTCGGGCAGCCAGGTGAATCTGGCATCGGCATCCGTCACGGTCGAAGCGTCGTAAAGCTGATCCGCGTGCCGCGGTTCCAGCTTTTCCAGCCGCACATAGCGCCCCTCCAGCGGCACCGCTTCCGGGCGCGGGCGCGGCGTCCAATGCTGCATATTTTCGGCCATCGTCACACTTCCTCTACAAGGCAAGCACAAACGCTAAAGCGTTCCCCGCCAGATAGACAGGGCCAGTGGCAACATCCCGGTCAGGCCAGAATGGCAAGGTTCAGCATTCCTTACGGCTACGGGATTGCCGTTTTCCGTCCACCGCTCTAGGGTCCACCCCTCGCGATGGAGCCCCTGATGAAACCGCTGGTTTTTGCAACAATGCTGCTGTGCTGGACGCAAACCGCCCAAGCCCATCCGCATGTCTTCATCGACACCGGGCTAGAACTGATCTTCGACACCCAGCACCGCGCCACGGGCCTGCGCATCACCTGGAGCTATGATGATCTGACCTCGTTGCAGATCATCACCGACAAGGGCCTTGATCCCGATTTCGACGGTAACCTGACGCCCGAGGAAACCACGCAACTGAACGGCTTTGATATGCACTGGGACGCAGGCTATCCCGGCGACACTTATGCGTCGATGGCAGGCCAACCCTTGCCGCTCTCGGCCCCCTCGGATTGGACCATCGCCTATAAAGATGCCAGAATCCTCTCCACCCACTACCGCAGTTTTGCCACCCCCATTGAGATCAGCCAACCGCTGCGTATCCAAGTCTATGATCCAACCCTGTACGTCGCCTACGACCTGAAACTTGGCACCGTCCTGACCAACGCCGCAGATTGCACCGCCCGCATCCTGCTGCCCGATCTTGACGCCGCCCGCGCCAAACTCGACGCCGCCATCGCCGCCCTGCCACAAGATGCCGAAGCCGCCTATCCAGAACTCGGGGCGATTTCGCCGAGGCTATGGAGGTTACATGCCACCCACCGTCCTGAGCCGCCCAATCATCAGCCCCAAACTGAAACGCAGCCTTCTCAGCCTCGGCGCGCTCCTCGCGCTGATCCTGCTGGCGCTCTGGCTCTCCGGTGGCCTGTTGACTCTGGACCGCTGGGTGATCGAGGCCCAACGCGCCATCCAAAATGAACTTGCCGCCGGGGTGCGCGCCATCAAGCAGGGTAGGCCGGGCGCACTTTCCGCTCTGCTGGCGGTTTGTTTCAGTTACGGCGTGCTGCACGCCGCAGGGCCCAACCATGGCAAGGTGCTGATCGGCGGCTACGGCATGGGCCGCCGCGTCGCATTCTGGTCGCTGGCCAGCATTTCGCTCGCCGCCAGTCTTCCGCAAAGCTTGGTCGCGGTGGCCTTGGTCTACGCCGGGGTTGCGGTTCTGGGCTGGACCCGAGACGCCGCCCAAAATGTCGCGCAAGACGTGATGGCCCCGATCGGCACATTGGCAATCGTGGCGGTGGGTCTGTGGCTGGCAGCACGCGGGTTGCGCAAAATCTGGCGGCAAGCGGTCAGGCATCCGCCACGGGCGCACGACCATGATCACGCCCATCAAGACCATCCCCATCATGACGCCGACTGCGGCCATTCCCACGGCCCCAGCCTCGCCGAAGTCGAACGCGCCACCAGTTGGAAAGACCGCGCCGCCTTGATCATCGGCGTGGCCCTGCGCCCCTGCTCGGGTGCCTTATTCCTGCTGATCCTGACATGGCAACTCGGCATCGCGCTGGCGGGCATCGCAGGCGCTTTTGCGATGGGGCTTGGCACTTCGGTGATCACTGTCGCAGTCGCAGGCATGGCCGTCTGGGCGCGCGAGGGTGCCTTGGCCAACCTTTCATTCCACCGCGTGGCGCAGATATTGCCATGGGTCGAGGTATTGGCAGGCTGCCTGATCACCCTCATCGCCCTCACCCTGCTGACGCAGGTACTGTAACGCCGCCCACCCCTGTCTTTCACCATTTTCTCACCCGAATCCGGGCCAGCCCAGCCGCCAGATCTCCCCATAAAGTCGTCCTCTGTGCAGTTGCAGCACGACTTGCTCCTATATGCGGCAGTTTCTCGCGCATCTCACCACCCTGTGATGGCCGCGAACACATCAGGAATTGACCTTTTGCGCATCCTCCCCCATCTGAGATCATCAATGGGTCTAGGCATCGCGTCAGGCATCCTTTGCGTTTGCAGCATGGCAGGATTGCTCTGGCTGCATAGCATGCGATCTGGCGCGACCTCCGATAACCTGCGAATTACGTTATGTTTTCCCCGAATCGGGGATCAGGAGTGAATATGCCGGGTCAGCCGGGTTTGTCCGCGATCGTCCACCGCCGTTCTGTCCTGGCTTTGCTGGGGACGGCGGCACTGCTGCAATGCAGCACAAGCCTGTCCAACGCCGCTTGGGCCGACACCGCAGCCCCCGCTGCGGCGACCCCGGAAGTCGTCAACTCAGAGCCGTTCAGCTTTGACATTCTCACTGCTGCAATGCAGCAACGGGCGACCACGCCGCATCAATCCCCCGACAAAGTTGAAGGCTTCTTCACCAGCTTCACTTACGACGATTACCAAGCCGTGCAGTTCAACCCGGAGCGTGGACGCTGGGCTGGCCCGAAGGCGGGCTTCAACGTGCAGGCTTTTCATTTGGGTTGGCTGTTCGCCGAACCCGTGCTGATGTTTGAGACCAAAGACGGCATGGCCCGCCCGATGACCTTCTCGACCGACGATTTCCGCTATTACGACCGCGTCGCCGCCCGTGTGCCGAAACACGAACCGCTGCCGGGTGTCGCTGGCTTCCGTCTGAATGCGCCGCTGAACCGCGCCGATCTGTTCGACGAAGTCGTGGCCTTCCTTGGTGCCAGCTATTTCCGCGCTTTGGGCCGCGATAACGCTTACGGTCTGTCGGCGCGTGGTCTTGCGATCAACACCGGCCTTGGCAAGCCCGAGGAATTCCCGCGCTTCTCGAAATTCTGGCTGGAAACCCCGGCACCTTTTGCCCGCGAAGTGGCGGTCTATGCAGCTCTCGAAAGCGAAAGCTGCACCGGGGCTTACCGTTTTGTGATCCGTCCGGGGGCCGAGACCGAAATCGACGTCACCGCCCGGCTGTTCTTCCGCAACGCGGTCGATCAGATCGGCATCGCGCCCTTGACCTCGATGTTCCTGTTCTCGGAAAAAAACCGCGCAGCCTTCGACGATTACCGCCCGAACGTGCACGACAGTGACGGCCTTGCGATTTATCGCGGCGATGGCGACCACATTTGGCGTCCGCTGAACAATCCGCCTCGGCTGTCGGAATCGTATTTCGCCGAAACCAGCCCGCGCGCCTTCGGTCTGATGCAGCGCGACCGCAACTTTGAAAGCTACCAAGACGCCGGCGCGCATTACGAACGCCGCCCGTCGCTGTTGGTCGAGCCTTTGGGCGATTGGGGTAAAGGCGCTGTGCGTCTGGTCGAAATCCCCAGCGCCCTAGAGGTCAATGACAACATCGTCACCTTCTGGGTGCCCGAGGCCAAACCCGTCCCCGGCACGATGATGGAATTCAGCTACCGCCTGCGTTGGGGCGCTTTGGCGCCTGATGTCACTTCGGACATCGCCTTCGTCAAAGAAACCCGCGCGGGGGTTGGCGGCGTCTCTGGCGTCGATAACGCCGATGGCACCCGCAAATTCGTGGTGGATTTTGAAGGCGGCCTGCTCGCCTCGCTGCCGCCCGAAGCCGAAGTCAAAGCCATCGTCACCATCTCCGGCGGCGAAATCGCGCATCAGGCGCTGTCTGAGATCCCCGGCACGGATTTTTGGCGTCTGGTGCTGGACGTCTCCACCACCGAGGGTGCCACGGTGGAACTGGGCGCCCATATCACCGGATATGGCCGCAAACTGTCCGAAAACTGGCTTTATCAATGGGTAAGTGCATGAACGTAACCATTCAAACCGGGGCAAAGCCCGCAGCCAAGCAAATCACGCTGGCCGATCTGATGGCTCCACCGTGCGCCGCCCTTGCCATGCCAAAGCAAGTGCTGACAGCGTCGCCGGGCAGCCTCATGCGGTCCCTGCGCCGCTTGCTTTGGGCCGTAGCCCCGGGCCTGCGCCGCCTCGGCTGATCCGATGGCCCAAAATGCCCCCACCCGCGACCGCACCGTCAGCGCCCGCGCTTTGGCTATTGCCGCAAGCGTTCTGGCCGCCGCAGCCGCGGGCATGGTGTTTCAGATATACGGCGCAGCGGATGGCGTGGGCTTTCTGGACGTGCTGCGCAGCACCTTGATCTTTTTCTCCACTTGGTGGCTGGCTTGGGGTGCAGCCACCGCACTGCTGGGTCTGACCTCACGCCAACGCAACCCGGTTGCCCGCACCAGCGGCGCAATCTTGGGCCGCACCGTGGTGATAGTCCCCGTCTATAACGAAGACCCCCGCATCACCTTCGCCCGCATCGCCGCGATGGATGCCTCGATCCAAGCCACCCACACCAGCGCACAAGTCGATTTCGCCGTACTGTCCGACACCCGCGACGACAAAATCGCGTTGCAAGAACAGCATTGGTTCGCCCGCCTGCTGGCCCGCCAACATGGCGAAGGCCGGATGTTCTACCGCAGGCGTGAGAAAAACACCGGCCGCAAGGCCGGCAACATCGAAGAATTCATCACCTCCTCTGGGGCGGCATGGGATTACGCCGTGATCCTCGATGCCGACAGCCTGATGGAAGGCGACACCATCATCGAGATGATCCGCCGGATTGAGGCAGCCCCCAAGCTTGCCCTGTTGCAAACCCTGCCGCGCGTCGTCGGCGCCACCACCCGCTTTGGCCGCGCCATGCAATTCGCCGCAGGCTTCCACTCGCCAATCTTCGCGCGCGGCCTTGCTGCCACCCAAGGCCGCACGGGCCCATTCTGGGGCCACAATGCCATCGTCCGCATCCGGGCTTGGGCCGAAAGCTGCGGTCTGCCCGAACTGCCCGGCCCCGCGCCCTTCGGCGGCCATATCATGAGCCACGATTATGTCGAGGCCGCCTTGCTCGCCCGTGCGGGCTGGCTGGTGCGGCTGGATGATGACCTTGAAGGCTCGTATGAGGAAGGCCCCGAAAATATCATCGACCACGCCAAGCGTGATCGCCGCTGGTGCCAAGGCAATCTGCAACATGCCAAACTGGTACTCGCCCCCAGCCTGAAACCATGGAGCCGCTTTGTCTTCGTCCAAGGCATCTTCGCCTATGTAGCCCCGCTGATTTGGCTGGCTTTCATCGCGGCCTCGATTGCCGCCGTCTATTGGGTCGAAACCCCCGATTACTTCCCCGAGGCCAACTGGCCGTTCCCAACCTTCCCCAACGACCAAACCCCCAAAGCCATCGGCCTTGCCGTCGGCGTGTTCGGCCTGCTGGTGATGCCTAAACTGTTGGTGGCGCTGGACGCCATCTTCACCCGACGCGCACGCGGTTTTGGCGGCATCGGCGGATCCTTGCGCGCGGTTTTAACCGAACTGGCGCTTTCGTCGCTCATCGCGCCGATTCTGATGGCATTTCAAAGCCGTTCGGTTTTACAGGTGCTTCTGGGACGAGACGGTGGCTGGCCACCAAACAACCGGGGGGACGGCGGGTTGGATATTTCAGAGGCTTGGGCAGCCGGAAGCTGGATCTCTTGGCTTGGTCTTTCGGGTTTGATTGCCACGCATTTGATGGCCCCGGTCCTGACGCTGTGGTTATTGCCGGTCGGGCTGCCGATGGTGGCGGCACCGCTGCTGATCTGGTGGACCTCGCGCATCGCAGGCCCGCAGGCGTTTCCGGTGCCCGAAGATACCACGATCCCGCCAATCCTAACCCGCCACAATGCCGTGCTGACCGCATGGTCGATCGCGGCCTCCGCCCCCAATGCCACGCCGCTGGCGGAGGCCAAGCTTGGCTGAACCCGCGCGCGTCCGGGATTACCGGATAGATCTGCTGCGCGGTATCGCGCTGGTGATGATCTATATCAACCATATCCCCGGCACGATCTACGAGAGTTTCACCTCGCGCAACTTCGGTTTTTCCGATGGCGCCGAAGGCTTCGTGCTGATGTCGGGCATGGCCACCGGGCTGGCCTATGGCGCGGTGTTCCTGCGCGGCGCAAGCTGGCCCGAGGCACTACGGCCATGGCGGCGGGCTTTCACCCTATGGTGGGTGCATGTGCTGGTGGTGGCCTGCATCTTGGCGCTGTTCGCCTTCACCCAGCACGATTCCGAAGTTGCCAAAATGGCGATCAAGCGCAACATCGCCCCGGCACTAGAAAACATGGACGGCTTCGCGCTGCCACTCTCTACCCTTGGCCATCAATTCGCCTATGCCGACATCCTGCCGCTCTATGTCGTGCTGATGCTCTGGGCCCCGGGCCTGTTGGCCTTGGCCGTGCGCTGGCCGAAAGCCTTGATGGCAGGTTCTTTGCTGGTGTGGTTTCTGGCAGGTCTGGCCCGCTTCACCATGCCAACATGGCCTTTGTCGAACGGCTGGTTCTTCAATCCATTCTCGTGGCAGGTGCTGTTTGTGGCCGGGATGCTCACCGGCATCGCCATCCGCCAAAACCGCCGCTGGTTGGCCGTACGCAAATGGCCGCTGTGCTTGGCTTGGGCGTTTCTGATCCTCGCCGCCCTCTGGGTGCAAATCGGCTGGGTGGCAAATTGGGGCGGCCACACCCTTTGGCTGCTGCACGAATACGCCTATTTCCCGGCCGTGTTCACCTCGTTCGAGAAAAGCTTCATCTTCCTGCCGCGCCTGTTGCATATTCTGGCCCTCGCTTATGCCCTCAGCGCCTTGCCCGTGCTGAAAACTGTAGCCAACAGTCCGAAGGCGTCTGGCCTGATCTTGCTCGGTCAACACTCGCTGCCAGTGTTCGCCACCAGCACGGTACTGGCCTATGTAGCCCAAGTCACCAAGGCGATGAACCCACCCTCGTTCCTGCTCGACACCGCCCTGATCGGTGGCGGCTTGGTGATCCTGTACGGCGTGGCATGGCTGCGCGACGGTCAAAAGCGCCAGCAGCAAATCCGGGCCGCAGACACGCTCTAAAAGCATTTGCTCTTTTTAAAATACTCCCGCCGGAGGCACCTGCGGCCACCCAAAAAGCCTCCGGCGGGGATATTTGAGCACAGAGGATGATCCAAACCGTGCGTGCCCGCTATCTTGTGCCTGCGCCATAGCCGGGCCAAACCCACGACGCCTCTGGGAGCATTTCTTGACTAGGCAGGAATGGGCGCGTGTAACCCATTGATTTATAAATGCCGAAAAAGCGCCACGCGTGGACACGCCCACACCGCGCCGCCACACTTGAATTATTCCTCCCAAGCGACATACTCCTACCAGTCCAACCTCCTCGACCGGAGTGTCCCCCCGATGATCCCACGCGGCACCGAAAATCACCTCACCACCATCGAGACCGCCCTCGCCCGCGGTGAGGCTGCCCGGTCCCCCGTGGTCGCCTCATGGAGCCGGTCTGCCCGCCTGCACGGCCTTGACCCCACCAAGCCCAGCCAACCTGATCGGATGACCGCGCAAGAACTTAGCCGGGCCCGCGACCGCACCGCCCCCCTGATCCGCGCCGCCTCCCCGAACCTTGATCGGCTGTTCCAAGCCGTCGGGGCCGTCGGCTGCTGCGTCCTGCTTGCAGATCTTGACGGTGTGCCCTTGGAACGTCGCGGCGCTGCCGTCGATGATACCGTGTTTTCCGACTGGGGTCTCTGGCCCGGCACCCGCTGGTCCGAAGCCCAGCAAGGCACCAACGGCATCGGCACCTGTCTGGTCGAAGAACGTGTCGTCACCATCCACCGCGACCAACATTTCTTCACCCGCAACACCATCCTGTCCTGCATGAGCGCGCCGATCTACGGCCCGCAAGGCAAACTCGCCGGGGTGCTGGATGTCTCGTCGGCCCGCAACGACCTGACCGAAGGTTTCATGGTGTTGATCAGCCAATCCGTCACCGAAACCGCCCAAAAGATCGAAGCCCAAGCCTTCCGCGACGCCTTCCCCACCGCTCGTATGGTGCTGGTCCCCGGCGATCGCGCTTCGGGTGGCCTGCTTGCCGTCGACCCCGATGATCTGGTGATCGGCGCCACCCGCGCCGCCCGCCACCACCTTGGCCTGACTGGCGACCTTGCCCGCCAACCCCGCCCGGCCGCCGATGTGCTGGGCCATTTCCAGCATGAAACGCTGGAAGACGGTGAGCGTGCCGTTCTGATGCGCGCCCTTGCCCGTGCAGGCGGCAATGTCTCGGCTGCCGCGCGCGACCTTGGCATCAGCCGCGCCACCTTCCACCGCAAGCTGGGGCCGCGTCTGATCTAGGCCCGCCCAATCTGGGCCACTTCGATGTAAGTTCCCCCCCTGACCTGTCGCATCCTTGCGACAACTTCCCCCAGCATCGCTTTCCCCCCGGCTGACACAAGCCGCCCTAAAGCGCAGCCTAAGTCCAGTGCCGCGAGGAGGCGGCCGCACAGTCTGGGAGGACTTAGCAATGAATATGGTGGAACATTTCCGCACCTCTAAATCGCCATTCAAGGCGACCTACGGCAACTTTATCGGCGGCAAATGGGTGCCTGCCCAATCCGGCCGCACCTTCGACAACACCTCGCCGATCACCGGCGAAATAATCTGCAAAATCCCGCGCTCTGAGGCGGCGGATGTTGAGGCAGCCCTCGACGCCGCACACGCTGCCAAGACCGCTTGGGGCAATTCCTCGGTCGCCACCCGCGCGGTGATCCTGAACAAGATCGCCGACGTGATGGAGCAAAACCTTGGCCTGCTGGCTTTGGCCGAGACATGGGACAACGGCAAGCCGATCCGCGAAACCACCTATGCCGATCTGCCCTTGGCCATCGACCACTTCCGCTATTTCGCAGGCGCCATCCGCGCGCAGGAAGGCAGCCTGTCGGAAATCGACCACGACACCGTCGCCTACCACTTCCACGAACCCCTTGGCGTCGTTGGCCAGATCATCCCGTGGAATTTCCCGCTGCTGATGGCGGTCTGGAAACTGGCCCCGGCGCTGGCCGCAGGCAACTGCGTGGTGCTGAAACCTGCCGAGCAAACCCCGGCCTCGATCCTGATCTTCGCCGAACTGATCGCCGATCTGCTGCCGCCCGGCGTGTTGAACATCGTCAATGGCTTCGGGCTTGAAGCAGGCAAACCGCTGGCCTCCTCCAACCGCATAGCCAAGATCGCCTTCACCGGCGAGACCACCACTGGCCGCCTGATCATGCAATACGCCAGCCAAAACCTGATCCCGGTCACGCTGGAACTGGGCGGCAAATCCCCCAATATCTTCTTCAAAGACGTCTGCGCCGAGGATGACGATTACTTCGACAAAGCCATCGAAGGCTTCGTCATGTTCGCGCTGAACCAGGGCGAGGTCTGCACCTGCCCCAGCCGCGCCCTGATCCACGAGTCGATCTACGATCAATTCATGGAAAAAGCCCTGAAACGTGTGGCCGCGATCACAGCAGGCGACCCGCTTGATCCCACCACGATGATCGGCGCGCAGGCTTCCAGCGAACAGCTTGAGAAAATCCTGTCCTACATGGACATCGGCAAACAGGAAGGCGCACAAATTCTGGCAGGCGGTGCCCGGCGTGAGATGGAGGGTGGCCTTGCGGGCGGTTTCTACATGCAGCCCACCGTCTTCAAGGGCAACAACAAGATGCGGGTGTTTCAGGAAGAAATCTTTGGCCCGGTGGTTTCGGTCACCACCTTCAAGGATGACGACGAGGCGCTTTCGATTGCCAATGACACGCTCTACGGTCTGGGCGCTGGGGTGTGGAGCCGTTCGGCCAACACCTGCTACCGCTTTGGCCGTGCGGTTCAAGCAGGCCGGGTTTGGACCAACTGCTACCACGCCTATCCCGCCCATGCGGCCTTCGGCGGCTATAAGCAGTCGGGCATCGGGCGCGAAAACCACAAGATGATGCTGGACCACTACCAGCAGACGAAGAATATGTTGGTCAGCTACTCTCCCAAGAAGCTAGGCTTCTTCTGATCAACAGGGCGCGAGGTTCGCCTTGCGCCCACATTTTACCGGGAGGCTTCTATGACCGAAATTCTCGACAAAGTCACTGCCACGCCCGCGGCCTTGCAGCTGCTGGCCGAGATCGTCGCCGACCACGGCCCGGTGATGTTTCACCAATCGGGCGGCTGCTGTGATGGCTCGTCGCCGATGTGCTACCCGGTGGGGGATTTCCTGTTGGGCGACCGCGATGTCAAACTGGGCGAAATTGGTGGGATGCCGTTCTATATCTCGGGCAGCCAGTATGAACTGTGGAAGCACACTGATCTGATCATTGATGTCGTCAAGGGCCGCGGCGGGATGTTCAGTTTAGACAATGGCCGTGAGCAAAGGTTTTTGACACGGTCCGAGGTCTGCGCGATTTGATTGCACCAAGGTCCCAACTCGGGACCTTTTTTATAGTTGATAAATCAGATGGTTAGGGTGGACGTTTTAAGTCTTTGTTAAGACTTTCTTGCAGTCTACCATCGTTTTGATCCGGCGGCTTCGCATCGCCACGTCGGCATATAGACAAGTAAAACTTGCCCATCGCTTACACTTCTTGATTTCCCTTTGCCCCGCGCCAGCGCAGGATGCCCGCAAGTGATGAAGGGGCGGGCGATGCAAAACGGCGGGCAGATACTGGTTTCCTCTTTGGTGGCCTTGGGCGCATCCAAGGCCTTTGGCGTGCCCGGCGAAAGCTATCTCGCGGTTCTGGACGCCCTGCACGACACCCCAGGCCAGCTTGATTTCATCCTGTGCCGCAACGAAGGCGGTGCGGCGTTCATGGCCTCGGCCTACGGCAAGCTGACTGGAATCCCCGGCATTTGCATGGTCACACGTGGGCCGGGGGCGACCAATGCGTCGATCGGCGTGCACACCGCGATGCAGGATTCATCGCCGATGATCCTGTTTGTCGGCCAAGTCGGCACCGATATGAAGGGGCGCGAGGCGTTTCAGGAACTCGACTACCGCGCGGTATTCGGCACGATGGCGAAATGGGCGGTCGAGATTGATCGGGTTGAGCGTATCCCGGAAATTCTGGCGCGGGCTTGGGTGACGGCCACCACAGGCCGCCCCGGCCCGGTGGTGATCGCGCTGCCAGAGGATATGTTGACAAGCCTGACCGATACCCCGGCGCTGACCGCTCCCGCGCGTGTTGCAGAACCCGCACCCGCGCCCGAAACCGTTGCCGAAACGCTGGCCCTTCTGGCCGCAGCCTCGCGCCCGTTGATCCTGATGGGCGGCACCAACTGGACGGATACAGGCCGCACCGCCTTGCAGCATTTCGCCGAATCCTCCGACATTCCCGTGCTGGCGGCGTTTCGCTTCCAAGACCAGTTCGACAACTTCTCGCCCGTCTTTACAGGCGAGGCTGGCGTCGGGATGCTGCCCCATGCCAAAGCCCTGATCCGCAACGCCGATGTGATCCTTGCGATCAACGTCCGGTTTGGTGAAATGACAACCGACGGCTATACGCTGCTTTCCGTCCCGAACCCCGTGCAGCATTTGATCCATGTGCATGGCTCGGATCGCGAGATTGGCAAGATTTATCAACCGATCTTGGGCATCCACTCCGGCCCCAACGCCTTCGCCCGCGCCCTGACTTCGGTGCAAGGCGCATGGGCGGATTGGCGCAGCAAAGCCCGCACCGCCTATGACGCCAGCTTCACCACCCCCGCCCAGCCTTCCCCGGTGGATATGGCCGCAGTCACCGCCCATCTGCGCGACATTTTGCCGGAAGATGTGATCCTGACCAACGGGGCGGGCAATTTTACCGTCTGGCCGAATAAATTTTTCAAATTCGGAAAAAATGCCCGTCTGCTCGCGCCACAATCGGGTGCGATGGGTTACGGTGTGCCCGCCGCGATTGCCGCCAGGGTGGCATACCCTGCCCGCCGCGTGGTCTGCTTTGCCGGAGATGGCGATTTCCAGATGAACTGTCAGGAACTCGCCACCGCGATGCAAGCAGGCGCTCAGCCGATCATTCTGATCATAAACAACGGCATTTACGGCACCATTCGCGCGCATCAGGAACGCCATTATCCGGCGCGGGTGTCGGGGACGACGATGCTGAACCCCGACTTTTCCGCCCTCGCGCGCGCCTATGGTTTTCACGCCGAACGGGTGGAGCGCACCGAAGATTTTGCCGCCGCCTTCGCCCGGGCTTTGGCCTCGGGCACCGGTGCCGTGCTGGATCTGAACGTTTCGCCCGAAGCCATCACGCCGCACCAAACCCTGTCGCAACTGCGCGCCGCAGCGCAGGCGGCGCAGGCATGAACGCGCCCATTCGCTTGGGCGCCGATATCGGCGGCACTTTCACCGATATCGCGCTGGACTGTGGCGGGCGGATGTTCTCGACCAAGCTGCTGACCACCTACGCCGCCCCCGAGCAGGCGATTTTAGACGGCATCGACGTGGTGCTGGCCGAGGCTGAAATCACCCTTGCCGATCTGGATATCGTCATCCACGGCACCACTTTGGCGACCAATGCGTTGATCGAACGCCGGGGCGCAAAGACGGCGTTTGTGACCACCGAAGGCTTTCGGGATGTCATTGAAATGCGCACGGAAAACCGCTTTGCGCAGTATGATCTGAACATGGTCCTGCCCAAGCCCTTGATCCCGCGCGAGGATCGGTTTGCCATCAAGGGCCGCATCGGCGCGCAGGGTCAGGAACTTGCCGCGTTGGATGAGGCGGCGCTTGAGACGCTCGCCGATCAGATCACAGCGCAGGGCTTTGGCGCTGTGGCGATTGGCTTCATCCATTCCTACATGAACCCTGTGCACGAACAGCGCGCGCGCGAAATCATCGCTGCGAAAACCAGTGTTCCGATCAGCATTTCCAGCGAAGTTTCGCCACAGATGCGCGAGTTTGAACGGTTCAACACCGTCTGCGCCAATGCTTATGTCCGCCCGCAAATGGCGGATTATCTGACCCGCCTGCAAGCCCGCCTAAAAACCTTGGGTGCGACCTGCCCGGTGTTCATGATCCACTCGGGCGGTGGTTTGATTTCTGTGGAAACCGCTGCAGAATTCCCGGTGCGTTTGGTGGAAAGCGGGCCTGCGGGCGGTGCGATTTTCGCCGCCGACGTGGCGCAAAAGTTTGGCCTGCAAAAGGTCGTCAGCTATGACATGGGCGGCACCACGGCAAAGATTTGTCTGATCGAAGACTACGCCCCCAAAACCGCCCGCAGCTTTGAAGTCGCGCGCACCACCCGTTTCGCCAAAGGCTCGGGTATGCCGATTTCCATTCCGGTGATCGAGATGATTGAAATCGGCGCGGGCGGCGGATCTCTGGCTTGGGTCGATGCGACGGGGCGCATTCAGACCGGCCCGGAATCGGCGGGGTCAGAGCCGGGGCCTGCCTGCTACCAGCGCGGCGGCAGCCGTCCGGCGATCACCGATGCCGATCTGGTGCTGGGCAAGCTGGATGCCGAAAACTTCGCAGGCGGCGCGATCAGGCTTTCCACCGAAGCCGCACAGACAGCGATTTTGCGCAATGTGGGCGACAAGCTGGGTCTTGCGGCGGAAGCCGCCGCCTTCGGGATCTGCGAAGTGGTCGATGAGAATATGGCCAATGCTGCCCGTGTTCACGCCGTGGAAAACGGCAAGAACATCTCCGACAACGTGATGATCGCTTTTGGCGGGGCAGCCCCCCTGCACGCGGCCCGTCTGTGCGAAAAATTGGGCATTGAACGCTGTCTGATCCCGGTTGGCGCGGGTGTCGGCTCGGCCATCGGTTTCCTGAAAGCGCCGTTTGGCTACGAGGCTTTGGCCTCGAACATCCTCGCCCTGTCGGCGTTCAACGCGGCGGCAGTGAACGCCCTGATCGCAGGCTTGAAAGCCACCGCGACAGGCTTTGTGCGCGCAGGCACCAGCGCCCCGATCCACAGCGAAGTCACCGCCTTCATGCGCTATGTCGGGCAGGGCTGGGAAATTCCCGTCACCCTGCCGGACCGTAATTTCACCGATGCCGACGCCGAAATGCTGCGCAGCAATTTCTGCGAAAACTACGCCCGGTTTTTTGGCCGCGCGATCGCAGGCCTCGACGGGCTGGAAATTGAAATCGTCACATGGTCGGTCAAGTCGCAAGATCAGCGCGCCAAACCCGTCCAAATCGCGCTTTCCTTGGGCGGGGCGCAGGCCCAGCACAAGCTCTCACGCCCGGTGTTCGACCCGTCTCGGGGTGTGTTCGTAGCTACCGCGATCATAACCCGCAGCGACCTAACCCCCGGCGCGCGCGTCCAGGGCCCCGCGATAATCGTCGAACGCGAAACCTCCACCGTCGTCACCACCCCGTTCGATGTGGTGATGCAATCCGACGGCAGCCTGCTGCTGATCCGCAAGGGGGCCACAGCATGACTGATCCAACCCGCGATATTCGCATGCAAGTGATGTGGAACCGCCTGATTTCGGTGGTGGAAGAACAGGCGCTGACCCTGCTGCGCACCGCGTTTTCCACCTCTGTCCGCGAGGCCGGCGATCTGTCCGCCGGAGTCTTCGACCCACAGGGCCGGATGCTGGCGCAGGCGGTGACGGGAACCCCCGGCCATGTCAACACCATGGCCGAGGCGGTGCTGCATTTCATCGCCGAAATTGGTCGCGAAAACATGTTCGCGGGCGATACCTATGTGACCAATGACCCGTGGAAGGGCACCGGGCATCTGCATGATATCACGATGGTTTCGCCCTCGTTCCTGGGCGATGATCTGGTCGGCTTCTTCGCCTGTACCGCCCATGTCGTCGATGTTGGTGGCCGTGGATTTGGTGCCGATGCCAAATCGGTCTATGAGGAAGGCATCCAGATCCCGATCATGAAATTCGCCGATCGCGGCGTGGTCAATGCCGACCTGATCCGCCTGATCCGCGCCAATGTGCGCGAGGCCAATCAGGTGGTCGGTGATTTCTACTCGCTCGCCGGCTGCAACGATGTCGGCCACCGCCGCCTGATCGCGATGATGCAGGAAATCGGCCTGACCGCGCTCGATGCTTTAGCCGAGTTTATCTTCACCCGCACTTATGCCGCGACGTTGCAGCGCATCCGCGCGCTGCCGCAGGGCGCTTGGACGAACACGCTGCTGACCGATGGCTACGACACCCCCGTCAAATTGGCAGCCCAAGTGGCAATCAACGGCGATCAGGTCAACGTCGATTTCGCAGGCTCTGACCCCGCCAGCCGCTATGGCATCAACGTGCCGATCATCTACACCAAAGCCTATGCCTGCTACGCGCTGAAATGTGTGATTGCGCCGGATATCCCGAACAACTGGGCCTCGCTGGCCCTGTTCACCATCTCGTCGCCGGAAAACATCCTGAACGCCCCGCGCCCTGCGCCTGTCGCGGTGCGGCATGTCATCGGCCATCTGGTGCCCGATCTGGTGCTGGGCGCTTTGGCCAAAGCCCTGCCGGGGCAGGTGCTGGCCGAAGGCGCTGCGGCCCTGTGGAACATTCACATGTCGGTGCGCCCTGTCACTGGCACCACAGGCAAGCGCGCCGAAATCCTGATGTTCAACTCGGGCGGCATGGGCGCACGTCCCACGCGCGACGGGTTGTCGGCCACCGCTTTCCCCTCCGGCGTGATGACGATGCCGATTGAGGCGACCGAGCATACCGGCCCCATCGTGGTCTGGCGCAAGGAACTGCGGCCCGACTCGGGCGGCGATGGCCAGTATCGCGGCGGCCTCGGCCAGATCATCGAAATCGAACCCGCGCCGGGGTACGAATTCGACTTCTCGGCGATGTTTGATCGCGTCCACCACCCGGCAGCGGGCCGCGATGGCGGTGGGGCAGGGGCGGCGGGGATTGTGGCGCTGGACGATGGCACGCGGTTGAAGCCGAAAGGCTGGCAGCATGTGCCGCAGGGGCGACGGTTGATCCTTCATCTTCCCGGCGGCGGCGGTTACGGTGCGCCAGAAATGCGTTCAGCGGATGCGCAGGCAGAGGATATTCTGCGCGGCTATGTGACAGGGAATAAACCATGACTTACGTTGCAGATCGCTTGGCAGCGGTTAAACCCTCGGCCTCTATGGCGGTATCCATGGCCGCCAAGGCGTTGCGGGCGCAGGGCGTCGATGTGATCGACCTTGGCTTGGGCGAGCCGGATTTCCCAACCCCCCCCCACATCGTTGAGGCCGCCTTCAAGGCCGCCGCAGCGGGTGAAACCCTATATACCGCCTCCGCAGGCACCCCCACCCTGCGCGCTGCGATTGCCGAGAAATTCAAACGTGAGAACGGCCTAGACTACTTACAGGATGAAATCACCGTCGCCAACGGTGCCAAGCAGATCATCTTCAACGCTCTGCTCGCCACCCTCAACCCCGGCGACGAAGCCATCTTGCCGACCCCCTATTTCGTGTCCTACCCCGAGATGGTCAAACTCCTTGGCGGCGTGCCAGTCACCCCCGCTTGCCCCGCTGACACAGGTTTCCGCCTGACGCCCGAAGTGCTGCAAGCCGCGATCACCCCCCGCACCAAATGGCTGTTTCTGAACATGCCCGGCAACCCTTCTGGTGCGGTATACGCGGCCACAGAATTGCAAGCCTTGGGCGCAGTCCTCGCCCAACACCCACACATCCTGATCCTGTCCGATGAAATCTACGAACACATCCTGTTCGATGGCCGCACCTTCGTAAGCTTCGGCGCAGCCTGCCCCGATCTTCGCGACCGCAGCCTGATCGTCAACGGCGTGGCGAAAGCCTACGCGATGACCGGCTGGCGTATAGGCTATGCCGCAGGCCCCGCACCGCTCATCAAAGCCATGAACACCGTGCAAAGCCAATCCGTCACCTCGGTCGCGGCCCCGATGCAAGCCGCCGCCCTCGCCGCCCTGAACGGCCCGCAAGACTGCATCGCCCAGTTCCGCGCAGCATTTGAGCGTCGCCGCGATCTCGTCGTCGCAGGCATCGCCACCATTCCCGGCCTCACCCTTGCCCCGCCCGAAGGCGCATTCTACGCCTATATCGGTTGCGCCGCGCTGATCGGAAAACGCACGGCCAAAGGCGAAACCCTCACCGACGATACCGCCGTCACCCAATACCTGCTGACCAGTGGCGTCGCCGCCGTCCCCGGCACCGCCTATGGCCTCTCACCCTTCTTCCGCATCTCCACCGCCACCTCTGACGCGGTGTTGACCGAGGCCATCGCCCGCATCAAAGCAGCCGTCGCGGCGCTGGAGCCGAAATGACCCCGCGCTTTGACTCCATCCTGATCACGGGTGCTGCGGGCCGCTTGGGCACCGAATTGCGCCGGGGTCTGGCCCCTTTGGCGCGCCGCCTGCGCCTCTCCGACATCACCGAAATCCAAAACCTGCAACCCAACGAAGACGCCATAATCTGCGATCTGGCGGACGAATCCGCAATCCTATCCCTCACCCAAGGTGTTGATGCGATTGTGCATTTCGGCGGCATCCCGATGGAGCGCACCTGGGATAGCATCCTGAACGCCAACATTCGCGGCAGCTACCACATCTACGAAGGCGCGCGCAAAGCCGGCGTCAAGCGCGTGATCTACGCCTCCTCTGTCCACGCCATCGGCTATCATGATCTCGAATCCCAGATCGACGCCAACGCACCGCACCGCCCGGATGGCCTTTACGGCCTGTCGAAGTGCTTTGTCGAAGATCTGGGCCGCCTTTACTGGGACAAATTCGGCATTGAAACCGCCGCCCTGCGCATCTTTTCCTCCTTCCCCGAACCACAAGACCGCCGCATGCTGTGGTCCTACCTGTCCTTCGACGATTGCATCCGCCTTGTCACCGCTGCCCTGACCGCCCCGCGCATAGGTTTCACCGTCAGTTTTGGGATGTCGGATAACACCGTCAAACCCGTCGACAACCGCCTTGCAGCCCACCTTGGCTATCAGGCAAAAGACACTTCCGAGCCCTTCCGCGCAGGCGTAGAAGCGCGCAGCGATCCGCCCGACCCAAAAGCGCCTGCGGTGCGGCATTTGGGCGGCTGGTTTGTAGATCTGGGACACCCCGACGAGGATACGAAATGAAGACGCAGTATGATGTGGTGATTGTGGGCGGCGCAGTAATCGGCTCTGCCGTCGCGTATTTCCTGATGGCGAACCCCGATTTCGATGGATCGGTGTTGGTGGTGGAGCGTGACCCGACCTATGCCAAAGCCTCGACCTCGCTGTCGGCAGCCTCGATCCGCACCCAGTTTTCCAACGCGATCAACGTCAAGATCAGCCAGTTCGGCTATCAATTCATCAAAGATTTCCCCGAAACCATGCAGGTCGGCGATGACAAGCCCGACCTGAATTTCCACTCGGGCGGCTACCTGTATCTTGCAGGCACCTCTGAGCAGGAACAAATCCTGCGCGAAAGCCACGAGGTGCAGCGCGCCTGCGGGGCTGATACCGTGCTGTGGGATCAAAACCAACTGGCGACAGCCTTTCCGCATCTGAATGTCGAAGACATCCGCCTCGCGTCCTACGGCCAATCCGGTGAAGGCTGGTTCAACAACACTGGCATTATGTCCGGGTTTCGCAACAAAGCCCGCGCCTTGGGGGCCGAAGTCATCTCCGATGAGGTCACAGCCATTGGCCGCACGGGCGATACGATAACCTCTGTCACCCTCAAATCCGGTGCCACTCTTCAGGCGGGCACGGTGGTAAACGCCTCTGGCCCCCGCGCCGCCCTCACAGCCCGCATGGCTGGCCTCGACGTGCCCGTAGAACCCCGCAAACGCACCCTGTTCGTGTTCGATTGCGCCAAAACCCCCGAAGGCAGCGCCACCGTCAACCAAGGCCGCCTGCCGCTGATGATCGACCCCTCCGGCGTATTCTGCCGCCCCGAAGGCCGCTTCTTTTTGACCGGAGCCGTCCCCATCGAAGATCCCGCCGTCGATTGGGACGATTTCGAACCGCGTTATGAGGAATTCGAAGACATCATCTGGCCCGCGCTGGCCAACCGCGCGCAGGGGTTTGAGGCGATTAAAGTCGTCAATCAATGGGCGGGTCACTACGATTTCAACACCCTCGATCATAACCTGATCGTCGGTCGCCACCCAGACGTGCGCAACTTTGTCTTCGCCAACGGCTTCTCGGGCCACGGGTTGCAACAAGGCCCTGCCGCAGGCCGTGCTGTGTCCGAACTGATCATCTACGGCGGCTACCGCACGCTGGATATGTCCGAAGTCGGCTTTGAGCGCATTGTTGAGAACCGCCCCTTCCTCGAAAAAGCGATCATTTAAACAAATGAACCGCCCGCCGCGCCTTCCCCCCCTGAACGCGCTGCGGGTGTTTCAAACCGTGATGCGCCACCGCAGCTTTCGCGGTGCGGCGGATGAGCTGACCGTCACCCCGCAAGCCGTCAGCCAGCAAATCAAACTGTTGGAGGACACGCTCGCGCTGGAATTGTTCACCCGCCAAGGCCGCGCCATCGAGCCAACCGAGCAAGCCATCCTGCTCGCCCATTACATCCAAGCAGGTTTCGATGAATTTGCCGAAGGCATCCGTCGCGTCACCAAATTGGGCCAGCGCAACCGCATCAATCTGAACGCCAGCCCGTATTTTGCCACCCGCTTTCTGCTGGATCGCCTGTCAAACTTTCGCGCCATCATGCCGGGGGCCGACCTGCGCTTGACCACCATGGTCGAACTGCCCGATTTCATCGCCGATGATGTCGACGTGGCGATCCAATGGGGCTTCGGCGCTTGGAGCAATCACGAGCAGACACTTCTACTACGAGACATCAAGGTGATCTGCTGCACCCCCGCCCTTGCCGCCAAACTCCATACCCCCAATGATCTGCGCAACCTTCCCCTGCTGCACTCTGTCCTCGCCGACCTCTGGACCCCGGTTCTCGCCCATCTGAACGTCTCAGGTGCCCCGCAAGACAGCGCCTTGCGCTTCCAAGACGCCGCCACCATGCGCCGCGCGACTTTGGCGGGGCTGGGCGTCGGCCTGCTGTCCACCATCGACGCCGAAGAAGACCTCGCCTCGGGTAAACTGGTCGCCCCCTTTGGCCTCAACATCATGGCCGAGATGCCCCAAGCCCAGATCCCCGGCTTCTATCTGGTGCTGCCGAAAGCCCACCGCCGCGTCAAATCCATTGCCGCGTTTTGTGATTGGGTGGCGCACGAAAATTGGGCCATGCCCGTTGTTTAAGGAGCCGACATGGCACAAGCCCTCGTCACAGGCGCGACCAGCGGCATAGGCCGCGCAATCGCCATAGCCTTGCACACCGCAGGCCATGAAGTCGTGGCTTTGGGCCGCAACGCGCAGGCCTTGGCCGAACTGTCCGCACTGGGCCTGCAAACCCGGCAGCTTGATCTGACCGACCCGGCGGGCCTTGCCACCCTGGCCGACCTTACCCCCGATATTCTGGTCAATAACGCAGGCCTAATGCCGCCCTTGGGCAATTTCTGCGACGCCGACCCCGCCGACATGGATCAAGCGATCAACACCAACTTGCGCGCGCCTCTCGCCCTGACCCGCGCCATAGCCCCCGGAATGCGCGCGCGCGGCCACGGCCATATCTTCTTCACCGGATCGACCGCAGGCCACGCCCCCTTCGCCAATCTGGCGGTCTATTGCGCCACCAAAGCGGCCATCGGCGGCTTCGCCCAAGCCCTGCGGCTCGACATGGCCCCGCACAACGTCCGCGTCACCGAAATCGTCGCGGGGCGGGTGGAAACCAGCCTTTACAACGCCCTGCTTCCGGCCGAGGCCCGTGCGGCGATGTACGCAGGCAACGCCGCCGTACAGCCCGAAGACGTGGCCGCGATGCTGCTGGCGGTGCTCGCCCTGCCGCAATCCGTCGATGTCGCGCGGTTTGATATTCTTCCCACCTATCAAGGGGTCGCCACAGGCACCCCAAAGAAAGAGGCTTAAGATGAAGGGTTTATCGGTTGTAATCATCGGCGGCGGCGCAGGCTTGGGCGCGCTGCTGGCCGAAATGGCGGTGGCCGAGGGGGCTTCCGCCTTGGGCATCATCGACCTGAACGCCAGCGCCGCCGAAGCCGCCTTGGCCCCCGCCCGCGCCGCTGGCATCCCCCACGCCTTCGCTGCCTGCGACATCCGCACCTCCGATGCCGCCCACGCTGCCTTCGCCCAAGTCGCCGCCAGTTTGGGCCGTGTCGATACCCTGATCAACTCTGCCGCGATCTATCCGCGCAAACCGATCCTGGAAATCAGCGATGCCGATTGGGATGCCTCAAACGCCATCAACGTCAAAGGCACCTATCACATGATGGTCGCCGCCATCCGCCAGATGAAGCGCCAAGACCAGATCGGCCATATCCGCGGCCGCATCGTCAACATCACCTCGGTCGATGCCTTCAAAGCCCACCCGCAAAACGCCCATTATGCGGCGACCAAAGCGGCGGTGGTGTCCTTGACCAAAAGCATGGCGCAAGAGGTTGCCCCCGATGGCATCCTCGTCAACTCCGTCGCTCCCGCAGGTATGGCCACCGAAAAAGCCCGCGAGTCGGGTTTCTTAGCCGAGCTTGCCAAAGCCAGTCCGCTGGGGCGTGGCGGAGAGCCACGCGAAATGGCTGAATGGGTGCTGATGGCAGGCGGTCCGCGCAACACCTATATGACCGGCGAGAACATCATCGTCTCGGGCGGCTATATCTACGCTTGAAGGATTTACGCCCAACCCTGCACGCGGTTGAAGGCTGCCGTCAAAGCGGCCTCCATCGCCGCCCCGCCGCCACCTTGCACGAAGCGTTGAAAAATCATTTCGTTTAACCCGCCCTTGGTTGAATGATCTTCCCGCAACTGCGCCAACGCGGCGGGCTTTTCGCGCAACACATCGCCCAAACTGCCAAACAATCCGCGCAAATACCGCGCCGCATCCGCCTCGGAAAGCCCCTGCGCCACCATCCAGGCGCAGGCCTTCTCCAGCAAACCAAAATAGCTGCCCATCAAGGCACTTCCCGCCGCATAGGCATCATAGGCCGCTAGGTCATGTACCGGCAAAGCCGTGCCCAAAGCCGCGAAAATCTGCATCGCGGCGGGCTGTGGCGGGAACACCGGGGTCACCCCCTGATGCCGTTCCACAAACGGCAAAGGGATCGCGCGGCAGATATCCTGCGCCCCGGTCCAATCGGCCAAGGTCGCGATATGCAGCCCCGCGATCAGGCTGACCACCGGGCGCGTGGGCGGGATAGCCAAAGGCCGGATCACCGCCTCGGCCACCTGCGGACGCACGGCAAGGATCAGCAAATCGCACGCATCGACCACCGCCTGATTGCTTGCGGCCACCGTCACCCGCGGCAACAAAGCCAGTTCCGCCGCCACCGCCTCATTGCGCGAAGACAGCACAATCGGCCACTCCGCCAGCGCCGAGGCCTTCAGCCCCCGCACCATATGCGCAGTGATCGTGCCGGTGCCAATAAACCCTAACCGCATCATTCCCCCGTAAGCCCTAAGCGACCGCCTGCGCCCCGGTGATTTCCACCAAAGACCCGCACATGAACGCCGCCTCATCCGAGGCCAGAAACGCCACCAAGGCCGCGACTTCCTCTGGCCGTCCAATCCGGCCATAAGGCACCATCCGGTCCAGATCGGCAATCGTGCGACCCGCGCGTTTCACCCCCGCCTCCAGCATCGGCGTGTGAATTTCACCGGGGCAGACCGCATTGACGCGTACTTTCTGCGCTGCATAGTCCCGCGCAAGGTTCTGGGTGAAACTTGCCACCGCCGCTTTGGTGACGTTATAGGCGATGTGGTTTGGCGCGGGGTGCAAACCCCATTGTGAAGCGGTGTTCACAATCGCCCCACCCCCTGCCGCGATCATATGCGGCAAGGCGGCTTGGCACAGATGAAACATCGCGTCGATGTTGATGGCAAAGGAAATATTCCAATCCTCCGCCGTCAGCGACAGCAGGTTGCCGCGTCGATTTACCCCGGCATTGTTGCACAACACATCAATCCGCGCCTCAACCGCCATCACATCGGCAATCACTGCGCGACACCCCTCAACCGTGCCAATATCCGCCGCAAAGCTGCGCGCGCGACCGCCAGCGCCCCGGATGTCAGCAGCGGTTTTCTCGGCCCCTTCGGCATTCACATCCGTCACCACCACCAACGCCCGTTCAGACGCAAACCGCTGGCAAATCGCCGAGCCAATGCCGCCGGCCGCCCCCGTCACCACCACCACTTTGTCTTGAAACCGCATCCCGTCCCCCTAGCGCAAATAACTGCCGCCGTTCACATCCAGCACCGCCCCGTTCAATGACGCCTGCGACGGCCGCAGCACAAAAGCCACCAACGCGCCAATCTCCGCCGCCTCTGCCATCGCGCCAATCGGGATGCCGCTTAAAGCCGCCGCCTCGCCATGCTGGGCGATAAACGCTTCCGCCATATCCGTTCGCACCCAGCCCGGCGCAATCGCCACCGCCGTGATCGCCTCGGCCCCATAACTTTGCGCCACCGATTTCGTCAGGTTGATCAGCGCGGCTTTGCTCGCCCCATAAGCCATCGCGTTAGCGGCATAGCCGCGCTGCCCGGCCCGGCTGGCCATATTCACAATGCGCCCGCTGCCCTGCGCCCGAAAGTGCGGGATCGCCGCTTTTGTCAGATCAACGGCAGCAAAGAAATTCACCCGAAACTCGCGCTCCCACACCGCCTGCCAGTGATCCAACGGCGCATCGACCGCCACTTCAGACCGGATGCCAGCATTGTTCACCAAGCCATGCAACCGCCCCGCCAAAGCCTGCGCCTGATCCCAAAGCGCGGTTGCCGCTTCCGGCTCCGCCAAATCTGCCCCCACGCACCAACCCGCGCCGCCGATCTGCGCCAGCAGTGCCTTGGCGGCGGCATGATTGCGCCCGTAGTGGATCACCACCCGCGCCCCCTCCGCGACCAAGGCCGCGCAAATCGCCTGCCCAATCGCCCCGGTCGCGCCCGTCACCAGCACATTGCGCCCCGCCAGACTCTGCCCCGCCAACGTCATAGCGCCCCCACTTGCGAGCCCCAAGTATCCGACAGCGCGAAACCGCGCGCAAAAGGATCATCCGCACTCATCCGCAACTGCTCGCGTCCATAAACCCAGCCCTGCCCGGTGATGCGCGGCAGCACGGCGCGACGGTTGCCCACCACCGCCTCACCAATCGCTTCCGCCGTAAACGTCCCGCCGATGATCGAGCGGGAGACCCGCACATCGCCCACTACCACCTCACTGCGCGCGAACATCACCGCCAAATTCGCCGAAGACCCGGTGCCACAAGGCGAGCGATCCACCCGCCCCGGTTTCAAAGTGGTGCAGGTGCGGATCGTCCCATCAGCTTCCTTCGAACGAAACATCACATAGGCCACATCATCCAAGCCCGGAATATCCGGGTGGCTGACCGCAATCTGGCCCTGCAAATCCGCCTTGATCGCAATCCCCGCCTCGGCCAGCGCGCGGGCATTGTCCGGCACAATCGCAAGCCCAACCTGATCGGCGTCAACCAACGCATAAAACACCCCGCCAAAGGCGATATCGGCGCGGATCACGCCGAAATCGGTGGTCTTCACCTCGGCATCCAAGGCCAGCACAAAGGCCGGAACATTGTCCAAACTCACCGACACACAGCGCCCATTCTCACACCGCGCTCGCGCCACGATCAGCCCCGCCGCCGTATCCAGCCGCACCACCGTCTCGGGCTCCACCATCGCCACCCGCCCGCTTTCCAGCAAAGCCGTCACCACGCAAATGCAGTTGCTGCCTGACATCGGATGCGCCCGGTCCGGTTGCAGCACGATGAACGCCGCATCGGCATCCGGGCGCGTTGGCGGCAGCAGCAGATTGGTGCTCATCGCGACGCCCGCGCGCGGCTCGAACGTCACAAAGCGACGCAAACTATCATCTACCGTGTTGATATAGTTCATCTTATCTAAGATCGTCGCCCCCGGAATCTCAGGCGCGCCGCCGACGATCACCTTGCCGATTTCACCCTGCGCATGGACCAGCAGCAGATCAAGCGTGTGTTCAAACTGCATGTTCAGCCTTTCAAAAGCGGTTAATGCGATAGGGGTGCAGGTCAATCTCTGGCCGCCCCCCAGTGATCAGATCGCCCATCAGCCGCGCCGTGGTCGCGGCATAAGTCAGCCCCAGATGGCCATGCCCCACCGCGTAAAACACACCGCGCACCTTGGCCGAGACGGATATAATCGGCACCGTATCGGGCAGGGCAGGGCGATGCCCCATCCACTCGGTAAACTCCGCGCAGGCCAGTCCCGGCAGCGCCGTTTGCGCCCGTCGCACCGTCACTTTCGCGCGTCTGTAATCCGGCGGCGCATCCAAGCCCGCCATTTCCACCGTGCCGCCCACCCGAATACCGCCCGCCGTCGGCGTCACCATGAACGCCCGCGCAGGCCAGATGATCGAGTGCTGCATCGTGATGCCCGGCGCCATGATCTGCGTGTGATAGCCGCGCTCGGTTTCCAGCGGGATAGGCTCGTCCAGCAACTTCGATAGCCTGCTCGAGAACGCCCCCGCACAGATCACCACCTCATCCGCCGCAATCTCGCGCCCATCCGCCAGCTTGACCGCTGTAATCTGGTCACTGCGCGCAAACCCCACCACGTCGCCCCGCTCATTGTGCCCGCCCAAAGCGACAAATCGCTCCGCCAAGGCCAGCACCAGCTTATACGGATCTTTCATCGAGCGGTTGTCGGGAAACCGCACCGCCATGCCGATCTTGTCCGACAAAGCAGGCTCCAACGCCCGCGCGGCAGCACCGTCGATCACCTCGTGCGCAAAGCCAAATCGTTCAAGAATTTCGATATGTTCGCGGTCGGCTTTGAACTCTGCCGCATCGGTGTACAGCGACAAACACCCCTGTTCGCTGATCTGATCCTCAAGCTCGGTCTCGCGCAGCAAATCCAGCGTATCCGCCAGCGCCCGCCCACACAAAGCTGCCCCCTGCGCCTCTAACGCCCGCAACTTGGCAGGCCGAGACGCCGCAATGAACCGCAAGAACCACGGCACCAAGCGGGGCATATAGCTGGGCCGCACCCGCACCGGGCCTTCCGGGTCCAGCATCCACCCCGGTATTTGCCGCCAGACCGAGGGGCGCGAGGCGGGCATAAACTCGGTCACCGCAATCGAGGCCATATTGCCAAAAGACGCGCCCTTGCCCGGCGCGTCGCGGTCCAGCAAAACCACCGACCGACCGCGCTTTTGCAGATCATACGCAATCGCGGTGCCGATGATGCCTGCGCCAATGACAACCGTGACCATGGCCTATTTCCAGTTGATAATCGGCTGCATCGCGGCCGCGAAATCCGCCTTTTCTTCGGGCGTCAGCGGGCCAAGCGGCATCCGACATTCCCCAACCGGAACCCCCTGCAATGCGCAGCCGTATTTCAGCTTCTGCACAAACTTACCCGACTCAAGAATGTTCATCGCGGTATACAGCGTCGCCATCTGGGCCTTGGCCTTGATCAAATCGCCCGAGCGATAAGTGCGGTCCAGATCACACACCGCCTGCGCCATGCAATTCGCAGGCCCGCAAATCCATGAATCCGCGCCCCAGAACATGAAATCCAACGCAATATCGTCCGACCCTGACACCAGCTGAATCCGCCCCTCATACCGCGTCGCAATGCCAATCGCGCGCTGCAACGAGCCCGAGCTTTCCTTGATCCCGATCACCCGCGGATGGTCGGCCAAAGCGTCCAAAACCTCCCAGCCCAACTCCACCCCATCCTTGTCGGGATAAGAATACAGCACGATATTCACATCCACCGCATCCAAAACGGCATTGAAATGCTTGATCAACTCGGCCTGCGTCGGCTTGGTGTAAAACGGCGTCGCCAGCAAAACTGTGTCATAGCCCAATGCTTTGGCGCGCTTGGTGTTGGCGATCACCCCCGCAGTATGCGGTGCATTGGTGCCTGCAATCAACGTCTCTTCTGGCCGCGCAAACGCCTTCACAAACGCCAGCACCTCCTCACGTTCCGCATCCGACATCAGGTTATATTCGCCCGACGACCCGCACGGCACCCAACCCGTCACCCCCGCCGCGCGCAACCCCTCAAGATGGGTTTTGAACGCGACAAAGTCGATCTGCCCCACCGCATCAAACGGCGTGACCAAGGCGGGCATGACGCCAGAAAGTTTCAGCATAAGACATCCTTTGCAAACGAATCGAGACCGCAATCGATGCGCGGCGCTGGCCCAATTCATGGCGACAGCGTGCCGACACGTCAAATCAAAAATAATCTGTGTCGACACCAAGCCCCTGAAACGCTATCGCTCAACAAACCACCGAAGGCTGCCCCAATGGATGAAATCGAGATCAAACGCGCCAAGGGCACCGGCGCGAAATTCGCCTATGAGACGATCCGCGATGAAATCCTGTCGCTGGCGCTGCGGCCCGGTGCGCTGCTGGATGAAACCTCGCTGGCCGAACGCTTTGCCATGTCACGCTCGCCGGTGCGCGAAGCCCTGATCCGGCTGGCGGGCGAAGATCTGGTGGTGATGCTGGCCAACCGCTCCACCATCGTCGCGCCGATTGATGTGACCAGCTTTCCGAAATACATCGAAGCGCTGGACATTGCGCAACGGATGAACACGCGTTTGGCGGCTGAATTGCGCACCGACGCCGATCTGCAAGCCATCGCCCAGCGGCAAAAGGAATTTGTCGCAGCGGTGAAGACGGGCGATCATCTGGCCATGTCCGAGGGCAATAAACTGTTCCACATGGCCGTGGCCGAGGCAGGCAAAAACCCCTATCTGACCGCCTTTTACGAACGCCTGCTCGACCAAGGTCGCCGCATGTTACATCTGCATTTTCAATACATTGAGCGCACTCATGACGGCTATCTGTTGACCGACGAGCATGTCGAAATGCTGGAAGCCATCCGCGCCCGTGACATCAACCGCGCCGATGCCTTGGCCGCAGCCCACACCCGGCAATACCGCGACAACTTCCTGACCTTCATGCGGGAAAACTACTCGGCCGCAATGCCGCTGGGCGCGCCCAACGCGGCTTGACGCCAGCGCCGTCCTGGTGTCGCATCCCCGCAAGGCCGGATTGGCCATAGCAAAGGACCGCAGATGACGTTCAAAGCACTGGTTATCGAAAAAGACGCCGCAGGCGCGACCCATGCCGCCGTGAAAGACCTGACTTTGGCCGACCTGCCGCGCAGCGAGGTTCTGGTGGCTGTCGAGTATTCCACGGTGAACTACAAAGACGGCCTGTGCATGGATGCAGGCGGTGGCATGGTGCGCAGTTACCCACATGTACCGGGGATTGATTTTGCAGGCACGGTCGAGGTGTCGGAAGATCCCCGCTACAAACCCGGCGATAAAGTGGTGCTGACCGGCTGGCGGGTGGGCGAATCCCATTGGGGCGGCTACGCCCAAAAAGCCCGCGTCAAAGCCGATTGGCTGGTGCCCTTGCCGCAGGGCCTGACCACGCGGGCGGCAATGGCTGTCGGCACGGCGGGCCTGACCGCGATGCTGGCGGTGATGGCTTTGGAAACCCACGGGCTTAAACCGGGGCAGGGGCCCGTGCTGGTGACGGGCGCGGCGGGCGGTGTCGGCTCGGTCGCCGTCACCATCCTTGCGCATCTGGGATATGAGGTGGCCGCCGTGACCGGGCGGCCCGAAACGGAAGCCTATCTGCGGGCCTTGGGTGCTGCCCAAATCATCCCACGCGATCAAATCAATGAGGTCGTCAAGCGCCCGTTGGAAACTGAAATCTGGTCCGGTTGCATTGATGCCGTCGGCGGTGCGATGCTTGCCCGTGTGCTGGGCCAGTTGAAATACGGCGCGTCGATTGCGGCGGTGGGTTTGGCGGGCGGATCGCAACTGCCTGCCAGCGTGATCCCGTTCCTTTTGCGCGGCGTCAATCTACTGGGCATTGATTCCGTGCTGCAACCCTACGCCAACCGCCAAACTGCTTGGGCACGCATCGCCACCGATCTGCCGCTGGATAAGCTTGATGCGATGGTGACGATGGCGACCCTCGCCGATCTGCCGCGCCTTGGCGTCGAAATTCTGGCAGGCCAGATCAAGGGCCGCTGCGTGATTGATGTGAATGCCTAAAGCCGATTTCGCCGGATTTTCTACCATATATAGTAGAAAATCGGCGAAAACCTTGCGCTACATACAAGTCTTTCCCAGCTGGGAATACATTGCACCAATGCCGCCTTAATACCGCGTCGTCATCCGGTAGCCGCGCCGATGCGCCAGCGTCACCAGCGTCACGGCGGCGTTTTGCCACCATGTTGCACGCTCGACACAAAACACCGGATCGCCCAAGGCGTGATCCAGATGCGCCACCATCCCCGCATCCGCCGCCTGCGCCAGAAAGCTGATCTCTACTTCCGAAAACGGCACGGTGGCGACCAGCCATTCGTTTGGCCCCGACTCCGTGAAATCCTGCTGCAAAGCCTGCGGCAAAGCCCCGGCGTTGATCCAGCGATCCTCCAGCTGAAACGCCACCCCATCGGCAAAGTGCAAACACAGCAGATGGACCACGTGGGCGCGCGCCTTCAGCCCCATCCGAAGCCGCAGCCACTCCGGGGCCACAACCACCGCGCTGCTGACCAGTTGATAGCCATAAACCGCTCCGGTTTTCTCAATCTCAGCCCGTACCACCGGCATCTCAAACCGCGCCTGCCTAATCGGTGCCATCCGCACCCGCGTTCCCGCCTTACGCTTGCGATCCAGAAACCCCAGCTCTGACACTTCGCGCAACGCCCGGTTCATCGTGGTGCGTGAACAGCCGAATGCTTCGGCCAGTTCGACCTCACCGGGCAGCAAAGTGCCCGGCCCCCAAGGCCCTTCGGTGATGCGCTGCACGATCTCGGCCATCACCTCGCGGAAGGTTGTGGTCTCGGTCTTGGCAGTCCCGGTCCTTGTAATATCTGGCATGCTGGCCTCCTCAGCGCCCTATAGCGCGTCCACCAGCCCCTGCACAGCTTTGCGCCAGCCCGCAACAATCTGATCGCGCTGCACATGCCGCCCGCCGCGCACCTGATGCCGCCCCGCCGACCACAGGTCAGTCACCACCGCATCCGAGGCTGCAAACGCCAACCCATCCAAAATCTGATCATTGCGCAACGCACACAGCGCCGGATGGCTCAGATCAATCGCCACCACATCGGCCAGCATCCCCACCGCAATCGCCCCGGATTTGCGCCCCAAAGCCTGCGCCCCGCCCTTGGCAGCGCCCAGATAAACCGCCGCCCCAACGGATCCTTCGCCCAAAACCATCACATTGCGCGCAATGTCCCGCAGCCGCTGGCTATACTCCAAAGTCCGCAGTTCTTCCGTCAAGGAAATCCGCACATTGCTGTCCGAGCCAATCCCAAACGCCCCCCCAGCCGCCAGCCACCCCGGCCCATTAAACGGCCCATCGCCCAAATTCGCCTCTGTGATCGGGCAAAGCCCCGCCACAGCGCCGGATCGCGCCAAACCAATCGTCTCCTCCGCCGTCATATGCGTCGCATGGATAGCACACCAATCCGCGCCAATCGGCGTATGCGCCAGCAACCACTCCACCGGACGCGCCCCCAACCAAGCCGAAATATCCGTGACCTCTTTCGGTTGCTCCGCCACATGAATATGCACCGGCCCCCCCGCCGCAATCGGCAAAGCCCGCAGCAAATCCCCCGGATTGGTCGCCCGCAACGAATGCGGTGCAATCCCCACCCGCGTGTCACTGGGCAAAGCCCGCGCCGAAACCCGCGCCGCCTCAACCAACCGCGCAAACCGATCCACATCATTGCCAAACCGCAACTGCCCCGCCGTCAGCGCCTGCTCGCCCGCCCCGCCATAGGTATACAGCACCGGCAGATGCGTCAGCCCGATCCCGGTCAAATCCGCCGCCGCAAAAATCCGCCCCGACAGCTCGGCAATATCCGCATAAACCGCCCCACCGGGCTGATGATGCACATAGTGGAACTCTCCGACCGAGGCATAGCCCGCCTCCTGCATCTCCATAAACACCAGCGCCGCAATCGCCTGCATCTGTTCGGGCGTCAAACGGTCCAAAAACCGATACATCAGATCACGCCAGGTCCAGAAACTGTCGCGCCCGGCGATGCGATGCTCGGTCATCCCCGCCATCGCGCGCTGAAACGCGTGGCTGTGCAGGTTCGCCAGCGCAGGCAGCAGCGCCGACACCAGCACATCGCCCGCCTGCGCCTTGGCGCCAACGGTGATGGCGCTGATATGGCCATCCGCCACAGTGATCCTGACATTCTCAGCCCAACCTTGGGGCAGCAAAGCGCGGGTTGCAAAAATCACGAGGGCGACTCCTTATGTGTAGACATAATAAACATACTCGCATAAACATCCTTCAGGCAATAGCTATTGACGAGGCATCCCGTGCATCCTTCCCCGATCACCTTAGTTGGTCTGCAAGCCGCCACGATGCTGGGAAAATCAGACCCCTACGGCCTGATCCCAGACGCGGCTTTGGTGCTGTCCAAAGGCCGAATCGCATGGATCGGCCTCCGCACCGACCTGCCCGCCGCACACGCCGCCCTGCCGCAAGCAGACATGGGCGGACGCCTGATCACCCCGGCCCTGATCGACTGTCACACCCATGTCGTCCACGGCGGCAACCGCGCCACCGAGTTCGAGATGCGCCTGCAAGGCGCGACTTACCAAGAAGTCGCGCGCGCCGGCGGCGGCATCATTTCCACCGTCAAAGCCACCCGCACCGCCAGCCAAGCCGATCTGGTGGCCCAAGCCCTCCCATTCGTCGACGCAATGATCGCCGAGGGCGTCGCGGTGATCGAGATCAAATCTGGCTACGGCCTGAACCAAGACACCGAACTGCGCATGCTCCGCGCCGCCCGCGAAATCGCCACCCTGCGCCAGATCACGGTGAAAACCAGCTACCTCGCCGCCCACGCCATCCCGCCCGAATACAAAGACCGCGCCGATGCCTATATCGACGAGGTCGCCATCCCTGCCCTGCACGCCGCCCATGCCGAAGGCTTGGTCGATGCCGTAGACGGCTTCTGTGAAGGCATCGCGTTTTCCCCCGCCCAGATCGAACGCCTGTTCACAATCGCTGCCCAACTGAACATCCCGGTCAAACTCCACGCCGAGCAACTCTCCAACCTCGGCGGCGCAGCCCTCGCTGCCCGCTTCAACGCCCTCTCCGCCGACCATCTGGAATACCTCGACGAAGCCGGAGTCATCGCCATGGCCCAATCCGGCACCGTCGCCGTGATCCTGCCCGGCGCATTCTATACCCTGCGCGAAACCCAAATGCCCCCCATTGCGCTGCTCAGAAAACACAACGTCCCGATGGCCGTCGCCACCGACATGAACCCCGGTTCCTCCCCCATGTCATCCCTGCTCTTGGCGATGAACATGGCCTGCACCCTATTCCGCATGACCCCCGCCGAAGCCCTCGCGGGGGCCACCATAAACGCCGCCCTCGCCCTGAACTTGCCCACCCACGGCACCCTAGCCCCCGGCCAAACCGCCGACCTCGCCATCTGGAACGCCCAACACCCCGCCGAACTCGCCTATCGCATCGGCTTCAACCCCCTTCATCAACGCATCATCGGAGGCGCGCTTTGACCGCACTGACCCTCATCCCCGGCCAAACCACCCTCGAACAACTGGTCCGCATCTATCGCGAGGAACTGCCCGTCACCTTGAGCCGCGCCGCGAAACCCGGCATCGAATGCGCCGCCGCAGCGATCAAAGCCGCCGCTGCCGGTGACGTTCCGGTTTACGGCGTCAACACCGGTTTCGGCAAACTCGCCAGCATGCGCATCGCCCCCGAAGATACCGCCACCCTGCAACGCAACCTGATCCTGTCGCATTGCTGCGGCGTGGGCGAGGCCATCCCCCGCCGCCACGCCCGCCTGCTGATGGTCTTGAAACTGCTCAGCTTTGGTCGCGGAGCCTCCGGCATCCGTTGGGAATTCATTGAACTCCTCGAATCCATGCTGGCCCGTGGCGTCACCCCGCAAATTCCCGCCCAAGGCTCTGTCGGTGCCTCCGGCG
Organism: Cypionkella sp.; assembly: GCF_030652235.1. GTDB lineage: Bacteria > Pseudomonadota > Alphaproteobacteria > Rhodobacterales > Rhodobacteraceae > Cypionkella. Next base: position 50,074 of record NZ_JAUSBA010000033.1, read on the forward strand.
ATCTTGCCCCGCTCGCCCATATGACCGCCGTGATCATCGGCGAGGGCGAAGCCGAATACCAAGGCCAGATTCTCCCCGGAGCCAAAGCTCTCGCCGCCGCTGGCCTGAAACCCCTGCAACTCGGCCCGAAAGAAGGCCTCGCCTTCATCAACGGCACGCAATTCTCCACCGCCTTTGCGCTGGCAGGCCTGTTCGACGGCTGGAACGCCGCGCAATCTGCGCTGGTCACGTCGGCGCTGTCCACCGACGCCATCATGGGCTCCACCGCGCCGCTGCAACCCGAAATCCACTCGCTTCGCGGCCACGCAGGCCAGATCGAAGCCGCCGCCTTCATGCGCGCTTTGCTCTCCGGTTCCGAAATCCGCGAAAGCCACATCGAGGGCGACGCCCGCGTGCAAGACCCCTACTGCATCCGCTGCCAGCCCCAAGTCACCGGGGCCGCGATGGATGTGCTGCGCCAAGCCGCCACCACGCTGGAGATCGAAGCCAACGCCGCCACCGACAACCCCCTCGTGTTGACCGAAGCTGGCCTGATCGTCTCCGGCGGCAATTTCCACGCCGAACCGGTGGGCTTCGCCGCCGATATGATCGCCCTCGCGCTGGCTGAAATCGGTGCCATCGCCCAACGCCGCGTCGCGCTGATGGTAGACCCGGTGCTGTCGTTCAACCTGCCGCCGTTCCTGACCCCACGCCCCGGCCTGAACTCTGGCCTGATGATCGCCGAAGTCACCACCGCAGCCCTCATGTCCGAAAACAAACACATCGCCATGCCTTGCGTGACCGACAGCACCCCCACCTCGGCCAACCAGGAAGACCATGTCAGCATGGCCGCCCACGGCGCCGTCCGCCTTGGTAAAATGGTGCAAAACCTCAACGTCATCCTCGGCGTGGAAGCCATCTGCGCCGCCCAAGGCGTCGATTTCCGCGCCCCCCTGCAAACCTCGCCCCCCCTGCAAGCTGTCGTCGCGCGCCTGCGCCAAGACGTCGCCACCTTGGGCGATGACCGCTACCTCGCCCCCGATCTGATCGCCGCCGCCAACCTGATCGCCAGCGGAGCCCTCACCGCCGCCTCCGCCCTCCCCCTTCCCACCTTGTAACCCGAGGCTGATATGACCAAACCGCTCGACAACTCCCGCCACAATATGCGCGACATTTACCCCGCCACCGGCACCGAGATCACCGCGAAATCCTGGCAGACCGAAGCCGCCATGCGGATGCTGATGAACAACCTGCATCCCGATGTGGCTGAGAACCCGCACGAACTGGTGGTCTACGGCGGCATCGGTCGCGCCACCCGCACTTGGGGCGATTTTGACCGCATCGTCGCCACCCTGAAAGACCTTGAAGACGATGAGACTTTGGTGGTGCAATCCGGTCGCCCCGTCGCCGTCGTGCGCACCCACAAAGACGCCCCCCGCGTGCTGATCGCCAACTCCAACCTCGTGCCGCATTGGGCGACTTGGGACCATTTCAACGCGCTCGATAAAAAGGGCCTGATGATGTACGGGCAGATGACCGCTGGCTCGTGGATCTACATCGGCACCCAAGGCATCGTGCAGGGCACCTATGAAACCTTCGCCGAGGCAGGCCGTCAGCACTACAACGGCAGCCTCAAGGGTAAATGGATCCTCACCGGCGGTTTGGGCGGCATGGGCGGCGCCCAACCCCTTGCCGCCGTGATGGCAGGCGCCTGCTGTCTGGCGGTCGAATGTGACGAAACCCGCATCGATTTCCGCCTGCGCACCCGCTACGTCGATGCCAAGGCGCATACCCTTGATGAAGCCTTGGCGATGATCGCCGAGTGGACCGCTGCCGGAGAAGCCAAATCGGTCGGCCTGCTGGGCAACGCCGCCGACATCTTCCCCGAACTGGTCCGCCGCATGAAGGCAGGCACCGCGCGCCCCGATATCGTCACCGACCAAACCTCGGCCCACGACCCGCTGCACGGCTACCTGCCGCAAGGCTGGAACGTCGCCGAATGGCGCGCAAAACAGGAAACCGACCCGGCGGCGGTGCAAAAAGCCGCCCGCGCCTCGATGCGCACCCATGTCGCGGCGATGGTCGATTTCTGGAACGCAGGCGTGCCAACCTTGGATTACGGCAACAACATCCGCCAAGTCGCCCTCGAAGAAGGCCTGGAAAACGCCTTCGCCTTCCCCGGTTTCGTCCCCGCCTACATCCGCCCCTTGTTCTGCAAAGGCATCGGCCCGTTCCGCTGGGTGGCCCTTAGCGGAGACCCGGAAGACATCTACAAAACCGACGCCGCTATGAAGAAACTGTTCCCGGATAACGACCACCTGCACCGCTGGCTGGACATGGCCGCCGACCGTATCGCCTTCCAAGGCCTGCCCGCCCGCATCTGCTGGATTGGCCTAGGGGATCGTCACCGCGCGGGCCTGATGTTCAACGAGATGGTCAAATCTGGCGAGCTGAAAGCCCCCATCGTCATTGGCCGCGATCACCTTGATTCCGGCTCCGTCGCCTCGCCGAACCGCGAAACCGAAAGCATGATGGACGGCTCGGATGCCGTGTCGGATTGGCCGTTGCTGAACGCCCTCGTCAACACCGCCTCGGGCGCGACTTGGGTTTCGATCCACCACGGCGGTGGCGTTGGCATGGGCTTTTCGCAACACTCCGGTGTGGTGATCGTCGCCGATGGCACCGACGACGCCGCAAAACGGTTGGAGCGTGTGCTGTGGAACGACCCCGCTTCTGGTGTCTGGCGTCATGCCGATGCAGGCTATGAGACCGCCATCGACTGCGCCAAAGAGCAGGGGCTTCGCCTGCCGACGATTTTGGGTAACTGAAGCACAAGCACACAGGACCAGAGGAGCAATCCTCTGGTCCCCAATACTATCTAAAACTTACCTAAAATTGTTTCATCTTGGCCTAAATACTCCACCGGGGTCCGGGGGTGTGAAACCCCCGGCGCTCACCCAGAAAACTGACGCGTCAAGCCCCGCGCAACTGATCCCGCAGCGCATTCACCTGATCGCGCAACGCCGTCAGGCCTGCCAAACTCATCCCCGACCGCTCCAGAATACACCCCGGAATCCCCGCCGCGCGCGCTTGCATCTCGCGTCCCGCTGTACTCAACGACACCCGCACCTGCCGCTCATCCTTGGCATCGCGCGCCCGCGCTACCAATCCCTGCGCCTCCATACGCTTCAACAGCGGCGTCAACGTATTGCTCTCCAACTGCAACGCTTGCCCCAACTGCCCCACCGTCTGGCCATCCGAGCCCCATAAAGCCACCAGCACCAGATATTGCGGATAGGTCAGCCCCAACGCTTCCAGAAGCGGCTTATAGGCGTGCTGCATCGCATGAGTCGCAGAATACAGTGCGAAACAGATCATGTCCGAAGTCGGTAGGCTGGGCTTAGGATCCATCGGTGGCACTCCTTTCCCGCAAACTATATCGCGCGCGATTAGATCGCAAGCTGCGCGGGAACCAATTCGACACAAAAGCATTGTCCAAAGCAGGCAAACTGCCGGGGTTGACGCCTGCAGCGACTCGCGTTAAATGCATCGCACACGATTTAATCGCAAAGGATACATCATGCCGACGAAAGTAGTATACTCCACCGAAGCCACCGCAACCGGCGGCGGCCGTGATGGCAAATCGGCCACCAAAGACGGCGCTTTGGCCGTCACCCTGGCGGTGCCGAAAGAAATGGGCGGCACCGGGGCGGGCAACAACCCTGAACAGCTGTTCGCCGTCGGCTATGCCGCCTGCTACCTCGGCGCGATGCGCTTTGCCGCCAGCAGCGAAAAACTGGGCACGGTCCCGGATACCGCCACCGTCACCTCAACCGTCGGCATTGGCCCGCGCGCGGAAGGCGGCTTCGGCATCCAAGTGGCGCTGGCCGTCTCGATGCCCGGTGTCGATCACGAAACCGCGCAGAAAATCGTCGACCGTGGACATTTCATCTGCCCCTACTCGAACGCCATCAAAGGCAATGTCGACGTGACCACCACGCTTCTCTAATCGCTTGAACCTACCCCTTGCCCTGCTAGGCTGCGGCCAACAGGGCAGGGGGCTTCTATGAATCGGCTAAAAGGCAAAACCGCAATCATCTCAGGCGGGGCAACGGGCATCGGAGCCGCCGCCGCCCGCCTGTTCGCCGCTGAAGGTGCTGCGGTGGGCATCATCGACCGTAACGTAGATGCAGGCCAAGCCCTCGCCTTTGACCTCGTGCAACAAGGCCACCGCGCCTGTTTTGCCACCGCCGATGTCAGCCAAAAATCCCAAGTTGACGCCGCAGTCGCCACCGTGAAGGCGCAACTCGGCCCGGTCAACGTGCTGTTCAATCACGCGGGCACCATCGTCATCAAGCCCTTCCTTGAGACCGAGGAATCCGATTGGGACATGCTGTTCGATGTGAACGTCAAAAGCATGTATCTGATGACCCGCGCCGTCCTTCCTATGATGCTTGAACAAGGCAAGGGCAGCATCGTCTGCACCTCCAGCATTTCCGCCGTCTACGCCACCCCAATGGAGGTGCTGTATGACGCCACCAAAGGTGCGTGCCACATGTTCGCCCGCGCCATCGCGGTGGAATTCCGCGACAAAGGCATCCGCTGCAACGCCGTCTGCCCCGGCTTCATCGAAACCCCGCACGGCCTGCGCGAAGTGGCCGAACTTACCGCGCTGGGCGTCGATGCCTCTGATACCGCAATCAAAGCCGCGCAAGGCCGCTTCGGCCAACCCGAAGACATCGCCCGCGCCGCGCTCTACCTCGCCTCCGACGACGCCGAATTCGTCACCGGCACGCAACTGTTCGTCGATGGCGGCTTTTCGGCGGTCTGACCCCTCGCAAAGGCCCAAACCTGTCAAACCCGCATTGGATCTACACCCAAACCGTCAAACATTGCGCCGCCGGGGCCGAACGGCATTTTCGGGACCCCGCCGCATTGATGGCGTCTTGGGGCGCGGTCCGGGGCCTTGATAACGACGTCGGCCGCATCCGCTCGATCCTGATGCACCGCCCCGGCCCGGAAATGAACGTGGTCGATCCCGCCCACCGCCTGCCCGAGATCGGCTCTTACGGCGATCCCGTGACGGGGTGGTCTTTCCAACCCGACAGCCTCCCCGACCTGCCCCAGATGCAACAACAGAACGACGCCTTCGTGACCAAACTGCAAGCCGAGGGCGTGGACATCCACCACCTCGACGGCGACATGGGCATCCGCCTGAAGCAAGTCTACACCCGCGATCCGCTTGAACGCCACTGGCCAGATTTCGGCCCCAGATCGCCGAATTCCTGCCACGATCCGGCGCTACTCCAGCGCCATGATCACAAACCTCCTCACCCCCGGCACCACAGCTTTCGCAGCGCTTTGCCTCGCAGGCTATATCCTGCTGGCCAACGCCCTCGCCTACACAGCCTTTGCGGTGGACAAATCCCGCGCCATAAACGCGCAAAGCCGCATCCCCGAGCGCAGCTTGCTGATCCTCGCCACCTTGGGCGGCTGGATCGGGGCGAAAATAGCCCAACACCGCCTGCGCCACAAAACCCGCAAACAGCCGTTCGGTATTCTGCTGAACCTGTCGGGGCTGATCATCCCCGGAGCCATCGCCACAATGCTCGTGCTGCAATCAGACATCAACTGGGCAAGCCTGCCCACCCACGTCAGCACAAAAGCCCAATCGCTGCTTGGCTCCAGCACAACCGCCGACGCCCCAGCCCTGCCGCACCGCTTCGGCCCCGGCAGCGACACCGCCGAAGCCCCGTAAGCGACCTAACGCACGATCACCGCATAGGGGTCATAGCCCGTGCCCTGCAAATCCATCAGCGGATAAGCGGTCAGCTCGATACTCCCCACCCCCTGCGGCAGCGAATTGTTCACCCGCAGCATCTGCCGATAGGGCTCGCCCGCCGAAAACAAACCGCTACCGACCACCGCATGCTTGCCGCCGTTCACCCAATCACCGACCAAAATGATTGGCCCGCGATACAGATGCGGCATCAAAGCATCCAGATTGCGCGGCACATTGCCCAACAGCCGCATCCCCAAAGACTGCGCGTAAAGCTCCAGATTGGCCCGGCTTGGCCCCAGACCGCCGCCATTCGGAATGTCGCCCGGATCAAACTGCGCCTGCCCCGGAATAGCGCTGGTCATCCGCCCCGAGGCCAGCCCCCCCGCCACCACCCAACAGGTCATCCCGGTATTCTGCCCGATCCGCGGCAAAGGATGCGAGATTTCGGTGCTTAGCCCCAGCGCGCGCCAGCTCATCGGCCCCGGCACGCCATCCTGCACCAACCGCCCGACAGGTCCGGTATAGCGCGCCTGAAACCGCCGCAACGCCGCATCGGTTTTCTGCCCGAACACCGAATCCTCGTCCAATGCAGCCAAACCGCGATCGGTGTTCAGGAAATGGTTCAGCAGGCGCTGCAGGAAACGAACATGCGGATCATGACTGCCCATGCGCAAAGTAATCATCGGAATACTCCAAAATCGAAGGTCCAAAATAGGTCGTAAAAATCTGCCGTAAAACTGCGCAAAGGCTAACACAGCTTTCACCGCCGCCAAGCAGATTTTTCCCAAGCCAAGTGGCAGCCAAACCGCCGCCGTCACCCCGGTTCAAACCCCACAGAGATCATCCGGGCTGCCCCCGGCTTTCATCTTGGCAAAAATACTCCCGCCGGAGGCATCCTCCGCGCGCCATAAGACAGGGCGGATCAAGCATCGGCAAGCGTAGGGTGGGGTTCCACCCCACCACGCCATAGGCCAATCCCCGCCCCCATCCGCGCCAGCGCTAGGGCCTGCCGCCCATCCGTGCTAATCTCAGCAAACCCAAGTCATAGCGCAACAAGAGGCCCTGATGACCAAACATCTTGTCGATCACCGCACCGCATCCGAAGGCGGCCGTTTGCAAAACTTCCTGCGTCTGGAGCGCAGCCAATCCGCGACAGCCCCCCGCACCCTGCACCAACGCCCGCAAACCCGCAGCAACGCCAACTCCCGCCTGCAACACTACCTGCGCATCGAGCGCGGCGAGCAGGTCTGATCAGCAGCGGTAGGGGGCGTGGTTCCTGCTGAAAGCAAGGTTCACGCACCGCCCGCACTCGCATTAAATCGCGCGATCCGAATGCCTGTGCCGATGGTGCAAATCCGGATAGTGCGGATGTTTGTGCCGCATCGGTTCATGTCGGTGCCAATGCGAATGTGGCTCGGTTACCGCGCCGTCATGCGCGTGTTGATGATGCGCGTCGTGACTGTGCAAATGATCATGTTCCAGCGCTTCGTGATCATGCGTGTGGTCATGCCGCTCTGACAGATGCAGCCACAACCCCAAAGCCATCAGCAAACCCGCGGCCAGCAGCGACACCGTCAGCGCCTCGTTGAACAGCAGCAGTGCAAGCACCGCCCCGATGAACGGCGCCAGCGAAAAATAGGCCCCTGTCCGCGCGGTTCCCAAATGCCGCAATCCCAGCATGAACATCACAAGGCTGATCCCAACGCCCAGAAAGCCCACAACCGCGCCCGCCACCAAAAACTTTGCATCCGGCAGCACGGCCCCCAGCCACAGCGCCAGCGCAAAATTCACGCAGCCCGCCACCAGCCCTTTGATCATCGCAATCTGCACCGGGTCCGCCGCCGACAGCTTGCGTGTCAGATTATTATCAATGCCCCAGCACAGACAGGCCCCGGCGATCAACATCCCGCCGCGATCCATCTGAAAGCCCTGCCCGTTCCAAGACAGCAAAACCGCCCCGCACAGGATAGCCGCAGCACCCAGCAGCAAGCGCCGATCCACATTCTCGCGAAACACCAGCCAAGCGATCGCCATCGTCGCCAGCCCCTCAAGGTTCAACAGCAGCGCCCCCGAAGCCGCCGAGCTGCGCGACAACCCCAGCATCAACAACAACGGCCCCAACATGCCACCAAACAGCACCACGGCCGCCAACCACGGCAGATCAGCCCGCTGCAACTTAGCCTCGGCGCTGGGCAAGCCAATCCGCGCCCGCCCCCATGTCACCAAAGCCAACCCCACACCCGCGCCCAGATACAAAATCCCCGCCAAAAGCCACGGGTCCACCGATCCCATCAGCAGTTTCGACAAGGGCGCAGAGGCCCCGAACAAAATAGCCGCCCCAAGCGCCAAAGGCACGCCGGGCCACAGATGGGAGTGAGGTTTGGTCATGTGCAAAGCTTAGCACGCACCTGCAAGCTTGCAAGCTCAGCCCGTAGGGCGGGTGGGTCCTGCGCAAGCAGGGTGGACCCACCTTTGCTTTGCACGATGTAGGGTATGCTTCAGCGCACCTCACCTACCTTAATCCTTAACAAACCCTTAAAGCCACACCCCTAACTCCTTGACTCCAAACACATAAAAAAGGTCCCGAGTTGGGACCTTCCTCATTTCGCCAAAATCAAAAGCCTAAGCCCTCAGGCCCGCACCAGCTTTTCATACTGATCCGAGACCCCCAAAGTCAGCGCCCCGACCTCAAAGGTATAGTCCCCGATTTGCCCCACCGGAGTCACCTCCGCCGCCGTCCCGGTCAGCCAGCATTGCTGGAAGCCCTCCAACTCGGCGGGCAGGATGTGCCGCTCATGCACGGTCACGCCCTGCTCCCGCAGCATCCCGATCACCGTCTGCCGGGTGATGCCATTCAGGAACGCATCCGCCAGCGGCGTGTGAACCTCGCCATCCTTCACAAAGAAGATATTCGCCCCGGTCGCCTCGGCCACATAGCCGCGATAGTCGAACATCATCGCATCCGAACAGCCCTTCGCTTCGGCGGCATGTTTTGACATCGTGCAGATCATGTAAAGCCCCGCCGCCTTCGCTTCATGCGGGATCGTCTCAGGCGAGGGCCGTTTCCACTTGGCGATGTCCAGCTTCGCCCCCTTGGTCTTGGCGTCGCCATAATAATTTCCCCAAGACCACACCGCTACCGCCATCCGGATCGGGTTTTTCTTCGACGCAACGCCCATATCCTCGCCAGCCCCACGCCAAGCCAAGGCCCGCACATAGGCATCGGTCAGCCCATTCGCCTTCAGAGTGGCTTCCTTCGCCGCCTCAATCTCGGCCACCGAATAGGGCAGCTCCATATCTAAGAGCGCCCCCGACTTCCGCAGCCGTTCCGAATGCTGCACCGATTTGAAGATTTTGCCGTTATAGCACCGCTCGCCCTCAAACACCGAACTTGCATAGTGCAACGCATGGGTCAGGATATGCACGTTGGCCGAACGCCATTCCACCAGCTTGCCATCCATCCAGATGAACCCGTCCCGATCGTCATACCCAGCCATCGCAGCCTCCATATTTGCGAATGTTGCGCTGCATAGGTCCAAATAGGACGTAATATTGCGCTAAATCACGAATTCGCTAAACCTTATGTCTTGGAATGTCAATAACCCTGACGTATCTTGCACCGCGAGGAGACTTCCATGGCCGAACAAAGCACCAGCGGCGAAAGCCTGTTGTTCCTGACCGATGAGAACCTGCGTAAGGGCATCGAGGCGATGTTCTTCGCCTATCGCGGCTTCACGGCCGACCCCGACCGCATCCTTGAGGATATGGACTATGGCCGCGCTCATCACCGCGCCGTGCATTTTATCAACCGCAGCCCCGGCACCACTGTCGGTAACCTGCTGACCATCCTCGGCGTCACCAAACAATCGCTGAACCGCGTGTTGCGCACCTTGTTCGAAGATGGGCTTGTCGAGGCCCGCGTCGGCAAACAGGACAAGCGCGAGCGTCACCTTTACCTGACCGACAAAGGCCACGCTCTGGAACGCGCCCTGTCCGACGCCCAACGCGCCCGGATGCGCGCCGCTTACCGTGCCGCTGGTCCCAGCGCCGTCCAGGGGTTTCGCACCGTACTAGAGGCAATGATGGACGCCGAGCAACGCCGCCAGTATCAAGGCCTAAAAGAGGGCAGCACATGATCGAATTACCCGCTCACCTGCTGGTCGTGGACGACGACGAACGCATCCGTGGCCTGTTGCAGAAATTTCTGATCCGCAACGGGTTTCTGGTGTCCACCGCCCGCGATGCAGCCCAAGCCCGCCGCCTGCTGGCCGGGCTGGAATTTGACATGCTGGTGCTGGATGTGATGATGCCGGGCGAAGACGGCATCAGCCTCACCCGCGCCCTGCGCGCCACGCTGACCGTGCCGATCCTGCTGCTGACCGCCAAGGGCGAGACCAACAACCGCATCGAAGGCTTTGAAGCCGGCGCCGACGATTACCTGATCAAACCGTTCGAGCCGAAAGAGCTGCTGCTGCGTATCAACGCCATTCTGCGCCGTGTGCCTGCCGCCAAAGCCTCCAGTCCCGCGCCAAAAGTCCTGCACATGGGCCCGGTGCGCTACGACATGGATCGCGGCGAGCTGTGGCGCGGCCAAGAGCTGATTCGCCTGACCTCCACCGAGGCCGCCTTGATGCGGATCTTCTCGGCGCAACCCGGCACAGCGATGTCACGCGATAAGCTCGTCGGCGATATGCCGCGCGAAGACAGCGCGGGCCAAGAACGCGCCGTTGATGTGCAAATCACCCGTCTGCGTCGCAAGATCGAAGACGATCCGAAATCCCCGCGCTACCTGCAAACCGTGCGCGGTGAGGGCTACATGTTGCAAACCGACTGACGTAGCCAGCCACAGTTCCGTAACAATTTCCTGCCAGTTTGGCCAAACAACAACCTTTGGGAGAGACTATGACCCTGCTGAAAATCGCCACCGCCTGCGGCCTTGCCTTGCTGTCCACCGCCGCCGCAGCGCAAGACCTCGTGCCGTATTCCGAGGCCGGTGGCTGGAGTGTGGAGGTTGACCCGACTTTGGGCAACGGTTGCCTGCTGTCTTCGGATTTTGAAGACGGCTCTCACGTCCGCATCGGTTTTGACCGCACCGCAGGCAATGGCTATGTAATCGCCGCCAACACCGCTTGGGGTGAGATCACCGATGGCACCGATTATCCGATCAGCTTCATGCTCGATGATCAGAAATACGACGGCAGCGCCAAAGGCCTGCATCTAGATGATCTGCCCGGCGTCATGGTCACCTTTGACAGCATGGATTTCCTGACCGACTTGGCCGCGAAAACCACCATGACGCTGCAAAGCGAAGGCGCTGATGTGATGTCGATTGACCTTTCGGGCACCGATGAAGCGATCAACGAAACCATCGCCTGCCAAGAAGAACAAGAAAAGGGCTGATCCCGAAATCAGCTTTGGCGCGGGGGGCATCGGCTTTCCGCGCCGCTAAACGGAGCGCACCATGACCCTCGACCACCCCCTGCTGGGCGTCCAGCCCCCCTTTGCCGATCATCTTGGTTTGCGCATCCTGTCCGCCCAATCTGATCGGATAGAGGCTGAAATGCTGGCCTCGCCGCAGCTGATCAACCGCAACGGCACGCTGCATGGTGGGGCGGTGATGGGCCTGGCCGATCATCTTGGCGGGCTTGGGGCGTTTCTGAACATAGGCCCCACCGAAAGCACCGCCACGGTGGAAAGCAAAACCAACTTCTTCCGCGCCATCCCAGCGGGCGATCTGCTGCACGGCGTCGCCGTTCTGTTACACGGTGGGCGGCAAACCATGGTCTGGCAGACCACACTGACCCGCAGCGATGGCAAGATGGCCGCGATGGTGACGCAAACGCAGATCGTGCTGCGCGATCCGAAGTTCTGACGCGATTTGCGCCGAAAAGCCTTCCCCAGCGCGCCCACTATTCTCGTTTCGCCCGCGCGCGCCCGCTTCGCGCGCCAACCGCAAAGCACCCTTTTCGTTTAAGGCACAGCCAACAGTGATGTCATCGGCCTGCGGGGGCAGGGATGGAGTGGCCCGCGTATCATCGAGAGATCCTTGGCGCCCGAAGCCCCTCAGCATAGCTAAACCCATAAAATTTAACTAAAATTTTCTTTCACATTGGCGCAAATACTCTCTGGGGGTCCGGGGGGCGAAGCGCCCCCGGCGGCTGGCCTCGAAAACTGCCCATTTCCGTTCTGCGGTGCCTGCACTATCTTGCCTATACCGCAGCCAAAGGCCCCGCATGACCACCCTTCTCATCAACTCCCCCCAATCTGAAAATCACCTCACACCCCCCGGTCACCCCGAGCAGGTCGCGCGTTACGCCGCCGTGCAGGCTGGCCTCAAGGGCCTCGATCTGCTCCACCGCGATGCCCCTTTGGCCGAGGATGCAGACATCCTGCGCGCGCATCCCGCCCGCTATCTCGCCAAGGTCCGCGCTGCATCGCCGGTCGCTGGATGGGCGCAACTTGATGGCGACACCTATCTCTCGCCCGGATCGGTTGCGGCTGCCCTGCACGCGGTTGGCGGAGCCTGCGCTGCCGTTGATGCCGTGCTGTCAGGCGAAGTTAGCAACGCCTTCCTTGCCGCCCGTCCCCCCGGCCACCATGCCGAATCTGAAACCGCGATGGGGTTTTGTATCTTCGGAACTGTCTCTATTGCCGCACTCAGAGCCCTAAATCACCACACCCTTTCCCGCATCGCCGTGGTCGATTTCGACGTGCATCATGGCAATGGCACGCAAGATCTGCTCTGGAACCAACCCCGCGCGCTGTTTTGTTCCAGCCACCAGATGCCACTGTATCCCGGCACGGGCAGCGCCTCGGAAATCGGCGCGCATGGCCAAATCCTCAACGTCCCGCTCAGCGAACACACAGGCTCCGGCCCGATGCGCGAGGCCTACGAGAGCCTGATCTTCCCGCGCATCGCCGCGTGGAAACCCGATCTGATCCTGATTTCCGCAGGCTTTGACGCGCATCAAGCCGACCCCCTCGCGGGCCTGGACTGGCAGACCGAAGACTACGCCTGGCTCACCCACCGCCTCTGCGATTTGGCTGACAGCCATTGCGCGGGCCGGGTGGTATCCTGCCTTGAGGGCGGCTATGATCTGCCCGCGTTGACCGCTTCGGTAAACGCACATGTGGGTGTTTTGCAGGAGCGCGGCCGATGACCGATAAACCCGTAGCGGATATGTCCTTCGAGGAAGCCATGGCCGCCCTCGAATCCGTCGTGACCCAGTTGGAACGCGGCGAAGTCGCGTTGGAACAAAGCATCGCTCTGTACGAACGCGGCGCACTGTTGAAAGCCCATTGCGCCGCCAAACTGAAATCCGCCGAGGAAAAAGTCGAACTGATCCGCGCCGCTGAAGGCCGCGCGGTTGGCACCACCCCGGTGGAGGGGATGTGAGCTTCCCGACCCTTCTTGCCGCCGACGCAGGCCTGATCCAAGCCCGCCTGAACGCCGCTTTCGCCCAACTCTCCGACCAACCCGTGATCCACGCCATGGCCTATGCCTGCACTGGCGGCAAACGCCTGCGCGGGTTCCTCACCTTGGAATCCGCTCGGATGCTGGGCGTTTCTCCCACCACTTCGATCTCCGCCGCAGCCGCAGTGGAGGCCCTGCACGCCTATTCCCTCATCCACGACGATCTGCCCGCGATGGACAACGACACCCTGCGCCGTGGCCAACCCACTGTTCATATCAAATGGGATGAAGCCACCGCCATCCTCGCCGGAGACGCTCTGCAAACCCTCGCGTTTGAGCTGCTCACCGACCCCGCTTTAGGCCCCGCCGACATCCGCCTCAAACTGATCGCGGGCCTCACAAAGGCCTCCGGCGCCGAAGGCATGGTTCTTGGCCAAGCCTTGGACATCGCCGCCGAATCTGTCCCTGATCCGCTGACGCTCGACCAAATCACTCAGCTGCAAGCCGGAAAAACCGGCGCTTTGATCCGCTTTGCCGCCGAATCCGGGGCCATTCTTGCCGAGCAAAACCCAAGACCCCTACGCGCCTATGCCACCGCCCTCGGCCTCGCCTTCCAGATCGCCGATGATATTCTCGACGTGACCGGAGACGCCGCAAAAGCTGGAAAACGCCTGCAAAAAGACGCAGCCGCAGGCAAAGCCACGTTCGTCTCCTTGCTGGGGCTTGATGCCGCACGCGCACGCGCCAAATCTTTGGTATCAGAGGCTTGTGATCACATCGCCCCCTACGGCGCATCCGCGCAAAACCTGATCGACTGCGCCTGCTTCATCATCGCGCGGGAAAGCTGAGGCACCTATGGCTGACACACCGAAAACCCCGCTGCTCGACCGCGTGCATCTGCCCGCCGATATGAAGTCCCTCTCGGACCGCGAGTTGAAACAACTTGCTGATGAGTTGCGCGCCGAAACCATCTCGGCGGTGTCCGTGACGGGTGGCCACCTAGGCGCGGGTCTGGGTGTGGTAGAGCTGACCGTCGCGCTGCACGCCATCTTCCACGCGCCCCGCGACAAGATCATCTGGGATGTCGGCCACCAATGTTACCCGCATAAAATCCTGACCGGACGCCGCGACCGCATCCGCACCCTGCGCACTGAAGGCGGCCTGTCGGGTTTCACCAAACGCAGCGAATCCCCTTACGATCCGTTCGGCGCGGCGCACAGCTCTACCTCGATCTCCGCCGCCCTCGGTTTTGCGATGGCTGCCGAACTTGGCGGCGATCCCGGCGATGCCATCGCGGTGATCGGTGATGGCGCGATGTCCGCAGGCATGGCGTTTGAGGCGATGAACAATGCAGGCCACCTGAAAAAACGCCTGTTTGTCATCCTGAACGACAACGAAATGTCGATCGCCCCCCCGGTCGGTGCGCTGTCGGCCTATCTCAGCCGGATCTATGCAGGCGAGCCGTTTCAAGATCTAAGATCCGCCGCCAAAGGCATGGTGTCGCTGCTGCCTGAACCGTTGCAGGAAGGTGCGCGCCGGGCCAAGGAAATGCTGAAAGGCATGGCGGTCGGCGGCACTTTGTTCGAAGAACTCGGGTTCTCCTACATTGGCCCCATCGACGGCCACGACCTTGACCAACTGCTGCCCGTGCTTAGAACCGCGGCAGCCCGCGCCACTGGCCCGATGCTGATCCATGTGCTGACCAAAAAGGGCAAAGGCTATGCCCCGGCAGAGGCCGCCCGCGACAAAGGCCACGCGACGGGTAAATTCGACGTCCTCACCGGCGTGCAGCAAAAAGCCGCCTCCAACGCCCCCAGCTATACCAAAGTTTTCGCTCAAAGCCTGATCCGCGAAGCCGAAACCGACGACAAAATCGTCGCCATCACCGCCGCAATGCCCGACGGCACCGGCCTTGATCTGTTCGCCGCCCGCTTCCCGAAGCGCACGTTTGATGTGGGCATCGCCGAACAACACGCCGTCACCTTCTCGGCTGGCCTCGCGGCTGGCGGGATGAAGCCGTTCTGCACGATCTACTCCACCTTCCTGCAGCGCGGCTACGATCAAGTCGTCCACGATGTCGCCATTCAACGCCTGCCCGTCCGTTTCGCCATCGACCGCGCGGGCCTCGTCGGCGCAGACGGTGCCACCCATGCAGGCAGCTTCGACGTCGCCTTCCTCTCTAACCTTCCCGGTTTCGTGGTGATGGCTGCAGCCGATGAAGCTGAACTC
The DNA here is from genome assembly GCF_030652235.1 of Cypionkella sp. GTDB lineage: Bacteria > Pseudomonadota > Alphaproteobacteria > Rhodobacterales > Rhodobacteraceae > Cypionkella. The sequence goes on from NZ_JAUSBA010000033.1 coordinate 65,478, forward strand.
GTCCACATGGTCGCCACCGCCGCCGCGCATAATTCCGGCCCCATCGCTTTCCGCTACCCGCGCGGCGAAGGCACCGGGGTGGAAATGCCCGCCCGTGGCATCCCCTTGGAAATCGGCAAAGGCCGCCTGATCCAACAGGGCAGCCGCGTCGCCCTGCTATCCTTCGGCACCCGGCTGTCCGAAGTGCAAAAGGCCGCCGAGTCGCTTGCAGCCAAAGGCCTGACCCCCACCATAGCCGACGCCCGCTTCGCCAAACCTTTGGACCGCGACCTGATCCTAAATCTGGCAAGAACCCACGAAGCCCTGATCACCATCGAAGAAGGCGCCATCGGCGGCTTTGGCAGCCACGTCGCCCAACTTTTGGCCGATGAGGGCATCTTCGACCACGGCCTGAAATTCCGCTCGATGGTTCTGCCCGACACCTTCATCGACCACGCCAGCCCCGAAGCGATGTATCGCAGCGCGGGGATGGACGCGTCGCATATTGAGGCGAAGGTGTTGGAGGTTTTGGGCGTGGCGGTGGTGGGGAAGCGGGCGTAAACGCGCTCTGGCCTTGTTTGTCTTGCCCCGGCAGGCGCGATACTGCGCCAGCTCAGGCCGCCGCGCCCCGATTTCCCAAGCCGACGCCTGCTGCACGACACCCCTTGCTCAAACGGCACTTGCCTTGGAAGCAGCGCACCGGCAAACTCTGCCCCGCAGATTTTGCTTTTGGTTTGGGCCCCGCTGAAACCCTTTGGGCAGCAGAGACTCTGTGGAAAAACCTTAACGCCAAGTTAACGATACACCCATAACCCCTTGAAATCACATACCCTAAACCCCAGTCCACGCAGGGACACCCCAAAATAAAAACGCGCGCAGGCCGGAACCCACGCGCGCCTTCAATTCTCAAACCAACATCAAACCAGATCAAACCGATCCGCGTTCATCACCTTGACCCAAGCCGCCACAAAGTCGCGCACCAAGGCGGCCTGACCGTCACTCTGGCCGTAAACCTCGGCCAAAGCCCGCAGTTGCGAGTTTGATCCGAACACCAGATCATTCCGCGTCGCGGTCCATTTCAGCACCCCGGTGGCACGATCCCGGCCCTCAAACTCTGTCTCCGCTGCCGAAGTGGCTTTCCAGACGGTCCCCATATCCAGCAGGTTGACAAAGAAGTCGTTGCTCAACACGCCCGGATGCGCCGTGAACACCCCATGCTGGGAATGCCCGGTATTGGCGTCCAAAACCCGCAGCCCGCCAACCAGAACGGTCATCTCGGGTGCCGTCAGGGTCAGCAACTGTGCCCGATCCAGCAGCAACTCTTCTGCCGTGACCGAATACTGCACCTTCAGATAGTTGCGGAACCCGTCCGCCACCGGCTCCAGCACCGCAAAGCTTTCCACATCGGTCTGCTCTTGCGACGCATCCGTCCGCCCCGGTGCAAACGGCACCGCAACCGGATGCCCCGCCGCCGCCGCCGCTTTTTCCACCGCAGTCGAGCCGCCCAGCACGATCAGATCAGCCAGTGACACGGTCTTGCCCGAAGTCGCGTTGAACGAGGTTTGCACGCCTTCCAACACCGCCAGAACCTTCGCCAAAACCTCCGGCTGGTTCACCGCCCAATCCTTCTGCGGGGCAAGCCGAATGCGCGCGCCATTCGCACCGCCGCGTTTATCCGAGCCGCGGAAGGTCGAGGCCGAACCCCAAGCCACGCCAACCAGTTCCGATACTGTCAGGCCCGAGCGCAAAATCTGCGCCTTCAACGCCGCCACATCCGCCGCATCAATCGGCGTGCCGGTGGCATCTGGAACCGGGTCTTGCCAGATCAGTTCTTCTGCCGGAACCTCTGGCCCCAGATAAAGCACCTTCGGCCCCATGTCGCGGTGGGTCAGTTTGAACCAAGCCCGCGCAAACGCATCGGCAAACGCCGCTTGATCATTGTGGAAGCGGCGCGAGATCGGCCCGTAGATCGGGTCGAACCGCATCGCAAGATCAGCCGTCGTCATCATCGGGCGATGGGTGATCGAGGCATCATGCGCGTCGGGGATCATATCCTGCGGCTCGACATCGCGGGCGAGGAAAATCTGCGCGCCTGCGGGGCTTTTGGTCAGTTCCCATTCATATTTGAACAGCATGTTGAAATAGCCGTTGTCCCAAGTGGTCGGGTTTGGCTTCCACGCGCCCTCAATGCCGGAACTGGTGGTGTGGATGCCGATGCCTGACTTAAACCCATTCTGCCAGCCCAAACCCTGCTGCGCCATCGGGGCGGATTCTGGGTCAACGCCAACCAAAGCCGCATCCCCCGCGCCGTGGGATTTGCCGAAGGTATGGCCGCCCGCGACCAAGGCCACGGTTTCTTCATCATCCATCGCCATCCGGGCGAATGTCTCACGAATATCGCGGCCAGACGCCACCGGATCAGCCACGCCATCCGGGCCTTCGGGGTTGACGTAGATCAGGCCCATTTGCACCGCTGCAAGCGGGTTTTCCAGATCGCGGTCACCCGAATAGCGGCTGTTTTTGTTCGCCGGATCGTTTGAGGCCGCAAGCCAAGTGTCCTCGGAGCCCCAGTAGATATCCTCTGGCGGCTCCCATACATCCACACGTCCGCCGCCGAACCCAAAGGTCTTAAAGCCCATCGATTCCAGCGCGACGTTGCCGGTCAGCACGATCAGATCGGCCCAGGAAATCGCATTGCCGTATTTCTGCTTGATCGGCCACAGCAAGCGACGGGCTTTGTCCAAGCTGACGTTATCCGGCCAAGAATTCAGCGGCGCAAAGCGCTGGGTGCCCGACCCAGCACCACCACGACCATCGCCTGTGCGGTAGGTGCCAGCGCTATGCCACGCCATGCGGATGAAGAACGGGCCGTAATGACCCCAATCGGCAGGCCACCACGGCTGGCTGTCGCGCATCAGCGCGGTCAGGTCTTGCTTGACGGCACCCAAATCCAGAGCCTTGAACGCCTCGGCATAGTCAAAACCTTTTGGCATCGGGTTCGACGCAGGTGCATTCTGATGCAAAATCCGTATGTTAAGCTGATTCGGCCACCAATCACGGTTTGAGCGGGCCTTGTGGGTGGTGTGCTGGCCGCCGCCGTGCATCACCGGGCATTTGCCGCCGCTTGTGGGTTCGTTTCCGTCCATCGCTCTCTCCGATTCTGCTGAAAGCCGTTCCTGCGAACCGCCTTTTGCTATCTGCTGGTGCTACTATAACAACTCCGTAGCATTAGTTTAAGTTGAATATACTGATTGTTCCGATAAGCTGTCCTTATGATAAATTTTACCCTGAAACAATTCCGCTATTTTGAAGCTTTGGCCCGCCACGGCCATTTCGGGCGTGCAGCAGAAACCTGCTCCATCTCGCAGCCCGCGCTATCGATGCAAATCAAAGAGTTGGAAGCCGCCCTTGGCACCGATCTGTTTGAACGCGGCGCGCGGCACGTGCGGCTGACCAGCTTTGGCGAGGCCTTTGCGCTGCGGGTGCGCGACATTCTGCGCTCGGTCGACGAGTTGGCCGACATCGCCCGCGCCGCACAGACGCAACTGGTGGGACGCCTGCGGATCGGGGTGATTCCCACCATCGCCCCTTATCTGCTGCCCACCATCATCGGCAATCTGATGCGGCTGAACGCGGATCTAGACCTGCAACTGCGCGAAACCGTCACGCCGAAACTGCTGGCCGAACTGGCAGAGGGCCGTCTGGATACCGCCATCGTGGCGCTTCCGGTCTCGGAATCGTCGCTGACCGAGGTGCCGCTGTTTTCCGAAGATTTCGTGCTGATCCGACCCGCCGAAGATGAGGGCAAACCTGTGCCCAGCCGCGAACGCCTGCGCGAAATGCGCCTGCTTTTGCTGGAGGAAGGCCATTGCTTTCGCGATCAAGCTTTATCGTTTTGCAACATGTCCGCCGCCCCGCCGCGCGAACTTCTGGACGGAAGCTCGCTGTCGACCCTCGTGCAGATGGTCAGCGCGGGCATCGGCGTGACGCTGATCCCCGAGATGGCGATAGCGGTCGAAACCCGCTCAGCCTCCGTGTCGGTGGCGCGCTTTGGCGAACCGAAGCCGCAGCGCATGGTCGGCATGGTCTGGCGCAAAACCTCGCCCTTGGCCAAACAACTGCTGCAAGTGGCCGAGCTGGTGCGGTTCTCCGCCGAGTCTTTGCGCGCGCAGCATGGTGCAATCTGATCAACTGCTTATTTTTTAGGCGGCTTTCGCGGAAACCTTCATCACTTGCGCCGAAACCGCCCGTCGTTGCACAAAGTATTAGAGGATCACCGCTGGCTGTGAAAAAACTTCTTTATTCCTGAAAGAAAATATCATGTCCATCCTCGCCAGCGTCTACCATCTGACCCATTACAAATATGATCGCCCGGTCACGCTGGGCCCGCAGATCATCCGCCTGCGCCCCGCGCCGCACAGCCGCACGCGGGTGGTCTCGCACGCGCTGAAAGTGACGCCCGCGAACCATTTTGTGAACTATCAGCAGGATTTGTATGGCAACTGGCTGGCGCGCTATGTGTTTCCCGATCCGGTGACGGAACTCAAAATCGAGGTCGATCTGACGGCCGATATGACCGTCTACAACCCGTTCGATTTCTTTGTCGAAGCCAGCGCCGAAACTTGGCCGTTCGAGTATCCGCCCGAGATCGCCGAAGATCTGGTGATCTACCGCAGCTGCGAGGCTCCGGGGCCTCTGTTGCAGGCGTTTCTTAACCGCGTGCCCCGTGATCCCCTACGCACCATCGACTTTATCGTGCGCTTGAACGCCCAGCTTGCGCAGGAAATCGGCTATGTGATCCGGATGGAACCGGGGGTTCAGACGCCGGAAGAAACCTTGGGTCTGGCGTTGGGGTCTTGCCGTGACACCTCGTGGCTGCTGGTGCAATCTTTGCGGCATCTGGGCTTTGCCGCACGGTTCGTCTCGGGTTATCTGATCCAGTTGAAGCCCGATCTGACGGCCGTCGATGGCCCGCAAGGCACCGACAAAGATTTTACCGACCTGCATGCGTGGTGCGAGGTCTACCTGCCCGGCGCGGGCTGGATTGGCCTTGACCCCACGAGCGGCCTGCTGACGGGCGAAAGCCATATTCCGCTGTCGGCCACCCCGCATTACTCCAACGCAGCCCCAATTTCTGGCATGGCCAGCTACGCCGAGGTCGCATTCGACTTCGATATGACCGTCACCCGCACCGCCGAACATCCGCGCATCACCATGCCGTTCTCGGATGCCGCATGGGATGACCTGAACGCTTTGGGCCATAAGGTTGATGCCGCCTTGGCCGCAGGCGACGTGCGCCTGACCATGGGCGGCGAGCCGACCTTCGTGTCGATTGACGACTTTGAGGCGGGCGAGTGGAACACCGATGCCGTCGGCCCGACCAAACGCGTATTCGCCGATGCGCTGATCCGCCGCCTGCAAGCCAAATTCGCTCCGGGCGGTTTCCTGCATTACGGTCAAGGCAAATGGTATCCCGGCGAAACCCTGCCGCGCTGGACGTTCAGCCTGTATTGGCGTCGCGATGGCAAGCCGATCTGGGCTAACCCCGACCTGATCGCGCCGGAAATCAGCCACGCCAAAGCAACCGCAGAACAGGCAAGCACGCTGCTGCAAAACATCGCTGAAACCCTTGGCCTGCCTGCCGAAAACGTCACCCCCGCCTTTGAAGATCCCGCCGAATGGATCGTCAAAGAAGGCAACCTACCGGAAAATGTCACCCCGGAAAACTCGCAGCTGAAAGATCCCGAAGAACGCAACCGCATCGCGCGGGTGTTCTCGCGCGGGCTGACCGAACCCTCAGGTTTCGTCCTGCCCGTTCAACGCTGGCAATCCCGCGCGGCGCAAACATGGGTTTCGGAAAAATGGGCTTTGCGGCGCGGTCATCTGTTCCTTGTGCCGGGCGACAGCCCCGTTGGCTATCGCCTGCCGCTGGGCTCGTTGCCCTATGTCAAGCCCGCCGATTATCCCCATATTCATCCCTCTGATCCGTTTGATACCCGCGGCCCGCTGCCCGACTTCGCTCCCGAACCCGTGCAAGCCGTTGCCAGCTTTACCGCGTCCGAAGCCACCCAAGATCGCCGCGAGCAGGTGATTTCTGACCTTGCAGGGTCCGTCCGCACCGCGATTTCGGTCGAACCCCGTGACGGTCGCCTTTGCGTGTTCATGCCTCCGGTGGAAAAGGTTGAAGACTATCTCGAACTCGTCGCCGCCGCCGAAACTGCCGCCAAAAACCTCGGGCTTCCGGTGCATATCGAAGGCTATGGCCCGCCGAATGATCCGCGCCTGAACGTCATTCGCGTCGCCCCCGATCCGGGTGTGATCGAGGTGAACATTCACCCGTCACACAACTGGGCCGAAACCGTCCTCACCACCGAAATCGTCTATGAGGAAGCGCGTCAACTGCGCCTTGGGGCCGACAAGTTCATGATCGACGGCAAACATACCGGAACCGGCGGTGGCAATCATGTCGTGGTCGGTGGCGTCACCCCCGCCGACAGCCCGTTCCTGCGTCGCCCTGATTTGCTCGCCAGCCTGATCCTGCACTGGCAGCGCCATCCGTCGCTGTCCTATATGTTCTCGGGCCTGTTCATCGGCCCAACCAGCCAAGCCCCGCGCATTGACGAAGCGCGAATGGATGCCCTCTACGAACTCGAAATCGCCCTAGCCCAAATCCCCACGCCGGGGCAGGGGGCGGCACCTCCGCCGTGGCTGGTCGACCGACTGCTGCGCAACCTTCTGGTAGACGTGACAGGCAACACCCACCGCGCCGAGATTTGCATCGACAAACTTTACTCCCCCGATGGCCCGACAGGCCGCCTTGGTCTGGTGGAATTCCGGGGTTTCGAGATGCCACCAAACCCCCGCATGTCGCTTGCGCAACAACTGCTGATCCGCGCCCTGATCGCCCGGATGTGGGCCGCCCCGATCAAAGGCAATCTCACCCGCTGGGGCACCAATCTAGCCGACCGCTTCATGCTGCCGCATTTCGTCTGGGCTGATTTCCTTGATGTGCTGGCCGACCTGCGCCAGCATGGCTTTGATTTCAACCCCGACTGGTTCAAGGCCCAAGCCGAATTCCGCTTCCCGTTCTGCGGCGAGGCGACGTTTGAAGGCGTCACGCTGGAGATTCGTCAGGCGTTGGAGCCGTGGCATGTCATGGGCGAAACCGGGGCCATCGGCGGCACCGTGCGCTATACGGATAGCTCGGTCGAACGCCTGCAAGCCAAGCTGACAGGCGGCGATCCGGGGCGCTATACCGTCACCTGCAATCAGCGCCAAATGCCGATGCAAACCGTAGGCGCGGGCGTCGCGGTTGCCGCCGTCCGCTTCAAAGCATGGCAGCCGCCCTTGGCCCTACACCCGGTCCTGCCCGTCAACGCGCCGCTGACCTTCGATGTCTACGACACCTGGACAGGCCGCGCTTTGGGCGGCTGCACCTATCATGTCGCCCACCCCGGCGGGCGCAATTATGATACGTTCCCGGTGAACAGTAACGAAGCCGAAGCGCGCAGGCTTGCCCGGTTTGAACCGCACGGTCATACTGGCGGCCCGTATGAACCCGTCTCCGAAACCCCGCATCCCGAGTTCCCGATGACCCTCGACCTGCGCCGCACACCAAGGCACTGATGGCACGCAAGGCCAAAGCAAAGCCGGTCGACACCCAGCTTTTTGCCCGGTATCGCCCGCTTCCCGGCGTGCCGGATGAATTGGTGGATGCACAAGGCGCGATGCGTCCGGTTTGGGCTGGGCTGATCGCGCATATGTCAAGCCTGTCGGCGGCAGGGGTGCAGGATGCCTTTGCGCGCGGCGAACAGCACTTGGCCGATACCGGCGTGTTCTTCCGCAAATACGGCGATCAATCCGGCGCGGGCCGCGATTGGCCGTTCTCGGCGGTGCCGATCCTGCTGCCCGAAGCCGATTGGCGCGGCATTGAAGCTGGCCTGATCCAGCGCGCTGATCTGATGGAACTGCTCGCCGCCGACCTTTACGGCGAAAACAGACTGGTCGCTGAAGGTCATTTGCCCGCCAGCCTGATCGCCGAAAACCCGGAATGGCTGCGGCCAATGGTTGGGGTAAAACCGCGCTCGGGTTATTTCTTGCACTTCATGGCGTTTGAGATTGGCCGTGGCCCCGATGGCCGCTGGTGGGTGCTGTCTGACCGCACCGATGCGCCCTCTGGTGCGGGCTTTGCGCTGGAGAACCGTGTCGCCGCCTCTCGCGTATTTCCTGACCTGTATCGCACCACCAATGTCCACCGCCTTGCAGGCTTCTTCCGCGCCTTCCGCGATGCCTTGGAAAACCTGCGCAGCGATCCGACTTCGCGCGTTGGCATCCTCACCCCCGGCCCGCTGACCGACACCTACTATGAACAGGCCTACATCGCCCGCTATCTCGGGATGGCTTTACTGGAGGGCGAAGACCTGACCGTTGAAAACGGCCAGCTTTATGTGCGCACCGTCGAAGGCCTCGCCCCGGTCGATGTGCTGTGGCGGCGGATGGATGGCATCTGGGCCGATCCGCTGGAACTGCGCGGCGACAGCCAGCTTGGCACCCCAGGCCTGATGTCGGCGGTGCGGCAAGGTCATGTCACCATGGTCAATGCTTTGGGCGTCGGCGTGCTGGAAACCCAAGCGCTGATGGCTTTCTTGCCGAAAATCTGCAAGGTTTTGACCGGGCAGCCGCTGCAAATATCCAACGTCGCCACATGGTGGTGCGGTCAGGCCAAAGAGCTCGCCCATGTCCGCGCCCATGCCGACCGGATGCTGATCGGCCCGGCGATGGCCACCCGCATCGCGTTTGAATCCACCGCCCCCCATGCGATCGGCGGTCAAATGCGCGGCACCGAGGATGACGCCGATTTGCACGACTGGCTGACCGATAATGCAGGCGGCTTGGTTGGCAAAGAACTGGTGACGCTCTCCACCACCCCCTTTTACGAAAACGGCGCTTTGGTGCCGCGCCCAATGTCACTGCGCGTTTTCCTCGCCCGCACCGAGCAAGGCTGGCAAGTCATGCCCGGTGGTTTCGCCCGCATTGGCGCAGGCACCGACATCACCGCGATTTCGATGCGCAACGGCGGCTCGGTCGCCGATGTCTGGGTGGTCAGCGACACGCCCGTCGAGCCCGTCACTCTGCGCGCGCCACAATCCACCCCCTTCATCCGTGCCCAGCCCGGCCCGCTGCCCAGCCGCGCCGCCGATAATCTGTTCTGGCTGGGCCGCTATGTCGAGCGCACCGAGGGCCTGCTCCGCCTTGTTCGTGCCTACAACGGTCGGGTGAATGAGGCGGGCAACACGGCCCTGCTTGCCACCATCCGCGCCCGGCTAAAATCCTACGGCGTCGATGCGACCGAAGCCTTCCCGGCAGGCGTGCTGAACACGCTCAGTTCGGCGGTCTACAGCGCCAGCCAAATCCGCGACCGCTTTAGCGTCGACGGCTGGTCTGCCTTGCAGGACATCGAGAAATCCATGACCCGCATCGCCAAAACCACCGAAACCGGCGGGGATGCGGCGCAGGTGATGGGCGTGATGCTGCGCAAAATCGCAGGCTTCTCGGGCCTCGTACATGAAAACATGTATCGCGCGACGGGCTGGCATTTTCTGTCCATCGGCAGATCGCTGGAACGCGCCGCGATGATGGCCGATCTGTTGGCTGCGGTGACTGGCCCGGTATCGCTGCCCGGCGGCCTTGATATGGCGATCGAGGTCGGCGACAGCATCATGGTCCACCGCCAGCGCTACGCCGTGTTCACCAGTCGCGAAAGTGTCGTTGATCTGCTGGGCCTTGACGAGTCCAACCCGCGCTCTGTGCGCTTCCAACTGGATGTGATCGCCAAATGCATGGATGAGTTGTCGCACACCGGGCCGCATGGGCAGATGACCTCGTTTGAACGCAACGTGCGGATGCTGCAAACTGCGGTGATCGTACATAGCGTGCAAACGCTGGACACGCAGGCGCTGCTGACGGCACGCGGGCAGATTTATGATCTGTCCACTGCGCTCAGCGCAGCCTTCATGCATTAGGGGGCTGCGATGATCTACGACATCAAGCTGCAGATCGCCTATCAATACGCCAATCCGGCAGTGGGCGGGCGGCATGTGGTCTGCGTGATGCCCTTGGACATGCCCGGTCAGCGCGTGCAGGCCAGCCTTCTCGACATCGCCCCGCGCCCAGAGGAACGGCTGGACCGCTTGGATTTCTTCGGCAACCGCATCACCGAGTTCAGCTTTCGCGGCCCGCACGATTCGGTGGCCTTCACCATGAAAGCCCGGATCGAGCGGTTGATCACCCACAGCCCACCGACCGATGCCATCGCTTTTTCCGCCATGCCCGCCGCCTTGGCTGCGCAGCGCGATCTTGGCCCAAACTCACCGCTGCATTTCCTGTCGCCCTCGGTCCGCGTCCCGCGTGACCGCGCGATGACCGCCTTTGCCCATGGCGCGCTGCACCCCGGTATGAACGCCGCCGAAGCGATCATTGCCGTCGGCAGCGCCCTCTATCGCCACATGCGCTTTGACGCCAAAGCCACCACCGTCGACACCCCCGCGACCGAGGCTTTTGCCAAGCGTCACGGCGTCTGTCAGGATTTCAGCCACATCATGATCGCCTGCTTGCGCGGCATTGGTATTCCAGCAGGCTATGTCAGCGGCTTTCTGCGTACCCTGCCACCGCCCGGAAAACCCCGGCTTGAAGGTGCCGATGCCATGCACGCTTGGGTGCGCGCGTGGTGCGGCCCCAAGGCTGGCTGGATCGAATTCGATCCCACCAACGACAAACGCGCGGGCGAGGATCACATCGTCGTCGCCTATGGCCGCGATTACAGCGACGTCTCGCCGATCAAAGGCACGATGCGAATCTCGGGCGGGCAGAAAAGCAAGCAGGCCGTTGATGTGATCCCGCTGGCAGGGTAAATCGCAGCTATGCGGTTTGCACCTGCGGTGCCGCGGCCATCTGCGATTCAATAAAGCCTGCGGTGCGCCGATAATGTTCGGCCAGCAGATCGCAGGCCAAATCGGCATCCCGCGCCAGCGTCGCTTGCCAAAGCGCGCCATGTTCGGCCTGAATATCACGGTGATGTTCAACATTGCACTGTTGCAGCATCCGATAGCGCTAGCGCTCGGCCTCGACATACAGCCGCTGGAAAAACTCTAGCAGCCAGTTAAAGCCACAACCCGCGATTAGCGCCAGATCAAAGCTGTAATGGCGATCTTCCAGCAGCTTTTGCTCATCGGCGTTTGCCGCAACCGCGCGCGCCGATTGCAGCATCAACCCAGGCAGGGCGCTGACGATCCCATCGGTCGCATGCTGGCCGCGCATATCGACGACCGCTTCATCCTGAACCCCGAGCGCGCCCATAACCATACCCCTGCCATGAACCTCGTCGCCCGCAGTTATGGCGCCACCTACGTCCGCAGCAGCGACACCTTCGATCTGGACCGCCCGAAATGGGCGAATGGGTCGCGCAAAAACCAGAAATAATCGGCGCTTTGCAGGATTTTCGAAATCCTGTTGACATAAAGATGAGTCTGATAATTACTAAACTGATCAGTAAAATATTTTCGACTTGGAACCACGGGTCAAGGGAGAAGCCGCGATGATGCAAGAACGGATCGAGGGCAAATGGCTGGCCGCCTTCCGCCGTGTATTGGCGCTGAACGGCATTGGAAAAGGCACCCCCATCGCCATCCTTTGCGAAACCCAGTCTCGCCCGGTGCTGATCCACCTCTGCGAACTCGCCGCCTACGATTTGGGCGCGGAATTTTGCATCATCACCATGCCCACCCCACCGCTCAACGCCCCGGTGCCCGTCAAATCCACCGGCACAAGCTGGGCGATCCAACAAAACCGTGCCGTAATCGAAGCCCTGAAGCGCGTCGAAGTCATCGTCGATTGCACGGTTGAAGGCATCATCCACGCCCCGGAATGGCCCGAGATCGAGTCCGCAGGCCGCACCCGCCTGCTGGTGATCACCAACGAACACCCCGAAATCCTTGAACGCACCGAACCCCGCGCCGAACATGGTCCCAAGGTCGCACTTGGCACCCAGATGCTACGCGAAGCGTCAGAGATGCGCGTGACTTCCGCCGCGGGCACTGATCTGACCATTGATCTGCGCGACGCGCCCTGTGGTGGCACGGCGGGCTTTGGCACCAAACCCGGCGATGTCGCGCATTGGCCCGGCGGCCTCTGCCTCGCCTTCCCCGGCAAGAACGCGGTGAACGGGCGCATCGTGATGGATGTCGGCGATATGAACTTGACGTTCAAAACCTACCTCACCAGCCGCATCGACTGCATCGTCGAGCATGATTTCGTCACCGAAATCAAAGGCGACGGCATCGATGCTTTGCATTTCCGCGAATACATGGCCGCTTGGGATGATCCGAACGCCTACGGCCTCAGCCACGTCGGTTGGGGCATGAACCCGCACGCTCATTGGATTTCTGCTGCCATGTACGACAAGCGCGACATGCAAGCCGTCGAATTCCGCGCCCTTGCTGGCAGCTTCCTGTGGTCCACCGGCGCCAACCAATACGCAGGCCGCTACACCCTTGGCCATTTCGATCTGCCAATGCGCAACTGCACCATCGCCCTTGACGGACGCATCGTCGTCAAAGCGGGCGTCCTTCAAGGCGAACTGGCGCTATAGCGCCGCAGGAGAACACCATGAGCACGATTGCCGATTACTACGACCTGTCCCGTATCCGCCCCGAAGTCCAAGCGGTGCTGAACCGGCTGAACGACCTTGGCCCCAGCTTCGCCGCCCGCGCCAAAGGCATCGACGTCGAAGCCACATTCCCAGTGGAAAACTACAAAGACCTCGCCGCCGAAGGCTTTCTGACGCTCACCGTTCCCACCGAATTCGGCGGCCACGGCTTCAGCCTTGGCGAATACGCGATGTGCGGGGCCGAGATCGGCAAATACTGCGGCGCGACCGCGCTGACCTTCAACATGCACAACTCGTCGATGATGTGGTCGCGCTTCATGTATGAGCTGCCGAACCTGACCGACGCCGACCGCGCCGCCTTCGCCCCCCTGCGCGAACGCCAATTCCGTCGCGCCGTCGCCGAACAAGGCATCTACTCGCAGCCGATCTCTGAAGCCGGGCAGAACTGGACCTCCAAACCCGCCCAAACCAACTGCCGCCGCGTTGCAGGCGGCTGGCTGATCAACGGCTTCAAGAAATTCGCCAGCCTCGCGGGCTACTGCGACTACTACTCGATCGTCTGCACCGAACATTTCGACGGGGTTGAGCCGCGCCACGAAGACACCATGATCTTCGTTGTCCCGAAACAGGCCAAAGGCCTGACCGTGCAAGGTACATGGGACCCTCTGGGCATGCGCGGCACCAACTCGCGCGATCTGGTGCTGAAAGATGTGTTCGTCAGCGAAGACGATCTGATGATGCCGCGCGGCCTTTTCATCAAAACCCTGCCGCATTGGCCGCATATGATGGCCACCCTGTCGCCCACCTATATGGGCCTCGCGCAAGGGGCCTATGACTTCACCGTTGCCTATCTGCGTGGCGAAGTTGAAGGCCAACCCGCCGCTGATCGCCGCATGTTCGGCACCAAACGCATCGCCGTGGGCCGGATGTATGCCCGTCTGGCGTCGATGCGCGCCCTGTGGTGGCAGGCATTTATGGAAGCGCAGGGGATGCCATCGAAAGCCCAAGTTTTGCGGATGTATGCCGCCCAATACAACGTGATGGAGGGCGTGCAGGAAATCGCGGCGCTTGCGATCCGCACCTGTGGCGGCCAGTCGATGCTAAAGTCGATGCCGTTGGAGCGGATGTACCGCGACAGCCGCTGCGGGGCGCTGATGCTGCCCTATACTTCTGAAATCATGGAAGATTATCTGTCTGTCCTCACCCTCTACGATACGAATGAGCTGGATAATGCCCCCGGCGACGAAGGCGGCGCGCGCTCCTCGCTTTGGCGCGGTGACAGCGGCACCCTGAAAGGCCTGCGCTGACATGGCCCGCGAAACCGTCCACGTCATGGGCCGCACCAGCGCCGAACCCGATGCCGTCTGGGCCATAGCGCGCGACTTCTGCGGCGCTTGGCACCCCGGCTTGGCCACCATCACGGCAGAGCGCAGCCCCACAGGTGCCGAAATTCGCCGTTTCACCGCCCATGGTGAAGACACCGTCTACCGCGAGCAACTGATCTACCGATCCGACAGCGACCGCTGCCTTGCCTACACCCACCTTGAAGGCATCTGCGGCGCTGACCGCTACACCGCCCGCTTGACGATTTCCCCGGCCGCCTCAGGCTCTGTGATCAACTGGAGCGCGGAAATCGTGGCGCCTCCGACGCGCGCCACCGAAATCGCCAACGGCACCAAACCGATCTTCGAGGCTGGCATCGACGCGCTGTCCACCGCAACCACATCCCCCGGCACCCCAGAACCAACTCTGCCCAACGCGCCCCTGCAACCCCGCATCCTGCCCGGCACCCCGCAGCTTGCCCTCACCCACACGCCCGCCAAACCCGGCCCGCTCATCCTATTCCTGCACGGTATCGGCGGCGCGCGCAGCAACTGGGCCGCCCAACTGCAAGCCGCAGGCAACTTTGCCCAAGCCGCCGCCCTCGATCTGCGCGGCTATGGCGGCAGCACCCTCGGCTTCCGCCAATCCACCATCGACGACTATTGCGAAGACATCCTGCGCGTCATGGCCGCCTTCAACGCCGATAAAATCATCCTCTGCGGCCTGTCCTACGGCTCTTGGATCGCCACAAGCTTCGCCATGCGCCACCCCGACAAACTGGCAGGCCTCGTGCTGTCCGGCGGCTGCACCGGCATGTCCGAGGCGGGCCCCGAAGAACGCGAAGCCTTCCGCGTCAGCCGCGAAGTCCCGCTTGACGCAGGCCAGACCCCCGCCGATTTCGCCCCCGCTGTGGTCAACATCATCGCAGGCCCCAACGCCAACGACCAAATCCGCGCCGACCTCCTCGCCTCGATGTCCGCCATTCCCGCCGCGACCTACCGCGACGCCCTGCGCTGCTTCACCAACCCGCTGGAGCGTTTCGATTTCGCCAAACTCACCATGCCCGTGCTGTTGATGACAGGCGAACACGACCGCCTTGCCCCCCCTGCCGAGATCCGCGCCGTCGCAGGCCGCATCACCGACGCCGCCCTGCGCCCGGACGTGCGGTTCGAAGTGATCGCCGACGCAGGCCATGTCTGCAACGTCGCGCAACCCACCGCCTACAACCGACCCCTGCTGCAATTCATCCGCAAGGTGATCGCATGACAGCCATCCCGCAACGCGAACTCAACCGCCTCGCCAAACAGCGCCGCATCCTTGACGCCGCTTTAGCGGTGTTTGCGGCCGAAGGCTATTCTGGCACCTCGATGGATGCCATTGCCGCCAAAGCTGCCGTCTCAAAACCCACGCTTTATCAATACTTTGGCACCAAAGAACAACTGTTCACCGAGATCATGCTCGCCGAGCGCAACACCATGCTCTTGGCCTTCGACCGCCCAGGCACCGATATGGTCGCGGAACTGCACAGCTTTGCATGGCACTACGCCGACACCGTGATGCGCCCCGAATTCCTCTCCCTCGCCCGCCTGATCATTGGCGAGGCGCAGCGCTTCCCCGAGATCGGACGCGCCTACCAAGCCGCTGGCCCCGACCGCGTTCTTGCCGGGATGATCACCTACCTGACCCGCCAGCGCGAGGCCGGAAAACTAACCTTCGACGATGCCGAACTCGCCGCCGAAGACCTTTGGGGCCTGATCCTGTCCGCCCCCAGAAACCAAGCCCTGCACCTTCCCGACCGCATCCCGACGCGAGAACAACTCGCCCGCTACATCAACAACGGGCTGCGGGTGTTCCTGAAAGCCTATGCCACCGATCCGGCCCGCGATCTGGCCCAACTTCAAACCATCACGGGGACACCATGAGCCTGCAAGCCTTCCTTGACAATGAGTCCAGTCGCTTCGCCACCGTCGCTTTGGTTGATACCAACGGTCTTTTGCGCGGCCAAATGGTCTCTACCCGCAGCCTGAAAGGCATCCTGAAATCCGGCATGGGCATGGCCCCTGCACAACTGGCGCTCGACCCCACCGACCAGATGTTAGAGATGCCCGGCGTCACCGATGGCACAGGCGATTTCCACGACGACCCGCTGATTGTCGATCCCACCTCGGCCCGCCGCATCCCTTGGGCCCGCGCCGGCCATGACCTGCTGTTGCTGACCCAATACTCCGGCGACACCGCCGCCCTCTGCCCGCGCTCGATCCTGAAATCGGTGCTAGACCGCGCCACCGCCGCTGGTTTCACCCCGAAATACGGCATGGAACTGGAATACACCCTGTTCGACGAGTCCCCTGAATCCGCACGCGACAAAGGCTATCGCAACCTGAAAACCGCCACGATGCATGCCAGCCACGATCTGATCTTGTATCAAACCGTGCAACAGGAATGGTACGAGGCGGTGTCCGACATGTGCGGCCCGCTGCGCATCGACCTTGCCAAAATGCACGAAGAAATCGGTGGCGGCTTCATGGAGGCCTGCATTGGCGCGGGTGAAGGGTTAGAGCCTGCCGACCAACTGATGCTGCTGAAAAACTTCATCCGCGCGCTGGCCATGCGGCAAGGCCGCTGCGTCACCTTCATGCCGCGCTGGACAGAAGACGCCGACAGCCAGTCGATCCATGTCCATATCTCGCTGAAAGACAGTAGCGGCAGCCCACTATTCTACCAAGACGGCGAAAAGAACGGCATCTCCCAAACCTTCCGCCATTTCATTGGCGGCTTGCAGCGCTACATCGGCGACATGACCCTGATCTGCCAACCCACCGTCAACTCCTATCGCCGCTTCGCCCCCGGCACCTTCGCGCCCCCCGGTCTGACCTGGGGCTATGAAAACCGCACCACCTGCTTCCGCGTGGTGGGCCATGATGCAAACTCCCTCCGCGTCGAAAACCGTCTGCCCGGTGCCGACACCAACCCCTACCTCACCGCCGCTGCCACCATTGCCGCAGGCGTCGCGGGTATCCTCGAGAAAATCGAACCCGAACCCGAAGTCATCGGCAACGGCCATAACCTGACCGGTGATCACCCCGATTTCGCCCGCTCGATGCCCGAAGCCATCACCCGCCTGCGCAACTCGGCTTTCGCGCAAGACTGGCTTGGCCCGCGCTTTGTCGAGGCGTTCTCGGCCACCCGCCAAAGCCAATATGACCAATTCCGCCGCAAAGTCCCCGATGTCGAACTGCAACGCTTCTTTGATCTGGGGTAAACCATGACCGACCTGCGCCACCACTTCATCGAAGGCATGAGCCGCGCGTCCACCTTCGTGGCGGTGATCACCACGGATGGCGCGGCGGGGCGCTTCGGCGTCACCGTCTCGTCGATGACCTCGCTTTCTGCCGATGGCGCTGGCCCGTCGCTGCTAGTTTGCATTCACCACCTCTCGCCCGCCGCCACCGCGATCCTGCACAACCGCACCTTCTGCGCCAACCTGCTGAGCGCTGCGCAACACGGCACGTCCGATCTGTTCTCGGGCCGCCAGAAGCCACAAGGCGATCGCTTCGATGCGGTGAAATGGCACGCAGGGCAGGCGGGTCAACCGATCTTGACCGAGGCTTCTGCCAGCTTTGAATGTAGCCTGAAAACGGCTCTACTCTGGGAAACCCACTATATTATGGTGGGCGAAGTCAGCGCCGTAGCGCTGACCGATAATCATGATGCGCTGCTTTATGGACAGCGCGGCTATAAGCGCGCTGTCCATATTCCTTAAGAGTGCTCTGCACCCTTGGCTTGCCCGCGCGTCTTATACAGGCTGAAGCCCACGCCAGCGGCCAGGATCGCAAAGGTCACGCCCAGCGACCAGCTTGGCGGAAACTTCTCCAGATCCATCCAGTCGGCCACAAACACTTTCGAGCCGATGAACACCAACAACAACGACAGCGCATATTTCAGATAAGCAAAGCGGTGCAGGATCGCAGACAGTGCGAAATACAAAGCGCGCAGACCCAAGATCGCGAAGATGTTCGACGTATAAACGATGAACGGGTTGGTGGTGATCGCGAACACCGCAGGCACCGAATCCACCGCGAACACCAGATCGGCAATCTCAATCAACACCAGCGCCAGAAACAGCGGCGTCGCATAGCGCAGACCGTCGCGTTTCACAAAGAACGCATTGCCCACCAGATCTTCCGTCACCCGCATCCGCCGCTTCAGAAACCGCAACACCGGGCCGTCGACCGAGTGTTTGGTCTCGTCGATGAACAACATCCGCACGCCAGTAAAGATCAAGAAGGCCGCGAACACATAAAGCAGCCACGCATATTCGGCGACCAAAGTAGCGCCCAGCCCGATCATGATGCCGCGCAGCACGATCACGCCTAGAATACCCCAGAACAGCACCCGATGCTGATACATGCGGGGGATGGCAAAACTGCTGAAAATCAACGCGATGACAAACACGTTGTCCATCGCCAGCGTCTTTTCGACCACAAACGCCGTCAGATATTGCGCGGTCGCTTCCGAGCCCATCTGCCAATAGACAAAGCCCGAAAATGCCAGGCCCAAGGTGATATACACCGCAGACAAGCGCAGGCTTTTCGCCACGCCAATCTCTTGATCGCCGTTGTTCACCAGCCCCAGATCGGCGGCCAGCAGCACCAAGACGATGGTGATGAAGGTCAGCCACATCCACAGCGGTGTGCCCAAAAATAGTGAAGTGAAAATATCCATACTGTCCTCTGTTTTTGCATATCGCGCCAAAGGTCAGCCAAGGTCGACGGGCATGACATCGAGCGCACTCGATGCGATCCGACATCACGATGCAACATCGTCAGAGGGGCCCGTCTCGCTTCTCACAAATGGAGCGCGATTGCAGCACTTCAACCCCTTTGGCCGAAAATTCTCACGCCAGCGTGAAGGCTTGTGGGAAAAATGCCGCAGCAACGGCCAGCAAAGTCTCCAGCGCCTCCTCAACGCTGTAAGGCTCGGCTTGCGTCACCAGATCCATCCAAAGCCCTTCGCTGGCCACCCGGATCGCCCGCGCCACCCGCTCGGCATTGCCCGATGGCCCCAGCAGCGCCGCACACAGACCTTCCAGTTTGGTGACGTATTCCGCGTTGTTAGAGCCGCATTTCTCTTGATACAGCGGTCGGCTTTGCGCTTCACCCCAAAACGCGCACCACGCGGCCAAGCGTTGCGGCGTGCACAGTTCGGCGCGGAAATCGGCGCGGATCAGCGCATCTAACTGCGCGCTGGGCTCGGGCGGGGCCGCCGCCAGCGCGCTTTGCCAATTCTGCACATATTCATCGGCCAGATAGGTCAGGGTTTCGGCCAGCAGCAGCTCTTTTGACTGAAAGTGAAAGTTCACCAGCCCATGCGACAGCCCAGCCTGATTGGCGACATCGCTCATCGTGACACGCGCATAGCCCTTGATCGCCAGCACTGTGATGGTGGCCTCGATCAACTGTTCCCGCCGCGCCTCACGCGACAGTTTCCGCGGTGGCTTCGTCTTGGTCATTCAATAGGCTTCCGTCGAAATCGGCGGTGTCAGAGCCATTTCTTCAAACACAACCTCTAGCCCCGCCCGCGAAGGCGAACAGCACATCACCCCGGCATCGACCGCCAATTCAGGCGGGAAATAAGCCAGTCGCAGCATCTTCCAAACCTCCCCGGCCTGATACTGTACCCAAACCGCATCACCCACCCGCGTCAGCCGCAACCGCAACTGGCCGTCATACGCGGGCAGCGGCATCTGCGACCAATCCGACATGCCATTCGTTACCACCACAGCCAAATGTGCGGTGTCGCCCACATATTCGATCCCGCATTTCACCCAATGCGTCGCATCAGCGCGGATCATCAGGCCTGCTTGGTCATATTGCTGCGAGAAAGCGGCTCTAAACGCCGTTTCGAGGCTGAAATCACCCGATGCAGCCTGATGCAGAAAATGCCCATTGTGGTGCTGAAAACCGTAATAGGTGCCATGCCAGAAATCGGTTTGATCCCCCGTGGTCACATGCAGCCCCGCCGCATCATGGCAGGCCTTTGCAGGCGGGTTCAGCCAATGCATCGCGCTCCAGTCCACGGCTGTTTCCTCCGAGTTGTGCCGGTTTGGCGGCTGAAAAGTGTAAATTTTCCCTTAACGGAAATCAGATAATATTTCTAAATCAAGTGTTTAACGGCTGGTCCCAACGCGGGACCATCACTTCAAAAGCCCCCTAAGCCCATCCTGATAAGTCGGATAGGCCAGCTTAACCGCCAAATCCCGCTTGATCCGATCATTCCGAACCCGCTTCGATTCCGAATAGAAACTGACTTGCATCGGCGTCATCTCGGCCTCTTCAAACCGCACTGTCGGGGGCTCTGGATAGCCCAACAAAGCCGCCGCATAGGACAGCACATCTTCGGGCGGGGCAGGATTATCATCGCAGACATTATAGATCATGCCGGGGTCAGGATGCCGGATCGACCCCAGCAAGGTCGCGGCAATATCGGCGACATGGATGCGGCTGAACACCTGATTGGCCTTGATCACCCGTCGTGCCGTACCGTCCCGCACCTTCTCAAACGGCCCGCGCCCCGGCCCGTAGATCCCGGCTAGGCGAAACACCTGCACCGGCAACCCCGTCGCCAACCACTGCCGTTCCGCCAGCACCCGTGCCACAGCGCGGCCTGACTGCGGGTTGACCGGGGTGTCCTCATCCACCCAGCCACCCTGATGGTCGCCATAGACGGCAGTGGTGGAAAGATAGCCGACCCATTCGGGGGCTGCGGCCACAATCTGATCACGGGCTGCGTGCAGAAACGGATCGCCCGACCCATCCGGCGCTGCCGAGGCCAAGATATGCGTCGCCTGCTTCAGCGCAGAGCCGATCTCGCAGGGCCACAGCAACGGCTCTACCCCCTGATCGCGCAGCGCGGCGATCCGGTCGGGCTCTCGCGTGGTGCCGATCACCCGCCAGCCCAGCGGGATCAGCAGGGCGGCCAAGGCGGCAGCGGAATAGCCATGTCCAAGGGAAAGCAAGGTTTTCATCGCATCTTTATTCCCGTCCTACTCCTGCTTCGCAAGACCCCAGATGCGGACAAGCCTGCGTCATCAAGACTTCACTTGCGAAACCGCCTGCTTCGGCCTTAGATGCCCGATCAAAAACAAGAAGATGATGTCATGAACGACGAACCCGCTCTGATCCTGATCCCTGATTTCACTGGCCCAGTCTTCTACACCGACGCAGCTGAAGCAGTGGATCGGCTGGAGGTGCTGTATTTCGATGCAACGACTTTCCTATCCCAGCATTTCAGCGCCTCGGTCACAGGCTCTAAACCCGTCACCCGTATTCGTGCGTTCTACCCCGAAATCCGTCTGACCGTCAGCAGCCATATCAAAACCGACAGCCGCTTGGCCTTTGGCCATGTTGCCAGCCCCGGCACCTATGCCACTTCTGTCACCCGCCCCGATTTGTTCCGCAATTACCTGATCCAGCAGATCAGCCTGCTGATGCAGAACCACAATGTTGCGGTGCAGATCGGCTATTCAGACACGCCGATCCCGGTGCATTTCGCGGTGGCGGGCAACCCGGCGGTGTCGGTGCCGCAAGAGGGTGTGCTGGAATTTTCGCTGCGCGATGTGTTCGATGTGCCGGATTTGGCGACCACCAACGATGACATCGTCAACGGCACCCGCACCCATAACGCCGATGGCTCGCAGCCGCTGGCGCCGTTCACAGCGCAGCGCGTAGATTATAGCCTTGCGCGCCTGTCACACTACACCGCAACCGATCCTATGCATTTTCAAAACCATGTGCTGTTCACCAACTATCAGTTCTACATTGATGAGTTTGAGGCCTACGCCCGCACCGCCCTCGCCGATGAAGACACAGGTTACACCAGCTTTGTCGCCACCGGAAATCAGGAAATCACCACGCCAGACGGGGTGATCCTGCCGTCAACCAAGACGCCGCAAATGCCGACCTATCATCTGAAGCGCGCCGATGGGAACGGCATCACGCTGGTGAATATCGGGGTTGGTCCGTCGAACGCCAAGACCGCCACCGACCACATCGCCGTGCTGCGCCCGCATGCCTGGCTGATGGTCGGCCATTGCGCGGGGCTGCGCAACAGCCAGTCTTTGGGCGATTTCTGCCTTGCCCACGCCTATCTGCGCGAGGATCATGTCTTGGACGACGACCTGCCGGTCTGGGTGCCGATCCCGGCGCTGGCCGAAATTCAGATCGCCTTGCAAGAGGCGGTGGCCGAGGTCACCCAGTTGGAGGGCTATGAGCTGAAACGCATCATGCGCACCGGCACCGTCGCCACCATCGACAACCGGAATTGGGAGCTGCGCGACAAATCCGGTCCGGTGCAGCGGCTGAGCCAATCCCGCGCGATTGCTTTGGATATGGAAAGCGCCACAATCGCCGCCAATGGTTTCCGTTTCCGTGTCCCCTACGGCACCTTGCTGTGCGTGTCTGACAAACCCTTGCATGGCGAGCTGAAGCTGCCCGGCATGGCAAGCGAGTTCTACAAGACCCAGGTCTCGCGCCATCTGCAAATCGGCATCCGCGCGATGGAACGCCTGCGCGACATGCCGATCGAGCGGATCCACAGCCGCAAGTTGCGCAGCTTCGAAGAGACTGCCTTCCTCTGACCACAGCGGTTCAGATTTACAAGGCATCAGAAATCGCTGCCTCGCACGTATTGCGAACGCGTTTTCCGATGCCCAAGCTGACGTGAAAACCTGACCCGCCGCACGGAAATGCCTTATTTTAAGCCGAAAGGGCTTGCCATAGGGCGCAAAACCATGAGAAGCCGCTATATCCGCCATATCAGGGCCCCTGAAGCATGAGGGCCGGAAACAAGGACAAGACGATGAACAAAGCCATGACCAAAACGCAACTGCTTGCCGCGATCTCGGACGCAATGGGTGCGGACAAGAAAACCGCAGCAGCAGCACTGGACGCCGTCGCGGCTGTTGTTGCGCGCGAAGTTGCGGCTGGTGGTTCGGTGATGCTGCCGGGTCTGGGCAAGATGGCGTGCCGTGAGCGCCCCGAGCGTCAGGTTCGCAACCCGGCCACCGGCGAGACCGTGACCAAAGCGGCCGACAAGCAAGTGAAATTCGCCATCGCCAAGGCGTTGAAAGACAGCGTTAACGCTTGAATTCAGGCCTCGGCTTAAGTCAGGCTGCGATTTGATTTGAAAAGGGTCGCCAATAGGGCGGCCCTTTTGCTTTTGGCCCTTTCGTCTGGTTCAGGCCACTTTCGCCATCGCAGCTTCATCCGCTGCCAACACCCGCAACCGCGCTGGGCGGGCCATGCAGCGCGCCACCCAATCGCGGATCAAGGGATCATCGGGGGTGACATCCTTGAACCAAGCGTAGGGCGAATGCACCAGCAGGTCAGCGGCGGAAAAAGTCTCACCCAACAGCCACGGACCCTTCTGCAACGCGGCGTTGATGCGGGCTGCGGCTTCGGGATGGCCACGGAAGGTGCGCGCGATGCCCGGATGGTCAAGGCCAAGCGCGCCCATCACCAAAACAGGCTCTAACACGCCCTGATACCACGAAAGCCACGTCAGATACTCGCCCCACAGCGGCGCACCGACAGGGGGTGCCAGCCCGGCGTCGGGGAACAGCGTGGTCAGGTGCAGCATGATCGCGCCGCGTTCGGTGATCAGATGGCCGTCGTGCAACAGCGCAGGGGCCTTGCCCTCGGGGTGCGGGTTGGACGGATCGACACCACCAGAACCATCCATGCGCAGGATGGCGACAGGACGGATCTCGACCTTGTCGGTGATGCCCATCTCATCAAGCAGGGTTACGATGGCGGAAGAGCGCGACTGCGGGGCGTGGAACAGGGTCAGCATTTTTTGTCTCCGTTGTGTTTTGCGATAGCGCCTTTATGCTGCAAGCCTGCTGCCAGAAACCGTCAGGATGCTATGGCCAAGTCTGATCGCCTGTTCCGCCTTTTGACCGCGCTGCGTATGCTGCCGCAACCGGTGACGGCAGCGCGATTGGCCGAGGAAATGGGGGTGTCGGTGCGCACGCTGTACCGCGATATCGACAGTTTGCGGGCGGGCGGTGCACTGATCGACGGTGCGGCGGGGGTGGGCTATACGCTGACCGAAGACCCCGCGCTGCCACCGCAGATGTTCACAAGGCTAGAGGTCGAGGCGCTGGTGCTGGGTCTGGCCGAGGTGCGCCAGATGGGTGATCCGGCGATGGCCAAGGCGGCAGAAGTGGCGATGGCGAAGATCGTCGCCACCCTGCCGGAACGGGTACAGCGGCATGCAGTTCATGCGGTGTCGCGTTCGATCAAGTTTCAAACCCGCACCGCGCCGCCCGCGCATGTGGATTTGTTGCGCGAAGCGTCTTGGGCCGAGCAAGAGGTCAGCTTGACCTATCTTGATGTGAACGGCACCCAGACCGAGCGTCAAATTTGGCCGCTGTCGATTGTGTATTTTGATCAAGCGTTGATGTGTCTGGCATGGTGCTGCCTGCGGCAAGATTTCCGCCGATTTCACCTGGGGCGGATGCAGGATGTGACACTTTCCGGCGCAAGCTTTCGCCCGCGCCGGGTGCCGATGTTGCGGGATTATATCGCCCACGTGCGCGCCGTTGCGCCGCGTCTGGCAGACGCTGTGCGCTGAAATTGCGCGCTGAAACGGGCGCTGGTTCAGAAAAATCTACCGCATGTAGTAGAATTATCCCTAAAAATCTTCATTTTACACAAGTCATTCCCAGCGGGGAAGAATTCGCATCTCGCTACAGCGCAGCAAACCCCGCATCCAAACTCGACAAAATCACCCGCACATCCGCCGAGGTCAGCACCAGCGGCGGCGACATGATAATGTTGTTGCCAGACACCCGCACCATCGCACCTGCCTTATAGGCCGCCGCCTGCACCTTGCCCGGAATGGCCTTGTCGGCGGGCTTTTTCGTGGCCCGATCCGCCACCAGTTCAATCGCGCACATCAGCCCATGCCCGCCGCGCACATCGCCAATCGCCTCATGCTTGGCCTGCAAATCCAGCAGCCCCTGATACAACTCAGCCCCGCGTGCTGCGGCATTTTCTGTCACGTTCAGCTTCTGGGTTTCCGCCAAACAAGCCAGCGCCGCCGCCGCCCCAACCGGATGGCCGGAATAGGTATAGCCATGGCCAATGGCGGCTTTGCCGGTCTCATCAGATTCGAACACCTCCGCCACACGCTCGGAAATCATCGTGGCCCCGAAGGGAAAATAGCCGTTGGTGATCGCCTTGGCGGTGCAGGCGAAATCCGGCTTCACCCCCCACAACCGACTGCCGGTCCAAGCCCCGGTGCGACCAAACGCAGTGATCACCTCATCGGCGATCAAGAGGATGCCATTCTTGCGGCAGATTGCTTCGACGCCCGGCATGAAACTTTCATGCGGCAGGATCACACCGCCCGCGCCAAGAATCGGTTCCATGATGAAGGCAGCAATCGTACTGGCCCCTTGGAACGCAATCTCATCCTCCAACGCTTGCAGACACAGCTGCGCCAGCTTGGCCGGATCGGTTTCATTGAACGGATTGCGATAGGTGTAGGGGGCAGGGATATGGTGACAACCGGGCAAAAGCGGCTCGTACATGGTGCGGAAATTGGCGTTGCCGTTCACCGAAGCCCCGCCCATATGCGTGCCGTGATAACCCTTCTTCAACGACAGGAATTTCACTCGTCCCTGATCGCCCCGGATCTTGTGATACTGTCGCGACAGCCGCAGCGCGGTCTCAACCGAGTCTGACCCGCCAGAGGTAAAGAACGATCTCACAAGCCCATCAGGCTCGAAAAACTTGCGCAATTCTTCGGCCAGTTCGATGACACAATCGTTCGAGGTGCCCCGGAAGGTCGAGTAGTACGGCAGCCGCTCCATCTGCAGCGTGATCGCATCTTTCACCGGCTGGCAAGAGTAGCCCAGATTGACGTTCCACAACCCGCCAACACCATCGACCGTCTCATGCCCATCGATATCGGTGATCCGCACGCCTTTGCCGCCAACAATGATTGCAGGCGGGTTTTTTAGGCTGTCAGAGGGCGCAGTCATCGGATGCCACAGGCTGCGGGCATTGTTGGCCTTCAGGTAGTTTTCGTCTTTCATCGTCTTTCCTTCCGTCAGGCGGCCAAGCGCCACAGTGTCGCGATATCGGCGGGCAAAGTGCCGCCCCACAGTGTGGTGATCTCGGTGCCAGCTTGCAGCAGTGCGTAGCGGATCATGCGGCGCTGCGCCTCGCCCATCCGGGTGCCAAGCGCCGCCACCGCCAGCGCGCCGCTACAGCGCCCCAAGGCGTCAAACAGCGGTACCGCCATCGAATGCACATCCGATTCGTAGCCGCCCCGGCTTTCGGCATAGCCCAAACCGCGCACCTCAGCGATGCGGGCGCGCAGGGCAGCGGGGTTGGTCAGTGTTGTGCTGGTCAGCTGCGCCAGCGGCTTTGCCAGCACCGCGTTGCGGAAGGCTTCGGGCTGAAACGCCAGCACCGCAAGGCCAGACGAGGTGGCATGAAACGGCAGCGTCTCGGTATCTTCCAGCATCACCTTGGTGGCATGCGCCGCACTGTAGGCATGCGCCAGCGGACGCAGAATATCCGCAATCAGAAGCGACAGATGCGCGGTCTCGCCGGTTTGCTGCGCCAATGATTGCAGCACCGGCATCGCCGCATCGCGCGTCGGCACTTGAGCCTCGCGCAGTGCGGCCAGACGCAGAACGCTGGGGCCAAGCCGATATTCGCGACTGGTGCCGACCTGCTCGACGAAGCCATTTTCGCTAAGCTCGGTCAGCAGGCGAAAACAGGTGGCTTTGTTCAGATCAGCCAGACGCGCAATATCCGACAACCCAATCAGCGGGCGCGCCTTTGTGAAGTAATCCAGCAATTCCAGTGCTTTAGAAACAGTGCCCATTTTGCGCCCAACATTCTGATCCGACCCGTAGGCCAGCGCTTTCATTTCAGTTGACAGAATGTCGCGGGTGCTGTCAAATAAAATCGAACCAACGGTTCAAATAACAAACCGAAAGCCGCCGATGAACGGAGGCAGTCAACCGACAGGAAGGGACCGCGTATGAAAAATTCCGCACATCCGGGGGTGCAACATGGCTGAGGCTGGCATTCCTTCAAACCAACTGAAGAAAAATTCGCTGGGCGTGGCGGCTGTGACGTTCATGGTGGTGTCAGCGGCGGCACCCTTGACTGGGGCGGCGGGTGGCATTCCGCTATCAATGCTGCTGGGCAATGGCATCGGCATCCCCGGCACCTTCCTGATCGTAACGGCGATTCTGCTGATGTTTTCGGCCGGATATGTCGCAATGTCGCGACATGTAAAGAACGCAGGCGCATTTTATGCCTTCGCGGCGCAGGGTCTGGGCGGCCATGTCGGCGGCGCTGCGGCCCTGATCGCGATGCTGTCCTACAACGCCATGCAGATCGGGTTGATGGGCCTGTTCGGTTATGCCGCTGCGGGCACTTTCGCGCAGTTTGGGCTGGATCTGCCGTGGTATTATTGGTCTTACGCTGCCATCGCTATCATCGCTGTGCTGGGCTATCGCCAAGTTGATCTATCGGCCAAAGTTTTGATGGTGCTGGTTTTTTTTGAATTTGCCATCGTCTTGCTGCTGGATATCGTCATCTTGGCCAAAGGCGGCGCGAGCGGTTTGAACTTTGCGCCCTTCATGCCCGAAAACATTTTCTCGGGCACGTGGTCGATCGGTATTCTGTACTCTTTCGCCGGGTTCATCGGGTTTGAGGCGACCACGATCTACTCGGAAGAAGCCCGCGACCCGCATATCACCGTACCGCGCGCCACCTTCCTTTCGGTGCTGGCGATCGGGATTTTCTATTCGATCACCTCTTGGCTGATGGTGATGGGGATCGGCAATGAGCAGCTGATGCCAACACTGGGCGGCATGGACCCGACGATGTTTCTGTTCCAACTGGGCAGCACCTATCTGGGCGACACATTGTCGATGGTCATGGGCGTCTTGTTCGTGACCTCGGTGTTCGCGGCCCTGTTGGCCTTTCACAACGCCATCGCCCGCTACATCTTTGTCACCGGGCGCGAAGGTATTCTGCCAGCTGCGGTCGGCTTTACCCACGCGCAGCACCTGTCGCCGCATATCGGCTCGGTGATCCAGACCGTTTTGGCGCTGATCTTCGTGACCGTATTCGTGGTCTACCAGTTGGATCCGGTGCTCAACCTGTTCTCGTGGTTGTCGCAGTTGGGCACACTTGGCGTGTTGGGCCTGATGTCGCTGACCTCGTTTGCGGTGATCGCGTTTTTCGCCAAGAATGCGATGGGCGAGACGGCACTTTCCACTAAGATCCTGCCGATCATCTCGGGCGTGATCATGGCGGTGCTGTTCGTCAAGATATTCATGGACTTCGGCGCGCTGACTGGGGCGCAAGGCCATCTGTCGTGGATGTTGCCATCACTCGTGATCGTTGCGGCGATCATCGGCATCTTGCTGGCGGCCAAACTGAAAGCCGCAGACCCGGCAAAATATGCCGATCTGGGCAAAACCAAAGTCTAATGCAAAACACACAACGGGCGGCTGGCAACGGCCGCCCTTTTCATACTACAGGAGTGCTTGATGGCCGCGCCAACCCAAAGTGACATCGACCGTCTCGCCGCCGTTGCCGTGCCTGCGGGCAAGCTGCTGATCGGCGGCAAATGGCTGGAGGGTGAGGCGGGGGAGACTGTGGTGCTCTCGCCGATCAATGGGCAAAAACTGACCACAACCGCCGCCGCCTCTGCCGGGGATGTGGCGCGCGCGGTGGCTGCGGCGCGGGCGAGCTTTGAGGCGGGCATCTGGTCGCGCATGCCGCCCGCTGGCCGCAAAGCCGTGTTGCATCGCTTGGCCGATCTTATTGAGAAAAACAGTCTCGAACTGGCGGTTTTGGGGGTACGCGACAATGGTACCGATATTGGCATGGCGTTGAAAGCCGAGCCGGGCAGTGCTGCCGGAACCTTCCGTTATTATGCCGAGGCGATTGACAAGGTGTATGGCCAGATCGCGCCGACGGCCGACAACATTCTGGCGCTCATTCACCGCGAACCTGTTGGCGTTGTGGCCGCGATTGTGCCGTGGAATTTCCCGATGATGATCGGCGCGTGGAAAATCGCTCCAGCCTTGGCTGCGGGCAACTCGATCGTGCTGAAGCCTGCTGAAACTGCGTCTCTAACCTTGCTGAAACTGGCCGAATTGGCGTTGGAGGCTGGTGTGCCGCCGGGGGTGTTCAATGTGGTGACCGGGCCGGGGCGGGTGACGGGTGAGGCCTTGGCCCTGTCGATGGATGTCGATGTGATGGTGTTCACCGGATCGGGGTCAACCGGGCGGCGCTTATTGGAATATTCAGCACGCTCGAACCTGAAGCGCTGCTATCTCGAATTGGGCGGCAAAAGCCCGAACGTGGTTTTCGCCGATACAGTTGATCTGGCTGCCGCCGCAAAAGCCGCCGCAACGGCGATTTTCCGCAATGCCGGGCAGGTCTGCGTGGCGGGCTCGCGGCTGTTGGTTGAGGCGTCGGTGCATGATGAATTTGTCTCTATGCTGGCTGTTAGTTCCGCAAAAATGCTTGTCGGCAATCCGCTGAACCTTGCCACTCAGATCGGTGCAGTGAACTCCGACGTGCAGTTGCAGGCCAATCTTGGTTTCGTCAGCGATGCCGTGAAGGAAGGCGGTGAGATTGTTCTGGGCGGTAAGCGCACGCTGATGGAAACCGGCGGCTATTACATGGAACCGACGGTGGTGACTGGCGTGCGACCAGAACACCGACTGTTTCGCGAGGAGGTCTTCGGTCCGATCCTCGCCGTTACTCCGTTTAGGGACGAATCCGAAGCCTTGCGGCTGGCAAACTTTAGTGATTTCGGGCTGGCCTCGGGCGTTTGGACCTCAAACCTAAGCCGCGCGCATCGGATGGTACGAGGAATACGCGCGGGGGTGGTGCATGTGAACACCTATGGCGGGTCTGATAACTCGGTGCCGCTGGGTGGGGTGAAGCAGTCTGGCAATGGGCATGACAAGAGCTTGCACGCGCTGGACAAGTATACCGATCTGAAAACTGCATGGATTCAGCTGTAGTAAAGACTGTTTTGGGGAAATTATGGGCAATCGCATCCTGATCGTCGGCACCTATGACACCAAAGACGACGAGCTGACATATCTGGCCGAGGTGATCCGCAAGCAGGGCGGTGAAGCCCTGACGATGGATGTCTCGGTGCTGGGCAACCCCAAAGCGTCGACGGATTGGTCAAAGCACGAGGTGGTGGCCGAGGCGGCAACCACGATTGCGGCGATCATTGCGGTAGAGAATGAAAACGTCGCGATGCAAGCGATGGCGCGGGGGGCCTCGGCCTTGGCGGCGCGGCTGCATCGCGAGGGGCGGTTTGATGGGGTGCTGGTGTTGGGCGGGTCGATGGGCACCGATCTGGCGTTGGATCTGTGTGCGGCGCTCCCGTTAGGGGTGCCGAAATATGTCGTCTCAACCGTCAGCTTCAGCCCGATGATTCCGCCTGCCCGACTTGCTGCGGATATTCAGATGATCCTGTGGGCGGGGGGGCTGTATGGGCTGAACTCGGTCTGCAAGGCCTCGTTGTCTCAGGCCGCAGGAGCGGTGTTGGGGGCGGCGCGGGCCGTGGAGCAGCCTACAGGGAGAAAGCCGCTCGTCGGGATGACCGGATTCGGCAAAACGGTGCTGCGCTATATGGTGGCCTTAAAGCCGGCATTGGAAGCGCGGGGGTTTGAGGTGGCAGTGTTTCATGCGACCGGGATGGGCGGGCGGGCGTTTGAAAGCCTCGCGGCCGATGGGGCGTTCGCAGCGGTGATGGATTTTGCGCCGCAGGAGGTTGGGAACCACCTGTTCGGCTCGGCGATCTCGGCAGGGGCGGATCGGATGACCCATGCGGGGCGGGTGGGGATTCCGCAGATGGTGTCAATTGGCTGCTATGATTTGATTGACTTCGTGGCGTGGCAGCCCGTGCCGGACCCCTTCAAGGACACTCCGGCGCATGCCCACAATCGGCTGCTGACCTCGGTGGTTCAGACCCCTGATCAGCGCCGTCTGGTGGCGCGGGAAATCTGTGGCAAGCTGGCCGAGGCTGCGGGGCCGGTGGTGTTTTTCTTGCCCATCCGGGGTGGCCATGAATGGGATCGGCCGGGGGCACCGCTTGAGGATGCGGTAGGGTTGGCGGCATTTTGTGACGAGATGCGGGGGGCCTGCCCGGCGAATGTGGAACTGCTGGAATTGGACGCCCATATTAATGATCCGGCGTTCTCAGACGCGGTTTTAGCGCGATTTGATGACTGGGTGGCGGCGGGGATTGTGAAGGTTTGAAGCGCTGTGTCCGTGCGTGGGCAGGGTTTATGATTTATATAAACCAATATCTTAGAAATGCGTCTTTCATTGTTTTTTAAGTATTGTGCGCAGGTAACCCCAACTTGAAATGGCGTATTTTACAACTTTGCCAGCAGGGCCAAAAGCTGCGTCACCTCGCGGGTGCTCATACCAACGGCCCTAGATATTGACCGTTGCCCAGTCTCTGGACATGATCGAGGTTATCGCTGCCGGTTCGTTCGCGAAGAAGTTCCAGGCTGCGGCGCATTGGTCGAGGATTTTATCGTAGCTGTCGAAGACGGTGTTGGC
>NZ_JAUSBA010000041.1 GCF_030652235.1 Cypionkella sp.
GGACTTCGCCACACAATGGCTATGGACTTACAACAACGACCGCCCGAACATGGGCATAGGCGGCATCACACCCGCCCAGAAACTGAAAACGGCCGCCTAAGTTCTACAAATGCACCCCGTCAAAAATGGGGGGATTACCCACGCACCATAGGATCACGCGGCAATGAAACTTCTATTGCGCGGTATTCTGCTCAGTTGATTGCTGACATGAAGTTACCAGAAAAGCTGTCAAGTCGTTGTGCCAGATTAGTGTCGTATGTTGCGGCACAAAACGAGGTCTCACTCAGAGATGTAGGAAAAGTATTTTCACAAATTGCACTCCTTCCAAAAGTGGTCTTTGAGAAGAACTGGCTCGGCGGTTGGACCGACATACTCTGCGTTCTTCTCGTGAGTTCCGTTGTGGATCCAAGGCTTCATAAGAAACTCATCTTTTCAAACGCCTCTGTTGACGAGATTCGTGGATTTCTTGGAGCATCGAAAGCCAAAACCACAGAACGGATTCAAGATGATTACAACACGCTCTACGATCATAACTTAACATTTTGGTTAGTAACCATTCTATATACTTGTGGATCAGATTCAGTGGCAGAGAACAAAGATTTTCCGTCGTGGAGGAGTGAAATCGGCAAGCAGTTTGAGGAATATGGATCGCCGGGAGAGCCCAAGAGGATTCCTTCCCAAATCCAGAAAGACTGGGTGGACGTCTTCAGAATTTAAGCGCAATCCTTGGTATTTTCTCAGTCAGCGCGTTCAGCCATATCGCTTAAATCGACGGTCATTTTCTTATCCTCGGCCCGATGTCATATGTCCCCTACAACAACCCCTCCGCCCCGAAATGCCGCGGAAAGAACGCCATGGCGGCGGCGTGGACGGTTTGCAGCGCCTCGGTTGCAGAGTAGGGCTCGCGGGTGGAGATCATGTCGACCCAGACGCCTTCGGTCGTGACGCGCAGGACGCGCGAGATCAGAATGGGGTCGCCGGGGTAGCGGCCTTCGGCCAGCAAGGCTGTGCAGATGTCCTCCAGTTTGGTGATGTAGAGCCGGTCATTGTCGCCACATTTGTCTTGGTAGAGCGGGCGGGATTGCGCCTCGCCCCAGAACGACAACCATGCGGACAGGCGGGCTGGGGTGCAGACGGCGGGGACGAAATCGGCGCGGATCAGGGCGTCAAGTTGATGGGCGGGGGATGGTCCGGCGGCTTCTAGCGCGGCGTCCCAATTTTGGCGGTATTCGTCGGACAGATAGCCGAGGGTTTCTGCCAGAAGCGCGTCTTTGGTCTGAAAATGGAAGTTCACCAAGCCATGCGAGATGCCTGCCTTGCGCGCCACATCGGTGAGGGTGGTGCGGGCGTAGCCCTGTTCGGCCAGCACGTCGATGGTGGCCTCAATCACTTGGGCGCGGCGGGTTTCGCGCGACAGTTTGCGTGGCGGGGGAATCGTGGGTGCGTGGTTCATGGCGCTTTCTTAGCTGAAATACCGCTTTTGATATGCTACAGATATTCTGATTGACAGACCAGTCAGAATCTTGCGAGCATGCGGAAACAGCAATGGTTTGCCATGACTCAGGTCTCGCTTCTGCCTTCGCCACGTCTGGAGTTCTGCCCTGCGACGCTTCCGGCGGCGGTCTATGCTGATGCGGAGTGGTACGGGCGCGAGATGGCAACGGTGTTCGCGCAGAACTGGATTTGCGTCGGGCGGCTGGAGGATTTTGGCCGCGGTATGATGCGGCGGGTGCAGGTGGGTGCGGCGGACGTGATCGTGTGCCGGGCGGCGGAGGGGGACGTTTCGGCGTATCACAATACCTGTCGGCATCGCGGGTCGGAGTTGTGTCGGGAGGCGGTGCAGCCGTTGGGCAAGCTGATCCGCTGCCCCTATCATGCCTTTGCCTATGCGTCGGATAGCGGGCGGTTGGTGGCGACGGGTCATGCGGTGCCGACGGCGGATTTTGATCGGGCTGCGCATGGCTTGTTGCCGGTGGCTTGGCGGGTTTGGGCTGGGTTTTTGTTTCTGAATACGGGCGAGGCCCCGCGCGATCTGGTGGCGGATGTGGATTTGGATGTGCTGGCGCATTGGCCGATGCAGGGGCTGGTGACGGGGCATGTCTGGCGGACCGAGATTGCCTGTAACTGGAAGGTGTTCTGGGAGAACTACTCGGAATGTCTGCATTGTCCGGGGATTCACCTGGAATTGTGCGATCTGGTGCCGATCTATCGGCAGGGGATTATGGCGGCATCGGAGGCTGTGGGTTGGGCGGGGGAAGTGCCTTCGGGGAACCTGAAGCTGGGGGCGGAAAGTTGGACTGCTGACGGGGCGGCGTGTGGGCCGGTATTTGCGGGGCTGACGGAAGCGGAGCGGGCGGCGGGCTATCAGTTCGTCACGTTCTGGCCGACGGCTTATGTGGTGGCGCATGTCGATCATGTGCGCTCGGTGCGGATCGTGCCGCTGGGGCCGCTCAGGACGGCGTTGGTGGTGGAGTGGTATTTCTCGCCCGAAACCATGGCGCAGCCGGGGTTTGATGCGGCGGCGGTCGCCGAATTTGCCAAGATCGTGCTGCGGCAGGATGGCGAGGCGGCAGAGATGAACCAGCGGGGGATGCTATCGCCCGCTTATCGCGGTGGCACGTTGATGCCCGAGGAATATGAGATTCACCGCTTTCAGCAATGGCTTTTACAAGAAATGGAGGTCGCCCGATGACCCAGCATGATGCAGCCAGCCTGACGATACCGAATGATTGGGATCGTCGCGGGCTTCCGGCCTGGACCTATCATTCCGAGGCGATGTTTGCGCTGGAGCGTGAGCGGCTGTTCCTGACGCATTGGCAGGTCGTCGGGCATGTCAATGATGTGGCCAACCCCGGCGATTGGCTGGCGTTTGACCTGTTGGGCGAGCGCGCGGTGGTGATGCGGGGTCAGGATGGCGTGGTACGGGCGTTTCACAACCTGTGCCGCCATCGTGGCGCACGGGTGGTGAATGGCGAGAAGGGGCATTGCAAGGGCGCGCTGGTCTGCCCGTTTCATGGCTGGGTTTATAATCTGGATGGGTCGCTGCGCGGGGCGGCACAGCCTTCCAGCTTTGGTAGCTTGGATCGGACGCAGTTTGGCTTGAAGCCGATTGAGATGGAGGTTTTCCACGGCTTTATCTTCATCCGGTTTTTCGCAGGGCCGCAGCCCGCGGTGGCCGAAATGCTCGCGCCCTATGCCGCCGATTTCGCGGGCTATCGTAGTGAGGGCGTACAGCCCTTGGACATGCCGCATTGGGCGACGGAACTGCCGGTGAATTGGAAATCGGTGCGCGACGTTGATAATGAGGGCTATCATGTGCCGATGGCGCATCCGGCGTTGCAGGATCTTTATGGCCGCACCTACCGCGATCTGCATCTGGATGGCGGGCTTAATGTGTCGATTGGCAGCTTTGGCGATGCCCCGGCGCGGCGCTGGTCGGTGAAGATGTATCTGGCGATCACTGAGCGGCAGCACTGGCTGCCCGAGCACCTACAAACCACTTGGACCTATTACGGGCTGTTTCCGAATGCTGTGTTCGCCTTCACGCCCGAGTCAGTGCAGTTTTATCAGGAAATCCCGATTTCACCAGGCAAGACTCGGGTGACGGGGCGGATTTACTGCCAGCCTGATGAGTCTCGGCGTATGCGTGCGGCGCGGTATTTGGCGTATCGGATTGACCGCGATACCTCGGCCGAAGATCAGCAACTGTCGATCTGGTCGAACGAATCGATGCTGTCCACCGCGTTTGAGGGCTTTCATCTGTCGGACCTCGAGTATGGGCTGAAGCGGCACCATGACAATCTGCGGGCGCTGATGCCGGTGATGACTTTGCCTGTGGCCCCGCCGGAAGCGGAAATCGCGGCACGCAATGACGAATTGATTTGCCAGTCAAAATCGCAGGGCTAACCTGCATGAAAACCATAAAATCAGGGAGACGGCCATGACACTGACACGGCGCCACGCGCTTGGACTGCTTGCCGGCACTTTGGCCGCGCCCTATGCCCGTCCGTCTTGGGCGCAGGCGACGACGGTGAATGTCTACAACTGGTCGGATTACATCGGCGAGACGACGCTGGCGGATTTTGAGACGGAAACCGGGGTCGGGGTGGTTTACGACCTTTACGCCTCGGCGGAAGAGATGCAGGCCAAGATGCTGGCGGGGTCTACGGGATACGATGTGGTGATTATGTCGAGCCTGAAGCTGGCAAGTTTCATCACCGCCGGGGTGTACCAAAAGCCTGATCGCGCCAAGCTGACCAACTGGGCCAATCTGGACCCGGCGATTTTGAAAATCGTTGAAGGCTTTGATCCGGGCAACCAATATGGCGTGCCGTATATGTGGGGCTCGGTCGGCTTTACATTCAACATGGACATGGTGAAGGAACGGCTGCCCGGAGTGGATTTGTCGGACATGGGAGTGCTGCTGAACCCCGAAAACGCGGCTAAACTGGCCGATTGCGGGATTTCCCTGCTGGATAGCCCGACAGATTTTGGCTTCATGGTGCTCAGCTATTTAGGGCTAGATGCCAGCACTGCGCGCGCGCCGGAATATCGCAAGATGGCGGATGCGGTGGCGCCGATCCGGCAATATGTCTCCACGTTTGACAATGCAAACTACCTGAACACATTGCCCAATGGCGAGATTTGTATGGCGAACACTTGGTCGGGTGACTACGGCGTGGCGAAAACGCGGGCGGCTGAGGCGGGGATAAAGATTGACCTGCAATACTTCGTGCCGAAAACGGGTGCGCCCGCTTGGTTTGACAACTGGTGCATCCCGACAGACGCACCGAATGTCGAAGGCGCACATAAGTTTATTGATTATCTGCTGCGCCCGGATGTGATTGCGGCCTGCACCAATTTCACTGGCTATGCCAATGCCAACCAAGCCGCGACGGCCTTGGTTGATCCGGCAATCACCGGCGACCCAGCGGTTTACCCTGATGCTGAAACCTTGAAACGCCTCTATACGCCTGCGCCGCAATCCGAGGAGCAGGATCGCGAGATCACTCGGATCTGGGCCGAGATCAAGGCGGGTTAAGGTGGCTGATCCGTTCATCCGTATCGACAATGTGTCGAAGAAATTCGGTACGTTTCAGGCCGTACAAGATGTGTCTCTGACTGTGGCACAGGGCGAGATTTTCTCGCTTCTGGGCGGGTCGGGCTGTGGAAAAACCACGTTACTGCGGATGCTGGCGGGGTTTGAAGAACCCAGCGCAGGCAGCATTTTCATTGACGGACAGGATATGGCGGGCGTTCCCCCATGGCAACGCCCGGTGCATATGATGTTCCAAAGCTATGCCTTGTTCCCGCATATGAGTGTTGAAAAGAACGTAGGCTACGGGCTGAAGCACGAAGATATGACGGCAGCGACGCGCAAAGCGCGGGTGGCCGAGATGCTGGAACTCGTGCAGTTGACGCCGTTCGGGCATCGCAAGCCGCATCAGATTTCTGGCGGGCAGCGGCAAAGGGTGGCCTTGGCGCGGGCCTTGGCGCGGCAGCCGAAGCTGTTGCTGCTGGATGAGCCTCTGGCGGCATTGGACAAGAAGCTGCGCGAGCATACCCAGTTTGAGCTGATGTCTATTCAGGAGCGCACCGGCGTGACCTTCATCGTCGTGACGCATGATCAGGAAGAAGCGATGACGCTTTCCGACCGGATCGCGGTGATGGACAAAGGGCGGGTCAAGCAGGTCGGCGCGCCGACTGAGGTGTACGAATACCCGAACTCAAAGTTTGTGGCGGGGTTTATCGGCTCGATCACCGCCTTTCCGTCCAAGGTTTCGGCTGTGGTGGGCGATGTGGCGACAGTGCAGGTGGCGGCGTTTCAGGGGGAAGTGCAGGCGCGGTCGGTGCCGGGGCTGAGCGTTGGGCAAGAGGTGACTTTGGCGGTGCGGCCTGAGAAACTGGTGATCAGTCAGGCAAGACCCGAGGGCGCGAATGTGATTGCGGGGCAGGTCAAGGATTTGGCCTATTTCGGCAAAGACAGCCTTTATCGCATCACCTTGCCGTCGGGCGAGTTGATCTCCGTCCATTCGGTCAATGCGGGGCGTTCTTCGGGCGGACGACCCGATTGGGACGACCAAGTTTACCTCAGTTTCGCGCCCAGCGCCGCAATTTTGCTGGTGGAATGATGCGCAACCGGATCGCGCATTGGCTACAGGGCCGCGGCTATCGCGGCGTGATCATTGGGCTGCCCTATCTCTGGCTGCTGCTGTTTTTCTTCATCCCGTTCTGTCTGGTGTTGGCGATTTCCTTTGGCAGCCGCACTCCCACGGCGCCCCCTTTCGGCTATGGCGGCGAGCATCCGTGGATCAGCTTTGTCGGCTATGCGCGGCTGTTCCAAGATGATCTCTATCTCCGGGCGTTTCTGGTCTCATTGAGCAACGCGGCGACGGCGACGGTGTTGTGTCTGTTGCTGGGTTATCCGATGTCGCTGGCGCTGACACGGGTGTCGGCAAGCTGGCGCAACATATTGCTAATGCTGGTTATTTTGCCGTTCTGGACCTCATTCCTTTTGCGGGTTTATGCGTGGATGGGGCTGATGGGCAAGAATTCTTGGTTCAATGGCCTGCTGACCGATGCCTATAACCTGCTGACCCCGGCAAGCTGGGCGATCACTTCGGTGCCGATGATGCACAGCAACTTCGCGGTGGTTCTGGTGATGGTCTACACCTACCTGCCGTTCATGATCCTGCCTTTGTATGCCAATCTGGAGCGGCTTGACCCCGTGCTGGATGAAGCCGCGATGGACCTTGGCTCGCGCCCGTTCCGGGTGTTTCTGGACGTGACCTTGCCGCAAAGTATTCCGGGGATCATTGCGGGGGCGATGCTGGTGTTCATTCCGGCTGCGGGCGAGTTGGTTATTCCGACATTGGTGGGTGATGCATCCAGCCCGATGATCGGGCGGGTGATTGCGGATGAGTTTTCCTCGGCCTCGGACTGGCCAATGGCGGCTTCGGTGGCGATTGTGCTGCTGTTGCTGATGGTGGGGCCGATGATGCTGTATACGCATTATCAAGGACGCGCCGAAGCGGGGGAGGAGCCATGAGACGCCGCCCGGTTTTCCTGATCACCGTGATGTGCTTTGGCTTTGCGTTCTTCTACATCCCGATCCTGTCGATGATGGTTTATTCGTTCAACGGATCGCGGTTGGCGACGGTCTGGGGTGGGTTTTCGACGAAGTGGTATGTGTCGCTTTTGTCGAACAAGCAGGTCGGCGCGGCATTGTTGTTGTCGCTGAAGATCGCGGTAACCTCAGCCACGGCGGCGACCATTTTGGGCACTATGGCGGGAATCACCCTCGCGCGGTTCCGGCGGTTCAAGGGCCGGACCTTATTCTCAGGCTTGGTCACGGCACCGCTGATCATGCCCGAGGTGATCACGGGAATCTCGTCCCTGATGCTGTTCATTCTGATGGCGAAGTTCCTCGGTTGGCCGTCTTCGCGTGGCTTCGCCACGGTGACTTTGGCGCATATCACCTTTTCGATGGTGTTCGTGACGACGATTATCCAGTCGCGGATGCTACAAGCCGACCGGGCGATTGAGGAAGCCGCGATGGATTTGGGGTCGAAGCCTTGGGCGGTGTTGTTCGATGTGACGCTGCCGGTGATCTTTCCGGCGATCCTGTCGGGGTGGCTGCTGGCGTTTACCATTTCGCTGGACGATGTTGTAATTACGTCCTTCACTACCGGGCCGGGCAACACCACCTTGCCGCTGTTGATCTGGTCGAAGGTCAAGCTGGGGGTGACGCCGGATATCAATGCTTTGGCGACTTTGACGGTGCTGGTGGTCGGCGTGGGCGTGGCGTTGGCGGGGTATCTGTTGAACCGATCCGAGAAGCGGCGCGATGCGGATGCGCGCTTGGCGTATCGTGACAATGACTGAAGGGGTGCATATTCCGCTGGGTCTGCCGGGATCGGGGCGGCAGCGCTATGCGGCAGCGATGACTTTGTATCAGGCGGGGGTAATTTCAGAGGCAGCGCTGGAGGTTTATCGGATATGCTCGCCTTTAGATTGCCAAGATCCGCTGGCCTTGCTGCGCGAGCGGGCGCTGGATGTACCGCCGGGGGAGCACCATGACTGAGACTTTGATTTACAACGCCCGCATCCGCACAATGGACCCTGCCTGTCCAATGGCAGAAGCCATCTTGCTGCGTGACGGGCTTGTGGTGGCGCTGGGCGATGCGGCGGAACTCATCGCGCGGGCTGGCGCGCGGCGGATTGATGCTGGCGGGCGGCTCGTGTTGCCGGGGTTTCAGGACGCGCATATTCATCTGCTGAATGGCGGCACCGATCTGATGGAAACCGCACAGCTTTATGATTGCGTGACGCTGGCAGAAATTCAGGCGGTGATGACAGATCATGCTAAATCGCAAAGCGGTCCGATGATCTGGGGTGCGGGCTGGCAGTGCGGCTTCTTTGGTGACCACAATCTGACGCGGGAGTGTCTTGATGCGGTGGTGCCTGATCGGCCCTGCCTGATCTACGATGGCAATTTTCACAACGCCTGTTTGAACTCGGCCGCTTTGGCGATGATCGGCGTGGGGGCGGATACGCCTGACCCGCAGAACGGCCATATCGTGCGCGATGCGCGTGGGGTGGCGACGGGTATGCTGCATGAAGAGGCGATAAACTGGGCGACGTCCCGGCTGCCGCAGACGGGCGACGATGTGCGGCGGCAGGGGCTGCGGGCCGGGCAGGCTTTGGCCAACAAGCACGGCGTCACAGGGGTGATTGATCCGTGGATTCTCGATCATCACGCGCGGATTTACAGCGGGGCGCTTGAGCACGATGCGTTGACGCTGCGGGTGGCGGGGGCTTGTCTGGTGACGGCAGCGGATACGGTCGAGACGATGATGTCCCGGTTGCGCAGCCTGCGCGCGACGCATGGCGGCCAAGATTTCCACCTGAACGCCGCGAAGTTTTTCCTCGATGGCGGGCTGGAGAACCGCACGGCGGCGATGCTGGCACCCTATGCTGATACGGCGGGCGGCAATGCACCGCTGATGTTCCCGCAAGATCAGATCGACGCTTTGTTCACCGCGCTGGATGCGGAACGGTTTCAGATTCATGTGCATTGCATTGGCGATGCGGCCACCCATGCGGCGCTGAACGGATTTGCGGCGGCGCGGGCTGCGAATGGGGATTGGCCCTCGCTGCACCAGATTGCGCATTGTCAGGTGGTGGACCCCGCCGATTTCAAGCGCTTCGCCGCGTTGGGGGTGATGGCGAATTTGCAGCCTTTGTGGGCCTGCAATGACCCGATCATCCCGGATGAAACCATGCTGATGATCGGCGCGGCGCGTGCGGCGCAGACCTATGCGTTCCGGTCACTGATCGACGCGGGTGCGCCCTATTGCATCAACTCGGATTGGGCGGTGACGACGTTGAACCCGTTTGAGATCATCGGCACGGCGGTGACGCGCGAACCGCCACGGGCGCGGGGTGTGGCGGAGCCGTTCTTCCCGGATCAGCGCTTGACGGTGACCGAGGCGGTTTTGGGCTATACCACCTATGCCGCTGCGGCATGCTGGCGCGGGCACTATACCGGGGCGTTGAAGCCGGGATATTCTGCCGATCTGATCGTGCTGGATCGCGATATTTTTAGCGTTCATCCCTATGCTATTGCTGAAACGCGCGTGCTGATGACGCTGTTCAAAGGCAGCGAAGTTTACCGCGCGCCCTACTTTTTCAACTGAAAGGCTGCTGAGATGACACTGACTATGAAACCGATGGAAGCGGGCGACCGCCGGATTGCCAATATCCACACCGCGAAGTTTGAGGAATTTGTCTACCCCGATGGTCTAGCACTGGGCGATGCGATCTTGCAGCATGACACGGATTTACCGCTGGGCACCGGCTTTCACGTCTACCGGATGCCAGCGGGGATGACGACGCGCAGCCATCGCCACATGGGGCATGAGCAGTTCCTGATCCTTGAGGGCGAGTTGATTGAAAGTGACGGCACGGTGTTTCGCGCTGGCGATCTGGTGTTTTACCGCGACGGCACCGAGCATAATTCGCATACCCCGAACGGCTGCCTGCTGGCGGTGCATATCGCGGGGCCGGAAACGCCACTGGAGTAGACTTACGTTCGGCGCGCCATCAGCCAGACGAAGAACAGCCCGCCCACAAGACCCGTGACGATGCCAATCGGCACATCCTCGGGGGCCATGACGATGCGGGCGGTGGTGTCGGCCCATGTCAAGAAAATCGCGCCGAACAGGGCGGAAAGCGGCAGTACGCGGGCGTTGTCGCCGCCGACGATCAGGCGCACCAAATGCGGCATCATCAGGCCGACAAAGCCGATGATGCCGGAGAAGGCCACCATGACTCCGGTGATCAAAGCGCCTGCAACAAAGACTGACAGCCGAAAGCGGCCGATGGGGATGCCGAGGGAACTTGCAGTTTCGTCGCCCAAGCTCATCGCGTTCAGGTCGGCCGCGCGGTGCCAGAGCCAGAGGCCGGCGGGGATCAGCACGGCCAGCGGGACCAACAGGTGCGGCCATTGCGCAAGGCCAAGGCCGCCCAGCATCCAAAACACGACGGTGTGGGTGGCGCGGGGATCGCCGAGGAAGATCAATATGTTCGCCCCCGCCATGATGATGAAGCTAACGGCAACACCTGCTAAGACGAGGCGGTCGGCTGAGGTGGCACGGGCGAATTGGGCGATGCCGAGGACGAGGGCAGTGGCAGCGAGCGCCCCGGCAAAGGCCAGCAGCGGGACGGTTAGCAGGCCGAGAAACATCCCGGTGTGCATCAATGCCAGGATGGCCCCGAACGCGCCGCCCGACGAGATGCCCAGCAAATGCGGGTCGGCGAGCGGGTTGCGGGTGACGGCTTGCAGCGCGGCCCCGGTCAGGCCGAGACCTGCACCGACCAATGCTGCGAGGATGGCGCGGGGAAAGCGGATGTCCCAGACGATGGCCTCACGGCCTTGGCTCCAAGTGACGGGCACGGTGTCGGGAGCGAGGTGATTGATCGCCACGCCCCAGACGGTGGACAGTGGGATCGGCACAGCGCCGATGGAAACGGCCAGCAGGATAGACAGCAGCAACGCGCCCAAGCCCACCAGCACAAACACGGTGCGGCGTGATAGACGCCACGCATTTGTGGCGGTGGTGGTTTGCGTAAGATCAGCCATTGTCCTGCCCTTCAAAGCCGTTCGCGCCGAGTGTTTTTTCCCGGCGCGTGGCAAATCGCTATTGCGCCGCGAAATCCGCGACGAGCTTTTCCACCGCTTTGATATTGCGCGGACCGGGGGTGGCCTCGACATATTCCAGCACGACGAAGCGGTTGTTTTTCACCGCGTCGATGCTGGCGAAAGCCGGGTTGCCCTTCATAAACGCGATCTTCTGTTCTGCGGTGACGTCGCCATAATTAACGATGACGATGACCTGCGGGTTACGCTCGACCACAGGCTCCCACGCCACAGTGGCCCAGCTTTTATCCAGATCATCCATGATGTTGACGCCCCCAGCGGCTTCAATCAGCGCGGTGGGCATGGCGTATTTGCCTGCGGTGAACGGGGTATCCTCGCCGCTGTCATAGACGAAAACCCGCAGCGGGTTGGCGAGGTCGACGCCTGAGGTAACCTCGGCCAAGCGCGCCTTGTAGCCTGTGACCAGAGCTTTCGCCTTGTCCTCTACGCCGAAGATCAAGCCAAGGTTCAGGATGTCGTTATACATATCATCCATGCTGATTTTCGCCTTCGCACCAACGAAAATGCAGCTTTCGGTTAATACCAACGGCCATTGTTTCTGACTCTGAGGGGATTCCCAAAGCGTTCAGATTCTGATTCTCTTGTTCCGACGGCAGGGAGGATCGAATGGCAATCGAGGTCACGCGGAAGGAATTGACGGCGGCGGAGCTGCGGGCGG
>NZ_JAUSBA010000056.1 GCF_030652235.1 Cypionkella sp.
CTGCGCAGCCCCGGTGATCATGTTTTTCACATAATCCGCGTGGCCGGGGCAGTCGACGTGAGCGTAGTGGCGGGCTTCGGTTTCGTACTCAACGTGAGCGGTCGAAATCGTGATGCCACGCG
This sequence comes from Cypionkella sp., assembly GCF_030652235.1. Taxonomy (GTDB): domain Bacteria; phylum Pseudomonadota; class Alphaproteobacteria; order Rhodobacterales; family Rhodobacteraceae; genus Cypionkella. The sequence goes on from NZ_JAUSBA010000056.1 coordinate 123, forward strand.
CGCGCTCTTCCGGCGCACCGTCGATTTGGTCGTAGGCGCGGAATTCACCAAAATATTTGGTGATCGCTGCCGTCAAAGTGGTCTTGCCGTGGTCAACGTGGCCAATCGTGCCGATGTTGACGTGCGGTTTGTTCCGTTCAAACTTTGCCTTTGCCATGATGGCCTCCTGATTAGATCGGGTGTGGTGGGGTTAACCCCCACCCTACGAGTGGTAGGGCGGGCGCGAGCCCGCCACACCGGTTATGCGTATTTCTTCTGGATCTCGTCCGAGATGTTCTGCGGAACGGCATCGTAATGGTCGAAGGACATCGCGAAGGTTGCCCGACCAGAGGTCATCGAACGCAGCGTGTTGATGTAGCCGAACATATTCGCAAGCGGCACCATAGCGGCGATGACGTTCGCGTTGCCGCGGCTGTCTTGGCCGTTGATCATGCCCCGACGCGAGGTCAAGTCGCCGATGACGCCGCCAGTGTATTCTTCTGGCGTTACAACTTCGACTTTCATGATCGGTTCCAGCAGCTTAGCGCCGGCTTTTTTCAGACCTTCGCGCATCGCTGCGCGTGCCGCGATTTCGAACGCAAGAACGCTACTGTCGACGTCATGGTAAGCCCCGTCGATCAACGACACTTTGAAGTCGATCACCGGGAAGCCAGCGAGCGGACCAGAATCCATCACCGACTTGATGCCTTTTTCAACGCCGGGGATATATTCCTTCGGCACCGAACCACCAACCACTTTGGCCTCGAACGAATAGCCTTCGCCCGGCGCCGTCGGCGAGATGATCAACTTGACGCGCGCGAACTGGCCAGTACCACCGGTCTGTTTCTTGTGCGTGTAGTCGATCTCATGCTCGCGCGAGATGGTTTCACGATACGCCACCTGTGGCGCGCCGATGTTGGCTTCAACCTTGAATTCACGACGCATACGGTCAACGAGGATGTCGAGGTGAAGTTCGCCCATGCCCTTCATGATCGTCTGACCCGATTCAATATCGGTTTCAACGCGGAAGGACGGGTCCTCGGCAGCCAGACGGGCCAAAGCGATGCCCATCTTTTCTTGGTCGGCTTTGGTTTTCGGCTCGACCGCGATCTCGATCACCGGGACCGGGAAGGTCATGGTTTCAAGAACAACGGGGTGTGCCGGATCGCAAAGCGTGTCGCCAGTGGTGGTCTCTTTCAAGCCGCCCAAAGCGATGATGTCGCCCGCAAAAGCTTCAGCGATTTCTTCACGATCAATCGCGTGCATCATCATCATACGGCCAACGCGCTCTTTACGCTCTTTGGTCGCGTTCAGCATCGGATCGCCTTTAGACAGCGTGCCCGAATAGATGCGCGTGAAGGTGAGCGAGCCCACGAAGGGGTCGTTCATGATCTTGAACGCCAAAGCCGAGAACGGCTGCTCGTCAGATGCCGAACGCGCGATGTTACGGGTTTCCGTCTCATCACCGGGTTTGAAGCCCATATAGGGCGGCACATCCAAAGGCGTCGGCAGATAGTCGATCACGGCGTTCAGCAAAGGCTGCACGCCTTTGTTTTTGAACGCAGAACCAGCCATAACCGGAACGAACTCGATGGCGAGCGTACCTTTACGGATCAGCGCGCGCAAAGTGTCCACATCAGGCTCATTGCCTTCAAGATAGGCTTCCATCGCGGTGTCGTCTTGACCGACTGCGTTTTCCAGCAGGTTCAGACGCCATTCGTCGGCTTCAGCTTTCAAAGACGCACGGATCGGCTGACGCACCCAGGATGCGCCAAGATCTTCGCCCTCATAGACCCATTCTTCCATGGTCACGAGGTCGATGATGCCTTCCAGCTTGTCTTCGGCACCAATCGGCAGAACGATCGGCAACGCATTCGCGCCGGTACGGTCTTTGATCATCTTCACACAGTTGAAGAAGTCAGCGCCGGTTTTGTCCATCTTGTTGACGAAGACAATCCGCGGAACCTTATACCGGTCGGCTTGACGCCAAACGGTTTCAGTCTGCGGCTCAACACCAGCGTTGCCGTCCAAAAGGACAACAGCGCCATCAAGCACGGCCAGCGAACGTTCAACTTCAATAGTGAAGTCCACGTGGCCGGGGGTGTCGATGATGTTGAAACGGAACTTGTCAGCACGTGCGTGCTCTAGGCCCGGATCAATGGTGCGTTCCCAAAAGGTGGTGGTGGCAGCAGAAGTGATCGTGATGCCACGCTCTTGCTCTTGCTCCATCCAGTCCATGGTGGCTGCGCCATCATGGACTTCACCGATTTTGTGCGACTTGCCTGTGTAGTATAGAATACGCTCGGTCGTCGTGGTTTTACCCGCGTCGATGTGAGCGATGATGCCGAAATTGCGATAGCGATCCAGCGGATATTCGCGTGCCATGATGACCCCTTACCAACGGTAATGGCTGAATGCTTTGTTCGCATCCGCCATCTTGTGGGTATCTTCGCGTTTCTTAACAGCCGTACCACGGTTGTTGCAGGCATCCGACAATTCTGCGGCCAAACGCTCTTCCATGGTGTTTTCGTTGCGCTTGCGGGCCGCAATGATCAGCCAACGAATCGCCAAAGCTTCGCGGCGTTCGATGCGCACTTCAACAGGCACTTGGTAAGTTGCACCACCGACGCGGCGCGAACGCACTTCGACGGAGGGTTTGACGTTTTCCAGCGCTTCGTGGAAAGCGGAAATCGGTTCGCGCTTCAGACGGGTTTGAACCCGCTCAAGAGCGCCATAAACGATGCCTTCTGCGACCGACTTTTTGCCGTCGAGCATCAGGTTGTTCATGAACTTGGTCAGAACCCGATCACCATACTTGGCATCAGGAAGAATATCGCGTTTTTCAGCGGCGTGACGACGTGACATGTTCTATTTCCTCACTTCGGACGCTTAGCGCCGTATTTCGAACGCCGCTGACGACGCTCTTTGACGCCTTGGGTATCCAAAACGCCGCGAAGGATGTGGTAACGCACACCCGGCAAATCCTTGATACGACCGCCGCGGATCAGAACCACAGAGTGTTCCTGAAGGTTGTGCTTTTCACCGGGAATATAGCAGATCACTTCGAACGAGTTGGTCAGACGCACTTTGGCGACTTTCCGCATAGCCGAGTTCGGCTTTTTCGGAGTGGTGGTGTAAACGCGCGTACAAACGCCACGTTTCTGCGGGCAAGATTCCAAGTGCTGCGACTTGGACTTGCGGACGTTAGGCTCCCGCGGTTTGCGGATAAGCTGTTGAATAGTCGGCATTCAGCTACCTCGTGTTGCCCCGTTAAGGGACTGTCAATACTCGCCCCGAGCTTCGGGGCACTGCTTCTCGACGTCTTTGTGTGCGAACCACAAAAAGATAAAACCGCAGACGACACCCCGAGGGGGCGTTGCGGTGGAATTCCAGAGGATCGGGGTTTGAACCCGGATCATGACCACATCAAGCGTAGAATCCTCGGCCCAAAAGAGAGAGGGCCTTAGATAGCGCGGCTGATAGACAGAGTCGGTCGGGATGTCAACAGCCGCAGGGGTCAGCGGCTGGATGTGGCTTGGTTCAGCATCAGGCGGGCGAGCACGGCGGCGATCAGGCTGATCAGCAGGATGGAAAGCAGCACATCCGACAGGAAATGGCCACCGGACGCCACGCGTTGCCATGCAACGAAGCCGAGGCTTAGCACGGCAAGGCTTTGGCCCAGGCGGTAAAGCGGGTGGCTGAGGCGGTGGCGATAGCGCAGCAGAATCAGCAAGACCGCGATGGTAAAGGCAGTGGCACCTGCCCCCTCCCCCGAGACGAAGGAACAGTTCTTCGCGCATTGATCGCTGATCTGCCACGCGGGGCTGAAATGGGCAGTGCCGCCGAAGTCGATGACATTGGAGGGACGGGCGCGGCCCCAATAGGCCTTGAACCCGGCGTTTACGATTAGACCCGGCCCGATCAGGAACAGCGCCAGAATATAGCCCCATAACCAGCCCGAGGTTTTGCGCCACAGCGCCAAAACCAGCAGGATCAAAGCCAGCAGTGGCATCAGCAAAGTGCCATCCCAAAGCCCATTGCGCAGACCTTCGACCCAAGCGTTCTGCCTGATCGCAAAGCCGCTCGCCCCCGGCAAACTGGCGCCATGGAAATAGCCCGAAACCGCAAGGTCGATCCCCGGCCAAATGCCGAAGATCAGCAAGGTGAAACCGATCAGACCAACGAGGGCGGCAATGGTGCTATTGTTGGGCATTGGCGCACTTTGCTGGCACAAGATAGGCGGCAAGCCCAGATTTGCGATAGGCGCTGCCCGTGGCATCCAACGGATAGGTTGCGGTGGCGCAGCTGGGCGCGGAATTGGTGATCCACAGCAGCGAGCCGGTCAGACCCGTGGGCAAAGGATAGCGCTGTTCATAGTGGTTCTGCGCGCGGCCTTTCGGACGGGGGGCGTAATAGGTCAGGCCCTCGGATTGCCCGGTGTAGAACAAATCGGCCAGAACCGAACGGTTGTCGGCAAGGATCGGCGGATTGCCCTGCGCGTGGGCGATGGCGATGATCTGACGGCTCATCGCGGCGCGGCCCAACTGCCGTTCAATCAGTGGTGCGCCTTGCCACTGGATGCCCGTGAAGATGGTCAGCAGCGGCAGGGTGATGCAGAACACCGCGTTGATGGCGAAAGAGGCCGCCAGCCAGCGCGAACGGTTTTGCAGCAGGCCGATGGCGAGCGGGATCCCAGCGAAATAGGCGGCGACGGCCCAGTTGGCTTGTGCAGTGCCCAGCAATGCCTGCACCGTCACCACCAGCAAAGGCGGCAGCACGAAAGCCGCTTGGATCGGCAGTTTGCGGATCGTGATCAGCAGGGCGGCAAAGATCACCGGGCCTGCGACGGCAAACTGGCTAAGGATAAACTCTGCCGCACTGGCAAAATTCAGCGCGGCCAGCGGGTTGTCTTGACGGACCCAACCGACGTTATCGACGGTGTGAAAGATCGTAGTGAACTGATGTGAGATGTTCCAGATCAGGTTGCCCGAAATCACCAAGGCAAACGCCAACAGCATCAACGCGGCATTGCGCCAACCGATCCGGCCCTCGGGTCTTATCGCGGCAAGGGCCACGCCGATGAGGAAGTAAATCGCAGCATATTTTGCCATGAAGGCCACGCCAATCGCCACGCCGGCCCAAAGCGCGAACTTCGGCGCGCGGGTCTGCAACAGGCGATGATGGGCATAGAGGGCAGCAGCAAAGAATGGCGCCATCACCGTATCGGTCGAGATCAGCAGAGAACCAAGTGCTGCAAACGGCACCGTCGCATAGGCAGCGGCCGTCAAGATTGCGGCGCGCGCCCCGTATAGCCGCGCGGCCCAAGCGGCGAGGATCAGCGCGGTCGCCCCATGCAGAAAAGCCCCCGGCATCCGCACCCAGAACGTGCTGTCGCTGCCTGCAAGGGTCGTCACGGCTCCGATCAACCAACCGATCAGTGGCGGTTTGGAGTAGTAGCCGAAGGCGAATTCCTGCCCCCAAAGCCAATATTGCGACTCATCGACGTAAAGATCGGTATGATCAAACGCCAGCAAGACCCAGCGCAGCAGCGTGATCGCTGTGACGATCAGAGCCGCCGGGCGGAACCATCCGACTTTACTCAAGCTGACCATCTTTGCCCCTATGGATCAGCCAAAGATTGCGGCTATAGACCACCACGCCTGGCAACTGGCCCAGAATGATCACCAGATCCAGCTTGTGAAGGCCATACGCCAGCACGATCAGCCCGCCAATGATCGAGAAATACCAGAACGCCACCGGCATCACCGATTTGCCCGCGCGCTCGGACGCGATCCACTGCACGATAAAGCGCCCGGTGAACATGAGTTGCCCCAGCAACCCAACGGTCAGCCAGATGATATCGGTGGCCGAGCTTGCGCCCAGCTTGGTCAGCAGGTCGTGCATCATTTGGCGTCACGCGAAGCAATATCAGGCACAATCCGCGCCTTCTTGCGGCGGCGCAGCAGCCACGCCACACCAAACAGATCAACCACACCGACCAAAGCCCGCTGGATGTTGGAGTAATTCGACCGCCCTGCCCCGCGTGGGCGATGGCTGACATCGACATGGGCGACCTGCCAGCCATCGCGGTTAAACAACGCGGGCAGATAACGGTGCATGTGATCGAAATACGGCAGATCGAGGAAGGCTTGGCGCTGAAACGCCTTCAGCCCGCAGCCAGTATCCCGCGTGCCATCCTGCAAAATCCATCCGCGCAGGCCGTTGGCGAATTTAGAGGCCCATTTCTTCGACCACGTATCCTGCCGCCCCACCCTTTGCCCCGCCACCAGACCAATCCGGCCCGTGGTGTCGTTCAGGATCGGGGCGACCAGTTTCGGCAGCTCCTCGGGCGGGTTCTGGCCGTCGCCGTCCAAGGTGCAGATCACCAGGGCCGTCGCGGCTTTGACGCCCGAATGCACGGCGGCACTTTGGCCACCCGAGCGGTCATGCCGGACAATCCGCAGATGCGGCATCGTGGCGGCGCGAGCTTGCAACACGGCCACCGAATTGTCGGTCGAGCAATCATCGACCACGATGATCTCAAACGGTTCATGGCCTGACAGAGCGCGGTCGATGCCTTCAACAAGAGCGACGATATTCTCGGCCTCGTTCTTGGCGGGGATCACTACGGAGAGACGGGTCATTGGGTTCCTGACCTTTAAGGCCTGCGCTTTGGCCGAGTCTATAGGCCAGCCGCTGCGGCCTTGCAAACTGTCACGCGGCGGCACGGGCAAGTTGGCGCAGTTTTCGCTCGCGCAGCAGGGTGTAGATGCCGGTCGCGACCACAATCGCCGCGCCGATCAGGGCGTAGCCGTCCGGGAAGGTGGCAAAAAACACCCAGCCAAGGATGATCGCCCACAAGAGCGACATGTAGCGAAAAGGCGCGACAAAGCCGATGTCGCCGACCCGCATCGCGCTGACCGAGCAGATATAGCCGACGATCACCATGCTGCCCGCGCCCAGCAGTTGCAGCGCTTGCAACGGGGTGATGGCCTGCCAGCCTTCAAGGGCGGAGCCGATGAAGCCCATCACCATCACGGCAAAGCCTGCGCCAAGGGCGACCACCAGCGAGGGCACCGATCCGCTAAGGCGGCGCACGCTTAGATCACGGAAGACAACGGTGGCGACCGATCCGAGGCCCAGCACCGACCAGATCGTGAAGCCTTCCATCCCCGGCCTGATAATCAGCATCACGCCCAGAAAGCCTACGAAGATCGCCAGCATCCGACGCCAGCCGATCTGGTCTTTGTAATAAAGCGCGGCGGCAAGGGTGACGGCGAGGGGAGTGACTTGCATGACCGCGGAAAGCGTGGCGAGGGGCATGTGTTTCAGCGCGGTCAAAAACAGGATGGTGGCGGCGACGTCGGCGAGCGAACGCAGGGCGATCAGGGTGCGGTCATGCGGCGCTGCGGGCAGCCGCAAGCCACCACTGGCGCGGGCAAGGATCAACAGTCCCAGCACAGCGACCGTGCCGCGCAGGGCGATGGTTTGGTAGAGTGGGAGGTCGTGGGTCAGGGATTTCATGATCGCGTCGTTCACCGTGAAGGCGAACATCGACAGGTTCATGTAAAGCGCGCCGCGCAGGTTGTCTGAAATGGCCATATGTTCCCCCGTGACAGCGGTATCAGGTGGGGGTGGCGGGGGAAAGGGGGAGGGTTTGGGCGGGGGGGATTTGGGGCGGTCCCAACGCGGGACCTTTTTTATGTGTTTTGATTCAATAGGATGGGTATGTGGATTTAAGGATTTGTTAAGGTTTTCAAGCAGAGGCGGGATTTTCGGCCAACCTTGCCGTCAAGCCCACTTCTTGCGCTTTCTCGGCGTCGACAGTGCCGTGACTCGGCAAAGCACGGCAGTCATCACAGCGTTAGCGCAGCGCGGCTATCGCCCGCTTATCGCCGCGCATGGCGGTGAGACCAAAACCAAACCAATCCCAAAACCGCATGGCAAACCGCGAGACCGAAGATAATATAACTCTCATAGCCCCTTTGGGCCAGCCGCCAGAGTCCAAAGCCTTGAACAGAGACATGCCAGACCACATGTAAATAAGGCAAACATTGTTCCAAGAGCGTCCGGCGCAGAGTTGGCTTCGAACAAACAGTCGAATGGCCTGACGGCCCCCTACAGGATATCAAGATGCTTCGTTTACCACTCGCCGCGATTGCCATTGTCATAGCACTTCCAGCTGCGGCTCAAACCGCAGCGCCGCAGGCGCTTTCGACCATTCTTCTGGATTTCGAATCCCGCGGCTACCAAGTTCTGGAACTTGATGTGAAGCGCAGCAGAGTCGAGATCACTGCGATTGATCCCGCCGGTCAACAAGTCGAAATAGACGTTGATCCGCTGACAGGCGCCACAGTCCGCGAGCAGCGCGACGATTGACGACTTCTGATGCAGGCAGTGAATTCGGCTGACGGAATCTGAAAGGGCTGCGGATCGTGGCGGGTGTTAGAAGGCTGGGCAAGGCCCACCACAGGCGCCAGCGCCCGCGTCTGCATTCCTCCGCATAGCCCCATTTGGCGGGGTTTGCGCGCCCGCGCCGATGCCTGCGGGCAGGGCATTTGCCGTAGCCCAGATGTTGGGGGCCACCCTGCGGCTGTTCTGTGGCGGCAGCTTTGTCGGAGATGTTGAACGCTCCGCAGGGCGTATTTGGGCCAAAGTGAATGGGTTAAGCGGGGTTAGCGGCAGGGGCGCGGGGTTTAGGGCCCCGCGCCCCTGCCCGTTTACAGCGTCAGCGACGAGATGAAATCGCCGCCAAGGATGGCAAGCGCGATCAGGGCTGCGATGGTGAGTTTCAGGGTGTTGCTTTTCATTTGGACCTCACAAAACTTCGGGGAGCAGGGCCGCGGCGGCGGCGATACCGCCAAGACCGAGGGCGACGATGATCCAGTTGATCAGGATTTGCTTGCCACTTTCAACCGGTGCATCAGGCGGATTTGCTTCGGGTGGGTTGGTGGCGTTGGATTTGGCTTGCGCAGTCATTGGCTTTCCTTGCGTTACATGCGTCAGCCGCAGGCAGGCAGGGCCAGCTTACGGCGGGTCAGATTAGGGCTGGGCGTGGCGGCAGGGGCGGCGCGCGGGCCTGCCAGCCCAGTTTGACCTGAGTAACGGTTGGGAGTGTGGGCTGTGGCACCGCCAGCAGACGAAAGCCGGAGCGATGCGGTGGCAGCGGCGGGGTGGTGCTGTCTAGCACGGCGATGCTGCGTGCGCGTGTTTCGGGCAGAGAGGGCTTGACCAAGCTGGGTTTCAGCGGGGCAGCCAGCGCCAGCGGGGTCTTCACGCTGACGGCGGCTTGGCCCGAGGGCTGCAAGCTGGCCTGTTGATAGGGCAGCATTACCAGCAGCAGCGGCAAGGCGATCCAGAGGCCGAGCCGATTGAGCAGGGTCAGGAACTGGCGCGCTTGAGTTTGCATCGGCCTCGGAGTGATTGGGTTTACCCAGTGTCTCAGGTTTGCGCCGAAGGGTCTAGGTGGCAAACCTTGCAGTGGCGGCCGGTCGCCAGAAGATTTGCGGGGCAAATATGCAAAAGGCCCCTTGGTTTCCCAAGGGGCCTTTGCGTTTCATCTCAGACGATCACTCGTCGCGGCTGTCCGCCGCGAAAACCGAGGGCGCTGCCACCGCAATCGGTGCGGCCAAGGCTGCAGCGATTTCGGCCTCAGAGCGGCGCGCGTCGATCACCACGATATCGCGGTCGGCTGCCACGGCTTTCACCACACGGGTTGCCCCGCCAGTGCCTGCCGGGATCAGACGGCCGACGATGACGTTCTCTTTCAGGCCGACCAGTTTGTCGCGCTTGCCCTGCACCGAAGCCTCGGTGAGAACCCGCGTGGTTTCCTGGAACGACGCCGCCGAGATGAAGCTGCGGGTTTGCAGCGACGCCTTGGTGATCCCCAGAAGGATCGGTTCAGCGGTAGCCAGTCGCATACCATGCGACGCGGCTTTGTCGTTGGCCTCGTCAAGCTCGTGCTTGTCGACGTTTTCGCCTTTGAGCAGCGTGGTCTCGCCCGAGTCGAGGATCTCAAACTTTTGCAGCATCTGGCGAACGATCACCTCGATGTGCTTGTCGTTGATCTTCACACCCTGCAAACGATACACGTCCTGCACTTCGTCGATCATGTAGTTCGCCAGCGCTTCGACACCCAGAATACGCAGGATGTCATGTGGCGCGGGGTTGCCGTCCATGATGTAATCGCCCTTCTGGACGAAATCGCCTTCTTGCACCGGAATATGCTTGCCCTTCGGGATCATATATTCCTGCGCTTGCAGCGTCTCATCTACAGGCTCGACCGTGATGCGGCGCTTGTTCTTGTAGTCTTTGCCAAAGCGCACATAACCATCGGCTTCCGCGATGATGGCGTGGTCTTTCGGGCGACGGGCCTCAAACAATTCTGCCACGCGGGGAAGACCCCCGGTGATGTCCTTGGTCTTGGCACCTTCGCGCGGAATACGCGCCACAACGTCACCCGGCACCAGTTCCTGGCCGTCTTCGACCGACAGAACCGCATCGACCGACATCGGATAGCTGATCGGATGCCCGCCGTCATTGCGCACGGGTTCGCCCGTTGCCGGGTCCATCACGATCACTTCGGGCTTCAGATCGCCCCCTTTCGGGGCCGAGCGCCAGTCAGACACGATCTTCTGTGTCATGCCTGTCGCATCATCGGTATCTTCGCGCACCGAGATGCCCGCGATCAGATCCTTGAACCGGGCAACCCCCGCCTTTTCGGCGATGATCGGCAAGGTATAGGGGTCCCATTCGAACAGTTTGGTGCCACGCTTCACCGCGATACCGTCTTTGGCATGCAGTTTCGCGCCATAGGTCAGCTTGTGCACGGCGCGGTCTTGGCCCGCTTCGTCCACGATGGCGATCGACATGTTCCGGCCGATAACGATCTGCTCACCGTTCACATTGGTCAGCAGGTTGGCGTTGCGGAACTCGATCTTGCCCTCTTGGCTGGCTTCCAGGAACGATTGTTGGCCACCCTGAGCGATACCGCCGATGTGGAACGTCCGCATCGTCAGCTGGGTGCCCGGCTCGCCAATCGACTGCGCCGCGATGATGCCGACGGCTTCACCAAGGTTCACCAAAGTGCCGCGGGCAAGGTCACGACCGTAGCACATTGCGCAGACGCCTTCTTCCGCATCGCAAGTCAGCGGGCTGCGGATACGGGCCGAAGCCACGCCCGCATTGTGGATCGCATCGGCACGACGCTCGTCGATCAACTCGCCGCGCGCCACCAACACTTCACCCGTCAACGGCACGGTGATGTCATCGGCAGCCACCCGGCCCAGCACGCGCTCGGCCAAAGATTGCACGACTTCACCATCGTTCACAGCCACGTCTGCGGTGATGCCACGATCAGTGCCGCAATCATGCGAACGCACGATGCAGTCCTGCGCCACGTCCACCAGACGACGGGTCAGATAGCCCGAGTTCGCGGTCTTCAACGCGGTATCCGCGAGGCCCTTACGAGCGCCGTGGGTCGAGTTGAAGTATTCCAGAACCGTCAGACCCTCTTTAAAGTTCGAGATGATCGGCGTTTCAATGATCTCGCCGTTCGGCTTGGCCATCAGACCACGCATACCGCCCAGCTGTTTCATCTGTGCGGGCGAACCCCGTGCCCCCGAGTGCGACATCATATAGACCGAGTTCGGCTCTTTCTCGGCGCCCGCATCATCGTAATGCACGGCGGAAATCGAGGCCATCATGTCGGCAGCCACTTTGTCGGAACATTTCGACCAAGCATCGACAACTTTGTTATATTTCTCGCCCTGCGTGATCAGGCCGTCCATATACTGCTGTTCGAACTCTTTGACCTGATCGCGGACTTCATTGACGATCGGCCATTTGGTGTCCGGGATCAGCATGTCGTCTTTACCAAACGAGATGCCAGCCTTGAACGCCTCACGGAAGCCGAGGCCCATGATTTGGTCGCAGAAAATCACCGATTCCTTCTGGCCGCAGTAGCGGTAGACGGTGTCGATGACGGCCTGCACTTCTTTTTTCCGCAGCAAACGGTTGACGAGGTCAAACGGCGCTTTGGCGTTCAGCGGCAGCAGGTTGCCCAGACGCAGACGGCCCGGGGTGGTTTCAAACCGCTTCCAGACGATATTGCCATGCTCATCGACCTGACGCAGACGACCCTGGATCTTGGCGTGCAGATGCACCGAACCAGCGGCCAAAGCGTGTTCGACTTCGTCGATGTCGGTGAAGATCATGCCTTCGCCGATCATGCCTTTACGCTGCATGGTGGTGTAATAAAGGCCAAGCACCATATCCTGCGACGGAACGATGATTGGCGCACCGTTTGCAGGGGAAAGCACGTTGTTGGTCGACATCATCAACACGCGGGCTTCCAACTGGGCTTCCAGCGAAAGCGGCACGTGCACAGCCATTTGGTCGCCGTCAAAGTCAGCGTTAAACGCCGAACAGACCAGCGGGTGCAGCTGGATAGCCTTACCTTCGATCAAAATCGGTTCAAACGCCTGGATGCCCAAACGGTGCAAGGTCGGCGCGCGGTTCAGCAGAACCGGGTGTTCGCGGATCACTTCATCCAAGATATCCCAAACTTCGGGACGCTCTTTTTCCACCAGCTTTTTCGCCTGCTTCACGGTGCTGGAAAGCCCTTTGGCCTCCAGACGCGAGTAGATGAACGGCTTGAACAATTCGAGCGCCATCTTCTTCGGCAAGCCGCACTGGTGGAGCTTCAGCTCCGGGCCGGTGACGATCACTGAACGACCCGAGAAGTCGACGCGCTTGCCCAAAAGGTTCTGACGGAAGCGGCCCTGTTTGCCTTTCAGCATGTCGGACAGCGACTTCAGCGGACGCTTGTTTGTGCCGGTGATGACACGGCCACGACGGCCGTTGTCAAACAGCGCGTCCACAGCTTCTTGCAACATGCGCTTTTCGTTGCGCACGATGATATCGGGCGCACGCAGTTCAATCAGACGCTTCAAACGGTTGTTGCGGTTGATGACGCGGCGGTAAAGGTCGTTCAAGTCAGAGGTCGCGAAACGACCACCATCCAACGGAACCAGCGGACGCAGTTCTGGTGGAATGACCGGAAGCACGGTCAAGACCATCCATTCCGGGCGGTTGCCGGATTCTAGGAAGCTTTCCACGATCTTCAGGCGCTTGATGATCTTTTTCGGCTTCAACTCGCCGGTGGCCTCTTTCAGGTCAGCCCGCAGCTGTTCAGCCGTGGTTTCCAGATCAATCGCGGCCAGCATTTCGCGGATCGCTTCAGCGCCGATGTTGGCGGTGAACGCGTCAGCGCCGTACTGGTCTTGCGCGTCAAGGAACTCTTCTTCGGTCAGTTGCTGCTGGTAGGTCAGGTCGGTCAGACCCGGCTCGATCACAACGTAGTTTTCGAAATAGAGAACGCGCTCCAGATCCCGCAGCGTCATGTCCAGCATCAAGCCGATGCGGCTTGGCAGCGATTTCAGGAACCAAATGTGGGCTACTGGCGAGGCCAGTTCGATATGGCCCATACGCTCGCGGCGGACCTTTTGCAGCGTGACTTCAACGCCGCATTTTTCGCAGACAACGCCGCGATATTTCATGCGCTTGTATTTGCCGCAGAGGCATTCGTAATCCTTGATCGGGCCAAAGATCCGCGCGCAGAACAGACCGTCACGCTCGGGTTTGAACGTGCGGTAGTTGATGGTTTCCGGCTTTTTGATCTCACCGAAAGACCACGACAAAATGCGTTCCGGCGAGGCCAAGCTGATCTTGATCTCGTCAAACGTCTTGACGGGCGCAACCGGGTTGAACGGGTTGGTCGAGAGTTCCTGGTTCATTTCAATTCCTAAGAATGGGGGCGGCGGGGAAAGGGTAAGGTGGGTTAAAAACCCACCCTACAGGTCGGCGTAGGGTGGGGTTCTACCCCACCTTTCGCGTCACTCTTCCTCCGCATCCAGGAGTTCCATGTTGAGGCCCAAACCGCGGACCTCTTTGACGAGAACGTTGAACGATTCTGGCACGCCAGCCTCGAAGTTGTCTTCGCCCTTGACGATCGACTCGTAGACCTTGGTGCGGCCCGCAACGTCATCCGATTTCACCGTCAGCATTTCCTGCAAGGTGTAAGCGGCGCCGTAAGCCTCCAGTGCCCAGACCTCCATCTCGCCCAGACGCTGGCCACCGAACTGGGCTTTACCACCCAACGGCTGCTGCGTCACAAGCGAGTAAGGGCCCGTTGAGCGTGCGTGCAGCTTGTCATCCACCAAGTGGTGAAGTTTCAGCATGTACTTGACGCCGACGGTGACCTTGCGGGCGAATTGTTCACCCGAGCGGCCATCGAACACCACCGATTGACCCGACGTATCGAACCCAGCGCGGGTCAGCGCGTCGTTCACGTCGGCTTCTTTCGCACCGTCGAACACCGGCGATGCAATCGGAACACCTTTGGTCACGTTGCCAGCCAGCTCTAGGAAGTCAGCTTCAGAGCGATCCGCGAAGGATTCCTCGTAAGCCTCATCGCCATAAGCATAACGCACAGCGTCGCGCACCGGGGTCATGTCACCCGAACGGCGATACTCTTTCAAAGCATCGTCGATGCGGATGCCAAGGCCACGCGCGGCCCAGCCCATATGCGTCTCAAGGATCTGACCGACGTTCATCCGCGACGGAACCCCAAGCGGGTTCAGCACGATGTCAACCGCGGTGCCATCCGCCAAGAACGGCATGTCTTCCACAGGAACAACCTTGGAAACCACGCCTTTGTTGCCATGGCGACCAGCCATTTTATCGCCCGGTTGCAGCTTGCGCTTCACCGCGACGAAGACTTTGACCATCTTCATCACGCCCGGAGGCAGATCGTCGCCGCGACGGACCTTTTCAACCTTGTCATCGAAACGGTTGTCCAAAGCGCGCTTTTGCACTTCAAACTGGTCGTGCAGGGCTTCAACGTCTTTCGCGTCAGCCTCGCCTTCCAGCGCCAACTGCCACCACTGACCGCGCGACAACGTGCCGAGCAAGTCTGCGTCGATCACCGCACCCGCTTTGATGCCTTTCGGCCCTTTCACGGCAACTTTGCCGGTGATCAGGGTTTTCAGGCGCGAGTAGATGTTGCGCTCAAGGATCGCCAACTCATCGTCGCGGTCGCGCGCCAGACGTTCGACTTCTTCACGCTCGATCTGCAAAGCGCGCTCGTCTTTATCGACGCCGTGACGGTTGAACACCCGCACTTCGACGATTGTACCAAACGCACCAGGCGGCAGCTTCAGCGACGTGTCGCGCACGTCCGAGGCTTTTTCACCAAAGATCGCCCGCAGCAGTTTTTCTTCTGGCGTCATCGGCGATTCACCTTTGGGGGTGATTTTGCCGACCAGAATATCGCCCGGCAGCACGTCAGCGCCGATATAAACGATGCCCGCTTCGTCAAGGTTGCGCAGGGCTTCCTCGCCGACGTTGGGGATATCGCGGGTGATTTCCTCTGGCCCCAGCTTCGTATCGCGGGCTGCGACTTCGTATTCTTCGATGTGGATCGAAGTGAACACGTCGTCTTTCAGAATACGCTCCGAAATCAGGATACTGTCTTCATAGTTGTAGCCATTCCACGGCATGAAGGCCACGATGACGTTCCGGCCAAGGGCGAGTTCGCCCAAGTCGGTGCAGGGGCCGTCCGCGATGACTTCCGAGCGCAGAACCGTGTCGCCCACCTTCACCAGCGGGCGCTGGTTGATGCAGGACGATTGGTTCGAACGTTTGAACTTGCGCAGACGGTAGATGTCGACGCCCGGCTCACCCGGTTCCAGCATCTCAGTCGCGCGTACAACGATACGCGTCGCGTCAACCTGGTCGATCACGCCCGAGCGGCGGGCCATGATGGCCGCACCACTGTCGCGCGCAACCACGGCTTCAATCCCGGTGCCCACGAACGGCGCATCGGCTTGCAGCAAGGGAACCGCCTGACGTTGCATGTTCGAGCCCATCAAGGCGCGGTTAGCGTCGTCGTTTTCAAGGAACGGGATCAGCGATGCCGCAACAGACACCAACTGTTTCGGCGACACGTCGATCAAGTCGATGGCTTCCGGCGGGTTCAGCATGAAATCGCCAGCTTTACGCGACGAAATCAGATCGTCGGTGAAGCGGCCTTCCGCATCCTGTGCCGCGTTGGCCTGCGCCACGGTATGACGCATTTCTTCAGTCGCCGACATGTAGACGACTTCGTCTGTCACCTTGTTGTCGATCACTTTGCGGTATGGCGTCTCGATGAAGCCGTATTTGTTCACGCGGGCGAAAGTGGCCAGCGAGTTGATCAGACCAATGTTCTGACCTTCTGGCGTCTCGATCGGGCACATCCGACCGTAGTGGGTCGGGTGAACGTCGCGCACTTCAAAGCCCGCACGTTCGCGGGTCAAACCGCCTGGCCCCAAAGCCGAAAGACGGCGCTTGTGGGTGACTTCCGACAGTGGGTTGGTTTGGTCCATGAACTGCGACAGCTGGCTAGAGCCGAAGAATTCGCGCACCGCAGCAGCAGCCGGTTTGGCGTTGATCAGGTCTTGTGGCATGATCGTGTCGATCTCGACGGAAGACATCCGCTCTTTGATCGCGCGTTCCATACGCAAGAGACCAACGCGGTACTGGTTTTCCATCAATTCGCCAACCGAACGCACCCGGCGGTTGCCGAGGTGGTCGATGTCGTCGATCTCGCCCTTGCCATCACGCAATTCGGTCAAGGCTTTGATACAAGCAACAATATCGGCACGGTCAAGCGTGCGCTGGGTATCTGGTCGGCCCAGATCCAGGCGCATGTTCATTTTCACCCGGCCAACAGCCGACAGATCATAACGCTCGCTATCAAAAAACAACGTGTCGAACAGCTGGCTTGCCGCTTCAACAGTCGGCGGCTCGCCCGGACGCATCACGCGGTAGATATCCATCAGCGCGGTATCACGGCCCATGTTCTTATCGGCGGCCATGGTGTTGCGCATGTAGGGACCGACGTTGACGTTGTCGATGTCCAGCACCGGAATCTCGGTGATGCCTTGATCGAGCAACAGCTTCAACGACCCGCCCTTAGGCTCGCCGTCGCGGTCGTATTCCATCGTCAGTTCATCACCAGCTTCGACCCAAATCTCGCCGGTTTCTTCGTTGATGATGTCTTTGCTGACATAGCGGCCGACGATATGATCATACGGCACCAGCAGATCAGTGATCTTGCCAGTTTTTGCCAGATCGCTTGCCATCCGCGGCGTCATTTTCTCGCCAGCCTTGCAGATCACTTCGCCGGAATCGGCGTCAACGATATCATAGGTCGGGCGGGTGCCCCGGATACGGTCCGGGAAGAACTTGGTGACCCAGCCTTTGTTCTTTTGGAACTTGAACATGACGGTCTGGTAATAGGCATCCATGATGCCTTCTTGGTCCATCCCCAGCGCGTAAAGCAGCGTGGTGACCGGCAATTTGCGGCGACGGTCGATGCGCGCGAACACGATGTCTTTGGCGTCAAACTCAAAGTCCAGCCACGAGCCGCGATACGGAATGATCCGGCAGGCGAACAGCAGCTTACCGCTGGAGTGCGTCTTGCCCTTGTCATGGTCAAAGAACACGCCGGGCGAACGGTGCATCTGAGACACGATCACGCGCTCGGTGCCGTTCACCACGAAGGTGCCGTTGCCGGTCATCAGGGGCATGTCGCCCATGTAAACGTCTTGCTCTTTGATATCCTTGACCGACCGCGCCCCGGTGGTTTCATCAACATCAAACACGATCAAACGCAGGGTAACTTTCAGCGGCGCGGCATAGGTCATGTCGCGCGACTGGCACTCGTCCACGTCATACTTAGGCTTTTCCAGTTCATACTTGACGAATTCAAGCACGGCGGTCTCATTGAAGTCCTTGATCGGGAACACCGACTGGAACGTGCCCTGAATGCCTTCGCCATCCAGCGGCTTGTCACTGTCGCCAGAGCGCAGGAACAGATCATAGGAAGATTTTTGAACCTCAATCAGGTTCGGCATTTCCAGAACTTCACGAATTTTGCCGAAATAACGGCGGATTCGTTTCTGGCCAACGTAAGCTTGCGCCATGTGCGTCGTAACCTTTCAATTTCGCCGGCAGGCTTTCCGTCGGGCCACGGAAAGCGCGCCGATTGGCGAGAGGGGGAAGGTTCTATTCATGCCACCCGTCCCTTAGGGTGGCTCCCGAACCTTAACCGCACCTTGGATTGGGCTTTCGCAAAAGCGCAGTCCAAGACGCGATAAACTGGGACGGGGTTAACCCCCGACCCAGCCATCAATCAGAACCGAGGCGAACCCCGGCGCAAATTACTTCAGTTCAACTTTGGCGCCAGCGGCTTCCAGAGTTTTCTTGAAGCCTTCAGCGTCAGCTTTGCCAACGCCTTCTTTGACTTTGCCGCCGGCCTCAACGAGGTCTTTAGCTTCTTTCAGGCCCAGACCGGTGATGGTGCGGACTTCTTTGATGACGTTGATTTTGTTCGGACCAGCTTCGGTCAAAACAACGTCAAACTCGGTTTGCTCTTCAACCGGAGCAGCTGCAGCAGCCGGGCCAGCAGCCATCATGACAGCGCCACCAGCAGCTGGCTCGATGCCATAGGTGTCTTTCAGGATGGTTTTCAGTTCTTGCGCTTGCAGCAAGGTCAGGCCAACGATTTGTTCGGCCAATTTGTTCAGATCAGACATTTCATGTTCCGTTCAGTTAAGATGGTTCCAACGAGGTGAGGGTTCAACCCCACGCGAGGCCGAAGATTAAGCGGCTGCTTTTTCTTCGATGGTTGACAGAATGCTCGCGATGTTGCTTGCAGGCGCGCCAATTGCACCAGCGATAGCAGCCCCGGGCGCACCGATGCACGAAACGATCTGAGCGATAAGCTCTTCACGCGACGGCATGGAAGCGACGGCTTTGATACCGGCTTGGTCCAGAACCGTGTCACCCATTGCACCGCCAATAATGACGAACTTATCGTTCGTCTTGGCATATGCTTCGCAGACCTTGGCCGCAGCCACGGGATCTTCCGAATAGGACAACATGGTCATGCCCGTCAGCAGCGCGCCCATCTTTTCAGACGGCTTGCCACCAAGGGCGATCTTGGCGAGCGTGTTCTTGGCAACGCGAACGGACCCACCTACGTCACGCATTTTTGCGCGCAGGTCCTGCATCTGTGCAACTGTCATACCCGCGTAGTGGGCGACCACTACAACGCCAGAGCTTGCGAAGATTTGGCCGAGTTCATCGACCGCTTTCTCTTTCTGGGCTCTATCCACAGTTTCACTCCAAGGTTGGGGGTTTCCCCCCGGCTCAATTAAGCCCGTCTTATGACGAGCATCGGGTCCTTGCTACGGTTCCCGAGCCAAAATCGCGTGACGCGACATCATCTCGTTCCCCATCTCAGGCAGGAAATTAAGGCGTTTGCGCGCCACCGGCCGTCTCGGACAGGATGGGGCTATTGGCTTGCGCCCGGTCGCCCCACCATCCCTTCCCCGAAGGGTTGGGAATTCTTTTCGCAAGGTGGGGTAAAACCCCACCCTACGGCGTGGTAGAGTGGGGTTTTACCCCACCAAACCAATTACTTCGCAGCAGCCGAAGCCAGATCCAAGGCAACGCCCGGACCCATCGTGGACGCCAGCGAAATCTTTTTCAGGTACGAACCTTTAGCGCCAGTCGGACGTGCACGAGTCACGGCTTCGACGAAAGCGCGGATGTTCTCGGCCAGTTTCTCATCCGAGAAGCTGACTTTGCCGATGCCCGCATGGATCACGCCAGCTTTTTCGACTTTGAACTGCACTTCGCCACCCTTGGCAGCTTCAACGGCCGTTTTCACGTCCATCGTCACGGTGCCAACCTTTGGGTTCGGCATCAGGTTGCGCGGCCCGAGGATTTTGCCCAGACGGCCAACCAGCGGCATCATGTCCGGCGTTGCGATGCAACGGTCGAACTCGATCTTGCCGGACTGGATGGTTTCCATCAGGTCTTCTGCGCCAACAATGTCAGCACCAGCGGCTTTGGCTTCATCAGCCTTAGCGCCACGCGCGAACACAGCGACGCGCACGGTTTTGCCGGTGCCATTCGGCAGAGCAACCACGCCGCGGACCATTTGGTCTGCGTGACGCGGATCAACGCCAAGGTTCATCGCGATTTCCAGCGTCTCGTCGAATTTCGCCGAAGCCGCACCCTTGATCAACGCCACAGCGTCTTCAACGGTGATCAGCGATTTGCCTTCAAAGGCTTTCTGCGCAGTGGCAGTCCGTTTACCAATCTTGGCCATGACTTACCCTTTCACTTCGATGCCGCAGGATTTCGCCGAACCCATGATAACCTGCATCGCGGCCTCAACTGAGTTCGCGTTCAGGTCTTTCATTTTGGTTTCAGCGATCTTGCGGATCTGTGCCAGCGACACAGCGCCGACAACCGTATGACCAGGCTTAACCGAACCCTTGGCGCGGTTACGCTTGCCAACCGGCGGCAGGCCAGCAGCTTTTTTCAGCAGGAACGACGCCGGAGCAGTCTTGAACTCAAGGCTGAACGACTTGTCCTGATAATAGGTGATGACGACCGGAGTCGGCGTGCCCAGTTCCAGATCAGCGGTTTTCGCGTTGAATTCCTTCACGAAAGCCATGATGTTCAGGCCGCGCTGACCCAGCGCCGGACCGACCGGCGGGGATGGGTTGGCTTGACCCGCTTTCACTTGCAGCTTCAAGCTGCCGATAATCTTCTTGGCCATGTGGCCTCTCCTTTATCACTGCATCTGCCCGGTATTGAGCGATGCGGTTTAGTGGTTCGGTTTGTCACTGGGATCCCCAGCGCGCGCCTCCCACGCGATGCACTCAGAGGTTTTTCGACACCTGAGTGAATTCCAATTCCACCGGGGTGGCGCGACCAAAGATCGACACCGACACCTTCAGGCGGCTGTGTGCCTCATCCACGTCCTCGACCATGCCGTCAAAGCCTTCGAACGGGCCGTCAGTGACCTTGACCTTCTCACCAGTCTCGAACCGGATCAGGTTGCGCGGCGCTTCCAGACCTTCTTCGACACGGTTCATGATCAGATTCACTTCGGCATCGCGCATCGGCATCGGCTTGCCTTGCGGCCCCAGAAAGCCCGTGACGCGGTTGATCGAGCTGATCAGGTGATAGCCTTGGCTCGACATTTCCATCCGCACCAAAACGTAACCCGGCATGAAGCGACGCTCAGAGGTCACTTTCTTGCCGCGACGCACTTCGATGACTTCTTCAGTCGGCACCAAAACTTCGTCGATTTCCTCGCCCAAGTTGGCTTCCACCACGGCCGTTCTGATCTGCTCGGCAACTTTCTTCTCGAAGTTCGAGAGAACGCTTACCGAATACCAACGCTTGGCCATGCCACTTCCACCTTGTCTGCCCGACCGCCGTTGCGCCCGAATGTTCTGTTTTTACAAGCGGTTATGCCGCTGTGCCCCGAACAAAAAACAGCACGCAACCGAATCGCTGCGCGCCTTTGTCCTTTGGATTGGGGCGGAATACCGCCCCAGACCGCTAAATTCAAGGGAATTCGCCCCACCTCGGCCAGATTTGGTCCAACCAAACGCAGCCTGACGGGTTCAGTTCAGAACCCGGTGACGATCATCGTCAGGCCCAGCCGGATCACATAATCCACCAAACTGAAGAAGGTCGCGGTCAGCGCCGCCATGATGAACACCATCACAGTGGTCAGCATCACCTCGCGGCGCGACGGCCAAGCGACCTTAGCCACCTCGGCGCGGACTTGCTGCATGAACTGGACGGGATTGATCGTTGCCATTTTCGGATTCCGCGCTTTCTAGGATGTTCCCGGCGAGATACGCGCATCACGCCGGGATTTCAAGCGGCAAGCCTAGCCGTGTCGTATGACGGCGGCCGAGTGTTACTCCGCAGCCCTACGTGGCAAACGCCAATTCGGGCGGATGAAGTGGCAGGTATAGCCCGTCGGCAGGCGTTCCAGATAATCCTGATGCTCGGGCTCGGCCAACCAGAACGGCCCGGCAGCGGCGAGCTCTGTCACCACCTTGCCCGGCCAGATGCCGCTGGCGTTCACATCCGCAATCGTGTCCAACGCGACCTCTTTCTGCGCTTCCGACGTATAGTAGATGCCCGAGCGATAAGACGGCCCGCGATCATTGCCTTGGCGGTCCGGCGTAGAGGGATCGTGGATCTGGAAGAAAAACTCCAACAGTTCGCGGTAACTGATCACTGCCGGATCGAAATCAATCGCAATGCCCTCGGCATGTGATCCATGGTTGCGATAGGTCGCATTGGCCACATCGCCGCCGGTATAACCCACCCGCGTCGCGATCACGCCGGGCCGCTTGCGGATCAGATCCTGCATGCCCCAAAAGCAACCACCTGCCAGAATTGCGGTGTCTTGTGTCATTTCACATCCTCCACTTGGTCAATGTATTGGCCATAACCTTCGGCCTCCATCTCATCACGATGCACGAACCGCAGGCTTGCCGAGTTGATGCAATAGCGCAAACCACCGCGGTCGCGCGGCCCATCGGGGAACACATGCCCCAAATGGCTGTCACCATGGGTTGATCGCACCTCGATCCGCATCATCCCCAGACTGCCATCGCGCAACTCGGCGACATGCGCAGGCTCGATGGGCTTGGTGAAACTGGGCCAGCCGCAATGACTGTCGAACTTGTCGCTCGAGGCAAACAGCGGCTCGCCCGAGACGATATCGACATAAATCCCGGGTTCGTGGTTATCGAGATGTTCGCCGGTGCCGGGCCGCTCGGTGCCATTCTTCTGGGTGACGCGAAACTGCTCGGGTGTCAGGGCCGCGATACGGTCGGCGGATTTTGTGTAAGTCGTCATGGCGCACTCCCTTTTGATCCGATGTGGAATATGGGGCGTTGCAGGTATGTTTTCCACTGCCATCGCAGGCTTGTGTAGCACTGCAACAATGGGAAAACAGACCTGGCAGGAGTTGGGGGACTCGAACCCACGACCCTCGGTTTTGGAGACCGATGCTCTACCAACTGAGCTAAACTCCTAAGGCCTGCGACCCGAATTACGGCAGGCCCAAGCGGAAATCAAGGGGGGAATCTGGGTTGGCGCGCAGAAAGAGTGGGGCTATGCACGGCGTCAGCCCAAACCCGGATGCCCCTGATGATTCCCGCCCGCTTTGCCCCCATCGTCTTTGGCCTGATCTTGTCAGGGCTGATGTCTTGCTTTGTCTCGGGTCTCTCGACCTATCGCACGATTGGTCTTGTGGACCATTTCTTGCTGCAATGGATGGGCAACTGGGCGGCCTCTTGGGCGCTCGCCTTCCCGACGGTGCTGGTGATCGCGCCGATCACCCGCCGCCTTGTGGCGCGGTTGGTGCGGCAGGCCTAAGCCGCAACCGGACGATAGCAGCGCACTGCGCCTGAAACCGAATGGCTGATGGTGGTTACGGTCACCGTGGTGCCACTGCGGGTTGTCTCGGTGGTGGTCGCAGGGGAGCTCAGCGCCAACTGAATGGTTTGCACCGGGCCACTGCGGGGCGGGATGTTCTGCTCGATCAGCTCGACCATCCCCGGCGAGATCACGCGGATCACCAAGCCCGAGTGATGCGGCAAGCCCCGCCCCTCGGTGCGGAAATTCTCGGAAAAACTTGTGCCGTCCGGGCTGGTCACGTCAATCCGGGTGGTCTGCGTCCAAGCGAAATTCTGATATTGCACCACATCGCCCGCCTGCAACGCGGCCACATTGATCGCCGTGCCCCAAACATAAGACACGTTCGGGCCAAAATGCGGCGTCTGCGGGATCGAGGATTTGCCCCCCGCCCCGACAATCGCCGCCTCTACCAGCGTCCAACACTCGCCATCGCCATAGCGCCCAGCCTGGCGTTGCGCAAAAGCGATGGCGGTGGCGGCGGCGTAGGGCATGATCTGCTCCGCAGTATGTGATGAAATGCGACAAGTCGGGCTGAAAATATCGGTACCCTCGAATAAATGATAGCAGGTTGCGTGCGACCTGTCTGCGGCGTTGCGCAGGCATCTGGCGTCGAAGCCTCCGGCGGGGATATTTAAGCACAGAGGATGAGCTGAGGTCCTTGGCTTGATCCGGCGAAAAGACGCGTTTTTCGCAGGCATTAGAAAAGTGTTCCACCGCCGCGCGGGCAAATACCACAACATGTTGTGCAAAATGCCCCCAAAACCAAGCTGAAGCACAAGTCATTCCCCGCGGGGAAAGCTGTTCCCCGATCGTTTGCGCCGGATCAGGTGCAATGCAACCACAAGCCTCTCCGCCCCAGACAAAGCACAACGCGCGAGGTTTCCCCCGCACGCCGCTGTCTTTGTCAGGGATCAGATCGTGCCCGCAGTCATCTCACTTGCGATATGATCGGCCTGACGGATCGCCAGCGCCACGATGGTCAGCGTCGGATTTTCCGCAGCCCCGGTGGTGAACTGGCTGCCGTCCGAGATGAACAGGTTGGCAATGTCATGCGTCTGGCCCCATTTGTTGACCACCCCCAGCTTGGGATCTTCTGACATCCGGTTGGTGCCAAGGTTGTGGGTGGATGGATAGGGCGGCGTTGGGAAGGCGCGGGTCGCCCCAACCGCCTCATACATCGCCACACCGCGTGCATAGGCGTGGTTGCGCATGGCGATATCATTCGGGTGGTCCGAATAATTCACATTCGGCGCAGGCAGGCCAAACTGATCCTTGGCATCCGCTGACAGGGTGACGCGGTTGTTTTCCTGCGGCAGATCTTCACCCACAATCCACAGCCCAGCCATGTTTTCATAACTGTCCAAGCCAGAGGTAAATTCACGGCCCCAAGCGCCCGGATCAAGGAAAGCCGCCATGAACGGCAGACCAAGGCTAAGGGTTTCCAGCTCGTATCCACCGACGAAGCCGCGCTCTGGGGCGTGATGCGCCTCGTCCTGCATGATGCCCGCCATCGTGGTGCCGCGCCACATCCGCACCGGTTTGTCGAACACGCCGTACACCGATCCCGTGACATGCCGCATATAGTTGCGGCCAACCTGATCGGACGAATTGGCCAGCCCGTTCGGATACTTCTCCGAAGCCGAGTTCAACAGCAGGCGGGGGCTTTCAATGGTGTTGCCCGCCACGCAGATGATCCGCGCCTTTTGGGTCTGCAATTTGCCATCCTTGTCGAAATATTCGACCGCAGTCACCTTGCCCGCCGCGTCATGCAGGATCTTGGCGACATGGCTGCGGTCGCGGACCTCAAGGTTGCCCGTCGCTTCGCCCTCGGGAATATCCGTATAGGCAGCAGACCATTTCGCGCCCCATTTGCAGCCCTGAAAACAGAAGCCGGTCTGCTGGCAGGCGACGCGGTTGCCTGTGTCGTCCGAGGATTGGATCGCCATCCGCCCGGTATGCACCTGCGTATAGCCCAGCGCCAAAGCGCCTTTTTCAAACACTTTGTAGTTGTTGCTGCCGGGCAGGCCAGGGCGGTTGCCGGTGCGGGTCACGCCCAGCTTTTCCTCGGCCTTGTCATACCACGGCGCCATCTCGGCCCCATCAATCGGCCAGTCGAGCAGATTTGCGCCCTCGACCTTGCCGTAATTGGTCAGCGCCTTCCATTCGTGATCCTGAAACCGGATCGAGGCCCCGGCCCAATGCGTTGTGGTGCCGCCCACCGCTTTGACGATCCATGTCGGAAGCCCCGAGAAATCCTTTGCCACCCGCCAATCGCCGCTGGTGGTGCGGGTATCGGTCCAAGCCAACTGACCAAAGCTTGCCCATTCATCGTTCAGATAATCTTCGGGCAGATAGCGCCCGCCTGCCTCCAGCGCCACCACCTTGACGCCCTTTTGCGCCAACTCGTTGGCCAACACGCCGCCGCCTGCGCCCGTGCCGATGATGACGACCACGGAATCGTCGTTCAGATCAAATTTTGCTAACATGTGTTCGTCCTCCCCTTACAGCCAAGCAATGTCGTCGAAGCCGCGGTCGATATAGCCACCTTTGCTGAAGGACTCGCCCTCATAGCCAAAGATCGGCCAGATCTCTTTCTGGTTATAAAGCCCGGTCACCAGACCAGCCCGAACCTTCTGAAAGAACACGCCTTTTTCAACCGCTTGCAGAACTTTCACCCGGTCCTTCTCCCAGCCAATCGCCAGATACGAGGCATGGCCCTGCGCCACAGCCGCTGCATCCAGTTCCGCGATGCCGGCGGCCACCATGTCTTTGCTGTCTTCGGCGTCATAGCCTTTGACGGCGACCGCGTAGTATTGATCCGCCACCTTGTCATGCGGATAGATATCGCGCGCCATTTGCAAAAGCGTCGCCATCTGATCCGGCGTGATCACGGCAACTTCCAGCGCCCAAGCCGCATCGGGCGCGGCAATAAAGCCCGCCCCCGACACCGCCAGCGCCCATGTCGCCATCGACCGCGACAACAGGGCGCGCCGCGTCATGCCCTTAAGTTGATCTTGCTTCATGTCATCCTCCCTTGAGTGCGTAATGGCCGCGAACTCCCCCCGCGGCCTTGCATTAGCCAAAGCGTCAGCCCGTCAGAGATACCTTCCGCCGCGCTGCACAACTTCGATCTGGTAGCCGTCTGGATCGGCAATAAAGAAGAACCGCGCCACCAGCACATCACCGTTCTTGAAATCCACCAGCTTGCGCGGGGCCAAACCCGCCGCCGTCAACCGCGCATGTTCGGCGTCAAGATCATCGACCGAGACCGCAAGATGGCCGTAGCCATCGCCCAGATTGTAAGGCTCGGTGCGGTCCTTGTTGATCGTCAGTTCCACTTCAAACCCAGATTCCGGGTTAGACATGTAAATCAGCGTGAAGCCGGTAAAATCCAAGCGATCCGCCACCGACAGCCCAAATGCCGTCTGGTAAAACGCAACAGAACGCGCTTCCTGCAGCGCGCGGATCATTGAATGTATTGCCTTGGCCATAACCTCTCCTCAACCGTTCGGTTTTGGTAAGATTACTGAACCAATTTATGGCTAGGGTAGTAGCCCCCTACTACAGCGCAATTTTATTGCTATTCCGCCGCAAACCTTGGCTGCACGTGATCTGGCATCTGGTCGAACTCACCCAGATGAATGGTGCAGGCGCAGCGCAGAAACGAGGTAAAGTTGGGCGCCTCACCATGTTGTTGCAGCACTTCGGAATGAAGTTTCGACAACAAGGCTGGGGTGGTCAGATTTTGCTTGTCTGCCATCGTATCCAAAATCCGCCAGAAAGCGCGTTCCAGCCGGATACTGGTCGACTGGCCGTTCAGCCGCAGGCGGCGGGTGACGGATTCATAACGGCTGGGGCTTTGCCCTGCGAAGATCTGGCACATCAGCTTGTTCTCCCGCGGTTAGGCTAAGTCATCTGCGCCCGAGTCGTCAACGTTTCCGACTTCACGATTGCAAAAGGGCCGCACCTTGCGGCACGACCCTTGCGAAAAAGTAACGCGGTTAGACGTCGATCCTCACTTGATGATTTTCGACACCACGCCTGCGCCGACGGTGCGGCCGCCTTCGCGGATGGCGAAGCGCAGTTTTTCTTCCATGGCGATCGGCGCGATCAAGGTCACGTCGAACTTCAGGTTGTCGCCCGGCATCACCATTTCGGTGCCTTCTGGCAGCTCAACGGTTCCG
>NZ_JAUSBA010000064.1 GCF_030652235.1 Cypionkella sp.
GGACTTCGCCACACAATGGCTATGGACTTACAACAACGACCGCCCGAACATGGGCATAGGCGGCATCACACCCGCCCAGAAACTGAAAACGGCCGCCTAAGTTCTACAAATGCACCCCGTCAAAAATGGGGGGATTACCCAGCCAGCCCCTTGAGAAGTGGCAGGGCGATGTTGTCGGGGCGCTGAGCCCCGGCGCTGAGGATTATGGTCTGGGTTTCGGTCAGGTTGGTCATGGCGGTTTCCTCTATTGATCGTGGGTGGCAAGGAAGGAGACGATGCGCGACATCAGGTCGTTGTGGCCGTCGGTATCTGTGCCGATGATCACGTCACCATCGTCGTCGCGCTCCAGATCGGCGATCTCGCGCAGCAGGGCGATGGCGTCGTCGCACGCGGCGAGGCGTTCGGCCTCCCATGCAGCGGTGATCGCATCCTGTTCGATCTGATGGCGCCGGGCGGGATCAAGCGGCATGTTCGCCCTCCTTGAACGCGGCGTCGGTGATCTGGCGCAGAAGGCTGGCGTAGTTGTTCAGAGTGCCGACATGGCCCCAA
This sequence comes from Cypionkella sp., assembly GCF_030652235.1. Taxonomy (GTDB): domain Bacteria; phylum Pseudomonadota; class Alphaproteobacteria; order Rhodobacterales; family Rhodobacteraceae; genus Cypionkella. Next base: position 550 of record NZ_JAUSBA010000064.1, read on the forward strand.
TTGATCTCGTCGGGATGAGCCTCGAAGTGGTCATCGCTCAGCGCCTTCAGGCGCTCCAGCATCGCGTCGATCTGGAACTTGGCGGTCATGAAGGCGTCGAGGGCCTTGGTGTTGTCAGTGGCGCGGCGGGTGGTCATGGCGTGGTCTCCGTGGGTGAGTTGCATCGTTCTGGTGCAATCAGAATCGCTCTTGTCCGAAGTGCAATCAACTGAATAGCAAGCTATTTCATTGCTTTAGACGTGGCGGGTAAAACCATGGAAGGTATGTCCGAGCGGGAATACTCCGCCCATTCCGGCCTGTCGCGCGGGGCGATCCAGAAGGCACGCCGCGCCAGTCGGCTGGTGGTTTACAGCGACGGGTCGATTAACGCCGCCGCCTCTGATGTGCGGCGGGGTGAGATGACGGATCCCGATCAGCAGCGCCGCAGCACCGGTAGCGACAGTGGGTTCTCGGGTCCGGCTGACAGCTCGTCCTACCTGAAGGCCCGCACCGCGCTGACCGTCTACCAGGCGCAGGACAAGCAGCTGGGCATCCAGAAGAAGAAGGGCACGCTTGTGGACCGCGCCCGGGCGGAAGCGCTGGTGTTCCGATTGGCCCGACAGGAACGCGATACTTGGGTCACCTGGCCCAACAGAGTGGCAGCGCTGATGGCGGCGGAAGTGGCTTTGGGGGTGGAAAAACAGACCGGAACGCCGGTGATCATCGAGGCCGCGATCCTGCAGAGGGTGTTGGAAGCCCATGTCAGACAGCACCTCGACGCCCTCGCCGATCTCAGGGTCTCGCTTGGATGAAGGAGAAGAACTCGACCTGAGCACCGATCTCGACCTCGAATTTGACGGGGCCGAGGACATCCTGCGCTCGTGGCGCAAGGGGATGCGGCCCGACCCGGATCTGACGGTGTCGGAATGGGCGGATGAACACCGCTGGCTGCCATCGCGCGGTGCGGCCGAACCGGGGCGCTACCGCACGGCCCGCGCGCCCTATCTGCGCGAGATCATGGATGCTCTGTCGCCGCGGCACCCGGCACAGCGGATTTCGTTCATGAAGGCAGCGCAGGTCGGCGCGACCGAGGCGGGCAACAACTGGATCGGCTTCGTGATCCACCATGCGCCGGGGCCGATGCTGGCGGTCTTGCCGTCCCTGGAACTGGCGAAGCGCACGTCACGGGGGCGGTTGGACCCCCTGATTTCTGAGTCCCCTGCGCTGCGCGAACGGGTCAATCCGGCCCGGTCGCGCGACGCGGGCAACTCGATGCTGTCAAAGGAATTCCCCGGCGGCATCCTGGTGCTGACCGGCGCCAACAGTGCCACCGGCCTGCGGTCGATGCCTGCGCGCTACATCTTCCTCGATGAGGTGGACGCTTATCCAGCTTCTGCCGACGAAGAAGGCGACCCGGTCACACTGGCCGAGGCGCGCACCACCACGTTCTCGCACCGGCGCAAGGTGTTCATGGTCTCGACCCCGACGATCCGAGGGCTGAGCCGGATCGAGCGCGAGTTCGAGGCATCGGACCAGCGCCGGTATTTTGTGCCCTGCCCGCATTGCGGTGCGATGCAGTGGCTGCAGTTCGAACGCCTGCGCTGGGACAAAGGGCGGCCTGACACCGCGGCCTACCATTGCGAGGGATGCGAAAAGCCCATCGCCGAGCATTACAAGACGCAGATGCTGGAACGGGGCGAATGGCGTGCGACCGCCGTTTCCGCAGATCCGCATTCCATCGGCTTCCATATATCGGCGCTCTATTCGCCGCTAGGCTGGAAAAGCTGGCAGCAGATCGCGCGCGAGTGGCTAGCGGCGCAAGGCTCGGAAGAGATGCTGCGCGTCGCCCGAAACACGCTTCTGGGCGAGACGTGGGTGGAGGCGGGCGACGCCCCCGAGTGGCAGCGGCTGGCGGAACGCCGCGAAAGCTACGCGGGCGTGCAAATCCCGATGGGCGGTTTGTTCCTGACGGCTGGCGTCGATGTGCAAAAGGACCGGATCGAGGTCGATGTCTGGGCCTGGGGGCGCGGCTTGGAAAGCTGGCTGGTCGATCACATCGTCATCGCCGGTGGCCCGGACGATCCGGCCTGCTGGGACAAGCTGACAGCCCTGCTCGGTCGGACATGGACCTGCGCGAATGGCGCGGTGATGGTGATCGGCAAGCTGGCCATCGACACCGGCTATGAAGCCCCGACCGTCTACGCATGGGCGCGGAAACAGGGGTTCGACCAGGTCGCGCCTATCAAGGGTTTGGAAGGCTTCAACCGCGCCACGCCGGTGTCGGGGCCGACCTTCGTCGACGCCACCATCGGCGGCAAACGTCTGCGCCGGGGCGCGCGGCTGTGGTCCGTGGCCACGGCGACGTTCAAGACCGAAACCTACCGCTTCCTGCGGCTGGAACGCCCCTCGGACGAGGACCGGGCGCTGGGCGTGCTGGACGCCCCTGGCACCGTGCATCTTCCCGACTGGATCGACACTGAATGGCTGAAACAACTGGTGGGCGAGCAGCTGGTGACCGTGCGCAACAAGCGCGGCTACGCCCACCAAGAATGGCAGAAAATGCGCGAGCGCAACGAGGCGCTCGACACCCGGGTCTATGCAAGGGCGGCGGCGTGGATCATGGGCGCGGATCGCTGGGACGAGGCGACCTGGCGGCGGCTGGAAGCGCAGGCCGGAGTGGAAACCCGACCGACTGCGCAGGTTGCGACCCCTGCAGAACCGGCCACGCCCGCCGCGCCCAAGGCCGGAACACCGACAACGCCACGGCGCAAGCGCCGGGCGTACACACCGAACTTCATGAGGGACTGAGATGGATCTGGAACGGATGCGCGCGCTGTTGGCCGCACTGCAGGAGGCCCGGTATGCGGGCGTCCGCTCGGTGAGCTATGACAGCAAATCGATCAACTATGGATCGGACGCGGAACTCGCAAACGCCATCGCCGATCTGGAGACCCGGATTGCCACGGCCACCTACGGCACACCCCGCCGTCGGCGCTGGGGCACCGTCGCGTCAAAAGGTCTGTGATCCATGGCGTTCGAGGCTTTCCGCCAGCGCATCGGCAGCATCATCGGCGGGTTTGATGCGGCTCAGGCCCACCGGCGGCTTCGGGGTTTCCGCGCCAGCCGCGCGCATGTGAACACCCTGATCGCGGCCTCGGGCGACACGATCACCGCCCGGGCGCGCTGGCTGGTCCGCAACAACGGCTATTGCATTTGCCCGCGCCGCCCGAGGATCGGCAACGAATTTGCGCACGAGGGCCACGCGCTCTGCCCTATCCGTCCCGATTGCCTCGGACCTCAGCTTCGACAGCAACGTAGTATCCAGGGACCGCGCGCCCTGAAGAACCAGCGCCAGACTGCAGGCCGCAGGATAACGGCCTGGTCGCGCCAACTCGGAGACAGCGGCATGAAGCCGGTCGAACCGGTGCGCTTCGCGGTCAAAGGCACCCGTGTTGAAGCTGACCCACGCGGCTTTGACACTGTCCGCAAAGGCGCGTGCATCAGCATGACCGGCACCACGCAAGATGACAGTGCTCTGTCCAGTCGGTTGCACTGACAGCGTCGTTCCAAGCGCACCCTTCCGAAGTGTTGGCGCCTCGCCAATATCCGCCAACGAAACCGACGCGGGCATGCTGCGTCCGGTGACCAGAAGTTGATCTCCCTGCAACTCAATGGCGCGCGCTGTCGTGCCAAAGGGATTCATGAGAAATCCGAACAGTGATCTTTGTTGCAACCGAATCAATAGCATGTGCCCTGTAACCCATCTCAAGCAGCTTGCGCTTTGGTTCCTCGCGTCTGCAACCATGTTTGCCCGGCACAAAAGCGGGAACACCGACTGCAGGGAAACTTGCGCGCGTCTTCATTATTGCTTATCTTGAAGACAAGAAACCGGAGGCTGCCATGTCACAGACCACAACGATGACTGTCCGCATCAGCGGCCCGCTGAGCGAGTTCGTGGCCTCGAACGTGGGTGAGAACGGGTCCTACGAGAACATCAGCGAATACGTCCGCGACCTGATCCGGCGCGACAAGGAGCGGGCCGAGGCGGAAGCGTTCAATCGGCTGAAGGCTGAACTGACACGCGCATTTGCGGCACCGGAGGAAAACTATCGTCCGCTGACCGCTGCCGAGGTGATCGCCCGGAACCGGGGATAGCAACGTGGCCGTCCGCGTCCAGGAAGCTGCATCGCTGCGGCTTGACGAGATCTACCGCTACACGCGCGACCGCTGGGGCGCTGAACAGGCTGATCGATACATCACCGCACTATTCGCGGCATTCGAGAAAATCGAAGGGCACGGAGTGGCGTCGCGGCCGATCCCAGCAGAGTTCGCTATCGACGGCTTCTTCTTCCGGCAGGAGCATCATTTCGTGTACTGGCGGAGGCTGTCGAACGGCGACATCGGCATCGTGACGATCCTGCACGAGCGGATGCACCAGATGGATCGGTTCCGGGACGACCTGCACGACTAATCTGGCCCGCGTAGGGGGGCCTCGTAAAACGTTGACCAGGTGTTGACAAGAATTTGGAACGACAAAAGCCGAGCGTTTAGCTCGGCTTTGAAGTCTTTGATAAGACGTACTTTTTTGGTTGCGGGGACAGGATTTGAACCTGTGACCTTCAGGTTATGAGCCAAAACCCCAGCGATTCCAATAACTTATGCATTTCAACGGCTTAAGCGCCAAGTCTTTGATTTGGCGCACTTTCCAATGCGACAACGGCGGACATTGACCTGTTTTCGCCGTCACCAGTTGCGCCAAATCGGCGTACGCGGGTTGACATAGCGTTGACATGCACTGTGAGGTAGCATCAAAAATCCTAATCAGGACGACCATCAATAGTCCGAGGACTTGGACTGTGAAAGTCGGCCCAAACCGGCAAATTATTGAAATCAGTCGATTTCCCTCACCTATAGCCCTGTTAAACGCCGACACTTTCACGACGTTGAAGCGATCAGTTTTGTGTAGAAAGTAAGGCCCTCACTCCTGCGAGATGCCCTCGGCAAATGGCGCGCCCGACTTGTATCAAATATTCTCGGGCGTATAGATTTCGAACCCTATCATGCGCTTGGAAAGGCTCGCCCCAGAAACGAGGTCGCGGCGCATCTGTGCGATTGCTTCACTGGCAAGCCGCGAAATCGGATGCGCCATGACAAGGGCAAGGTCTTCGTCAATCAACCCGTTGCGGGTGTGTTCGGTGATCTCATGGCCCACCGTCACCACAGAGCGGCTTCGCCCCGCCGCCTTCAGCGCGTCCAACACGCCCACCATGCCACCACCCGAGACGTATAGCCCGACCAGATCAGGCTCCCGCGCCAGCAGTTGTTCGGTGACATCGCGGGCGATGGATTTGTCTTCATATGTTTGCAGCGGCTCCAGCAAGGTGAACTCTGACCCATGTTCGCGGCAAAAAGACCGGAAGCCGGATTCGTTCAACTCCTGACAGCGATAGCGGTGGTTGCCGACAAGAATCCCCACCTTGCCCGGACGTTTGCACAGGCCTGCAATTGCCCAAGCCGCCGTGCGCCCGACACGCCAGTTGTCCAGCCCGATATATCCGGTCCCGCATGCCGAGGTTAGTTCCGAAATCAGCCCATAGGTCGGCACGCCTTTGGCCGCCAAGGCTTCGATGGCATAGGAAATCCGCGCATGTTCCGCCGTCACCACGGCCAGCGCCTGCACCTTTTCGCCCAGTGCCAGCATGCGGGTAGACACCGCCTCGGGCGACAGATCGTCGATATGTTCGATGATGATGTCCACCGGATCGGGGCTTTCCTCCGCCGCCGCGCGCAGGGCATCGGCGATCATCTGATAAAAGGTGCGGTGCGATTGTTGCAGCAAAAACCCCAGCTTGATGCGGGGGCGGTCGATGTTCAACCGCTCACGCAGCACTGGCATGGCGTAGAACTGCAGTTCCTCCGCCGCGGCCAAAACCCGCGCCGCCGTGGCCGCGCGCACCTTTTCACGCCCGTTCAGGATACGGTCGATGGTGGATACACTGACGCCAGCCTTCTCGGCCAGATCTGAAATTGTTGCGCGGTGTGCCATGGCAGCTCCTGAGGGAATCCTTCATTTCTTGAAAAGCAGAATGAGGGAAAAGAAGGGAAACGCATCTGTATTTAAGAAGTATCTATGCTGCGTCATTTGTCAACGGTATGAAAATTCCATCAGGAGAGTCGGTGGCATTTGTTTGCCGAATGCGCCGAACGGGGGGAAAGATGGACGATCTACAATTTGGAACCCGCAACAAGCGGGGTGATTTCACGCCGTCAAAACTGCTGGAGATTGCCCCGTTCTGGACAGGGCAATGGTCCAAACTGGGCAGCTTTCTGTGGGGCTATGTGTGGCCCTACAACACGATCTTCATGGGCGTGACGCTGCTCTATTGGTATCTCGTGCTGCCTGATGTGGCCACGATGCAGACCTTTGGCTGGGCGTGGGTGCTGCAAATCCATCTGGCCAACAGCCTTGGCATATTCTTGCTCTATGGCGGGGTTGAACTGTTCTACTACGTCAAGCGCAAGCAGGGCACGCGGTTCAAATACAACGCCCGCTTTCCGGCGGAAAACCCGTCTGACGTGTTCTGGTTCAAAAGCCAGAACCTCGACAACTTTATGCGCACCTTCTTCATCTCGATCCCGCTGTGGACCGCTGTCGAATGTTTTACCCTGTGGTGCTATGCCAATGGCATCGGCAATTGGCTGGACCCGTCGCAGCACTGGGTCTGGCTGACGGTATTGCTGTTTCTGGCACCGGCAATTCACGAGGTGCATTTCTTTGTGATCCACCGCCTGATCCACACGCCGATCTTGTACAAATGGATCCACTCGATCCACCACAACTCGATCAACCCTAGCCCGTGGTCGTCCATGTCGATGCATCCGGTCGAAGGTGCATTCTTCTTCGCCGAAATGATGTGGCACATCCTGCTGCCTTCGGCCCCGTTCGTGGCGCTGTTCCAGCTGACCTCGACCGCCTACGGCGCGATTGTTGGCCATATCGGTTTTGACAAGCTGGAAGTGACCGAAGGCACCGCGATGGATAGCCACGCCTACACCCACTACCTGCACCACAAGTATTTCGAGGTGAACTACGGCGGTGACGGCGTGATCCCTTTGGATAAGTGGTTCGGCACCTGGCACGACGGCAGCAAAGACTCGGACGCCCAGATGAACGCGCGGTTTGAACGCAAGAAAGCGCGCATGAACGCAGGGAAATAGCAGACCAAAGACAGCCCCAAAGGTGACGGGGTGGTAGGGGGAGAGGAGCCCCCGACCGGAAGGTCACAGACAGAACGCCGCCAAACCGGTGGGAAAAGGGAGGAAACGCGATGAAAACGATGATGAAAGTGTTGATGACGGCTTCGGTGCTGGCGATGAGTGCAGGTGCTGCAATGGCCGAAGGCACGGTGGTTGCGGTGATCGGTGGCAAGGCCGACGACCAGTTCTTTGCCAAGGTCAAGAAGGGCATCGATGATGGCGCTTTGGTTGTTCAGGCGCATGGCGGGTCGGTCAACTATCTGATGTTGCAGAACTATGACAACATCGGTGGCGACGCGGCCAACCTGATCCGCACCGCGATTTCGCAAGGCGCATCCGTTATTGCCGCCCCGAACTGGGTGCCGGATGCCGAAGACGAGGCCTACAAGGCGGCCATTGCCGCTGGCATTCCGGTGCTGCTGTACAACGCTGGCGGCGGCGACAAGGCCAAGGAACTGGGCGCGATCAACTACATCGGCAACGAGGAATATCCGGCCGGTCTTGCCGGTGGCGAATACTTCGGCAGCCATGGCCAGAAGAATGTGATCTGCGTCAACACAGTTCCGGGCGCGCAGAACCTTGAAGACCGCTGCAAGGGTATTTCCGATGGAATCACTGCGTCGGGCGGCGTTTCCAACCAACTGCCGCTGCCTGCTTCCAGCTTTGGCGATCCGACAGCTGTGGCCGAAGCCATCAAGGCGACCCTGCTGAAAGACCCGACGATTGACGGTGTGGTCACGATTTCCGCAGGCGATGCCAACTCTGCCGCGATCGGCATTGATCAGGCGGGATCAACGGGCAAGGTCGCGTTGGCCTCGTTCGACATGGACGGCGCGGGTCTGGACCGTATCAAAGCTGGCACCCAGCTATATGCGATTGACCAGCAGCCTTGGTTGCAGGGTTTCCTCGCCGTCACCATGGCGGATGCCTATGTGAACTATGGCCTTGATCTGGCGACCACGCCGGTTCTGACTGGTCCGGGGATTGTTGACGCAAGCAACATCGACGCCACGCTGGCCGGTTCGGCCGCCGGTTACCGCTAAGCCATCTTAAATCAGAAACGAAATCTGCGTGCATGGGCGACCCCCATGCACGCGCCAAGGGAGGACTACCACAATGAAATCCATGAAACTTCTGACAGCCTTTGCCACAGTGTCGGCATTGGCTTTGGGTGCCAGCGCCGCAATGGCCGAGGGCGCAAAGATCTTCGTCATCGGCGGCAAGGCGGACGACTCGTTCTGGTCGATTGTCAAGCGCGGCGCGGATGATGCGGGTAAGTTGGTGGCGGAACAGGGCGGTTCGGTGACTTGGCTTGCGCCACAGAACTACGACAATCTGGGGCCGGACGCCGCCAACCTGATCCGTACCGCGATTGGTCAGGGTGCCACCGCCATCGTCGGCCCGAACTGGGTGCCGGAAGCCATGGACGAGGCGTTCAAGGCCGTGGTCGATGCGGGCATTCCGCTGGTGATCTACAACGCCGGTGGGCTTGAAGCCGCCGACCGTCTGGGTGCTATGAACTACGTCGGTTCGGATGACTATCAGACAGGCGTCTCAGCAGGTGCCTATTTTGCGACCCATGGCCAGACCAAACTGGTTTGCGTCAACACCCTTCCCGGAGCGGCCAACCTTGAGGCCCAGTGCAAGGGCCTGAACGACGGCGTTACCGCCAATGGCGGCACCAGCGAAGTGCTGCCGCTGCCGTCAACCAGCTTTGGTGATGCCACGGCAGTGACGCAGGCAGTTGCGGCTTACTTGCAGCAGAACGCGGACGTGACCGGCGTTTACACTATCGGCAACATGGATGCGATTTCGGCCAATGCGGCCATAATGCAGGCTGGCGCTGTTGACCGTGTGAAACTGGGCGGCATGAACATGGACCAGACTATTCTGGACAACATCAAGGCCGGCACCCAGATGTTCGCGATGGACCAAGAGGGCTATTACCAAGGCTTCCTCGCCGTCACCATCCTGAACAACTACGTCAACTACGGCCTGTCGGTGCCGACCCGTCAGATTCTGACCGGGCCGGGGATTGTCGATGCCTCGACAGTCGATGCGACCCTTGCGGGCGTTGCCGCAGGCGTGCGCTGATCTGAACTCCTCCTGCCCGGCATCCGTGCCGGGCAGGCCATCGTCTGACGTCGGGGAGGAACCACCATGTCATCGTCATCCAGCTTTTCATTCGGCAGCCTGATGCGCCGCCCTGAAACAGGGTCATTCCTTGGCCTTGCCGCCGTTTTCCTGTTCTTCACTGCCTTTGGCGGCGTGAACTTTGCATCACCCACCGGGGCGGCAAGCTGGCTGAACGTGGCCGCCCAACTGGGTATCGTGGCCATTCCCATCGGCCTTCTGATGATCGCCGGAGAGTTGGATATTTCCATCGGTTCGATCATCCCGGCGGGATCGATGACCTGTGCCATCATCTCGGGGCATTTCGATTTGCCCATCGTGTTTGGTGTGGGGGCGGCACTGTTGTTGGGTGCGGTGATCGGGCTGATCAACGGGCTTCTGGTGATCCGCACCGCCGTGCCGTCCTTTATCGTCACGCTTGGCACTTTGTTTGCCGTGGCAGGTATGACCTTGGGCTTTTCGGTGCTGGTCACCGGCACCACATCGGTCGCCATCAAAGTCCCCGAAGCGAAATGGCTGCTGGGTGATTTCATCGGCGGCATCTATCAGGTCACGATCTTCTGGTGGATTGCAGCCATCCTGTTCTGGGGCTTTTTCCTGCACTTTTCGCGCTTCGGCAACTGGATCTTCGCCATGGGCGGCGACAAGGTTTCCGCACGCAACGCAGGTATCCCGACCGACCGGGTTACGATCATGCTGTTTGTCTGCTCGGGCATGAGTGCGGCCTTTGTCGGGCTTTCCCAAGCGATCCTGTACAACTCTGCGCAAGTCTCGGCGGGCCAGAGCTATATCTTCAACTCGATCATTTCGGTTGTGGTTGGCGGTGTGCTGCTGACCGGCGGATATGGGTCGGTGTTCGGGATCGTGCTGGGCACGCTGACATTCGCTGTGGTCAGCCAAGGCATCTATTTCACCGGATTTGATGCCAACTGGGCCAGCCTGATCATCGGTGTGCTGCTGTTGGGCGCGGTTCTGATGAACAACACTTTCCGCAAAATGGCGCTGTCCTATGCGCCAAAGAAAGGAGCCAAGTGATGGCTGACGCAATTCTTTCGCTGCAAGGCGTGAACAAAAGCTTCGGCCCGATTGACGTGCTGCATGACATCAATCTTGAGATCAAGGCAGGCGAGGTTCTGTGCCTGTTGGGCGACAACGGCGCTGGAAAATCCACCGTGATCCGGCTGTTGTCTGGGGTGCACAAACCGTCATCCGGTCAAATCCTCATGGACGGCAAGCCGCTCAGCTTTTCTAGCCCCCGCGATGCCGCCGACCATGGCATTGCCACGGTCCATCAGTTCGGCGGCACCTTCCCGCTGATGTCGATTGGCCGTAGTTTTTTCGTGGGCCGCGAGCCGACCCGCTGGGTGGGTCCGTTCAAGGTTTATGACCGCAAGACTGCCAACGAAATTGCGGTGAAGGCCGTGCAGAATTTTGGCATCACCCGCATTGACGATGGCGACCGGCTTGTGGGCGGGCTGTCGGGCGGAGAACGTCAGGCACTTGCGATTGCCCGTGCTGTCCATTTTGGCGCACGGGTGCTGATCCTTGATGAACCGACCGCCGCTTTGGGGGTCAAGCAAGCCACCCACGTTTTGCGCATCGTGAACGAGGCAAAACGGCGCGGGCTGGCGGTCATTTTCATCACCCATCAGGTCATGCACGCCATGGCCGTTGGCGACCACTTTGCCGTGCTGATCCGCGGCGCCATCGCGTCGGATTTCAAGAAGGGCGAGAAAACCCGTGAAGAAATCACCGATCTGATGGCGGGCGGCGCATCGATGGCGACGCTGGAAGCCGAGATCGAAAGCAACATGGCAAGCCACGACGCTTAACCTTTCCCCAGCCGGGACCTCTCCTCCCGGCCTTCCGTGGCCCGGCCTCCCTGACCGGGCCACGGACCTTAACACACGAAGGATCATACCATGCCCATCTGGATCCGCGCTTGCGCCACCACCGATATCGAACCCGATGATCTGATCCGCTTTGATCACGGGGCCCAAACCTTTGTTATTGTTCGCAGCGAAGAAGATGAGTTCTTCGCCATGGACGGCATTTGCAGCCATGAAAAAGTGCATCTCTGCGATGGTCTGGTGATGGACGGCACCGTTGAGTGCCCAAAGCACAGCGCCACGTTCGACTTCAAAACCGGCGAGGCGAAACGCGCGCCTGCCTGCATCAACCTGCGCACCTACCCCGTCAAAGTTGATGGCGGCGCGGTCTATCTCGAACTTTAAGGTCAAATCATGGTCCAGTTTCACAACCGCCCCTCTGTTGCCGACATGCGCGCCATGAAGGTGAGGGGGGAGAAAATCTCGATGCTTTATGTCAGCAAGCTGGAAGAGGCGGCGGCGGCAGATGCAGCGGGCATTCACATGCTGTCGATTGAGGGGCGCTTTTTCACGCCCGAAATGCGCGCGGCGGCGGGCCGCTGTTTCGTGCAGGTCGGTCTGCCCTTTGGCGGCTGGAGCCGGTTCAACGGCGAATTTCTGGCAAGTGCAGACGATTACCTGCGCGCCGCCTTTCACGTCATGGGTATGGGCGCGGATTGCATCTATTGCTCGGCCTCTTATGACATCCAGAAAGTGCTGTGCGACAATCATATCCCCATCGTGGCGCATGTCGGCCTGATCCCGTCCTACGTCACCTGGACAGGTTGGCGCGCGGTTGGCAAAACCGCCGCTGAGGCCCGCGAAACCTGGGATCATGTTAAAAAACTGGAATCCATCGGCTGCTTTGGTGCAGAACTGGAGGTCGTGCCAGACCGTCTGGGCGCGCTGATCAGCGCCAACACCCCGATGATCATGCTGGGCATGGGGGCTGGGCCGGGAGCTGACGCCCAATACCTCTTCGCCGAGGATGTGCTCGGCCACACCGATGGCCACAAGCCGCGCCACGCCAAAACCTACCGCAACTTCGCCGCCGAATACGCCCGCCTGCAGGCCGAACGGATCGCTGCGTTCAAGGAATTCATCGCTGATGTGAACACCGGCGGCTATCCGCAGCCGCAGCACAACGTCACGATGACCGACGCGGAATATGCGGCTTTGACCGCCGATCTGGGGCTCTAGTCATGCTGCGAATCGGGGTGGTCGGCTATGGCACGGGCGGGCGGCATTTCCATGCGCCGTTCATTCAGGCCGCAAAGGGCTGCACCTTGGCGGGCGTCGTTGCGCGGGCCGACAAAACCATCGCTGCGGTGAAGGTCGATTATCCCGGCCTACCGGTTTTTGCCTCGCTTGACGCGATGATCGCCTCTGGCGCAGTGGACGCTGTCACCATCACCACCCCGCCCGAAACCCGCCGTGATCTGGTGCTGCAAGCCATTGCGGCAGGGCTGCATGTGGTTGCCGACAAGCCCTTTGCCCCCGATGCGCAGGGAGCGCGCGACCTTGATCAAGCCGCCAAGGCCAAGGGTGTGACCTTGGGCGTTTATCAGAACCGCCGTTGGGACAGTGATCTGCAAACGCTGAAGAAAGTCATCGACGCGGGGCGTCTGGGTCAAGTCTGGCGCATCCACAGCCGTATGGATTTCGACGATCCCGCGACGCTGGAGGCTGGCCCCACGGGCGGCCTTCTGCGCGACTTGGGCAGCCATCTGGTAGATCAGATGCTGTATCTGCTCGGCCCCGTCACGTCGGTCATGGCGCATCTGGATTATGTGCAACTTGCGAAAGGCGCGACCGACGCTGCCTTTCATGTCTCAATGACCCATGCCTCAGGCCAGCACAGCCATGTCTCGGCCAGCAAACTCAACCACTTTGCGCAGCGCGAGTTGCGGGCCTATGGCGCAGCGGGGGCCTATGTCTCGCACAGCACCGATGTGCAGACGCAGGCGATCTTTGCAGGTAAGCGCCCGGTGCAGGATCTGGCCGCGTGGGGGTATGAACCCCAAACCCATTGGGGGACGCTTTACACCAAGGGTGGTGCCACCCGCATTCCTTCCGAACCGGGCCGTTACCATGCCTATTACGAGGCGTTCGCCTGCGCGGTTCTTACCAACGGCCCCGTCCCTGTGACCGCCGCCGAAGGCATCCGCACGCTGGCAGTTCTCGACGCCGCGCGCCTGTCGGCCGAACAGGGTTGTTCTGTCGCCGTGCAGCAGGAGGATACCAATGGATGATCTGAAATTCGGCACCCGCAACAAACGCGGGGATTTCACCCCGAAAGACCCGTTGGAAACCAACCCGCTCTTCACATGGCCGCTGGACCCGATGGCGCTGCTGCGCTGGTTGCCGGGGTATTTTCTGCCGTGGAACCTGCTGTTCTTCGGACTTGGGGCAGTGCTGTGGTTCTGGCTGACGCCTGCGAAATCCACCATGCAAACCTACGAATGGGGCTGGGCTCTGTGGATCTGGGCGCGCAACACGGTGATGGTCTTCGCGCTTTATGGCGTGATGGAGCTGCGTCTTTACCGCCGCCGCGCACAAAGCAATCGCTTCAAATACAACGCAAAATTCCCTGCCGATGCGCCGTCTGACGTGTTCTGGTTCAAAAGCCAGAACCTTGACAACATCCTGCGCAGCTTTGGCACCGGCCTGCCGATCTGGTCGGCCTACGAGGTGTTTCTGCTGCACGCCTGGGCCAATGGTTCCGGTCCTTGGACCACGTTTGAGGCCCACCCCTGGGCGCTTGCTGTCTTTGCGCTGCTACTGCCCCTGATCCATGAGGTGCATTTCTACTGCATCCACCGGCTGATCCATATGCCGATCCTGTATAAATGGATCCATTCGGTTCACCACAATTCGGTCAACCCAAGCCCTTGGTCCAGCCTGTCGATGCACCCGGTTGAACACCTGCTTTATTGGTCTGACAGCCTGATCCACCTGCTGATTCCATCGCATCCGCTTTTGGTGCTGTATCATCTGAACATCACCGGCACCGGTGCCGTGGTCGGGCATATCGGCTTTGACAAGATCGAAACCGGGGCGGACACCGCCATAGATAGCCACGCCTTCGCACATTACCTGCATCACAAGTATTTCGAGGTGAACTATGCCGATGGAGGGGTGCCGCTGGATCGCTGGTTCGGCACTTGGCACGACGGCACCAAAGGCGGCGACGCGGTGATGCAGGCGCGGTTTGAACAGAAAAAGGCCCGGATGAACGCGGGCAAAACAGGAGACACCAAATGACCATCCGTCTAGCCGTCATCGGCGCCGGGATCATGGGCAGCGACCACGCCCATATTTTCGCAAACGACCTGCCCGGCGCGCAGGTGCAGGTGGTCTGTGACGCGTCGGCAGAGCGCGCAAAGGCGCTGGCTGATGCGGTTGGGGCGGCAGATGTGATGTCAGACGCCGAAGCCGCGATTGTCCGCAGCGATGTCGATGCCGTGGTCATCGCCAGCCCTGATTTCACCCATGCGCCGCTGTCGCTCGCCTGCATCCGCGCAGGCAAACGGGCGCTGTGCGAAAAGCCGCTGTCGCAATCGGCGGCGGAGTGCATGACGGTGATGCAGGCCGAAGAAGCCGCAGGGCAGCGCCACATCCAGCTGGGTTTCATGCGCCGGTTTGATCAGTCTTATGCCGAGATGAAATCCGCTCTGGACAAAGGCACCCTTGGCCGCGCCCTGATGATGCACAACTTCCACCGCAACGTAGAAACCCCGGCCGCTGATTTCACCGGCGCAATGGCGATCACCAATTCCGCTCCGCATGAATTTGACGTGGTGCGGTTTGTTCTGGGGGCGGAATACGCGGCGATTTCGGCGTTTCAGCCGAAACGGTCCGATGCCTTGGTCGCCCCGGTGTTCATGGTTCTGGAAACCACCGACGGCCAGTTGGTGAACATCGAAATCAACAACAACGCTGCCTATGGCTATGACGTGCGCGGCGAATTGGTGGGTGAGGCCGGGTCTATCGCCATGAACGCCGCCACCTACAGCCGCCTTGATGCGCGGTTGGCGCAAACCACGGGTTACGATTCCGACTGGCGTGGCCGCTACGCCGAGGCTTACCGCCGCCAAAACCGCGCCTTCCTGCATTTTGTCCGCAGCGGAGAATTCAGCTTGATCGCATCAGACGCCTGGGATGGCTACGCCGCCGCCGTGGTCGCAGAAGCAGGCGCGCGCGCCTTGGCGACAGGCCAGCGCGTTGCTGTTGAGATGCCAACCCAACCCCTTTTCTACAAACGCTGAAGGAAAAACCCATGAAACTCGGCTTTGTTTCTGACAGTTTGGGCGGCCTGCCCTTTGACGCCATGCTTGACCACGCCGCCCGTCTGGGCGTGCAGGGGGTCGAGGTGAACACCGGCGGCTGGTCCACGGCACCGCATTTCGATCTGGCCGCGATGCAGTCGGATGCAGGTAAGCGCCGCAGCTTCCAAAAAGCGTTCGCGGATCGCGGGCTTGAAGTGATTGCCCTGAACGCCAATGGCAACCCGCTGCACCCGACCGACCCGAAACAGGGCATTTGCCTGCGCGACACCATTCGGCTGGCGGGCGAGATGGGCATCAAGAAGGTCTGTACCATGTCGGGCCTACCAGAAGGCCGCGCGGGCGATCTTATGCCGAACTGGGTGGTCTCATCCTGGCCGCCGGAAACCCAAGTCATCCTGCGCTATCAATGGGAGGAAAGGTTGTTCCCGTTCTGGGCCGAAATCGTGGCTTTGGCCAAGGCGGCTGGCGTCGAGCAGATCGCGCTGGAGCTGCACGGCAATCAGGTGGTCTACAACGTGCCGTCCTTGCTGAAACTGCGCGCCGAAGTCGGGCCGGTTGTCGGTGCCAACCTTGACCCCAGCCACCTGTTCTGGATGGGTGCCGACCCCCTGATCGCCGCCGAGACTCTGGGGGCCGCCGTCTATCACGTCCACGCCAAGGACACCTTCTTGAACTCACCCAAACAGGCCACCACCAGCCTGCTGGAAAACGGCAGCCTGATGGACATTCCGAGCCGCAGCTGGTCCTACATCACCCTTGGTTTCGGCCATGGAGAGGAGTGGTGGCGGCAATTCTGCTACCGGCTGAAAATGGCAGGTTATGACGGCTGGCTGTCAATCGAGCATGAAGACGTGCTACTCAACGGTCTGGAAGGGCTGGAGAAATCGGTAGCACTCTTGCAGGGCGTTATGCCGAAAGCCCCTGCGGACTATGCTCCGCAGGCGATCTGAGCATCCTAGTATTGGTTTATTCAAACTTTGAATGTAAGTACGATCCTGCATAGCATTGCGAGGATCGTTGGGCGCGCGGCGAAAGGCTGCGCGCCCACTCGTATTTAGCCGGTGGCATCATCAGGCAAGTAACGTCGGTGCAATAGAACACTTCCCTCCCACAGTGGCTATCTTGGACTTCATCTTCGACGCTTTTCATACTTGGCGTTTGCTGTCTTGCCGCGCGCGTTGCTGTCAGCAACATTAGCGACCAACTCTGTCGAGCGAGGCAAGTGTTCGTGTCTTGTTCTTGTTCTGATGTTTATCCACAGCTTCCTGATCTCCCCCCTATTGCTCCGAATCGCGGCCCAGTGCAGCTTGCACGCATGGGGAGAGCAGTCCTCAACTAAAAGCATAACAGGTCGTATCACCCGGCACACAAGGTCGAAGAAGGCGCTTTGGCGTCCTGACCTTTTGTGCCGAGATTTTCCGTTTTGCACATAAAAACACGACCAGAAGGCGGTACAGGCACGTTTCCTCCTCTGGTCCCATTGAGGAAGGATTCAACGTGGCTTTGCCTCCGCGCGTGTTTTTCACGCTTTACGAAACCTCAGTCCGTTGGGACTGTTCCATCTCCGACATCGCGGGTTGGGCCGCCGTCGGCAAACTGAAGATCAAGACGGGCATCGGCCTGGTGCGCTGCGGCGAAGCCGTGGTGGCGGGCCAAGTTGACATATCCGCGATGGACCTGCTGCCCCTGTTCCGGCGCAGCGGAACCGGACCGGTCGAAGGGGTTGTGCGGCGCATTATGCCGCCCGGACACACAGACTGGTTGGTCATCACGGACCCTGCTGGCGGGGTCACGATCACGGTGGCCGACATGCTGATCCTCGCCGAGGACGTTTTCGGCTTTGAGGATGATCACGACATGGCCCGGCGCGCGGCCACCAGCGCGAGTGGCGCATCCCCATATGACTGGGAGGGCATGAACGTCGCCCTGATCCAGCGCATCCATGATCGGGGCCTGCCCGCAACGCAGGCAGACCTCATTGCGGAAATGCAGCACTGGTTCGCTGATCAGTCCGACGGTACCAAGATGCCTGACAGCCGGAGCATCCGCAGACGGATCACCCCCATCTGGCGGGCCTTGCGCAAAGAAGATGCCTGATTGGCCCGGCCCCATGCAGGGCCGGTCAGGTCATGCGGTCTTGCGATCCACCGGCACAACAGCATCGGCATCATGCACCAGCACGGGTCGTGGCCGGAAGGCGCTGGCCACGGCATCGACGCCTGCCCGCAGGGGTGAATCCATCAGGTGGGCATAGCGCTGGGTCGTTTGCATTTGCGAATGGCCCAGCAGTTTGCCGATCATTTCCAACGACGCACCGCCGCTGACCAACAGGGATGCGAAGGTATGGCGCAGATCGTGGATCCGAACATCAGGCAGCTTGGCCTGTTTCTGGATGTTGATCCAGAACCTGCGGATTTCCTTCACCGGCTGGCCGGGCGTATCGCCGGGAAACAGCCACGGAATGCCCTTCGGCACCGATAGCTGACGCTGGCGCACAATGGCGGCAACATCGGCCGAAATCGGGATCCGGTGAATCTTGCGTTGCTTGGTGGTGGCGGCAGGCTTTGACCAGCTGCCCAGTTCCAGATTGAACTGTTCAAAGCGCGCCTGCCGAACTTCGCCAACCCGGCTGCCGGTCAGCATGCACAGGCGGATGATGCCAGCGGCCCTCTGGTCTGCTGCGACGTCCAGCGCCCCGGCCAGCTTGCCGATTTCCTCTTGCGACAGAAACCTTTCGCGTTCGTTCTCGATGCGCTTCTTGAAAGCCGATGCCGGGTTGTCGGTGCGCCAGCCCCAACCGACGGCAAGGGTGAACATCTTGCGCAGCACCTCGCCCACTCGGTTGGCACGGATCGGCGTCGGCTTGGCGCCCTGCAGTTTTCGCCCCCGGTTGTTGGGTTTTTCCTTGGACGGGCGTGCCCTGCCCTTGGCGATGATGTTCAGCAGTTTCGCCACATCATGCGGCGTGATCTCTGTCACCAGTTTGGACCCCCAATGCGGTGCGACCAGCTTGGTCAGCATCGACCGCTGATCCGAGGCATTGGTCTTGGCCAGATGCGGAACATGCTCGGCAAGGTAGCGGTCGATCATGTCGCTGAACCTTGGGGCTTCACGCAACTGGCCACGTTCGCCCAGCGGGTCGCGGCCTTCGTCGATCTCGCGGCGCAGATCCTTGGCGCGCTCGCGAGCGGCAGTCACCGTCCATTCGGGCCAGCGCCCGATGGCCATACGGCGCTGGCGTCCTGCGAACCGGTAGTCCAGCGAGAAGGACCGGCTGCCCGAGCGGAGGATGCGAATGGAGAAGCCGCGCACCTCGGTGTCGAAGACCTGGTAATCGCGCGCCACCTCCGGCTCGCATTCCCTCACAGATTTATCGTTCAATCTCAGCCGTTTGAGCATGGATGGTCTCCCCTTTCGCCTGCGACACAGGCGTAGATTCGCGGATCTATCAAGCGAACCACACGCATAGGGGTGGCGGGGAGGCGCAGGGTGGCATTGATGTGCCAGCATCGCGCCACCCCTTGTTTTATTGGGTTCTGTGCGAAAACCGCAGCGCACAAGCACCCGGCGACGCGGATGCCCGGCGCGGCCCAGTCCACCGCTGAGCCGAATTTCCGAGACAATTCTGTAAATCTCCAATGAAATCAGGGGGTGGCGCGGTTTCGGCAGATCAATGCCACCCTGCCACCCCCTGAAAGCCCGTCAAAGCTGCCGAATGTCGGCCAATGTGGGCGAACCATATGGAACATGCCTCAATCGGCCCGTCATTGGTGCTGGCAGCCTGTTCGGATCACTGGTCCGACTCACCAGCTCTCCGCGCGCAAACCTCAAAAACTCCAATGAAATAAGGGGTGGCACGCAAGGGGCATTTCCAATGCCACCCTGCGCCTTCCCGCCACCCCTCGCCGCCTGCGCTTCATGACCCTGCAATTCCACCCAGTCCGGGTGATGAAGGGGAGACAGAAGATGACGGCAACGGAAACACCCCGGCGTCCTGCTGCGCCAGGACTTCTCGGCGGCTGGATCAGCCGACTTGATCTCGCGCTCGAGCTCGGCGTGACGGTCGAAACGCTGCGCCGTTGGGAAGGTCAGCGCTTTGGGCCGCCCTGTGTGCGCGCTGGGCGCAAGGTCTTTTATCGCCGCGACGGGGTACGCGACTGGCTGCAATTGCAGGAAGTGCCAGTTCCCCGGCGCGCGGGTGGCCGTCGATGAACGCACCCCTATCCCACCCCCTGATTGCGGCCTCAGGTACAGGCGACTGGATGCAGGATCGCCTGACCGAAGCGCGCGGCATCCTGGCCGATGTCCCGCGGCACCCGGAATCGCTGGTCATCCTCGCGGCCCGTGTCGTCGCCGGGCAAACCGATGATTCCGGTGAATGCGCAGATGCCATCGACCTTCTGCGCCTGTTGGATCGCCGCCCTCTGCATGCCATTGCGGCTGCGGCCTTCGCGAAAGGAGGTGCCGCATGAAACGGCGCAGCACACCAGAGGCCGATGCCCAGCGCGCCATCGTCCAAGCGCTGCGCGTCGCACTACCGCGCGATGCCATCATCCATCATTGCGCCAACGAGGTGACCGAGACCGGGTCCCGTGGCCAAATCCGCCAATCCATCCTGGTCGGCATGGGCGTGCATGCTGGATTTGCCGATCTAATCGTGATCTCCAGCGGCCGCGTTCTGTTCCTCGAGGTCAAGAGCCAGACCGGTCGTTTACGGAAATCCCAAGAGGTCTTCCGCGACACCGTCTGCGCGCAGGGCTTTGGCTGGGCGCTGGCCCGGTCAGTCGACGATGCGCTGGGCGCCTTGGCAGATCATGGCTTCACCAGCCGTGTCCGCCCAGCGCGACGGGTGGCACCATGAGCCACAAGGCGACCGTCTGGGCCATCCAGCAACGCGGGTTGAAACCTGCCACCAAGATCGTGCTGTGGTTTCTGTGTGACCGGCATAACCCGGACTTCGGCTGCTTTCCGACGCAGGCGCGGCTGGCCGACGATGCGGAAATGTCAATTTCGGCGCTGAACGAACACCTCGCCAAGCTGCAGGAATTGCGCCTGATCCACCGCGTTCGGGCGCAGGATCCCCACACCCACAAGCGCCTCGCGACACGCTACATCCTAGGGTTTGAGGATGGATTTCCACCAGAGCCAACTCCGGAAACCGGAGACGGCTTGTCAGGAACGGAAGAAGATCATGACGACAACCCATCTCCGGAATCCGGACATGGAGCCATCTCCGGATTTCCGGCAAAGCCATCTCCGGATTTTGCCCAAAGCCATCTCCGGAATCCGGAGATTAACCTTGTAAGAGAACCCCTAAGTAAACCTGTAAAGGAGGAGGAGGACGCGCAGGCGCGGGATTCCGATTTTGATCGGTTTTTCGCAGAGCTGCTGACTGCGCTGGGCTTCGCTGCCAACGCCAGCCTGCCCGCCTGGTGGCAGGGATCGCCAGCTCGCTTGCATGTCCGCCGCTGGCGGGATGATCTCGGGCTGACCGAGGACCGGATCGTTGAGGTCGCCACCGAAAGCCGGGGCGATCATCCCAATCCGCCCGATGGGCCCAAGGCTCTCGACCGGTTCATGGAACGCGCCGCCCAGCGCGATGCGCAGGCTGCCACAGCAAACGCCAACGGCAGAAAGATCAACCGGCAGCGCAAGGGCGAAGTGAAGCTTCCGCTCAGCGACGACGAAAAGGCGGCGTTCTACGCCAAAATGGTCAACTCCGAGGGCTATCTGCCCCAGAGCGTGATCAGCAACACCATCCGTGATGCGATGCTGGCGCGCGGACTGGTCACGCCTGAACGCCTGCGCGAGCGGGGGGTGCGGTGAATGGCATGGTGTCACGTCCCCGGCATGGATTGTCCCTCTGCGCAGGCGGCGGAGGCTTGGATCTGGGCGTCATGCTCGCCGAACCCGGCTATCACACCCGCGCCTATGTCGAATGGGAAAATTGGCCCCGCTCTGTCCTCGTCGCCGCCCAGCGCGCCGGGTATTTCGCCCCAGCACCCATCTGGGACGATCTGCGCAGTTTCGATGCCCGGCCCTTCCGCAGTGCTTTCGACATCGTCCTCGCGGGATATCCCTGCCAGCCCTTCAGCGCCGCCGGAAAACGTGGTGGCGCCGATGATCCCCGCCATCTCTGGCCAGAGGTCGCTCGAGTTGTCAGCGAGTGCCAGCCCGAATGGGTCTTCCTCGAAAATGTCGCTGGGCACGTCACCCTCGGCCTTGAAACCGTCCTGCGAGAGCTTTGGCGCATGGGCTATACGCCTGCGGCGGGCCTGTTCAGCGCGGCAGAAACAGGCGCGCCGCACCAGCGGCTGCGCATCTTCATCTTGGCCCACACCGATGAGCGTGCATCCCGGCACAGCCAGCTACAACCCGGCCGGGAACAGCGATTTTACCCGCAAAGCGGAGGCGCTTGCGCTGAACATTACCAACTGGTCGACGCCAAAGGCAAAGGACGGCGCGAAGTGCGGGCCGGGTCAGAGTTATGGCTCGGGCGGTATGCCGCCCCTGCCAGCGCAGGCGGCACAGTGGCAAACACCCGTGGCGGACGACCAGATGGATCGGCTGCGCGGCAAGATCAACAGCCGGGGCGAGCCAAAGCTATCGGCACAGGCCCTGCAATGGCCGACCCCAGCCGCGCAGAACTGGAAGGGCAGTTCCGAGGCCAGCATCACCCGGGCAGACGGCAAATCACGGATGGATATCCTGCATTACCGGGCGGAACAGGGCTTCATCCGCCCGGCCCCGGTGATCACGACGCATGGTCTGCCATTCTCGCATCACGCCCCGATCTCGCGCCCGCTGTGGGCTTCGATGATTGCATCGCATGGGCGTGTCGCATCGCGCAGGATCTTGAAGGGCCGGTCGCGGCGGAGACTGAATCCGCTCTTCGTCGGATGGCTGATGGGTTGGCCCATCGGTCACGCGCTTTGCGCCTGCTCGGCAACGGAGTTCACCCTCTGGCTGCAGCGCATGCGTGGCGCACTCTCGCATCTGCCCATGGCATCCGGCCCTTGGATCTGGCGGCCGCTGGATGGGCCGGAGCGCCCAGCGCAGATGAACCTGTTTGAAGGAATGCGGCCATGAGCATGCAGGGACGGATTGCGCGCGCAGGCGGCGCACGGGTAAAACGCGCGCTGGGCGTGCAGGCCATCCTGGAATGGGCGTTCCGGGTGGAAAAGGCGCAACTGGAACTGCCGCAACGGCGGGACATCGATGAGGAAGGCTTCGGCTTCGGCATGGAATACGTGCTGATCCAGCGGGCGCGACTGGGGTGCAAGGTGGATGGTGGTGGCCATAAATCGCAGTCCTACACCCACGAGGATGCCGAGATCGTGGCCGCGACCTTGGCAGGAATGCCCGACAATTTGGGTGGCAAACCCATGGCGATTCACATCGCCGAACTGGCGCGCGCGGGCATGACACCTGATTGGCTGCCGGGCGTCATGCCGCGCTGCGTGCCGGTCGAGACGAAGCGCAACCAGCATGGCGAGCGATCCACCACGGTCGTGGTTGGCATTGAACGCGTGCTGCAACGCGGGCGCTGGCGCACGGTCGATGTGTTGGCCTGCCCGGTCACCTGGCGGCCTCATCCGGAACAAATCGCATCCGCCCGACGCGGCTATGAAGATTGGTGGCGGGCGTTGGATTGCGTGCGGGATGGACTTCTGGCGGGTGGGCTGCTGCGGGAGGTCGAGGTGACATCAGCGATGCCGAAGGTGCAGCCTTGGTCGCAAAAAAAATGACGCGCTGGCCAAAGCAAGCTGCAACGCACCTTAGTGAGGCATTTACACACGGTTTTGCTGGCAAAATCAGCCCGCCACCTATAGCTTGAGTCAGAGTAAACGGAGTTTGGTATGCGCAGACCTATCGGAGTGGACCTTTTCGCGGGCGCAGGCGGCATGAGCCTGGGCTTCGAACAGGCAGGCTTCGATGTCGCGGCAGCAGTAGAAATAGACCCGGTTCATTGTGCTGCCCACAAGTTCAACTTCCCTCAAACTGCGGTCATTTCCCGATCTGTCGAGCGGCTGTCTGGTCGGGAGATTCGGCTGGCAGCAGGGCTTGGAACGCGTCCGGTCGATTGTGTGTTTGGTGGCGCACCGTGCCAAGGTTTCTCACTTATCGGCCACCGGGTTCTTGATGACCCACGGAACAGCCTTGTTCTCGAGTTCGTCCGGATCGTCAGCGAACTGGATGCAAGGACGTTTGTGTTCGAGAATGTTAAGGGCCTGACACTTGGCCACCACAAGCAGTTTCTGAACGAGCTGGTTGCTGCGTTTGATGCAAAAGGCTATCAGGTCCGCCTTCCCTGGCGCGTGCTGAACGCAGGCAACTTCGGCACTCCGCAATCTCGAGAGAGACTTATCCTGTTCGGCGCGAAAAAGGGCGAAGTCCTGCCTGATTACCCTGCGGCGATCACGGCAATTGCTGGTCGTAAGTCAAAAACAGACTTGAACTATGGACCAACTTGCGCAGATGCGCTTGGCGACCTGCCAGATGCCGAGCTATTTCCCGAACTGATCAACAATGACTCAGTCAGGCCGCGTCGCTTTGGCAAGCCCTCACCGTATGCTGAAGAAATACGTTGCCTCTCTAACGACGCTTGGCATTTCGCGCACCCACGGCAGTGGGATCCAGCGGTCCTTACTTCGAGTGCGCGCACCGAACACACCGACATTTCGCGCCGCAGATTCTCGGAAACGGCTCAAGGCGACGTCGAGCCGATCAGCCGCCTTTTCAAACTGCCTCCAGGCGGGGTCTCAAATACTCTGCGCGCAGGCACAGACGGCGCGCGCGGTGCCTTCACCAGCCCACGCCCTATACATTACATGTTCGACCGCTGCATCACGGTGCGCGAGATGGCCCGCCTTCATGGATTTCCGGATTGGTTTCGCTTTAATGCGACAAAATGGCATGGAGCTCGGCAAATTGGAAATGCTGTGCCGCCTCCATTGGCTCGCGCGGTCGCCAGTCAGGTCATTGCTGCTTTGGGACTAACTCCGTCGCGCCCCGCAGAGGCAATCGCCTTAGGCAGCCCAGCGCTGCTGGAAATGAACGTCACCAGCGCAGCCGCCCATTTTGGGGTAGAACCGCCCAAAACAGGACGCGATCAAAAAAGTGGCGCGAAGAAGCGCAAGCAAATCGAGATTGAGGCAGAACGAATTTGTGCACAGGTCGCTGCCTATGGCTAAGTCAAATCGCTATCAAGCATTGATTTCGAAGATATTTTTTGATGGGTATCAACCCGGCAATGCGTCATTTGAATTTGAACGTGTGGCGCT
>NZ_JAUSBA010000063.1 GCF_030652235.1 Cypionkella sp.
CCGCCTTCAGCCTGACGCAGGATCGCGAGGATCTGCGCCTCAGTGTATCTGCTTGTCTTCATTCGGAATCTCCTCGTTCATATTACCGAGAAAATTCTACTTATGCAGCCCCTTACTTTCGGGGGGGATTACCCGCCAACCCGTGAAGAGGCTCCGCATAGCGCGGATTTCGCAACGGTGACGCAGGTGTGGCCCCCGGTTACGACTTTAATGCTGCCTTGTGGGAATTCAGACAAGTTTTGAACGCGGCAACGGACGCGGCAATTATTCTGCGGTTCAAATGCAAACGGCCCCGCGAGTGCGAGGCTAAGTGTTTGATTGTGTTGTATAGTTTTTTGGTTGCGGGGACAGGATTTGGCTTACACCGAACGAATGGCATCCTTTCTCAGACAAACGCTATTCTGAAGTCCCCTACTTTGGTACCTTCGACCTTCAGCTTGTAAGCCAAACCATGGCGATTCCGACTGTTATTAATTTCAATAGCTTGAAAGACAAGCGTTTGATTTCGCGCATTTTTCATATCCACGACAGCCAACATTTAACAACTTCTATTGGCACCGTCCGCGCCAAATCGACTTATGCGCGTCGACATGGCGTTTGAGGCTAGATCAGAAAACACAATCAGCTACCACGAAATGCTTCGACTTTTCGTCTAACCATTACAACACTCGCAGGCTAAAGCGTCCACTGCCCTCAACATTGATGTTCAAGCTCGAATAAAAGGTGGTCATCTCCCAAAAGTAGTGCGCGTAATCGCTCCCCATCCGGTGCCAAGATGCGGATCGGCAGTTCACTGGTTGAAGCTATATTCTCCATCCGACACCATTCAGAAATCCAGTCCCGGCAGAGCTGTTCCAGCATTGCCGCATCTTTCTGAAGAAAATCTACGATCGTATGGGAAGCTGGATTGCGCACAGCGTCAACAAGTTTCTGTTGAAGTGACCGCATCACATCCGGATCGATAAGCGTCACAACGCCTTTAACTTCCAATTGCGCCAGCAGTGTTGGAACCACTACCAACAATGCGGTGAGCGTCATCTTCTGTGACATCTTAGGAAAAATGAACTGTTCTTTGCTTCCGAAGTAGGCGTCGTAATCAGCGATCGGCGGCGAAGCTGGGGGACGGCAGAAATCAATATTACAAAAACCTGCGGCAATAGTTTGCAGTATCGCCTCGGGTACGTTGACTAGCAAATGAACGCGTGCAGATGGCTCAGACAAGAACGGCGCCGAACAAACCGCTCCGTCGAACATGAATAGAAGGAGGAGCCTGACCTGCAGATCCGATGCGCGCCGCGTTAAGTCATCAGCTTGGAGTCTTTGGCTACCAGAGTCCGGCAAGACTATACGAAAGGAGGCGCCTACGACATCAATCCATTTTTGAAAATTTCGAGCCGCAGTTGTCGCAAATGGCTCAAGGCGCTTGACTGCCGCAGCTGCCTTGCGCCAATCGAGCCCCATGAGGCCGCGCTCAGGAACTGCGGTCAGAGCACTCCTCAACAATACAAGTTCCCTGAAAACGACTAGGCGCGGGTGGTTGTCTGACAAATTTTCGGCCATCATCCCAGCACCCGCAAAGTCTCCGGCTTCTGCGGCCAAAAGACATTTATGATACTGCGACCAAACAGGAAGATTCTTGCTGAGTATCCGCTGTGCCATCACTGGACTTGAGCAAATCAATTCGCCTGTCCGATTACATTTCCACAAAAAAGCCCCGAGCGGATGGCTTAGAAGAAAAGCCTCCTGCGCTGGATTCAATCGCCCCAATGCCAAACTTGCGAGGAGTTGGTCAGTTTCAGCATCTCGTTGTATAGCTCGATCCAAGAAACTATCGATCGCTGGTCCCGCACGTTCTGCGCATCGGCTCACTAGCGAGCTTTTGTCCGTGGCATGTAAATCCAGTAATGCCAAAAAGATAGAGTCGGGCCCTCCACCCAATCCGAAAAGTCTGTGCGCTGTAGCGGGGGCGATTCCACGGGCGTCAGCTTCTGCAATAAAGTCTGCACGTTTTAGCGGTGTCATCACCGCCTCGTCGTGCATATCTCCATATACCGAATTAAGGAACGGCTGCTCGCTGTCCATCATCCGCCGAATTGCGTGATAGCTGATGGGAGAGAAGACAAGAGTGGTAAGCTGGGCATCGCTTTCCAAAGTCCGAAGCCGAGATAGCATTGATGTCATTCCGCCGTCGTGGAGATGCGCGAAAGCGTGGAACCGCTGAATCATTAGGATTGGAAAAGCGCCGGCTCCAGCTGCGGCCTCAATGGCGTACTGAAGTATATCGGTAGGATAATCGTCGCTGTGTCCTTCAATGTTTATGTGCAACTGACGTGAAATCTTCTGGGAAATCGTCCAAGCAAAATGCGCACTGGATTCGAGGCCATCTGAAACAAGGTCAATAAAAATCGGACGGTGATTTGCGTAGCCAGAAGGCAAGGTGAAATTCTCTTCTACCCAGCCGCGCACTAGCTTAGTCGTTCCGCTCTCATCACAGCCTTGTGGCACCATCACCAGCATGGAGCGACCGGGCCGTGCTTTCCATATCATCTGGGCCCGCTGCGCAAACCAGTCGCAATCAGCTCTCATAATCCGACCTGCTGTTGGCGAACGTTGAATTCTTGCCAGTTCTTGGGAGCACGAAACCCTTCTGCGAACAAGGGCACTTGGAAACGGACGGCAGCCGCGGATTCCATCCGCAGAACTTTTAGATCCACCAACCCCCGTATGCGTCGTCTCCACCCGGCCTGATCATCGGCTCCAAGCAACGACTGATCAATCACAAACGGGATAGCGGCGTCTTGAGCTGCAAGTGAGCTTGCCTGCGCCACCCGGTAGAGCAGCATCCAAAGAAGATCGCGCTCTTTTGGCGTTTCAAGTGACAGAATGTTGTCAATCGGCTCTAAGATTTCGTAAGGCTTGTAGGGAAGCTTTATTCGTTCAGGTCCAACTAACATCCCAACGGCTGCGCGGATGTCGCTACGTGTCGCGGAGCCTGTTCGAACCTGAAAAGCCGTAGTTGCGCCTACCTGCCAGAGAAACTGTGGCATCCCAGCGCAAAGCGTCCAAGCATATTCCACTGCTGACGCTTCGAACTGAACGAAACGCTCCACCCCCCCCGGTGTGACAATTTTTGAAGCGGTGCTGACGTCGTTGAATCCTTCCAGCTCGATCGCTTGGCTGCTTCCGAAGAAAGCGTTCTTATACTCCCTAGCGAACACGTTTATATGATTACTGCCGGAGAGGAGAAGACCAATTGACCCTGTCGTTTGCGAGACTTCGCGCAGGCTTTGCAAAAACTGCTCTAACTCAATCTTTTTCCTGCCACCTGCTTGGTAGGGCGCGACGAGCGCCTCCGCCTCATCAATTAAAAAGATGAAGCGCGAGTTCGAACCGGTCCATTCTCTAAGCCGCTCAGATAGAATCATCAACGAACTGGAGAGGCTCTCTTCGTCATAGCACTCCTGAATCGCACTCCGGGCTGCCTTCCAGTCATTGTTGAACCGCTGTCGGATGATGGCGCATAACGCATAGTTTCTATCTTCCGCAGGCAGGTTGGGACGCACCAAGCCATGCGTAATTGCTCTAAAAAAGACGCTGGCCACTGTGTGATCAAGGCTAACTAACTCGACTTTACGTTCCGCCAGCGATTGATAAATGCTAATTGCTCCGTTGTTGCGCCCAAGGCTGTAACGCTTATGAAACGCGTAAAGCAGAGATGTCTTGCCGACACGCCGCATTCCAGTCAACAAAACTGGGCTTGGATTTTTCGAAGCTACTAGAACT
The DNA here is from genome assembly GCF_030652235.1 of Cypionkella sp. Taxonomy (GTDB): domain Bacteria; phylum Pseudomonadota; class Alphaproteobacteria; order Rhodobacterales; family Rhodobacteraceae; genus Cypionkella. The sequence continues at coordinate 3,784 of NZ_JAUSBA010000063.1, forward strand.
TGATGAAGTCGCTCGAGCTCATCAATTCGACCCACGAAAGACTTGTCGACCACCGGATTGTTTGCGACGCCAGGGTAAAGCTCTAGAAGAGTCTCGGTGTCGAGACGATGGCGACCAGTCTTGGCGCGATCCAGCGGACGGATTGTGCAGACTGCGTCTTCCTGAACAAGCTCGTCGGTGACGGTTTTTGCCTCTATCCGTATCCGGACAGTGTCGCGGTGAACTGCGTCAGCTTCAAACCAGCTGCGGCCGAAGCTGATGCCGACAGCAAAGTCGGTTGCGAAATAGATCGGCTTTCGTGAAAGCTCCTTTAGCCGACTGCCGTCCGCGAAGGTTAAGTCGTCCTCCACGAACAGCTTTGCAAACAGCTTAGTTGGCACCAATCCTTCAGGCGTTACGATTATTGGAACCTCGATTTCACTTGTTCCATCACTGAATGGCCGGAGCTGCACAGACCCGTCCACCGTGACATACAGCTTGGGTTTTACTACCTGCGCCGCGCTAGGCAGCCCTTTAACGAAGGCGCGAAAGGGGGCACCCCTTGCATGACCAGCAACATCCTCCGCCACTGACTGGGCAACAGGCAGGAGATCAGGTCGGTTCTGCGCCACTGCCCGCAGTTCGAATAATTGGGCTAGCCTCGGGGCAATCGCAGGTTCATACCGCTGTGCCAGCTTGATGATCACCTCGTGCGCGCCATGATCGCTCAGTAGGTTGAGGAGCGGCGTGCGGTAATTCTGCGGCTCACTAAGATTAGTTGCCGCATCCCATAGCCGCTCGGCCACGGGAAGCCCGATCATTCCCGATATAAGCGCTTCCAACACGCGTCCCGTTCGCGAAGGCAGGCCGACTGACAGCATCCGGCGGAACGGCGACGCCCTACCAAGCAGCTCCGACCAAGATCCGCCCAAATCGGGCGCCCGCGGCATCTCCTGACCGCTATCAGATGCCACTGCACCCGTGAGTAGCCTAAAAGCCAGTTCCATCCTGCTTGACTCGTTGATATATTGTGCGCCATCACCTTGACCGAACAGCCAGGACGCCGAAGATGGAAACGTGTCCGCTCGGTCGGTGGGCGGAAGTGCCTGCTCGTCCAGTAGCGCCTCGATGGCGTGTCCGATAAGACGCAGACGGTCCGCCTCTACAGCGTTAGCCCCGCGTGCGATGCTCTCGCAGACGTCTACTGCCGTACGCCAGTCATTGGTTCGCAACGCACCAAGTAGCGCTTCAGGCAGCGGGCTATCCGCTGTCATTGACGCGCTGCTTCCCAAGTGTCCATCCGATAAACTCGGTTTCGATGTCCCGCTGAGCTCGTGATCTGTATTCTCGGCCGCAGCGGAAGCGTCATAGATCGACGGAAAGAGCGCTTCGCTCTCCCCGCTTTCCGCCAACTGGGCGAGGCAGTCAGTAGGTTTTTGAGCCTCCGCAACGATTACTGCCACCTCGAGAATGCGATCAACGCCTGACTGAATGACATCTTTATCGTCTTCATTGTGGAGCGACAGCGAGCGTTCAAGGACGAAATCGCAATACCATGTGGTTAGCGCGACAAGGGCGGCCCGCTCTTCATTGCGAAAGCTTGGGGAATTGATTACCCAGTTCACGAGTTTGGGGGTAGTTTCCTGCACCAATGTCTTGAAATTGGCGGAAACAGCCTCGTGTAGCCAACAAGAAGGATCTTGACTTGCTTCGATAAAGTCAACCAGTTTGGAGGCCAACTCCGGGTGCATTGTAGCGTACTTCTCTAGCGCCGACGAAACAGCGATGAGATGCGAGCGCTCCTTATCCCGCATCGCCATGACATCCGCCCACATCGCTTCAAGCTCGACAATTGAAATTTCGTCGTCGGCTGCGTTGAACCCTGCGCGACGGAGGCAATCAATCAACTTGATGCGAAGCGCGTTCGTGGGCGTGTCCAGCGTGTCGGCGACATAAATCCCTTCGTCTTGATTTAGATAATGTTGCCGCTTGTCGAGTATCTCTTCAGCTGCTTCGATGTCTAGGCTAGCGAGCGCGGTGTCGAATTCTCCATAGTCGAAAGGAGAACAATGTCGGGCCTGATTGTTGCACTTCAATAGACCTTCGGCGCGCGCCGTGAGAGCGCGCACAGCTGGAGCTGCAGCGTTGCGCACGAGATCCTTTGCAATTTCATCACCCACGTCATTCGCGACACGCAACGCCTGGCAGAAAAACTGCCGATCGATGAGGTAGCAGACAATATCGCGCGTAGTTGGCACAGAGCCAACGCTCTTCCAGTGAAGTACACTTGCAGCAAGCTCGAATGAGGTGGGGGAGAGATCAACATGAAATTCGGGAAGGTCGAGAAAGCTGGATGCCCATTCTCGATCAGAGCTGTTCCACGCACGCGTTGAAATTGGTGTGGTATCACCGATGAGCGTCATGTTTTCGTAGGCATATTCCTCTCCGTCGAGCATCGCTGCCACCTCGATTTCGAGCCATTCGACGGTTCCGACTTCACCAACCGAGCGCAACTTATTCCGAATCTCTCGCAGAGTGGCCATAAAGCTTCGGCGGCGTGCATTGGGCCTCTCGTTCGCCTCACTCAGGAAGTCGTGGAGGACAAGCCCCGCTTGATGTAGATAGCGTGATAGCTGCTCGCGGTGACGGGCTTCGAGGCGCTCGTCGGGGCGCTCACTTTCGAACGAAGCGATCACGTCTTCTAGGCTCTGCCCAGACGCTATCGCTGTCGAAAGTTGCGCAGCCCTTTGGACATTAGGTCGGTCACTGTCGAGGAGCGGGACGAGGAGCAGCTCACGCGCTCTTTCGCGGAGTCGACGAAAGTTCCCGTTCAAGGTCACTGGTGCATGAATGAACCTTATCAAACACTCGCAGGCTTCTGCCTTTTGGATTGGGACCCGTAATGCACGCACAATGTCGGCACCGCTGGTCAAGATATCAAGATTGCTCACTACTAATTCGATCAATCCATGGACTGACCGCCCCACTAGTTCAACGTCGCTCAATCCCGAAGCAGGATCGCTAATTTGCGCGAGAGGGCCGAACTCAAATATATCCCGAAGCCGCTCCACGGCGATTAAGCGACGAACCCCGTGTTCGACGTCGAAAAGCGACGATGTCGGATCGACGAACCGCAGCAGCGTCCGTCGAAAGTCGTGCGGAACGGATAGGATCCATGCAACCATTTCCGACTGCCCGGCCCCGCACACATCCAGCGTTGCGCGCAGAAGAATAGCGCCGGCCACGTTCCATGGTGGTTCGATCAAGCCGGGCAGCAAGGCACGCAATTCCTGACAATCGATACCAGCAAGAAATGCCGCGATCTCCGCAGTTGAGGCGATCACACAATAGGTCGCGACCTCATCCTGAAAAGTGGCGCGTGCATTTGCAGCTAAAGCGTCTCGGTGCGCCAATAACACCAGGTCCCACAGCATCTCGGTCGTCAGGGGCGACACTAAGTTTCTGCGTAACGTCGTAAAAATGGGGGAGGCGGGATCTAAAGTGTCCAGTGCCATACTTAGTGCGTCGAGTTCGCCGAGCGAGACCACAAGGCTATCTGTGGACCCACCCATTTCCGGACAATCGGCGGTGAAAAGCAAACCGAACTTTGCCTCTAGACCGTATATAACACAATTGCGCTGATCGATGCGGGCGGTATGTAACTCCGCAAATAGTGCAGCTGAATCACGCGCATCTGCAACTGCTTTGGTAACTACATCCCAGGACTCGGAGGGACCATCTATTGCGATCGCAGGATCGATGCGCAGGGCTAATTCGGCGCTAAGCCTACAATTCATCATTGCCAACTCGGCCGCTTTCAGCGCCTCGATTTGCCGCGCGACATCAGGTGAAGCGCTCTTGCTTCCAATTTCCACCGATATTGGCGGCAGGAGTCTTGGCCGTCGGAGGCGCGGAGATGTGATGACGTCGTATTTCGTCTCGCGGGAGTCCACACCGGATACTCCAGCTCCGATTTCTGGAAAATACGCCTCGGCTATGGGCGAACAGCCAAACTCTTTTGCAGTTTTGAGCAAAAGATATCTCTCGTCTTTGGGCAAAAGCGCTGCGAATAGTACGATCGAACGCGCCAGCCAGAGACTTTCAACTTCGACGGGGCAAGTCACATCGGTGACGGCTCTCGCGAGACCCTCCGAAGTGAGAAAGACCCCGTCGCCCAGAACCTCCATCGGAATGCCGAAACCTATAAGCCAGCCGTGCATCTCGGCCATCTCAGGTGCCTTGAGATATGCCTTCCACATGAGAAGGGCGAAAGACGCAACGGGCGGCAGCGGGCGCTCACGTTTTTCGATCCGTCCCCGCTGTTTGTAACTTTCCTCATAAGAAAAATTGATTTCCGATGCTCGGTCGCGTGCTGCGGGACGATTAGCGAATAGAGACGACATAACTTGATCACGCGTCGTCAGGTCAGCGCCGGCGAGACGAAGCTCGCTTGGGACGGTGCGCTTAAGATGAACCTTCAGGCCCTGCCTAATTGTCGCTGCGGCACATTTATAAAAAATTGGAAGGTATTCAAAAATCGCTATTCGAAGATGCTCGTCAGCGAAAAGCGATACGGGTAAGGCGCCGTCGCCGAGTGGCCAGCTCGCAACAGGCTCCTTGTCAACTGATGTGAGCGTCATTTGAACTTGGCCAATCCCCATACGTAATCTTTAGACGAGAAAAAACTGGTTGCCAAGTCAAAGCAACCGAGTGGACAACGGAAGTTGTTGAGCGATTTATGGCGCAAATATTGTGATATCTCTGACGCACGATTGGGCCGTCTTCGCACCCTGCAATCATTATTTGTCAAGCAAGTCATGCCCGCAAAGATTGGTGGCCACCGCGCCTGGGGCCACATCTCCTTATAACTGGATGGGATGATGGTCGCCCTTATCCAGCGCATCCACGAGCGGGGAGCGCCTGAGACGCGGACGAAGTTGGTCACAGATATCCGGCGGCGAACAGAGCGCTCGATATCCATCATTTGTTTTTTCTTCTCTCAGCCGCCTATCCGGCGGGGAACAACAGCGGAAGGTTGGGTTTGACCGCCCAACATCTCGCAGCCGCCTATCCGGCGGGGAACCGCGCCAACTCCGCATCACGCTCGGCAAGCTGTCTCTCAGCCGCCTATCCGGCGGGGAACGAAAACAGCTTCGGCCTGATCGCCGCGTATTGTCTCTCAGCCGCCTATCCGGCGGGGAACGAACGTATCTGCGCGCAAGCGGAACCCTATCTTCTCTCAGCCGCCTATCCGGCGGGGAACGAGGCAACCGCCCGCATTGCCGCACTGACCGATCTCTCAGCCGCCTATCCGGCGGGGAACGCGAGCGCGCTCTGCATCGCCAACGTCCATCGTCTCTCAGCCGCCTATGCGGCATCTATATCTCTCAGCCGCCTATCCGGCGGGGAACGGGCCAAATGCGGGCGGCGGCGTGACGATCACTCTCTCAGCCGCCTATCCGGCGGGGAACTCGCCGGAGCGACCTGCTTTGTGTGCCATGATTCTCTCAGCCGCCTATCCGGCGGGGAACTGCACCGCCACGATTTGCATCAACAGCGCATATCTCTCAGCCGCCTATCCGGCGGGGAACTCAACGAGGCTCTGCGCAAACTGCGCGCCCAATCTCTCAGCCGCCTATCCGGCGGGGAACAAATAACAAATTCACGAAGGGCAAGTGCATCTTCTCTCAGCCGCCTATCCGGCGGGGAACCACCCCTAACCCGCGCAATCGGCATGATGAACTCTCTCAGCCGCCTATCCGGCGGGGAACTCGATTGTCTGGTCTGTCGTCAGTTTCAGATTTCTCTCAGCCGCCTATCCGGCGGGGAACTCGGTGCGGTCGTCGTCAAACGCTGCGCTGATTCTCTCAGCCGCCTATCCGGCGGGGAACTTCCTTTGTGTCATTAGAATATACATAAACAATCTCTCAGCCGCCTATCCGGCGGGGAACTGCCGTCCAGTTCAACGCGCCGACCCTTTGTATCTCTCAGCCGCCTATCCGGCGGGGAACGCAACCGGGGCCGGAAATGCCACAGGCGTTGATCTCTCGGCCGCCTATCCGGCGGGGAACGCAGCCCTAGACGCAGCAGAGGCCCGCGCTGTTCTCTCAGCCGCCTATCCGGCGGGGAACATTTCCTGCGCAGTCTTGACGCCATCGTAACATCTCTCAGCCGCCTATCCGGCGGGGAACCGAATGAAATCTCAGACGCGGCCCCGGCTGTTTCTCTCAGCCGCCTATCCGGCGGGGAACGATATCAGGGCCGCCTTCTCAACCATTGGTCATCTCTCAGCCGCCTATCCGGCGGGGAACCCCTATGATTGGGTCTGCGATGCGCTGCCGCATCTCTCAGCCGCCTATCCGGTGGGGAACGGACATGCTGGGGAATATGCGCCCATCATGCATCTCTCAGCCGCCTATCCGGCGGGGAACACCGCGCCCCTGACAGCAGAGGTGGCGCAGATTCTCTCAGCCGCCTATCCGGCGGGGAACGCAATCATCGAAACCGCCGACATTTTTAATGATCTCTCAGCCGCCTATCCGGCGGGGAACCAAGACGCACTGCGCAAGCTGGATACCATGCTTCTCTCAGCCGCCTATCCGGCGGGGAACGGGCGAACCGGGTTTGGGCGCGCGTTGTTGAATCTCTCAGCCGCCTATCCGGCGGGGAACAAAGTCGCTGACCATGCCGGATTGATAGGTCATCTCTCAGCCGCCTATCCGGCGGGGAACACGCCAAGCGCGCGATCTGCGGCAGACATGCTTCTCTCAGCCGCCTATCCGGCGGGGAACAACGGATGCGTAACATAGGACGCTATTCAATATCTCTCAGCCGCCTATCCGGCGGGGAACATCTATGAGCGCCAGAACTACCACGCATCGACTCTCTCAGCCGCCTATCCGGCGGGGAACGTTTAGGGCGAAAATCCGCGCTATTATCAAAGTCTCTCAGCCGCCTATCCGGCGGGGAACGTCGGTGCGGGCGTAAACATAGCCACGCGATGTCTCTCAGCCGCCTATCCGGCGGGGAACGGCATGATCGCTCAATCCTTCCGCTACTGGCTTCTCTCAGCCGCCTATCCGGCGGGGAACGATATTGCCTTCGATGCGGCCAATACGGCTTGTCTCTCAGCCGCCTATCCGGCGGGGAACCCATGCGGAACGCCATCGGGGTGTTGTTTGCGTCTCTCAGCCGCCTATCCGGCGGGGAACTCTGCCAGCCGCGCGGCTAGGGCGGTATCGGGTCTCTCAGCCGCCTATCCGGCGGGGAACTGGTGCTGTGCTGGCATTTGGCTGAACATGAATCTCTCAGCCGCCTATCCGGCGGGGAACTGTGCCTGTTTGCAAAAAAAAATGCGTGATCTCAACGCATTACGCGCTGAATTATTTTATACCATATTGTCAAAGAGCATATCCAGGGCTTTGTTATTACAAGTATTTTCCGAAGGGTGCAAAAAGATCCTTTTCGGTGCCGCGTGTAAAGCCAGTGAAATCGGTATAGGATAGCTCTGGCTCTAGCCCGTCGCCGAAGCACGGGATCGAGACGCGGAGCAGCTCTTTCAGATCGCTGTCGGTCATATCTGTGCCGCCACCCGTCAGCGCGGCCCAGCCGAGCGGTGTCAGATCGGTAAACAAACACTGCGTGGCCAGAGCGGGGCGGGCCAACTGCATCGGCGCTATCCAAGCGCTCCCGCGTAGCGCAGGAGTTAGATTTACGAACCAATCCGCCTCCCCCGCGCGCGCTCGGCGCTGGGTATATAAAATTTCCCTCTCGTCGGAGCGGCGAAACTTGCGGGTGCGGGTCATCTCTAGGTTCCAGCGAGCGTTCGGATGGGCAAGATACTTACCCAGCGGAGCGCGCGGCTCGGTTGAAAGCATTTTCATCCGCATCTCCGCCTCTGCATCACGCAGCGGGAAGGGCAGCACCTCCGACAAGAGCGGCGCCGCCGTGATGACATCAAAACTCACCCCGCCCGCAAGCGCCGCGAAGGACCTCTTGTCATATATGCGCAGCGCCTCTGTCGCGCTGACCTTGGTCTCGCGGGCGCATTCCGTTTCAACCCCTGGGCGCGCCAACACACCGCTTTCCATCGCAATCAGACTGCGCCCGAGGATCAGGACATTCGCCCCCCGCCCTGTAGCGGGCCGATGCCGCCGCACGCGGCCTGCAGTTTGCACGATCGCGCGGGTCGAAATCGGGTCTAAGATCGCCCAATCAAAATCCACGTCACTGCCGGTTTCGATCACAGGCGTCGTCACCACCAGAATCTCAATGTCTCGCGCCCCAAGCGCGCGGGCGCGGTCAAATAGGCCAAACTCTACGCAAAGCGCAAGTAGATTGGCCTCCGGGTCATAGTCAGGGGCGTGCAGTTTACGGGTCAGAGCACGCTTCAAACGGGCCTCGATATAGGCGCGATGCAGGCGCGGCATCTGCGAATGCAGGCAGACCATGAGCCGCAACCTCCCGCCCAGATCGCCGGACCGGAGCTGGGCCGCCAGCGCGGTTGCATGGGCGATACGGGTCATCCGCACCAGCCCGACCGAAACGCGCAGGCCCTCGAGCTCAACGGCGGTCTCGCTGTGGAGCCGCGTGGCACCGTGTTCGACTTGCGCGACCACTTCGTACCAACTCTCGCAGCTTGGCAAAACCGCACCGCGCCGCAAAGTGGGCGCCTGAGCGATCCCCGCCAGAAGTGCCGCGCGACAGCGGTGTAGAAGCACTGTGATGTCCTCGTCCGCGCCATTGGCGCAAACTGAATTGGGGGCATCGCCCGTAACTAAGAGGTTGATATGCGGGTCGGCCCCCGTGGCGCGGGCGTGCTCTGCCCATCCCTTGCTATATGCCAGATAAAACGCCTCGGCGATATCGGGGGTTAGGGTCGCGGACATCGCCATTACGCGCCGTCCCGCTGCCCCCGCCTGATAGACCAACCGCGCGATTGCGGCCAGATCCTCGCCATCATATTGATCGACCTCATCAAGGATCAGATCCGAGGTCATCAGGCGCAGGCTTTGTAACAAAAACCGCGGGCTGGTCGGCGCTGCGACCCCCATCAAATGATCGACCGTGCCGACCATAATGGGCGCTTGCACGAACCGCTTGGCGGCGGCTTTGGAACCCGCGGCGTCGCTGTTTTGATCCTCTAGGATTCTGGAAAGGAAGGCAGGCAGACCGCGATCTGTGTCGAGCGAGAGCCCCGCGAGCCAGAGGGCCTCGGCCTCATCGCCTTCTTGCGGGATACGAGTCTCGGGGTGTTCTACGCGTAGCCATTCCGGCAGTTTGATCAGGCTCTCAGAGCCATCCGCCTGCAGCTCATCCTTTGGTTCGAACTCAAGCGGCGGGTCGCCAACCATCACGGAAATATCCCGCGCCGCAAAGCCCAGATCGCGGACATAGTCCTGCGCTGATTGCGTGGCCAAAACACGCAAACCAAGCCCAAGGTTCATGCGGAAATAGCGCCGCTCGGCGCGTCGGTCGCCCATCGCCGCATTGGCCAAAATCGTCGGTGCGGCGCGGGTTTTGCCGCTGCCAGTTCCGGCGAGTATAGCGGCGAAAAACCCGCCCTCGCGGCTCGAGCAGAGCTTTCGCGCGGCCCGCGCGGCTTCCGTTTGCCACGCAAATCGCGCCACATCAGAAGCCTCGGGCAGCGCCACCGCAGGCGGCAAAGCGGCCTCGTCGAGAGCGGGATAACGATCACGCAACGCATACAGCAATTCATGTGCAAACCGACTGTAGCGATACACCCGGTGGACATGGCACGAAAGGCTATCGGCCGGGAAAACCTGCCCCTCTATTGGCTTGGTATTGCCAAGATGATCTGGAATATCGTTCAAGGGCTTTTTCTGCGAGGAACCGTAGTGATCGGCGAACATCAGCGCCGCCCGCAGTCCGATATCGGCGCTGGCAATCGGGGTATCTGAGGTTAGCCGTCCGGCCTCGGTTTGCAAGGCGCGCAGCCACCATGCTTCGTGCCAAAACGGCTCGCCAGCCGCCACGCAGAGATCCTCCGTCGTAAGCGGGCTATCGGTCCGAAAGTGGCGCTCGGGCAACATAGTTACGTGATCGCTATTCGCACTGGGGAGGCGGTGATGGGTCAGGATCAACAACCCGATCAGATGCGCGAGCGCGCCTTCGCGTTTGAGAAATGCAAAAGGCAATGGCGTGGTCTTACCCGCGCGCTCCGCACTGAACAGCGCTAGCAAAGGCGCTTGCACCGCACCACAGGCTTGGTCGATCTGCTCAGGCGTCAGCGCCTGCAAAGCCGAAATCAAAGGCGCATCCCCCAGCCCGCCAAAAAGCTGATCCCAGAGCGCGGCTGAAAAAAAATCATGGCGCAGTGCATCTGCCTCGGGTTTGCCCCCGTTTAGAGCCCGCCGTAGCTTTGCCTGAAACAGCACCGTCGCCTTGCCGAGATCATGAAACAGCGCAGCAACCGCCACCACGGCCACCGAGGACCGCGCCGCTTGGCTGCGCGCGGCAGTCTCGCGAACTTCTGCGGGATGCGAAGACACCGGCACCACCCCCTCCTCCGAGAACGCATTACGCGCGCCGATGCGGATGATCGGCTTGCGGCTCTCGGCGCTGCTGCGGATCTCATGCACCACCACAGCTGTATTGCGCGTGGCGCGTTTTCGCAGCTCTTTGGCCACCCGATCCAAACAGGCATTGGTGGCCTTGCCACGCCATGTCCGGTCGCCAATACGCCAGAAATATCGATCCAGCACCCGCGCAACATGGTCGCGCGCGCGTTTTTCCGAGCGACAAACCGCGATAATCTCACGCATCGCGGCTCGCTTCTAACATCCGCTCCACAGTCGCAATCGCCAGTTTCAACACCTCTCGGTCGTTAAAGGCATTGATGAGCCGCCCGCGAAACAGGGCCTCGGCCTCTTTCACATCCTTTTCCTTTGCCAAGGCGAAAGCGAGCGGCAAAACAAGCGCGTCTTTGAAACTGTCAGCAAGGTCAAAGACCAAGCCGCCGGCACGGGTTTTTCCATGAAACACCGAAAGATGCGGCGGGATGCCGAGCGCCCAAAGTGCTGCCCCTGCCATCCCGTAGCAAAGGTAGTTTCCGTGATCAATCAGCCGGTTAACTCGCGCGATTTGGTCGGCTGCCATCCCTCCTGCCCCCGCATCGCGCTTAAACGGGGCGTCTTTGCTAAAGCCCGCATAGCGCGAAAACTCCGCGTAACAGGCCTTGGAAAAACTCCCCTCAAAACCGAGCAATTGCTGAATATCCGCCACCCCGTCGAGGCTGCTCTCGAAGCGCGCGCAGAGCGCGTTTAACCCAGCCGTATCGCGCTGGCGCAGATGTTTTTGCGCCCCTGCCCCTCCGAGTTTTCGCATCCGCTCGCAACGGTCGCTCATCACCGCGACTGCGGCGTGCAGCGAGCGCGCGGGCTCCAGATAGATCGGCAACAATTCGCGGAAATGGCGGGTCGCGCTATAAGTCGTGAGGCTGCCCATATGCAGCGGCGCGCCGCCGCTCCCCGTGACCGCGAGATGCACCCCCTCCTCGGCCAAAAGCCGCATAGCGGCCTGCGAAATCGAGGTGCCTTGGCCGAGAAACAGCACTGCGAGGTTGACATGCGGGATGTTAAATTCGCGGCGATGCGCGTCGTCGGTGATGTGATAAACAACGCGGTCGCCCTCGACATGCACCGAGGCACGCTCAAGATAGAGAGCGCCCTCCCGATCCGTGACCAAAAGGCGCGGACCGCCCTTATGCTGCATCATACGCCTCTCTCAGTGCGTCAGGATAAACCGGCAGGATCGCAGGATGCGCCGCGCCTGAGAGCCCATATGTCGAAACCATCAGCGGCGCGACACCGTAAACGCCCAAGAACTCGCGGATATGCAAAACCGTCTCACCATGCTGTAACACTAGGGATTTTATGTCATTAGAGCGCGGTTTCACCGGTTTTCCGAGGGGCTTCGCGCGCCGTTCAGCCCGCGCGGCGCTGCGCCGGAGCCAGCCTGCGGTATGCTTCTCGCAGGCCCGATCGCGTACATAGGCCGCCCCCTCCTGCCCCAATTCAGCGAAGCTCTCGGCAATCTCATGCGGCTCGATCATCCCACGGCGTTGTAGGGTTTTTATCCCATCCAGATCGAGCAAACCCGCCAAAGACGCCTCCGAGCCAAGCAACTCTAGATCATTTCCTGGCAGCATCGTCTCGCGGCCCATCCGCATTTGCGGAAAGGCGATGGCGATGAAATCCTCAGGCGAGCCATGGCGGTTGGCGTGATGCACCGCGCGCAACGCGGCCGCCAGCACATCGCCCGCTGCGCCCAGCTCAATCGCTGCGCGCACCGGCCGTATCAACAGCCGCACTTGCGCCATGCAAAGCCCCTGCCCCGCGTTTAAAGTGCTCATCCGTTCGCCTCCGCCTTTTTGCCGCTTGCGCCAAAGACGCCGCCGCGGATCAGGTTGGCCATCACGAAATGCGCATCGCCCGAGATTTCGCCGTCCAGCGTGGGCGCCTCCAGCCCCAAGATCAGCGCTTCGGCCTTGGCGCGCAGATCGTAGAAAGATCGCTTCGATTTCTGATCGCGCAGCACGGCGCTTGTCTCCTGCACGCCGCCATAGGGGTTGACCGCAATCGGCGCGTCATGTGCCTCGCTGCCATGCCAGATGTCGATATGGCGCAGCGCGGCGCCGATTTTTTGCGAATGCATCGACGCCTGCCCCAACTCGCGCCCCGCATAAAAGGTCGGCAATTTGGCGAATACACGGCTAAGCTGCTTATCGGCCTTTTCATCGCGCACATATTCTTGCGAGGGGAATACCTCTTGTGCCGGCTCCATCGAAGCGTTCCACTCGACTTTGATGCCAAAGGCAGCCTGCTGATCATTCGAGAGCCCCTCGGCCACCCCCGCAATCAACACATTCAACTCTGCCGACCCGCCCTGCACCAGCGCACCAAGCATCTCGTCGCGGGTCGCGGGCTTATCGAGCGACAAGCGGACCGGATCAAATACCAGCGCCCCCGCGTCGCTCTCAACTTTGACCGTCATCGCATCGGATTGGAACCGATTGCGCCACGCAAACCGCGCATTGGCAATATTCCAAATATAAAGCAACGCCAGCGTTGAATAGCCGCCGCGCACTTGATAGGCCCGCGCCAGACGCTCATATGCCGCGCCGACATCGGTATTGTTGCAGGCATGCGGGCGCAGCGAAAGCGGCATGAACCGCGCCGAAAAGCGCAATCGCACCCCGTCATGGCCCTGCGGAACGATCGCATATTCCACCGATTGCGGGTTGCTCAGACCGGCTTTCTCCTTGGCATTGTCTTGCGAGGTCTGGCCGCGCACGCCCTTTTCAAGGATCTCAATTGGGGTCTGAATCTCCGGTTTTCCCGAGATCGTGGCGTAAAACAGTCCCTCGGTGATTTGAACGGAGCGCGCGAAGGCGAGCATGCCGGTTTCGAGCGAGAGGGGGGAGGCGGATTTAGCCATGCGTGATAAGCTCCTCAGAATGATCGGAAAAAACAGGGTGATAATCGGGATGCCCGAGGACCAGATCGCCCCGCGCCTCCCATGTCCACATAAGCGCGCCTAGGGCTGCATTGCTCAGGCCCGTAAGCCTTTTGTTCCGCACCGAGACCAGTTCTGCGATCCCCGCCACGGGCTCTGCGAAAACATGCGGGATCTCTTTGCTGCGCGTGCGGATCCGCGCGGGAACGGTCAGCGGATCTTCCAGCAACCGGTAGCCCACCGCCGCAGGCACGATCCAACCGAACCCCTCGGGCCGCTCTGCCGGAAAGAGCAGGGACGCGAGTTGTGCAAGGCCCGGCTGCTCGGGGGTCGTGTCGCCCGAAGTGATGTAACGCCGCTCGGCCTGTTCCGGGCGCAGCATCGCAAAGCCGCGTTTCATCCCGCGAAAGGCCGACCCATCTGCGGTGACCTCCTGCACATCGATCCGGTCATTCTGGATCAAACCGCCCGCAATTCGGCGTCCTTGCAGCTGCGCGCGCAAGGTGCTCTCGTTCTCGCAGCCGGGCAGATGCAACAAAAGCGAGACCTGAACGGAACCGACCAGATCTTCCATCGTCTCAATCGGCTCAAAAATGCCCGATTTATTCTCCATCTCGGGTTTGCTGCGACCCTCAGAAATATCCACCCGATGCAAGATCGGCAGAACCCGTGCGCTCCAGGGCGCAAGTCCAAGATTGCGCACCAAAAGATCGGCAAGACCGAGGAAGGACAAAGGGCTCGGCAGGCCAGCCGCGAAGTCGTTCATCATCAGGTTGACGCGGCTCGCGCGCAGATCCTTGACGACATAGAGATCCCGAAACGCGCTCATTGCGCCCCCTCCTCGTTGTCGCGGCATTTGCGCAGCCTGTCCTCAAAATGCGGGCTGGAAACCGCTTTGACAGCGCGGTCCTGCGCATCCTTTTTCCATCTGCGCCGGATCAAAACCTGCGCCACTTGTGCGGGCATCAGCACTTTCTCCTGCGCAATAAGCGCCGCCTCGGCCATCGTTTCGGCGATAAACCCCTGAGCATCGCGGATCAGCCGATCAGCGGTACGATCAAGGGCTGCACGGGTGTCGGAATTGTTGAATATGATATGCGCCGCCAACATCTCGCCATAGCGCAACACCCAGTCGCCCACATCGTCGTCGCGCCAGCGCGGGAAGGCCCCGCCCTGCACAAAGCGATGCAACTCCGCCTCGGCCTGCTGCATCACCGGCGGCATGGTGGCGAGAAAGCGCAGCCGCGGCCCGCCAATTGCGCCGGAAATATTCTGCGGCTTGGAGCTGATCGCTTGTTTGACCCAGCGCCCGCGCGGCGCGCGCGCCAGATCGGCCGTCACGGGTAGGAAATACGCATCTGCAACCCTTTTGATACCCATAAAGGCCGTCGCGGGCGAAACGGGCGTAATCTGCAAATCTCCTCCACCCGGACGCGGGATAAAGACAATCGGAAACTCCCCTGCTCCGAGTTTCAGCGGCACCCTTGCGGGCGACAAAAGCCCTGACCGCAGCGCGCTCAACACATCCTCTCCAAAGACTCGCCCGAAATCCGCAAGCACCAAAGCAGAGAAATCGACCGGATTCAGGATATGATCCATCACGCTCATCGGCCCATGACCCGCCAGTTCAAGCGGCCGAAAAACTACCTTACAAAACGGAATATCCGGCGCGTTCACCGAGGGCAGGATCGAGGCCTTGCGGTTCGCTTTCGGCGGATCAATCCGCAAAACGGCATGGTCGCCATCGACGCGCGGGCTCACCAGTTTCAGCAAATGGCTCCCGCTTTTCTCTGTGATTGTGTTGGCTATTGCTGCTGTGAGCGGCTTATCGAGCGCACCGCGCATCAGTAAGAACTCATCATAAACCTCATGCAGAGTGAGAGGTCGTCCAGTTGGCTTGAAGGAAAGCAGCGCTTCTTTTTTTGGGACGTCAGGCACATCCGGGTGGGAATACTCTAGCATTACACAACTCACTTTAAGGTTGCGAGAACCCTAACTGTAAAATACCACAGGTCAACAACAACTACCTGCCAAAGTCAGGAAAGTTTCAAAACGAAAGATTTTATTCTATGGCAAGGAAAGATGTGCTTTTCGGCTGGATAGAAGCGTGCCTGCATTACGGCGGCACATTTGGCTCCTCTGAGAAAGCAGTTTACTGCCAGCGTTTCGGCCTGTCCGAACCGAGCGCCTCCCGCCATCAAGCAGAATTTCTAAATATCTATGAAGCAGCGGGCGCTGTGACCTTTGCGCGCAATGCTGCAAGCCGAATTCATGGTGGCAAACTTACCCCTGAGACAACCCTCCCCGCCAAACCGCTATTTTCGCGCATGCCGAGCCTTGAGACTTGGCTCGAGGATAATTTCGGCGGCACCAGTTATTTCAATGTCGAAATCCCACGGCGCGAACCAGAACCCTGGATTTTACGCGCGATTATACACTCTATTCGCAGTAAAAAAGCGTTGCAAATAACCTATCACTCACGCAGTGGCCCGAGCACTCGCATCGTTACTCCCCACGCAATCGTTAAAATCGTCGGGCGGACGCACATGCGCGCCTATGATCATTCCAAAAACCATTATGGCGATTTTGTCCTCTCCCGCGTCACCGCCGCAGCACTCAACGAGCAAATAGCTTTTGTCGGCAATGAACGTGATATGCAGTGGCAGACAATCAAGAAGGTCACCGTCAGCGATACAACCAGCAGCGACGATCAGACGCGCAAACGCGGCATTCAGCTCGACTATGGCCTAGATCAAACAGGCCAGCGATCTTTTAAATTCCGTCAACCGCTCGTGCAATATCTAATAGACGATATGGAAGTGGGTTACGCGGCCCCAGTCCAAATCACTTTGGATACGTAAACCTCTCTCTGATCCAACAACGCACGCGCCAGCACGTTGGCCTGTTCATGGTCATTGAGGACAATTTCCGCCTGCATCGGGTTGTCCAGCGGGACGACGATCATGCGCCACGACGTGCCCATGGTCTGTAGCCGGATTTCCTTGGCCCGCCCAGACATCCAGCGGCGCAGGAAGGCGTCGCGCTCCAACACGAAGTAATCCTCGGACAGGCATAGCGCCCGATTCATCGCTGCCAGCCCCTTTTCGGCGTAGGTGGCCATCAAACGGGTCCGGATCTTCGTCGCGGTACCCTTGTCATGCCAGCGCGCGGTCATCTTGCCGCTTTTCCAAGCTCATGCCCTCGACGAATGAAAGAGGCATTCACGGGCAAAGATGCTGGATTTTGATCGACGCTGCTGCGCATGCCGACAACAGCCCAGATCCCTTCTCAGCATTTCCGTGTGTTTTGTGGCCTCGGGCTATTCGCAGAGTACCCCACACCTATTTGTGCTATACACAGATAGACATTGACACCTAACTGCGTACAGCACATATAGCTGTCATGCGTATTGGACCCCTCATCAGCCTCATATCATCAACGTTCGGCGTTCCCGAGGCCACGGTCGTTGTCGTCGCGCGTGCGCTGCGTGAGGCTGGCTGGTTGACCTCTGGTGCCCGGGGCGTGAACGCACCCCATATGACTGTTCGTGACGGCGCACGGCTTTCCCTGGCACTTCTCACGGGTGAGCCTCCAAGCCGGGTAGTCGAAGAATTTGAGTTCATTCGGATGCTTCAAACGAAAGACGTCTTTCCAATTGACGGCCTTATCGCACGCGTAGATCTGCACGACGATCATATCCTGGAAGATGTGCTGACAAAGCTATTCGAGCTGCATTCAGATCACGAACGTATCCAAAGTGGTCGCACCCTCATTCAGGGGTTTAGCACACCTACCTATTATGGCCCGTACTTTAGCGTATCGATCGATTCTTCGCGCCGTACAGGTGCGATCCAGCTGCCTATATTTTCAACTGAATATCTCGACCTTGCTGGTGCAGCGGAGATCGAAGAACTTTATTCAATGCGCCCGAGGACGTTGGAAGGTTTGGAGAGGATTAAAGAATTGGAGACCCGCAGCGTTTCCTCCGACTCTGGCAGCAGTGTAGCTGCCGGACGGGGAATGCGCGTCTTGCGCACTATCACCCAGACAGAGATCCTCATCATTTCTCAGCGCCTTTTCGATCAAGGTGATGAATAAAATGTCCGCTCCACTTCGCAACGACGTTCCGTTCCGCCTGACTTGTTCAAACCTTTCGGCAAAATTTGAGGAGACGGCGATGACTCCGCCTAATGATCACGCGGTACGTGGCGATAGCGTCAGCTCAGAGCTACGGCGTTTGTTTGATTGCATTGAGCGCCTCATTCACGATGGGCTCGAACACGGTCATTTTCGCTACGAGATCAAGGGCACCATCGGCAAAAATCTGCGCCGTGAACTCGTCATCGAAGCCGGTGTGAGCCACAAATTCACCGTATCGTTGGATGACCTGAGCCGCTGAGCACCAGTAAACACCGCGATCACCGTCAAGGCGACGCACACCCACAACCCATAGGATCACTAGTTTACCGGAACAAATTCGGAGCATGGATCGATAAGGTAGATTGGCGAAAGCCATATCATGGATGCTCCAAGCAACTGCGGTCAGTCATCCGCAAATAGCGCAAGTCGGCTTTCTCAGGATCCAAATCGCAGGAACCTGTTTCGGTTGAACGGCCTTAATCAACTCAATATCCTGGTTTCATGGGTGGATCGCAATGCGTCCGCACATTAACGTTGACCAGCCAAATCACCCTGCCCCGTCTGTCGTTCCAAAGCCCGATTTGCCCCCAGCATTTCGTGCGCTGGTCCAGTTGTTCGCACGTCAGGCTGCCCGTGAAGCTCTGCCCAATAATCAAACAGCAATAGGAGAGACCCAAGATGTCCGCAAATTCCTCAACGAAGACTGACACACTCGACACCCTCTTGACGGTCGCACAGGTGGCACTCTTGGACGCTTGTTCTGAGAAGACGGTGCGCCGCGCGATTGATGTGGGGTTGCTGCAAGCGCTGCGGGTTGGCCCCGGCGGCCGCCTGCTTCGCGTCACCCAAGGCGCGCATGCAATCTATCGCCGCGCACAGCGGCTGTGATCTCTCCTGACCATCAATGTCTATATAATTCAACGCGTTACGCATGTGTCGGGAATACCCCATCTCCGTAAGTGTCTGATTTTCTGTGCTACACTCTTCCCGAATCGGACGCTGTGTCCGGTCCTGTCCACCCGAGACCAACACTGACCAGAGGTAGATTTCCCGATGTCAAAAATAGACCCTAAACGACTGCAGACGGCCTTCGTTCGAGTTGGCACGCCGATGTTCTCTGAAGTTATGGCGCAGGCCGCGCAGCATTCCGATCTCTCTCACGATCGCAGGCGGGATATTCAATCCGGGCTGCGCCGTGTCGCCAAAGCTTTGGGTCGTGCGCCTGAAGAAGTTCCTGCAGATGCAACTTGGCTGCAAAAGCGTCTGGTTGATTTTGCTCCGGCTACCCTCACTTCAACCGACTGCAACGGTTGGGGGCCGAGGTTCGATTGCCGCCGGTTTGTGCAGGATGCGGGCCGCAAGAACGCGCAACACGCCACTCGACAGAGCTCCGATGCCGAATAGCACCAACACGAAGTTCACCATCCAGCCCACCACCGGCACAAAGTTCAGCAGCGAGAATACCAGCACGCCGCAGCCAAGCAGTGCGATCCGAAGCCCCAGTCCCGGATCTTTCTGCTCGCCAAAGGCCAGATACAAACGCAACGCCACCACATAGGCCCCGAACACATAGCCAAGCGTCCAGACCAGCAGGATTGCCAGCAGCACGATCGGTACGAAGGGCAGGCCGATCACCGTCATTGCCGCAACGGGCACCATCCCCAGCAGTGTGGCGATGCCCAGCACGCCAAGCAGTACCATCAGCCCGGGTCGCAAGGTTCCCGCCCGACGCAGCGCCTCGACCCGCTGCGGGGCCAGCGCCAGAAGCACCCCACCCAGCAGGATCAGAAACCCCAGCGTGACAAAGAACGCCGTCGCGATGGCAAACGTGCCGGGAAGTGCGGGCATGTCGCGGCCGGCCCAGCCGTCGCCCCAATCGCGCATGTGCTCGAACTGGTCCATCAGGGGCGGGGTCGGGTGATAGGTCACCCGCGCGGCGGGAATGACCTCGGGCGGGATGGTCACGGCTTCGGGGGCGGAGTAGGTCAGCTTGCCCGCGATGCGCGCCATGGGGCCAAAGGTGATGCTGCCGCCCTGCAACAGGGCATCCCCGGTGATGGCGGCGTTCAAGGTTATCTCGCCGCCGGTCGCGGCCAGCGCACCGCCGACGGGGCCATCAATCGTGATCGTGCTGCCCAGCATCCGGGCGTTGCCTTTGGTGATGGCGGTGCCAGCGGTGCGCAAGGAAAAGCCCATCATCGACAGATCACCGCCCACCGGCGCTCGAAGCGTCGCAGTGGCACCGGCGGCGTAAAGATCGCCCGCCACCTCTGCTTCCAGATCAAGGTTGAAGCCCGCCACATGGGCATCGCCCACCACGCGCCCTTTGGTCACCACCGCCCCGCCCGAGGCGAAGATATCGCCCGGGGCCTGCAATTCCGGCATGCCGGAAGAGACCGCGATGAAGGTGTCGGTGCCGTTCGTCTGCAGCGCCGTCTCGGCCCCAAGCGGGGGGACGCTGGCTGTCGCCCAGGAGGCCGCCCCAAGCAGCATTACGGCGCGGAATGAAGCTCGCATGGCACAGTCCTTTTGCAAGATGCGCGACCATTCTGCGCGCCACTTGCGGGGCTTCATTGATCGCCATCAATGCACGGGCGCGCAATTGCACTGAAGGTGCGTCTGCAATCATTGATTGGGTCAACAGCCTTGCAGCCATCCAACCCCACACCGCCTCTGCGTCACTTCTTCCCGGCCCATGAGATGGGACGCCCACCAACCGAGGTGCCCGGCAATAGCCCCTCTGAGGCGCCAGGCGACACCCCGTCAGAGACCCCACCCGTCACGCCACCTGAATCCCCCGCAGATTTCCCGCCCGAAAACGAACCTGCGATCCCGACAGAGCTGCCCTTCGATCAGCCGCCGCCAGATTTCCGGGCGGCGCAATCAGGACACGCCCGATGACGACCGCCCTTGCACCCATGGCCGCCGGGCAGCTGCCCTGACGGCATCGCTTGAAGGAGTGACCTAGCATGACAAGCATCCGGTTTTTTCACGTCCTTTCCCTGCTGCTTGTCGTGGCGGCCCAAACGCCCCCCATTGCCGCCGAAACCAGCCTTTTCGCGCCCCCCACACTGGCGCCAATGGTCGAGCGGGCCGTTCCCTCGGTCGTCAGCATCGCGGTCACGGGCACCAGTCAGTCTGACACCACGCCGTTGCTGGCTGACCCGTTCTTTCGTCAGTTCTTCGAGGGCTTCGGACAGCTTCCGCCAGCTGAGCAACCTTTCCAGGCGGCCGGGTCCGGCGTGATCGTCGATGCGGCCGAAGGCTTGCTGCTGACCAATGCCCATGTCGTGGCGAATGCCGAGCAGATCACGGTCCGGCTGATGGATGGCACCGAACGGGATGCAAAGGTGGTGGGGGTCGATCCGGAAACCGACGTGGCCGCGCTGCGCATTGCGCCAGAGGGGCTGGTCGAGATCCCGATCGGTCAGTCGTCCTCTTTGCGGGTCGGGGACTATGTCGTGGCAATCGGCAACCCGTTCGGGCTGGAGCAGACGGTCACACTGGGTATTGTCAGCGCCCTTGGTCGCCGGGGCCTGGGGATCGAGGGGTATGAGAATTTCATCCAGACCGATGCGTCGATCAACCCCGGAAACTCGGGCGGGGCGCTGGTCAATCTGGCGGGAGAGTTGGTCGGGATCAACACCGCCATTCTGACCCCGTCACAGGGATCGGCCGGGATCGGCTTTGCCATTCCTGTGGATATGGCAATGGCGATTGCCGACCAGTTGGTGCGCGACGGGCAGGTGCGGCGCGGTCAGTTGGGTGTCTTCATTCAGGACGTGACGCCGGGCTTGGCGCGCGCGCTTGACCTCGACGCCCCGGGCGGCGCGCTGGTGGCGCAGGTCATGCCGGGTGGCCCTGCCGAGGCGGCTGGCTTGCGTCCCCGCGACGTGATCGTTGCGCTGGACGGGGTGGTGGTCACCGATCCGGCGGCCCTGCGCTATCAGATCGGCCTGCGATCACCGGATCAGAAGATCACGCTGGACATCGCCCGCGACGGCAAGCGGATGATGGTAGAGGCCGTTCTGGCAGCCAAGGACCAGACGCTGACACAGCAACGCCTGAGAACCAGCGGGGAAGCCGAGCCGTCACGCCTGCAAGGGCTGGCGCTTGCCGAGGATCAGCGCGGGAGCATGGTCGCAGCCGTCGAACCGGCCAGCGGTGCCGCCCGCGCGGGCCTGATGGTGGGGGATCGCATCATTGCCGTGGGCAGCACCAAGGTGGACCGGATCGACCAGTTCCGCGATGCCGTGACCGCAGCCGCCCCCGACGATCCGATCCTGATCGAAGTCGAACGGCAGGGCACTCCCGTCCTGCTTGCCCTTCCGTAGCGGCCCTTCGTCGGGACATCGGACACAAGATGGATGACACAGCCGTACAGGGACCAATCCTCGAAAACGCCGACATCGCGGCGCGGTTGCAGGAGTATGCCGCCTTGCTGGAACATCAGGGCGACGACGCTTTCCGCGTCCGCGCCTTTCAGGAGGCGGCCGATCATGTCGGCGCGTTGCCCGTCGCGCTGCGCGACATCTTTGCGCGCGAAGGTGTTGCGGGCCTGATCGCCCAACCAAAGATCGGACGCGGAATCGCGGCTGCCATTGCCGAGATGCTGACCCTGGGCCGCTGGTCGCAGCTTGACCGCCTGCGAGGCGACGCAGCACCCGCACAGCTGTTCATGACCCTTCCCGGCATCGGCACCATCCTTGCCAGGCGTCTGGCCGATGACGAGGATATCGAGACGCTGGAAGAGTTGGAAATCGCCCTGCAACCCGGTGGGCGTCCCATTCCCGGCATTGGTCGCCGCCGCAGGCAGTTGATCCTGTCGCAGGTCAACGAACGCCTTGGCCGCATCAGAACTGCACGGCGCGGCCTGGGGCCTGTCACGCCGCCACCGGTCAGCCTATTGCTTGACGCAGACCGGATTTATCGCGCAAAGGCCGCCGCGGGGCAGTTGCGACTGATCGCCCCAAAGCGCTTCAACCCCGAGGTGAAGGCCTGGCTACCGGTGATGCACGCCCGGCGCGACGACTGGCACCTGACGCTGATGTGGTCGAACACGGCGTGCGCGCATGAACTGGGCAAGACCCAGGATTGGCTGGTGGTGTATTTCCGCAAGGACGGCCAGCCGGAAGGAAGCTGCACCATCGTGACCGAAACGCGCGGCCCACTGGCGGGTCAGCGCGTCGTGCGCGGCCGCGAGGCAGAATGCGAGGCTCTCTTGGTCAGTCCCACCGGACGGGCGCAGGGTTGAAGCCGAATGCTGCACAAACCCGACTTTGGCGGGGTGCCCTGTCACCGCGCCCACGTTGGTGCCCGCGACGTGCCGCTGATGTCCGGCTTGTTGACGTTCATCAATGACGGCAGTGCCCGGGTGGCGCAACGTCAGCACCATACGCACATCCAAAGGATCTGAACGCTTAGCGTCGCACCGATGACCGGCCAGCGTCTGGCCTTGGTTC
The DNA here is from genome assembly GCF_030652235.1 of Cypionkella sp. GTDB lineage: Bacteria > Pseudomonadota > Alphaproteobacteria > Rhodobacterales > Rhodobacteraceae > Cypionkella. The sequence continues at coordinate 26,841 of NZ_JAUSBA010000063.1, forward strand.
ATGGCAGGCAGACCACCGCATCGGCCCTCGATCCGAACGGGATGAGCGGATGAAGATGCAAGCAACGAAAGGACGTCAGATGGAAATCGCCAGGATCATGCATGCCCCCGCTGAATGGGTCGAGGCAAACACACCGGTCGCCGAGGTTGCGCGCCGGATGAAAGAGGGCGACATCGGCGCGCTGCCGGTGGGCCACAACGACCGCCTGATCGGCATGGTCACCGATCGCGATCTGGCACTGCGGGTGCTCGGCGAAGGGCGCGATCCAGGCAACACCACGGTCGAACAGGTCATGACGCCGGGTATCGTCTGGTGCCTGACCAGCCAAACCGTCGAGGATGCCCTTCACATGATGGAGCAAAAGAAGATCCGCCGCCTGCCGGTGATCGACGAAAGGAAGCGGCTGGTCGGGATGCTGAGCCTTGGAGACATCGCCGGCGCCATGCCACGGCAACTGCTGGGCGAGGTCGTCAACGCCGTTGCCGACCATCACCCCTGAAGCCCGGAACAAATGATGCAGCGCGAACCCATTATCAGCTGGCGCAATGTCCCGCGGTCAGAGGCTGTCGAAGAAATCATCCACAAGCGTATCGAAGCGGTCGAACGGTTTTGTCCCGAGGCGGTGGGGCTGCGCATCACACTGGATGCCCCGCAAAAGCCAAGGCACGCCGCCCGGGGCTTTGATGTCCGTCTGCATCTTGACGTACCGGGCCCGGATCTTGACGTGGCGCGCATCGTGCGCCACGGCCATGCTGCGGACGATATCATCCTGGCGGTGAATGCAACATTCACGGCACTGGAAAAGCGGATCAAGGAAACCAGCAGGATCATGGGCGGGCAAGAGGTGAAACATCACCCGGTCATCCTGCACGGCGAGATCGTCGAGCTTGAGCCGGAGTTGGGATATGGTTTCGTGCGCGCCGACGACGGACGCGAGGTCTATTTCCAGAAGGACGGTCTTGTAACCGGCGCCTGGGACGACCTTGCCTTGGGCGCGCGGCTGCGGTTCCGCGAACAGGACGGGGAAAAGGGCCCCTTCGCGGTGGATGTCGCCCCCGCCCCATAAGGGGCGTGTGCCAGAATGGTCAGATGACCTGCGGCCACCAAAATCGCCTGATTGGCCCTGCTGGCAGATACCTTTTTGCGGATGTGCGCCGTGTGGCCAGCCAATGCAGGTTGCGCCCACTTTACAGCCTTAGTCCGGTCCTGGCGTCGAACAGCTTGGCGCGGTCCATCTCAACCTCGAAGCGGAAGGGTGCCCCGGGCGGCCGTGCGTCTTTTGGCCGGACTCTGGCGATCAGGTCTTGTCCGCCGATTTCGAAGACGATCATCGTGTCTGGCCCTGTCGGTTCGTCCACCACCACTGGGCGTTCGAACAGAAACCGGTCCGGGCCGGGAAGCTGGGTACCAGCGGCAAAGATCGTCTCGGGGCGCAGGCCAAGGACGACGTCGCGCCCTTCGGACCCGGCCACGCGGCCCGCGATCCGGTCGGGCAGCGGAAAGCGGATCTGGCTTGGGCCATCATCGCAAAGGACGGCCATGCCGCCGTCGCGGACCAGCCGACCGGCCAGCATGTTCATCGGGGGCGACCCCATGAAACCTGCCACGAACAGGTCAACCGGGTCTTCGTAAACGGTTTCGGGGTCGGCCAGCTGTCGGATATGACCTTCGTCCATCACCGCGATGCGCGAGGCCAGCGTCATCGCCTCGATCTGGTCGTGGGTCACATAGACCACGGTCTTGCCAAGGCGCTGGTGCAGCTTCTTGATCTCGGTCCGCATCTCGATACGTAGCTTGGCGTCAAGGTTCGACAGGGGTTCGTCGAACAGGAACACCTCGGGCTTGCGGACCAGCGCGCGCCCCATCGCCACCCGTTGGCGCTGGCCGCCCGACAGTTGCCCCGGCTTGCGGTCCAGCAGGTGGTCGATCTGCAAAAGCCCCGCGAATTCCTTCAGCGCTGCCGCCTGCGCCGCCTTTGGTACCCCGCGCGTTTCCATGCCGAAGGTGATATTGTCGCGCACGGTCTTGGTCGGGTAAAGCGCGTAGGACTGAAAGACCATCGCAATGTCACGGTCACGCGGCGGCACGTCGTTGACCGTGCGCCCGCCAATCAGGATGTCACCGGCGCTAAGGGTTTCAAGCCCGGCGATCAGGTTCAAAAGCGTGGACTTGCCGCAACCAGACGGGCCGACAAGCACGACGAATTCACCCTGTTCGATGTCAAGGTCGATGCCCTTGATCACCTCGGTCGCCCCAAAGTTCTTGCGCACGCCTTTCAAGGAAATTCCCGCCATCTGTTATCCCTTCACCGCTCCGGCAGACAGGCCGCGCACGAACCACGCACCCGCCAGCACATAGACGGCCAGCGTCGGCAGCGCTGCGATGATCGCGGCGGCCATGTCGACGTTGTATTCCTTCACCCCGGTCGACGTGTTGACGACGTTGTTCAGCGCCACGGTCACCGGGTTGCTTTCGCCGACGGTGAAGGCGATGCCGAAGAGAAAGTCGTTCCAGATCTGGGTGAATTGCCAGATCACCGTGACCACGATGGCGGGGATCGACATGGGCAGGACGATGCGGAAGAAGATGCCGAAGAACCCTGCTCCGTCAATCTGGGCTGCCTGCACGATGCCATCTGACACGCCGATGAAGAAGTTGCGGAAGAACAGTGTGGTAAAGGCCAACCCGTAGACGGTGTGGACGAAGACAAGCCCGGGGATCGTGCCGGCAAGCCCAAGTTCGCCAAGGGTGCGGGCCATCGGCAACAAGATCACCTGAAACGGGATGAATGCGCCGAACAGCATCAGCGCAAAGATCATATCCGCACCGCGGAACCGCCATTTGGTCAGGGCATAGCCGTTCAGCGCGCCAAGGAAGGTCGAGATCAGGACCGCCGGCACCACCATCAGCACCGAGTTCATGAAATAGGGCGCCAGGCCGTTGCAGCGCACACCGACGCAGGCCGTGCTCCACGCCTTGGCCCAAGCCTCGCCGTTGATCGCGCGGGGTGGGGCCAGCAGCGTGCCTTCGCGGATCTCGGCCAGCGACTTCAGCGAGGTTGAAACCATCACGAACAGCGGCACAAGGTAGTAGATGCAGAAGAGGCCAAGCACAGCGAACAGAAACAGCCGCTGCAGGGTTTGCCACCAGCCCTTCGGCCTGACGATGCCGGATGCCTGTTTCATCTGCGCCGCAGCTCGGAATAAAGATAGGGCACGATGATCGCGATCACGGTCATCAGCATCATCACGGCACTTGCGGCGGCAAGGCCTAACTCGCTGCGCTGAAACGCGAAGGCATACATGAAAGTCGCGGGCATGTCGGTGGCATAGCCGGGCCCGCCCCCGGTCAGCGCGACCACCAGATCGAAACTTTTGATCGCAAGGTGGCTGAGGATGATCACCACCGACATCAGCACCGGCCGCAGCATCGGCAGCACGATCCGCAGGTAGATACGCAAGGGCCCGGCGCCATCAATCGCGGCGGCCTTCAGCAGTTCATCATCGACCGACCGCAGACCCGCCAGAAACAGCGCCATCGCGTAGCCCGAGGATTGCCAGACCCCGGCAACCACCACGGTGTAGATCGCGAAATCTGGGTTCACGAGCCAGTCGAAGCGGAAACCCTCAAACCCGGCCTGCTGCATCACATGTTCCAACCCGAGGCCGGGGTTCAGCATCCACTTCCACACCGTTCCCGTCACCACGAACGACAATGCCATAGGGTAGAGGTAGATCGTGCGGATCACGCCCTCGATGCGGATGCGCTGGTCCAGAAGGATGGCAAGAAGCGTCCCGATGACCAGGCACAGGACGACGAACAGCGCCCAGAAGATCACCAGATTGGACAGGGCCACATGCCAGCGCGGGGTGCTCCACAGCCGTTCGTACTGCAGAAGTCCGGCGAAGTCGTAGGTCGGCAAAACTCGCGATTTCGTGAACGAGATCCACACCGTCCAGAGGATGAAACCATATACGAAGACAAGGCTTGCCGCGAAAAGCGGCGAAACCACAATCAGCGGCAACCGCCGTTCAAGCGCGCGCCCCAACTTGCTGCCCATGCTGACATTCCTTGCCATCCGGTGGCATCCCCGGGGCCGCTGAACGGCCCCGGAGTCTTGCCTTGTCACATCGCGCGCGCAACCGCGTCAGCCAGTGCAGTCGTGGCATCCTTCGACGACATGTCCGAGTTGAAGAACTTGGTCACCACATCCAGAATCTCGCCCCGGACCGACCGCGGGATGGCCATTTCATGCGCCATCGATGGCACCAGCGCGCCAGCCTCGGTGGCCTTCAAGAGATCCTCATGCGACCGCTTGGCGCAATCGTCGAAGTCGTCCAGTGCGACGTCCGTCCGTGCGGGGATTGACCCCTTGGCAAGGTTGAAGGTCTTCTGGAACACAGGAGACATGATCAGGCTGGCCAACACCTGCTGACCTTTCAGGTTCTCGTCGCCCGCAACCTTGAAGAAGGTGAAGCTGTCCGAGTTCAGGACGAACCCATCGCCCGGGGTGGGGATGCAGTAGAAGTCCTTTCCCGGCACCAGACTGGCGGCAAGAAACTCACCCTTGGCCCAGTCGCCCATGATCTGGAAGCCCGCCTCGCCACGGATCACCATGGCGGTGGCAAGGTTCCAGTCGCGCCCGGAAAAGCCGTCATCCACAAAGCCGCGCAGGGTGCGAAGCTGGTCGAAGGCAGCCACCATCGTGTCCGAGGTCAAGGCCGCAGGGTCAAGTTCCACCAGCGCCTTGCGGTAGAAGTCGGGGCCGCCGACCCCAAGGACCACATCCTCGAAAACGGTGGCGTCCTGCCAGGGCTGGCCGCCGTGGGCCAAGGCCACCAGACCCGCCGCTTCCAGCTTTTCGGCGGCGGCGTTGAACTCTTCCCACGTCGTCGGCATCTCGGTGATGCCAGCCTTTTCCAGCGCCACCGGGCTGGCCCAGATCCAGTCCACCCGATGGATGTTCACGGGTGCTGCAACGTACTTGCCGTCGTATTTCATGATCTCGGCCAGAACCGGCGGCAGCACGCTGTCCCAGTTTTCGGCCGTCGCCACGGCTTGCACATCGTTCAACGCACCCTCGCCGGCCCATTCCTGGATGCCGGGGCCCTTCAGCTGCACTGCCGTCGGCGGGTTGCCGGCAACCACGCGCGCCCGCAGGGCCGTCATCGCAGCGTCGCCGCCGCCCCCCGCAATCGGTGAATCGATCCAGATGCCGCCCTGCGCCTCAAACGCGCTCTTCAATTCTCCCACCGCCTTGGCTTCGCCGCCCGAAGTCCACCAGTGCAGCACTTCAACCGTGCCTTCGGCCCAGGCACCACTTGCAAATACACTGCCCAGCAACGCCGCAACCGCAGTCAGTTTTCGAAATCCGAACATCGCTTTCCCCTTTCTGAAACAGGCCCAAGCACCACTGGCTTGTCGTGCGAGGCCATCATCAACTGGAACCACGGCAAGTCCCGTGCCCCTGAAGTCTGGCCATCCGCCAACAGGATCGGACGCCGGGCCAGTGGGCGCATTGATGACCGTCAACGCCCCCTGGGGATACGCCAACGGTCGACCGGGGGAGGATCCACAGATAATGGATTCAAAACAGACGCCACACCCTGAACCACGCGCATCGCGCAATCAGACAGCACAGGTCAGCCGCGTCGCCGGTGGCCGTCTAAGGTTGCTCGTCCACAGTTGAATTCATGCGATGGTCGCCACATGCGGCCCGGGATGTGGCCAAGTGCGCTTGCGTTTCAAGCGGCGCGCGCCTTCTGCGGCTCAAGAGGTGGGAAATCAGCCGGCGTGATCGTCTCGCGGTCCATCAGAAGCCGGGCCCCGGCCTCAAGGTCGGCGTGGGCTGCCGTCAACAGGGCAATCGCCCGCTGATAGGCAGCGTCCAGCAACCCGCGCACCGCGAGATCGACTTCCCGGGCTGTCGCCTCGGAGTGGTCGCGCGGGGTGAAACTGACCCGGTCCTCGCCCAGAAACCCGCCGCGGTCGGGTTCCAGAACCGTCTGCCCCAGCACCTCGTGCATACCGAATCGGGTGACGATCTGTTTGGCGATGTCGGTGGCGCGCACCAGATCATCAGCGGCCCCGGTGGACATTTCGTCAAAGCGGATCTGCTCTGCCGCGCGGCCCGCCAGCAACATCACCATGCGGTTTTCCAGCTCTGACCGGGTGATCAGAAAACGATCCTCGGTCGGTCTTGTTATGGTATAGCCCAGCGCCCCGATGGTGCGCGGGATGATCGAAACCTTGCGCACCGGATCGGCTCCCGGCAGTTGCGCTGCGGCAAGTGCGTGGCCCATCTCGTGCCATGCGACGGTTTCACGCTCGCGCGCGTTCAGCAGCCGCCCCTTGCGTTCCATCCCCGCAACCACCCGTTCAAGGGCAGAGGTGACGTCGGCAATGGTGACGGCTTCGCCCTCTCGCCGGGTGGCATGGATCGCGGCCTCATTCACCAGATTGGCCAGTTCCGCCCCGGTGAAACCCGGGGTCATGCCCGCCACCTCATCGATATCAAGACCAGGGCCTACCTTCACCTTGCGCAGATGCAGGCGCAGGATGGCGGCGCGGCCGGCCTTGTCGGGGCGGTCCACAACGACCTGCCGGTCAAAGCGACCGGCCCGCATCAAGGCGGGGTCAAGGATCTCGGGCCGGTTGGTCGCGGCCAGAAGAACGATCCCTTCACGCGGATCAAAGCCATCCAGTTCCGACAGAAGCTGGTTCAGTGTCTGCTCTTTCTCGTCATGCCCGCCACCAAGGCCACCGATACCGCGCCGACGCCCAAGGGCATCCAGCTCATCAATGAAGATGATGCAGGGTGCAGCCTTTCGCGCCTGATCGAAAAGGTCGCGCACCCGCGCGGCACCGACGCCCACGAACATCTCAACGAATTCGCTGCCCGAGATCGAGAAGAACGGCACCCTAGCCTCGCCCGCGACCGCACGGGCGAACAGCGTCTTGCCGGTGCCAGGCGGGCCGGTCAACAGGATGCCCTTGGGGATATGCGCGCCCAGGCGGCCGAACTTCTTCGGTTCCTTCAGGAAATCGACGATCTCTTTCAGCTCGGCCTTGGCCTCGTCGACCCCTGCCACATCGTCGAAGGTGACACCGGTATTGCGTTCGACATAGACCTTGGCACGGGATTTGCCGACGCTCATCATCCCGCCCATCCCCTGCTTTTCGATCGCCCCGCGCAAAAAGAAACTCCACAGCGCGAAGATCAGCAGCATTGGCACAAGCCAGGACAACAGCATCGACAGGAAGGTGTTCTGCACCGTCCCGTCAAATTCCACCTTTGACTGTTCCAGCCGCTCGGTCAGTTCGGGGGGAACGATATTGGTGATGAAATGCGTGTGGCCGTTGATCGGATCAAGATAGCGCCCTTCGATCTGTTCAGCCCGAACGGTGACCTCGGCAACGCGGTCGGCTTCCAGATACTCCAGGAAGGTGCTGTAGGGGATACGTTCGGTGACAGTGGCCTGCGACAGCCAGGTCTGCACCAGGAGAAGGCCCATGAAGGCCGCCACGAAATACCACAGGTGGAGTTGCTGGTTGCGGTCCATGGGCGTTTTCTTCCTGTGGCGATCAGAGCGCAAGCATTTCGGCCAGATAGGCCACGGCCTTTGCGGGGGTGGCCAGCCTTGGATAATCCGCCTCGGGGATCGGCAGGCCGAATCTTTCGTGCAATGCACTGACAAGGTTCAGAAAGTCGATGGAGTCCAACCCTAGGTCATCGCGCAAGCGATCATCGTCCCCGATGCTTTCTGCGTCAAGATCAGGAGCGATGGTGGTCAGCTCGTCAAGGAAGGCTGCGCGAAGATCGGACGGGGTCATTGGCTCTCGGGCTCCTGCAAAAAGCGGTCGATCTCGGCCAGAAACTGCGCGCCGCGGCGGCCGTCGCTTATCCGGTGGTCAGCCGCAAGGCTGACCGTTACAGCAAGACGGGGCTGGACCGCGCCCTTGAAAACCACCGGTTTCAGGCGCGGGGCGCCAAAGCCCACCAGCGCCACCTGCGGCGGGTAGATCACGCCAACCAAGGCATCCACCCCGGTCTCGCCCAAGGATGAGACGGTGATCGTGCCTTGGGTAATCTCGCTGTTGCGCAGACGACCGGTGCGGGTACGGGCGACCATGTCGCGCATGGCGGTCATGATCGCATCAAGGTCCATGTCCTGGGTATTAAGGATCGCGGGGGCGATAAGCCCGCCGCCCCGCAGCGCAACAGCCAGCCCGCAGTGGATGGCGGCCGAGGGGGCATAGGGCTCGGCCTCGAAGCGACCGTTCAACTCTGGCACCTTGGCAAGCGCCCTGACTGTGGCACGGACCAGCAGCGCGCCCATCAGCCGCCGCTGGTCGGGAACGCGGTCCGCGTTATGGGCCGTCAGCCAGTCCTGTGCGGATTGCAGGTCAATCTCATGGCAAAGGTAGTAATGCGGGATCTCGCGTTTCGAGCGAGTCATGGCGGTTGCGATAGCCCGCCGCATCTCGACCATGTCGAGGCCGGGCTTGCCCTTCGGGCGGCTGTCCATTCCCGACGCAGTGGGCGCTGGCCGGGCTATGGCTGCACGTTCGACGTCGGCCAACAGAACCGCACCGCCCGGCCCTGATCCGTGAACGGCGCCAAGTTTCAGCCCCAATTCTGCCGCACGGGCGCGCGCCGCGGGCGAGGCAAGCAGGGGTGCGCCGCCAACCGGCAATGCTGCGGCAACCGGTTCGGCGACGGGTTTCCCTGCCACTTCAGCCACGGGCGGCCCGGCAGCTTTGGGGGCATCTGGCCGGGGCGGGGCGGCGGTCGGGGGAACGCCTTCATCGGCTTCGCCAAGCCGCGCCAGCGGTGCGCCCACCGGCAGGGTCTCACCCGGCGCGGCCAGCAGGGCAGCGATCACGCCCGCCTCGAAGACCTCGATCTCGATGGCACCCTTCTGGGTCTCGACCACCGCGACGATGTCGCCCTTCGCCACCCGGTCGCCCGGTTTGACCAGCCATTCGATCAGCTTGCCTTCCTCCATGTCGGCACCGAGGGAGGGCATGGTGAAGATGCTCATGCCATCACCCCCGGCAGCGCCTGGACCGCTGCAATGATGTCGGCGACCTGCGGCAGGGCGGCGGTTTCCAGATGCTTGGGGTATGGCACCGGCACTTCGACGGCGCAAACGCGCGCAACCGGCGCATCAAGGTGCCAGAAACACGCCTCTTGCACGCGCGCCGCGATTTCGGCGGACAGCGAGCCGGTGCGCCAACCCTCATCCACGATCACCGCGCGTCGGGTGCGGTCGACCGAGGCCATGATGGTTGCGTCGTCCAGCGGACGCAGGCTGCGCAGGTCGATCACCTCGGCCTCGATCCCCTCTTTCGCCAGCGCCTCGGCAGCCTCAAGCGCTTTCCACAGGGCATTCGACCACGAAATCAGCGTCACCTCGCGCCCCGGTCGCCGGATCACCGCATGGTCGATGTCCACCGCGCCCGCGTTGGCGGCGATCTTGCCGGTCATGTTGTACAGCATGACATGTTCCAGAATGATCACCGGGTCGGGGTCTTCCAGCGCGGTCGCCAGCATGCCCCGCGCATCCTCAAGCGTGGCAGGGGCCACGACCCGCAGGCCGGGGATATGGGCAAAGAACGCCTCGAGCGAATGGGAATGCTGGGCTGCCAGTTGCCGCCCGGCGCCGGTGGCCATGCGGATCACAAGGGGCACGCCGAACTGCCCGGCGGACATGTGGCAGATGGTGGCGGCGGTGTTCAGGATCTGGTCCAGCGCCAGCAGCGAGAAGTTCACCGTCATGATCTCGACGATAGGGCGCATGCCGACCAACGCCGCCCCGATCCCCGCCCCGGTGAAGGCGGATTCGGACAGCGGCGTGTCGCGGATGCGGTCAGGGCCGAATTCCTTGAGCAGACCCATCGAGACCGCATAACAGCCGCCATAGGCGCCGATATCCTCGCCCATCATGAAGACGCGGTCGTCCTTCAGCATCGCCTCGGTGATCGCCGCCCGACAGCAGTCGCGGTAGGTGCTGTCGGTCAGGGTATTGGGGGCCAATGTGACGGGCGGCGCGGGCCGATTGGCAGCGACCAGATGGCGGGTCAGATCCTCCACCGGTTCCCAAGGGGCCTGTTCGCAGGCGGCGGCGGCGTTTCTCAGCTGCGCCTCGACCTCCAACTCGATGGCGTCGACCTCATCCTGATGCAGCAGGTTGTTGTCCAGAAGCCAGCCTTGGAACCGGGTGATCGGGCTTTTCTTGCGCCATTCGGCAACTTCAGCCTTTTCGCGGTATTTCTCGGCGTCGAACATCGAATGGGGGCGAGTGCGGTAGGTGCGACATTCCAGAAATTGCGGCCCGCCACCGGTGCGGATCGCCTCGACCAGCCGCCGGGCCGCTGCCTCGACCGCCACCACGTCGTTGCCGTCCACGCTTTCGGCGGGCATGCCATAGCTGGCGGCGCGCGTTGCAAAGTCGGTGTTGGCCTGAACCCGCGCCACCGCCGTGCCCATGGCGTAAAGGTTGTTTTCCAGCACGAAAAGAACCGGCAGCTTCCACAGCGCGGTCAGATTCATCGCCTCGTGAAACTCACCCTCGGCCAGCGCGCCATCGCCGAAGAAACAGGCCGTGACCCGGTCCTGGCCCTGCATCACGTCACCCAGACCCAGGCCCGCCGCCAGCGGCAGGCCGCCGCCGACGATGGCATTGCCGCCGTAAAGATTCGTCTCTGCATCGAAAAGATGCATCGACCCGCCGCGCCCGCCTGCGCAGCCGGTGGCCTTGCCATACATCTCGGCCAGTGCGGATTCCATGCTTAGCCCACGCGCCAACGCATGGCCGTGTTCGCGGTAGGTCGAGACAACGCGATCGCGCTGCTCCAGCGCCGCTGCGATGCCGACCGCGACCGCCTCTTCGCCATCGTAAAGATGCAGAAAGCCGCGGATCTTTTCCTGCGTGTAAAGCTCATAGCACTTTTCTTCAAAGCGCCGGATGCGGATCATTCCGCGCAAGAGACCACTGACATGGGCGTGGTCCAGCCTGACCTTGGTCATTTCGCATCCCCTTCCAGCGTCGAGAGATCGCCCTCTGGCAAACCGAGTTCGCGGGCGCGCAAAAGCCGCCGCATGATCTTGCCCGACCGCGTCCGGGGCAGGCTGTCGCGGAACACGATTTCGCGCGGGGCGACGGCGGGGCCAAGGCGTTTGCGGGCATGGCCCCGCAATTCGCGCTCCAGAGCCTCACCTGCCTCATACCCGGCCTTCAGGGTGACGAAGGCCTTGACCACCTCGCCCGCAGTTTTGTCCGGGATGCCGATCACCGCGGCCTCGGCCACTGCGGGGTGTTCGATCAATGCGCTTTCCACCTCGAACGGGCCAATCAGGTGGCCCGAGGATTTGATCAGGTCATCCGCCCGCCCGACGAACCAGTAATACCCGTCACTGTCGCGCATCGCGAGGTCGCCGGTCAGATACCAGCCGCCGACAAAGCATTTGGCATAGCGTTCTGGCTGGCCCAGATAGGCCCGCATCATCGACGGCCAGCCGGGCCGCAGCGCCAGCTCGCCAATCGTTCCGTCGGGTTGTTCGGTTGCCGTGTCGCCGTCACGTGACACGATCCCCGCCTTGATCCCGGGCAAGGGCTTGCCCATCGCGCCGGGCTTGATTTCCATGTCCGCCGTATTGGCAATCATGATGCCGCCGGTTTCGGACTGCCACCAATTGTCGTGGAACGGCAGGCCGAAGACCTGTTGACCCCAGATCACGCATTCCGCGTTCAGGGGTTCCCCCACTGAGGCCAGGAACCGCAACGCGCTGAAATCATGGCCCTTGGCCGCCGCATCCCCCGCGCGCATCATCATGCGGATCGCGGTTGGGGCGGTGTACCAGACCTGCACCCTTTCCCGCTCAAGGATGCCATACCAGCGGTCAAGGTCGAACTCGGCCTCGTCGACCACCATCGTCACGCGGTTGCACAGGGGCGAGATGATGCCATAGCTCATCCCCGTCACCCAACCGGGATCGGCGGTGCACCAGTAGATGTCGCCAGGGTGCAGATCCAGCGCCAGCCGCCCGGTTTCGGCATGGGCAACCACGGCTTCCTGCACATGCACCACGCCCTTCGGCAGCCCGGTGGTGCCCGAGGTGAAGTGCAAAAGTGCCATGTCCTCGGACAAGGTCGGGTGGGTGTCAAAGGTGGCGGGGGCGGCGGCCATCGCCGGGCCCAGCGCCACGCAGCCTTCCGGTGCAGCGTCGCCGATGATCAGCACCAGCTTCAGCGACGGCATCCCCGCCCGCCAATCGGCGACCTTGTGGCGATACTGCGCCTCGGTGGTGACCAGCACGCTTGCCCCGCCGATCTCCATGCGCGCCCGCACCGGTTCCGGCCCGAAAGCGGCGAAAAGCGGGCTGACCACCACGCCTGCCTTCAGGGCGCCCAGCGTGGCGGCGTAAAGCTCGGGCACCCGACCCGAGAGCAGGAACATCCGTTCCCCCGGCCCGATGCCGTGGGCGCCCAGCACCTGCGCAAAGCGGGCGGCATCGGCGGCCAGATCGGCGTAGGTCATGACCCGCCGCGCGCCTTCGCGCCCCAGCCAGATCAGCGCAGCTTGCGCGCCATGGCCCGCTGCGACGTGCCGGTCCACTGCCTCATGCGCGATGTTCAACCCGCCACCCGGCAGGCCCTGCAGCCGCGAACGGGCGGCATCCCAGCCGGTCGGAATTTGGCTGACGCCCGTTTGCTGAACTGCTTTCCTGATAACTGCGTAGGTCATCTTCCCTCTCGGTGCGCCAATGAAAGGTCGCTGCGACTGCCCCAAAGCGCCCAGATCAACCAGGGCACCCCGAGTCGGCACTTCAGGCACAGTCTTGGGCGCGGGACTGCGTCTGTCGTTGACACAGGTCATCAAGGGCTGAGAAGGATTGCATGGCGACGCTTCGTTCAGACGCTTGATGGCCGTCAATGAAATGCGCGCGGTTCTGAGCGAGCCTGACTGCGCGCATGGCAGTTGGTCACGGAATGGAAACCAGGATCATGAAACGATTTCTGCAGCTTACGCTCGTCATGATGACGCTTTGGGTCGCGGGTTGTGCCGAGAGCACATATCCGGTCAGCGGCGAGACCTGCGGTCCAGATGATCCGGTCCAGACGCTTGACGCCAATGATTGCACGGTCCTGCCAGGGGTCTGAAGCCTTTGGGTTGGGGGCACGGCCTCAAACAGCTGGTCGATCGGTAAATCGGGGTTTGCAAGGCCCGCGGGTCTGGATTTGGCAATCGACATGAACACCATCCGGCCTTTCAGGGGGCGAGGATCGGCAGCCACGCTTTCACGCGGTCTGTACGCGCACGAGATGGCTTGACTGAAATGGAACGTCAGCAACATCCCTCGCCAAGTGCTGCACCCTAACTGATCCAGCCCGATCAGATCGGCAAAGGCGTGCTGCCGAAGGGACCACGGGCAGAGCCAGGATGTTGCATCTATGGCGTCATGCTCTTGACCGCGATCAATGCACCCACCGAGGGGGCCATGCCAACCTATACGGGACATCTGGGGTCGGAGCAGAGAAACATCATGGAAAAGGACGTTTCCAAGACATGGGCTTTGGTGATCAATGGCGCACGTTGTCGGATCTTGCGCGGCCTTTCTACCCGCGATCATGACACACCTGCAGAACTGGTCTTGCGATCCGAAGCCCGCAACCTGCGCGAAATCATGTCAGACAAGCCCGGGCGCTCATTCCAATCGATGGGCGGCGGTCGCAGGTCTGCCATCGAATATGCCAGCGATCCGGTTGCCGAAGACCAGAAGGAGTTCATCCGACAGGTCATCTCATTGCTGGAAAGCCACCGCCGCGCTGGCGACTTCGACAGGCTGGCGATCTTTGCCGAGCATGACATGCTGGGGCACCTGCGCCAGATGATGCCGCAGACGCTGGCGGGCCTGGTGATCCGCGAGGTGCCGAAGAACCTGCTGCACCATTCGGCGCAAGAGTTGGCAGAGGCGATTTCACGAGAGTTGGAGAATGGGTCCGACATTTCCTGATCGACGGGCAGCGGGACGTGAACTGGCGCGCGCGCTTGGGCATCTTGCCGGGCCCGATACGATCATTCTGGGCCTGCCGCGCGGCGGCTTGCCGGTGGCGGATGAGGTGGCGCGGGACCTGAAGGCCCCGCTGGACATTGTCCTTGTGCGCAAGATCGGGATGCCGGGGAACCCAGAACTGGCCTTGGGTGCCATCGCAGGCCCAGAAGGGCAGACAAGGGTCCTGAATGCCGAACTGGTAAGCCTTTACGGCATTGATGCCGCAACGATCGAGGCGCAGGCGGCACCGGAACGGGCGGAACTGGCGCGCCGCCGCGAACTTTGGGGGACGCGTCTGCAGCCGGGGGCGTTACGCGGCAAGGTGGTGATCGTTGTTGATGACGGCATCGCCACCGGAGCCACGATGCGGGCGGCCATTGCGGCGGTCCGGGCCGATCACCCGCTGCGCGTCGTTGTCGCGGCACCAGTTGCTGCGCCCGACACGCTGGACCAGATGGCGCAGCTTGCCGACGAGGTGGTCTGCCTGTCGGCGCCCGTCGCATTCACCGCAGTTGGCAAGCACTACACCCACTTTCCGCAGCTTTGCGATGAGGACGTGCGCGCCATCCTTGCCGCGGCAGGATCAGGGTCCGCCGTGACCGGGCGCGCACCCTGACAGGCGGCTGGCTTCGGTCAGGTAGATCCGTGCTTTTGCAGGCCATTTGTCAGGGGTGCGCGGGTCGGGATCGCGCAGATGATCCAGCGCCAGCCGTGCCCGCGTGACCAGCCGGAACATGGCAAAGGTGGTCTGAAGATCCTGCGAGGGGGGCGCAAAGCCTGCTTCCACCAGCCCGCGCATCAGGCAAAGGCCAAGATCAGGCCGGCCCAGAAGCGTGCATTCAGCGGCAAGGTAGCCCACTTCGTCGAAGATATCGATCACCCGCAACTCCAGCGCGGTTTCCACCCGGTCGAAGATCACCGGCGGCGCGGTCAGGCACGCATGTTCGGGCCGCAGATCCCCGTGCCCTTCGACTACCAGCCCGGCTTTTTCGCGCGCCACGATTTCGGCGCCCAGTCGCGCGATCCGATTCTGCAAATCCGTGGTGACCAGAGCCAGCGGGATATCCGGCAAGAACCCAGCCATCCGGTGCAGGTTTTCCGAGTTGATCGCCTGCTCTCGTTGCAGGTGGGCAAGGTAGAGGCCCGCTGGCACGGGCGCCGTCTGTTGCTGGCGATAGAACTGCGCCAGATGTGCAACCACGGCTGCAAGCTCGGCTTCCGACGGTGATTGCTGCCGGGCCGTGATCAGCGCATCAAGCATGCGGTCTGCGGGCAACCGTCGCATCTGGACAAGCCAGTCGACCACCGGACCATCGCCCCAGAGGGCAAGGCCCGCCTGTGCCTGCACCAGGCACAAAGTGCCCAGATAGACATCCCCCGCCAGCGCCCGGTTCAGCCGCACCTCTTCAGCGCAGGCGGTGGCGCGGGCGGCCAGAGTGCGGTGGTCAAAATATCCGAATCTGACGGGCTTCTTCAGCTTGAAAGCAAAGTCAGCGGTCAGGAACACAAAGGCCATATGCGTCTCGATGACCTGAACGACACCCGGCATTTGGGTCAGGAACGCCACCTTGTCGCCCAGCGTAACCCCCTTGGCGCAGCTTGCCGGGGCGGTCATCACATCCACAGATCGCGCAAGGGTTTTCGCATGGCCCACGCGACCTGACGATACTCTCCCCGGCTGATCTGCCGACGCAAAACCGAAAAAACGGAAGCGACCGCCACAGCGGGTTCGGCCAGAGGGTCGCCTGAAAAGGCCTTGCTTACCCGATCAAGGAAATCGTCCACTGTCCGCAGTTTGGCGGGCGTCTTTGCCGGAATCCAGCCGTCGAAGAAGATGCCACGGATCAAGAGCGGCAACTGGGCGGCAAGATCGGCTGCCTCGTCCACGGTCAGGAAATCGCGGACCGCATGAAGCGTCTCGCGCAGCAGAAGGTAGGCCCGGCTGCGGTCTGGCCACCCCAGATCCTCTTGCAGCTGGTTCAGCCATTCAGCCACGACCTGCGGCGCATGGTCGATTGTGGTGATGCCGGTGGTTTTCATCTGAAGCCCCCTTATGTGAATGGCGCTCTGACGGGCGGCACAAGGCTGCCCAACGACAAGCCAGTGCCCGACGCACCACGCAGTCTCTGCTTCAGCCAGCGGGCCAGCATTGACGACCGTCAATGAACCACTTTGCGGGGCGTGCCAGACCAGCTGTCATGCTGATTTTCGATCTTACCCCTCATCTTCCACTGGGCGGCGACATTGCGCAGGTCGCTGGCCACCCCCTGTGTGCGGTAGAGACGCGCGACTTCAAGGGCGGGCAGCACAAGCTGCGGCCTCTGGTCAGCGTCCGTGGCGGTGATGTTTTTGTCATCGCGGCCCTGCATGCGACGGGCGGGCTGTCGGTGAACGATCACCTTGTCAGGATGCTGTTCTTCATCGCCGCCTGCCGCGATCACGGCGCGGTGCGGGTGACCGCCGTGGTGCCATGCCTGCCCTATGCCCGCAAGGACCGGGTCACCAAGGCGCGTGATCCGGTCAGTTCGCGCTATGTGGCGCAACTGTTCGAAGCCGTCGGCACGGACACGCTGATCACGGTCGATGTGCACAACCTTGCGGCCTTTCAGAACGGATTTCGCTGCCGGACCATCAATCTTGACACAGTTCGGCTGTTCTCGGCTGCGGTGATGGATCGCGCGGGCGATGCCCCCGTCACCATCCTGTCGCCCGATCTTGGCGGCGCAAAACGGGCCGAGCGGCTGCGGCAATCCGTGGAACTGGTTTGCAACAGGCCTGCGGGCTTTGCCGTGGTCGAAAAGCACCGGTCCGGGGGCGTTACAAGTGGAGAGCTTTTTGCCGGAGAGGTGGCCGATCACGATGTCTGGATCGTGGATGACATGATCGAAAGTGGCGAGACGATGCTGCGCGCGGCCGAGGCTTGCCGCCTGCGGGGGGCACGCTCGGTGCGGTTGATGGCGACGCATGCCTTGTTGGACGGGGCGGCCATGACGCGGCTGCTTGGCGCTGCAATCACCTCGCTGACCGTCACGGACACGACAGGGCCGATCACGCCCCCTGCCCCGGGCCCACGGCTTTGCCAGATCAGCGTGGCGCCCATGATCGGGCAATGCCTGGCCCGGATGCACAACGGGCAGGCGATCAGCCCGGTTCTTGATCCCACCGGGCTAAGCCGTTGAACGACGTCGGACGACAGCAAACCAGTTGTCTTGGATCGTAGCGCTGCCAACGTGTACCATTCATGGACACGCACTTGACCCTGCTCGCAACACCAAAGGAAGGGAAACGAAATGCCCGCAAAGAAGGAAAAGACCGACGCGCCGACCGGAACCCCGCAGTCAGGCATGGCTGGGATCGGCCTTCCCATGGCGGCCGGTTCGGCTGCTGTTCAGGCCTGGGTGGACATGGGAACCGAAGCGGTTCGGTTTGTCTGGGACCGCATGCAACAGGATATCGAGACGCAGCAAGCGATGCTGGCCTGCACCAGTCTGGAGGAAATGCGGAAGATCCAGGCCGCGTTCTTTACGGCCGCGCAGAAGCAATACGCCGATGAGGCGGCAAAGATGCTTGATCTGATGACCAAGGCGACTGCGGCGGGGCTTACGGCCAAGCCAAAGGGGCGGCGCTACGATGATATCCCTTTGTAGGGACAAGGGCCGGAGCGTTCATTCTGCCGCCTTGGCCAGACTTTGCACCAAAGGAGTGTACAGATAATCGCGCGTGATCGGGACGGCATCGGGCCTGCGGCAAAGCTGGAACTGGAACACGTCCTGCGGGCCATGCCGGAACGTCTGTTCTGATGCCGCCAGATAATAACGCCACATCCGGACAAAGCGCTGATCCTTCAAGGCAGCGGCAGTGTCCGCCTTGGCAGTGAACCGGTCGAACCAGCACCGCAGCGTCTGGGCGTAGTGCAGACGCAGACACTCGATATCGCCAATCCTCAGACCAGCGTCCTGGATCGCTTCGGCCACTTCGGACAGTGACGGCACATAGCCGCCCGGAAAGATGTACTTGGCGATCCACGGGTTTGTTGCGTTCGGCGGTGCCGTGCGCCCGATGGTGTGGATCAGCGCCACGCCATCTTCACGCAGGCAGTCGCGAACGATGGTGAAGTAGGCGGCGAAGTTCGGGGCTCCGACGTGTTCGAACATGCCGACCGACACGATCCGGTCAAACTGCCCGGTCATGGCCCGATAGTCGATCAACTCAAAAGAAACCCGATCCGTCAGACCTTCGGCTTTGGCACGGTCGCGCGCGATGGCGAGCTGCTCTTGCGACAGGGTGATGCCGGTTACCTGCGCGCCGTAGTCACGGGCCAGCGTCAGTGCAAGCCCGCCCCAGCCACAGCCGATATCCAGCACCCGCATCCCCGGCGAGATCAGCAGCTTGCGGGCGATATGCGCCTTCTTGGCAGCCTGCGCCGCCTCCAGAGACATGCTGGGGTCGGCGAAATAGGCGCAGGAATACTGGCGGTCTGCATCTAGAAACAGATCATAGATCGCCGGTGTCAGGTCATAGTGATGCATGACATTGCGGCGGGCGTCGGTTTCGGGATTGGACTGATCCAGCCGCCTGCGGATGCGGCGCAGCCCGGCAAGGACGCGCGCTGCGGCGGGCAGGTCACCCCCATTCCCGTAGTTGCGGACGACTATCGCAAGCAAACCTTGCAGATCATCCCCGTCAATGGAAAGCGAGCCGTCCATGTAGCTTTCCCCCAACGCAAGTTCAGGGTCTAGCATCAGTCGGCGCACTGCGGCGGCATCCTTGATATGAAGCGTGACCTTTGACCCCTCGCCGTTGCCAAATGCCATCTCGGGGCCAGATCCAATGATCACCGCAAGGTTCCCGCGTCGGATCAGACGGCGCAGAAAACGTGCAAAGGGCGCTGTCGGCATGACTTCCTCCGGAACTTGGCGAACTGGCTCATGCTGACGCGGCTACCGGTCGTCGGCATTGACGAACGTCAACTTCTGATGAGGTCGGAAGAGCGTTGTCCCGTTGCGCTTCGTCAATGCGAAGCCCGGAGCAGGACCTAATCTGAATCAACCATATCGTTGGATGTGGCTAACGTTTCGGGAAAGGAAGAACCATGTTCAGATCTTGGATTTTGGCTGCGACCGGTGTGCTGTGTGCGACCGCTGTTCTGGCTCAGGATGCATCCGATGAGTACGCGGCCGGGCGAGAGGAATATCTTGTCGCCTGCGCGGCGTGTCACGGCGAGAAGGCCGACGGCAATGGCGAGATCGCAACGATGTTCAAGGATCGTGTCCCGGACCTTACTGGAATCGCGAAACGCAATGATGGCACCTTTCCATTGCTCAAGGTGATCCAGTCGATTGACGGACGTGCGGTGATACGAGGGCACGGAAACCCCATGCCAGTATTCGGGAACCGGTATCGCGCAGCAGCGAACGGTGAAGGCGCGATCCTCGGAACTGAAGCAATCGTGCGCGGCCGGGTTCTGGAACTTGCGCTCTATATCCAGTCGATTCAGGAATAGACTGCCGTTCGGGCGGAAGTCGCTGCTTTTCAGGTTTTGACAGACAGCATCGGCATCGCTTTCCTGCGGTGCTGGCGTCGGGGTGACCGAAGCCGCGATGGTCGCAAAGCGCGCTACCTGATGCGGCCCGGTTCGTTCTGAAGCGTCAGATCTTCCCCTGCGGCGGCCAACAATGCCGGTCTGTCAATGATCTCGAAATGATAGGGGTCAACGATCCGCAAGATACCCTTGCGTCCAAACTCGTGAAAGGCACGGCTTAGGGTTTCCGGTCTGGCCCCCAGATAATGCGCCAGACCCTTGCGTGCCAAGGGGACATGCACCAGCATGGGATTGCCATCCTTCTTGAACTGTGATCGCCGCAGCAGGATCGTCAGGAAAGATGCCAGACGATTGACAGCCTTGCGGCCGCTGATCAGCAACAGCCATTCCCTTGCGGCGTCCATTTCGTCCAGTAGATGCACAAGAAACAGCCGTTCAGCGTCTGGGTTCTCGCGTAGAACTTGCTCGAAGAGCCCGCGCGGAAAGGACAGCGTCCGGACCGGGGTCAAAGCCTCGATCCGGTAGTTGGACGCCCCATCGAATATTCGGCCATAAATGTCGGTCGGCACAAGAAGTCCGATGATGTGCTTCTTGCCGTCCTCCAGGTTCTGGACCATCGACAGCATTCCGTTCAGCACATAGCCGATCTCTTCGGAATGCACGCCGCGTTCGACAACGATCTCGCCCAGTTCGACATCCCGCAGCGTCGCAAGTTCCAACAGCCTTGCGGTCACCTCTTGCGGCAAAACCTCCAGTAGCTTTTCCAGCAAACCGTTGCTTTGGCCGATGCTGGCCTTCAGGGAAAGATCAGCTTGTTTTTGGTTGGGCATTTCCGAACCCTCTACTGCGGATTGATGCGTAGCCGCGGGAAATGCACCGTTCCTGAGACTGATGTTTAACCATAATACAGTAGTCATCGGTTATCGTTGACGTCGATCAATGCGCCACAGGCTCACATGCTTACGCTTGATTTGGCAGGTTCGGACGATTCTCTGTCTGTGCTCGCTTGCTGATTCGTCGAATGCAGTTTCGACGTGGTGGGCCTGCCATGTCCTGCTGCGTCAGTGCTTGTAGAACTGGGGATGCGTGATGGAATACCAGTCCACTGTGACGGACCACTCGGGTGAGGGTACCGTTGCTTCTGTCTTGGCTGACATGCGACAGACAGCAAGACGGGTGAGATGCAGCCTGCCGACCGGAACCTCGATGCTGTGCGGCAATGCAAGACATCGCGAAGACCGGGCAGCCGACAGTGAAGTGATTGTGGGGGGCGCCCCCAGTAGGGATATCTGGTTCATCAGGTCCGGCATCCTGCGGCTGCAATGCCATGCTTATGATGGACGGCGGCAGATCCTGTCACTTTTCCTGCCCGGAGAAGTCGTCGGCTTTGAAGGCGAGTTTCGGGAAGGGGTCAGCGTCGAAACCGTGACGCAAAGCGGTTTGTGCCGCATTGACCGGCGGGCGTTCGATGCAATCCTGAACGGGAACGACGAGCTGCGTGCCGAGCTGTTTCGCCAGAAGCAGGATCAGCTTGATCGGTTGCACTGGCTGACCTGGTCACTGGGTGCGCTGAGCCCTGATGAAAGGTTCGCCGCTTTTCTGGCGATGTCCACCCGGTTCATGCCTTGTGACCCGCTTCCCGATGGCACCACGATCCTCTCGATGCAATTGCCTCGGGCCGATATCGCAGACCTTCTGGGAACGACCGTCGAAACGATTTGCAGGATCAACCGCAAACTGTCCGAAAGCGGTGTCATCGAGATCAAGGATCCTTCGCATTTCAGAATTCTTGATCTGAAGCAGTTGATGGCGCTTGGCCAGATCGAGGGCGGCCTTGACAGGATGGTCCGCGGGATTGTCGAGCGGCGCAGCCGTCTGGACGACCTTATGGGGCCAGCCTCTGGCAGTGCGGTCTGCAACTGCGGAAGCTGAGCCTGGCCATTGACGCCAGTCAATGACCTGTACGCCAGTTTGTGGCCAGATGATTCCAGTTTGAAACCGCCAATTGGAGGAACTCAGATGTCCGAAAAGAAAACCGAGATTGAGGTAAAGCGCGAACCGGCCCCTGCTGTCGGCGCGCCGATGCCGGATTGGGAGCCGCTGCGCGCGTTGCGCCATCAGATCGACCGCTTGATGACCGATTTCGAATGGCCGGACCTTCGTCATGCGTGGTCGCGCAAGCCCACCATCCCCCCGAGTGCCTGGCCCGCGTTTGGCGTGGCTATACCGGCGGTCGATCTGGTCGAGCGTAACGGCGGCTACGAGTTGCAGGCCGAGCTGCCGGGCCTGAGCGAGGACCAGATCGAGGTCAAGCTGTCGAATGGCATGGTAACGATCAAGGGGGAAAAGTCGTCCGAACGCGTCGAGGATGACGACGATTATCACCTGCGCGAACGCAGCTTCGGGTCTTTCCAGCGATCCTTCCGCGTGCCCGCCAATGTCGATGCCGACAAGATCGAGGCCCGGTTTGACAAGGGGGTGCTGAAGGTCACCTTGCCCAAGTCCGCAGCCGCAATCGAGAATGAGCGCAAGATCAAGGTAAAAGCGGCCTAGGCTTTCACTGTCCCATCCCCAACAGTGCCAAGGACGCTTTCAAGGGCCGCGTGTGCTGCGGCCCTTGTTTTTTCGCCTGTGCCGTTGGCGTCGAGACTTACCCAGCGCCCAGTGACATCCACCGACTGCGCCGTAGCGGCTTGCGCCATCACCACGGCGGCATCGGCATCCGATGCATCGCCCCGGCGCAACGTCACCCGCTGGATCAGAACGGGCTGCGGGGCCGTCAGCCAAAGTCCGCAAAACCCGACGCCAAGGCGCGCGGCAAGCTCCTCGGCAGCACCGCGCTGTGCCTGATCCAGAAAGGTGCCGTCCAGAATGACGCTTCGGCCCGCCGTCAGCATGGTGTCGGCGCGGGCCAGCATCCGGTCATAGATCGCCCCGCGCGCGGTTGGCGCATAATCGACACGGGCTGCCTCAGCCTTGCGTTCGGTGTCGGTGCGCAGATGCACGGCCCCCGGGCAGGCCCCGATGGCCGCGGCCAGATCGCGCGAAAGAACCGTCTTTCCGGTGCCGGAAAGCCCGCCCACGACAATCAGCACCGGCCTTGCCCAGTGAAGATACCCGACCGCCTGCGTCAGATAGAGCCGGGCCTCATCACTGGACGCCCCGGTTTGGCCAGTTGCCTGATCGGTCTGCAAAAGCACCATCGCCCGAATGGCAGCGCGCACGGACAGGAACAACGGCAGCGCCGACAGCCCGGTGTCTTCGGCCCCCTTTGCCGCCAACAGATAGGAGGTCATCGCGATGTTGGCCTGCCGCACAAGGCCACGATGGCAAAGGTCCATCAGCAGGAACGCAAGATCGTAAAGCACGTCGCAGGTGGCCAGACGTTCGTCGAACTCGAGCGCGTCGAACAGCACCGGCTGCTCTTCGATCAGCAACAGGTTGCGCAGATGCAGATCACCGTGCACCCGCTTGACGTGACCTTGCGCCGCGCAGTCCCGCAAGATCGGGGCCAAGGTGGACAGATGTTGCCGCGACCGATCCAGAAAGGCACCGACCAGACCGCCACCGACGTCCTCCGCAAGCGGGGTCAGCACACGCCCCAGTTCGGCAAGAATGTCGCGGATGAGATCATCCCCCCGGTCTTGCAGCACCGGACAGGTGGCGTGGAATTGCCGGACTGCCTGCCCCAGCGCCTCGGCCACCGCGTCGGTCAACCTGCCGCTGGCGGCGACCGCCGTCATTTCACAATCGGCAGCAAACCGGCGCATCCGCAACGCCCACTCCACCGCTGGCCCGGCCCCGTTCAGTTCAAGCCCGCCATCCAAGGCCCGCGTGACCGGAACCACGTCGCGGTAGATCATCGGTGCGGTTGGCCTGTTCAGCGACAACTCGCGGTTCAGCAGGGCATGGCGAAGGTCCGGCGTGGACTGGTCAAGGTAGTCATAACGGACGGCACGTTTGATCTTCAGCGCAACATCGCCACAAAGGAAGACATGCGCACAATGGGTCTGAACGTGTTCAACGGGGCCGGGGGCGGCAAATGCCCTGCCTGACTGCAGGAAGTCGATCACCTCGCTTTGCGCGTCGCCAATGGTTTTGGACATATCGGATTCCTTGCCTCGCTGACGGGTCCACTCTGCACATTCCATCGTTTTGGCGGCCTCTGCCTTGACCGGTATCAACCGATGCGCGCTAACCTTTGGGTCAGGTCTGCCGATCTGGCGGCGCCCCTGATCGCGGCCAGGCAGACTGACGCTGCCGTTGACGGTCGCGCGGTTGCAAAGGTTTGCTCAAGGTTGGGCCCTTCCCCGTTGATCAAGGTCAATGTCGCCTGATCGGCGCTTCACTAGACTTGCCATCAGGCGGCTCTGACCTTGGGATCAGGCCACACGCGGGTTTGGGCGAGAAAAAATAGCAAAGGCATCTGGAATGGCCCGAAAATCAAGTGACCGCGCGGCTGACCAGGAAACAGTGTCAGCGCCCTTGCTGCTGACGGTGGCGGATCTGCAACTTTGTTGTGACCCCGCGCTGCTGGATTTCGACGACACCTCAACCCTTGAGCCGCTGCCGGGGTTGATCGGCCAAGAACGTGCCTTGGGCGCGATCAAACTTGCGGCCAGTATCGCACATGCGGATTTCAACCTGTTTGTCCTGGGTCCAGTCGGCGCAGGCAGGCATTCCGCCGTGCAGACCCTGCTTGAGGTCGAGGCGGCCGGGCGGCCAGTTCCGCCCGATTGGGTTTATGTGAACGATTTCGCCAACCCGGATCGTCCAAAGGCCATTGCCTTGCCGCCTGGCACAGCACGGCCCCTGCAAAAGGCATTGGAAGCACTGGTGGACGACCTTGCCACCGACATCCCCGCGCTTTTCGAGTCCGAGCAATACCAGACCCGCCGAAACGCGTTCGAGCAGCGGCTTTCCACACGCAAGCAGGATGCCTTTGAAAAGGTGGTGAAGAAGTCACAAGACCGCAACGTGACGATCATGCGCACGCCGATGGGCTTTGCGATCGCCGGCCTGCGCCACGGCGAGGTGATCAAGCCGGATGACTTTGCCAGCCTGTCGGACGCAGACCGCAAGGCAATCGAAGACGCAGTCAGCCTGACCGAGAAGGATCTTGAGAAATACCTCAAGTCGATTCCGCGGCTGGAAAAGGACCACCGGGCGGCTGTTGCCTTGCTGAATGCAGAAATGGCCGAGCAGGCGGTGGACGAAGCCCTTGAGGGTGCGCTGCAGGCCTTCGGAGCCATCGAGGCGCTCAAGCCGTACCTGGCCGCCTTGCGGACCGACCTGATCGAGAATGCAGAGATATTCTTGCGGGAAGGCAACGGCCAGCAAGAGGGGCCCTTTCCAGCAGCCAGGGTCCGCATTCATGACGAGCCGACCTTTCACCGCTACGCCGTCAATGTGATGGTGTCCAACGATCCCGCGACAACGGCCGGGGTGCCGATCATCACCGAGCCGCTGCCTTCGCTGTCGAATCTGGTCGGCAAGGTGGACCACATTTCAACGATGGGCGCGCTGGTCACGGATTTCACCCTGATCCGGTCAGGCGCGCTGCACCGGGCGAATGGCGGCTATCTGATCCTTGATGCGCTGCGCGTCCTTGGCGAACCTATGGCCTGGGAGGCGCTGAAGCGCTGCCTGGAAACCCGAGCGATCCGGATCACCTCGTTCGCCGAGATGCTGAGCCTGATTTCGACCAGCACGCTGGAGCCAGAGCCGATCCCGCTGCAAGTGCGGGTGGTGCTGGTCGGCGACGCGATGGTGCAGCTGCTTCTGACCCTTTATGAACCCGACTTCAGCCGGTTTTTCAAACTCGCCGCCGATTTCAGCGACGACATGCCCCGAACCGCAGAAAGCGTCGGGCTGTTCGCCCGCATGGTCGCCGGGGCCTGCAAGCGCAACAGCCTTCGGCCGGTCAGCCGCGACGGGGTTGCAGCGCTGATCGACGCCGCGGCCCGGGCGGCCGACGATCAGGGCCGGATGTCGCTGCGGATCGGGGCGCTTTGGGATCTGTTGCGCGAGGCTGACTTTCTGACCGCATCCAGCGGCGAGCCCGTCATTGACGCCCACCAGATCGCCGCCGCCCGCGCGGCGGCAGAGCATCGCGTCGACAGGGTGCGCGAGCGGCTGCAAGAGATGATCCACCAAGGCACGCTGATCGTGGCCACCTCGGGCAGCACGGTCGGTCAGGTCAATGGCCTGACCGTCACCAGCAGCGGTATGTTCAGCTTCGGCCTGCCGGTGCGCATTACGGCCCGGGTGCGGATGGGCACCGGCAAGGTCATCGACATCGAACGCGAAGTAAAGCTGGGCGGGCCGATCCACTCCAAGGGCGTGCTGATCCTGTCTTCCTACCTTGCCACGCATTACGCGGGCGACGTGCCACTTTCCCTTTGGGCCAGCCTGGTGTTCGAGCAGACCTATGGCGGGGTCGAAGGCGACAGCGCCTCGGCCGCCGAGCTTTGTGCGCTGTTGTCGGCACTTGCGGGAATACCGATCTCGCAGTCTCTAGCCATCACCGGGTCGATCAACCAGATGGGCGAGGTTCAGCCGATTGGCGGGGTCAACGAAAAGATCGAGGGCTTCTTCGACACCTGCAAGGCTGTGGGTCTGACTGGCCAGCAGGGCGTGCTGATCCCCCGTCGCAATGTCAGAAATCGACATCAACCTTTCCGGCGTTTTCTATGGCATGCGTTTTGCCATTCCAGAGATCGAGAAGGCGGGAGGTGGCGCAGTCGTCAACGTGGCGTCGATCCTCGGCTCTGTGGGCTTTGCCAATTCTAGTGCCTATGTCAGCGCCAAGCATGGTGTTCTTGGCGCGACCAAGAGCGCAGCACTCGAGCATGCAGCCGGTGGCGTCCGTGTCAATTCGGTGGGGCCGGGCTTCATCCGAACGCCGCTCGTGGCAGATGCGCTTGATGAAGCGACGCTGAAGCTCCTTGAGGGCAAGCACGCACTGAACCGGCTTGGACGCTCCGAGGAAGTCGCGGCGCTGATCGTCTTCCTACTTTCGGACCGCGCCAGCTTCATCACCGGATCGTATCATCTGGTCGATGGCGGTTATACAGCACAGTAATGCGAAGCTCCCTTGCGGCGCGACAGCCTGCACTGACGACAACGCCTTGAGTCTAAGGCAAAATTCTCGTTGACAAAGCTGCCCCCCTTGATCTACCCCTTGATAATCGAAGAATTGCGCCCGGAGGATAGCCCTCGCGGGCGCTTTCGTTTTTACCATATCGCGGATCCCGTTTCAGCCGTTGGCATCGCCCAGCGCGCTTCGGCACGTCCGCCTGCCCCAAATGAGAATCGCCGATGGACCTCGTCTTTGCGCCAAGCCAGATCGAGACCTGGTCGATTGATCGGCTGCGCCCCTATGCCCGCAATGCCAAGATCCACGGCACCGATCAGGTGGCCAAGATCGCCGCCAGCATGGCGAAGTTCGGCTGGACGGTGCCCTGCATGGTGGCGGACGATGGTGAGCTGATCGCAGGGCACGGTCGGGTGTTGGCGGCGTCCATGCTCGGACTGAAGGATGTGCCGGTGATCCGGCTCAGCCACCTCGACGAGGCTGAACGCCGGGCCTACCGGATCGCCGACAACAAGCTGACCGAGTTGGGCGAATGGGATGAGGCGATGCTGCGCGACGAGATCGCGGGGCTGCTGGCCGAAGATTTCGACCTGTCACTGCTTGGCATCACCGACGAGGATTTGGACGCCCTGTTGCGTGATCCTGATCAGGTGGACGGCGGTGCCGTCGAGGGCGAGGACGACATTCCGGAACCGCCGATCACGCCGGTGTCGTTGGCGGGTGACCTTTGGCAGCTGGCGTCGCACCGGCTGATCTGCGGTGACAGCACGTCCTCGGACGTCGTAGGGCGGTTGCTTGGCGATCTGAAGCCGCTCCTCATGGTGACCGACCCGCCTTATGGCGTGGAATATGACCCCTCCTGGCGCAACCAGGCGGGCGCGGCCAAGACCAAACGCATCGGCAAGGTGCTGAACGACGACCGTGCCGATTGGCGGGAAGCGTGGGCGTTGTTCCCCGGCGACGTGGCCTATGTCTGGCATGGCGCGCTCCATGCCACCACCGTGGCCGAGAGCTTGGTGGCGGCAGGTTTCGCCGTCAGGTCGCAGATCATATGGGCCAAGGACCGGCTTGTGCTCAGCCGCGGCGATTACCATTGGCAGCATGAACCTTGTTGGTATGCCGTGAAGAAGACCGGCAAGGGCCATTGGGCGGGGGACCGCAAGCAGACCACCCTGTGGCACATTTCCGGCAAGGACCAAGACGCGACCACCGTGCACGGCACGCAAAAGCCGGTGGAATGCATGCGCCGCCCTATGCTGAACAATTCCAGCCCGGGCCAAGCCGTGTATGAACCCTTCATGGGATCGGGCACCACGCTGATCGCGGCGGAAACCATCGGCCGGGTGTGCTTCGGGATCGAATTGAACCCGGCCTATGTAGATGTCGCCATCGAGCGCTGGCAGAAATTCACCGGCGCGAATGCCGTCCTCGCAGAGACGGGCGAGACCTTCGCCGACTTGAAGGCGAAAAGACTGGCTACATGACGAGGCCCTGTTGGCACTGGCCGTCAACAAAATGGGGAGCAAAACGTTTCGCTACGATGACCAAGGATCCCGGTTGTGTCTTGACCATCCCTACATCGGACGCGACACTTTGCCGACCGAAACAATGACGACGCCGATGGCAGAGGATGCAAAACGTGACAACAGATCTTCAAGTGGTACCTGCACGACGCGGCCGAGCAGTTTGCGTTGCCAAAGGAAAAGCCATTCAAATCATCAATACACACGGCCAACAGGTTGTGGACACTTGGTGCTTCAATGCCGATGACCTGTCCGAATTCATGTCGATGGAGCATCTGCACGGAACGCTCCAGGGCATCTTTCCTGCAAAAGGTGATGCACTGACGACAAACCGACGGCGGCCGATCCTGCTTCTGGAAGAGGACACCTCACCCGGGCGCCATGACACCATCATCGCAGCCTGCGATGTGCACCGCTATGCCATGCTAGGGTGCCGGGAGTATCATGACAATTGTACTGACAATCTGCATGCTGCCTTGGCGCAGCTGGGTCTTCGCGCGCCCGACTGCCCGGCTCCGCTGAACCTGTGGATGAACATCCCGGTCGGCTCCGATGGCAAGATCATCTGGGGCGAGCCACTCAGCAAACCGGGAGACTTTGTTACGCTGCGCGCTGCAATTGACTGCGTCGTGGTCATGTCTACCTGCCCTCAGGACATGATCCCGATCAACGGGGCGGACTGCAAGCCGACAGAGGTTCATTACCGCTTACTCGACTGAGACCAGATGAGCGATTTGCGCGGGCGTCATCCGCATGGTCTTCTTGACGAGCTACGAACTGTTCGCAGGAGGAACGCACATGAACAGAATGGTTTATGTTGGCCTGGATGTCCACGCTGACACGATTGCGGTGGCTATCGCAGAGGATTGCCGCGACGGGGAACTGCGGTTTTTCGGGATTATTCCGAACACCGCAGAGTCTGTGATTCGCCTGACCCGAAGTCTCACAGTTTCTGGCAGCATTGTCAGTTTTTGCTACGAGGCCGGGCCATGTGGCTATGGCCTTTATCGCCATTTGACAAAGCTTGGGTTCGAGTGCGCGGTTGTTGCCCCTGCGATGATCCCGCGCAAGGCGGGCGACCGGATCAAGACAGATCGTCGCGATGCCGAAATGCTAGCACGATTGTGGCGTGCAGGGGAGCTGAGCCCGATCTGGACGCCCGACGAAGAGCAGGAGGCGATGCGGGATTTGATCCGCGCCCGTCACCAGGCGATGGAGGCTCTGAAAGTGGCCAAGCAGCAGTTACTGAGCTTCCTGCTGCGCCATGGGTTGCGATATCAAACTGGCAGCTATTGGACCCTACGTCACCGGCGTTGGCTGGCTGAATTGCGGCGGTTTCGCTTTGCGCACCAGCAACTTACCTTCGAAGAGATGAAGCGCGTGATCGCTCAGATTGAAGCGAGAGTTGCAACCTTGGACCGAACAATCGAGGCCGCAATCAAGGACTGGCATTTTGGTCCTGTCGTCGATGCTCTTCTGGCGCTGCGCGGGGTGAACACCATTATTGCTGCGACAGTTGTTGCCGAAATAGGGGATATCGCGCGGTTCGAAAATCCACGCCAGTTGATGGCCTGGCTTGGCCTCGTCCCCAGCGAGCATTCCAGCGGCTCCAGCACAAGGCGCGGACGCCTGACCAAGGCCGGAAACGCTCTGGCCCGGACCATGCTGGTCGAGGCGGGTTGGTCATATCGGCATCCGCCCAAGGAAGGGCAGCCATATCTCAAGCGCTCGCAACACTTGCCTCAGCAGATCCGCGACATTGGCTGGAAGGCGCAGACCCGCCTGTGTGCCCGCTTCCGTCATCTGGCACGCCTGGGAAAGCCGCAGCCACGGATACTGGCGGCCATTGCCCGTGAATTGGCCGGATTCATCTGGGACATCGCCCGCAAAACACCCCTTCCGGCCTGATCCATCAGACATTCTGCCTGTGTAGGACGCTGGAGATGGCGGCCATTGATAGGGGAACCCTCGGCGTACCCTGGGATAAATATCCGGCCTTAGAGAGAGGCGAGCCCACATCGAATATGGTCAGGCGGTAACCAATCCGCGGATGAGAGTATGATAACCATCGGTTCGGACCACCGTCTTCAGCGCCAGCACAGGCTATAATCTTTGACCAACCCGCACAATACGGGTAGTCTTATCTTGTCCAGAAAACCAAAAACGCTCATGAGAGGGTACGATAAATCATGCAGTCTCGCGGATAATCCGGTATACTCTCCCCCTGCCCTCATACTTCGTCGAGGTCACGGTCAGGCCCAGCTTCTTGCTCAAAGCGCCCGAAAGCGCGCCCCGCACGGTGTGGGCCTGCCAACCTGTCGCTGCGATGATCGCATCAATGGTCGCACCGTCGGGCGCTTGCAGCAGCGCGATCACCATCGCTTGCTTGGTCCCGGGGCGCGGGATCGGCTGCCTTGGCGCGGACGCTTCCGATACATTTTTCCGGATCGCGGCCATAGTCTGGGTGACCACCGGTTGAATCCCGATCGCGAGCAGACCCGCGTCGGTGACCACCACTGTGGTGCCGTGGCCATCACCGGTTTCACGCCAGAGCGGCTCGCCCCGGCGCAGGTTGGCATCGACCTCTTGCAGCCAGCCGCGTTCGATCATCTTGTTGACAGCCATCTTCGCCGCCGCACCAGCTAAACCCTTGGGCAGTGGCATGGCGATGTTGTCGGGGCGCTTTGCTCCGGCGCTCAGGACAATGGTCTGGGTTTCGGTCAGTTTAATCATTGTGGACTCCTTTTTCTGGTCGTGTTCAGCACGGAAGGTTGTGGTGCGGCGGGTGTGTGCTCCTGTTCAGCGGGTTGCGGCCTGGCCAGCGGCGAAGGCCGCTTCCAGTGCGGCGCGGATCGACCAGACCGCGACATCGTGGAAGTCGAGGCCGTCGCTGTTGCGGGTTTCAAGTGTCTCTAGGAAGAAATGCTTGGCGGCGATTTCCAGCAGCAAGGCTTCGCTGGGGGCTTTGGCGGGGGCTGCGGTCTTGGCGGTCATGGCGTGGTCTCCGGGGGTGAGCGGCATCGTTCTCGTGTAATCAGGTTCGCTCTTCTTCGAAGTGCAATCAACTGAATAACTAGCAATTTCATTGCCTTAAGCATGGCGGATGGTAGCATGGACGGCATGAGCGAACGCGAGTATTCCGCCCATTCCGGCCTCTCGCGCGGAGCGATCCAGAAGGCCCGCAAGGCCGGGCGACTGGTCGTATACGGCGATGGATCGATCAATGCTGCTGCATCTGATGTGCGCCGTGGCGACATGACAGACCCGGATCAGCAGCGTCGGTCGACTGGTGGCGACAGCGGTTTTTCCGGCCCCGCCGACAGTTCATCCTATCTGAAGGCCCGGACTGCCCTGACCGTCTACCAGGCGCAAGAACGCCAGCTGGCGATCCAGAAGAAGAAGGGCACGCTGATCGACCGGGCACGGGCGGAGGCGCTGGTGTTCCGCCTGGCGCGGCAGGAGCGAGATGTCTGGGTGACATGGCCCGCCCGGGTGGCGGCGCTAATGGCGGCCGAAGTGGCAGCGGAGGTGGAGCAACAGACCAACAAACCGGTGATGATCGAGGCCGCGATCCTGCAAAGGGTGCTGGAAACCCATGTCAGAGAACAGCTCGCCGCCCTCGCCGACCTCCGCGTCTCCCTGGGATGATGACGACGACCTGACTGCCGACCTGGACCTTGGCTTTGAGGGCGCGGAAGACATCCTGCGCACCTGGCGCCGGGGCATGCGGCCCGACCCGGACCTGACAGTGTCGGAGTGGGCCGATCAACACCGCTGGCTGTCGTCGCGCGCCAGCGCCGAGCCGGGACGTTACCGGACGGCGCGCACGCCATATCTGCGCGAGATCATGGATGCGCTGTCGCCGCGGCATCCGGCCCAGCGCATCTCGTTCATGAAGGCCGCGCAGGTTGGCGCGACTGAAGCGGGCAACAACTGGATCGGCTTCGTGATCCACCATGCGCCGGGCCCGATGCTGGCGGTGCTGCCGACAGTCGAAATGGCCAAACGAACATCGCGCGGGCGATTGGACCCGCTGATTGCGGACAGTCCTGCCTTGCGCGAACGGGTCAATCCGGCCCGTTCGCGCGATGCAGGCAATTCGATGCTGTCCAAGGAATTCCCGGGTGGCATCCTGGTGCTGACCGGTGCCAACTCGGCCACCGGCCTGCGCTCGATGCCCGCGCGCTATATCTTTCTTGACGAGGTTGACGCCTATCCGGCCTCCGCCGACGAGGAAGGCGATCCAGTCACGCTGGCAGAAGCGCGCACCACGACATTCTCGCACCGTCGCAAAGTGTTCATGGTCTCGACCCCGACGATCCGGGGCCTGAGCCGGATCGAGCGTGAGTTTGAAGCCAGCGATCAACGCCGTTACTTCGTGCCCTGCCCGCATTGTGGGGCGATGCAGTGGCTGCAGTTTGAACGGCTGCGCTGGGCGAATGGCCAACCGGAAACGGCAACTTATGCTTGCGAGGGGTGTGAGAAACCTATCGCCGAGCACCATAAGACCCAGATGCTGGAACAAGGCGAATGGCGGCCCACTGCCGTTTCTGTCGACCCGCATTCGATTGGCTTCCATATCTCGGC
This sequence comes from Cypionkella sp., assembly GCF_030652235.1. Classification (GTDB taxonomy): domain Bacteria; phylum Pseudomonadota; class Alphaproteobacteria; order Rhodobacterales; family Rhodobacteraceae; genus Cypionkella. The sequence continues at coordinate 59,648 of NZ_JAUSBA010000063.1, forward strand.
GCTCTATTCGCCGATGGGCTGGAAAAGCTGGGCGCAGATCGCGCGAGACTGGTTGGCCGCCCAAGGCTCCGACGAGATGTTGCGCGCCGCCCGCAACACGCTTCTGGGCGAGACTTGGGTCGAAAGCGGCGACGCGCCCGAATGGCAACGCCTGGCAGATCGTCGTGAGGTGTTCGCCGCGACGGTGCCTCACCTTGGCCTGTTCTTGACCGCCGGGGCCGATGTGCAGAAGGATCGGATCGAGGTCGACGTCTGGGCCTGGGGCCGGGGTTTGGAGTCCTGGCTGGTCGAACACATCGTCATCGCGGGTGGTCCGGAGGATCCGGCGGCTTGGGACAAGCTGACCGCGCTCCTCGGTCGGACATGGACCCACGAAAGCGGTGCCGTCATGCAGCTCTCCAAACTGGCGATCGACACCGGTTATGAGGCCCCGGCAGTTTACGCCTGGTCGCGCGTTGCGGGTTACGCACAGGTCACCCCGATCAAGGGGGTCGAAAGCTTCAACCGGTCAACGCCAGTGTCCGGTCCGACTTTTGTCGACGCCACTATCGGCGGCAAGCGGCTGCGCAGGGGTGCGCGGCTCTGGACCATCGCGGTATCCACCTTCAAGGCCGAGACTTACCGGTTTCTGCGCCTTGAACGGCCATCGGATGAAGACCGCGCGCTGGGCGTCTGTGACGCGGCTGGCACGATGCATCTGCCCAGCTGGGCCGACACCGAATGGCTGAAGCAGCTGGTCGCCGAACAGATGGTGACGGTGCGCAACAAGCGCGGCTTTGGCCATCAGGAATGGCAGAAGATGCGCGAACGCAACGAGGCGCTGGACTGCCGGGTCTATGCCCGGGCTGCGGCGTGGATCCTCGGCGCGGATCGGTGGGACGAGGCAACCTGGCGGTCGCTGGAATCCCAGGCGGGCGTGGAAACCAAAGTGATCCCCGCACCTGAAGTCATCGAGCCGACGGCGCCGACGGCTGGAACCGTGCTGACACCCCGCCGCCGCCGATCTGGCGCGGTGACCCCGAAATACATGAGGTAGCGACAATGACTCTGGCGGAAATGCAGGCGCTGCTCAGCGCCCTCCTTGGCATGCGCTTCGGTGGCGTGCGGTCGATCACCTATGATGGGCGGCAGATCAGCTATGGCTCGGACGCTGAACTCGCGACGGCGATCTTCGATCTGGAACGGCGCATCGCAGCGGCCGACACCACGGTGACGCGGGCGCGGGTGTCCCGGCCCTTCGCCAGCAAGGACTTGTGATCATGGTTTCGACCAATTGGCGAACCCGCCTTGGCGCATGGGTCGGCGGCTTCGGCATGCCGGGCGGGTTTGATGCCACCTCCGGCCAGCGCCGCCTGAAAGGCTTTGTTACCTCGCGTGCCCATGTCAACGCGCTGATCGCAGCCTCCGGGCCGGAGATGAACGCCCGGGCGCGCTGGCTGGTGCGCAACAACGGCTATGCCGCGAACGCTATTGAGTCGTGGGCGGCCAACACAGTCGGCGATGGGATCAGCCCGAACTCGTCCATCTCACAGGCATCGCGCAAAGATGCCGTGCAGCGGCTGTGGCTGGCCTGGACCGATGATGCGGACGCCGAAGGACTGACCGACTTTTACGGGTTGCAGCGCCGCGCCGCCCGCGAAGTGTTCATGACTGGCGAGGTCTTCTTGCGGTTTCGGCCTCGCCGACCGGAGGATGGGCTGGTCGTTCCCCTTCAAGTGCAGATGCTGCCGTCGGAAATGCTGCCCCTCAACCACAACGCCGTGGACGGCAATAGCAACGTCATCCGCCAGGGAATCGAGTTCGACCGGGTCGGGCGGCGGGTGGCCTTCCACTTCCTGCGCCGCCATCCGGGCGACAGCACCGATCCGGGGCTGGCGGGCGAAACCGTCCGGGTACCAGCCTCCGAAGTGCTGCATGTGATCGACCCGGTCGAAGCTGGGCAACTGCGTGGTGTGTCGCGCTTTGCCCCTGCTATCGTGAAGCTGTTCCTGCTGGATCAGTACGATGACGCCGAACTCGACCGCAAAAAGGTGGCGGCGATGTATGCGATGTTCGTAACCTCGCCTGCGCCTGACAATCCGCTCGCGCCACCCGATGAGGAGTATGAAGTGGCACCGGGCCAGGTTGTCCGCCTCGATCCCGGCGAGGATGTGACGGTTAGCGCACCGGCGGACTCCGGCGCAACCTATGAGCCGTTCCAGTATCGCACGCTGCTGCAAATCTCGGCCGCACTGGGCATCCCCTATGGGTATCTCAGCAATGACGGGGCGAAGGGCAACTTCTCGAACTCCCGGCTGTCGCTGATCGAGTTCCGCCGACGGGTCTCGGCCTGGCAGCATTCGGTGATGGTGTTCCAGATGTGCCGACCGGTCTGGGCGCGGTTCATGGACACAGCGGTGTTGGCCGGTGCGCTTCGGTTGCCCGGCTATGATCGACGCCGCGCCGAATATCTCGCCTGCAATTGGCTGCCCACCAAATGGGATTGGGTCGACCCCCTGAAAGACGCCAATGCCGAGATTGCCCAGATCGAAGCCGGGTTGAAATCCCGCACCCAAGCCATCGCCGAGCGCGGTTATGACGCCGAGCAGGTCGACGCGGAAATCGCACGCGAACGCGACCGAGAACGCAGGCTGGGCCTCGACTTCCGCCGTCCCGGATCGCCCGCGCAGGCACCGGGTGTAGTGGACCCGAACGCTGATCAGAATGCATCTGATCAGAACACGCAGGACCAGAATACGTCCGATCCAAACCAGGACCCAACCCAAGACACTGCCCCATAGGAGGCGAGATGATGTTTCATGCTCAAATCGCCCAGCGGGCGTTCAACACGCCCCTGCTGGTCGAGCCGTCAAAGGCCATGGCGTTCCTCTCCGGGCTTGGGCCGCGCATCACCGGGCGGCAATTGCGGCTGGCCGGGATTGAGGTCGCACCCGAAGATATGACCCATGCGGCGCGGCCCGCTCGGGCCGGGATCCTGACCAATGGCCTGGCTGAGCAATATCAACAGGATGGCCAGACACCCTTTGCGATGGTCGATGGTGTGGCCGTGATTGAAGTCTCCGGTGTGCTGGTGCATCGCGGCGCATGGATCGGGCAGTCGTCCGGGCAGACGTCCTATGAAGGCATCGCTACCCAACTTGCCGTTGCCGCCTCGGATCCTGCCGTGCGTGGTATCGCGCTGGAGATCGACAGCTTCGGCGGTGAGGTGGCGGGCGTGTTCGATCTGGCCGATGCCATCCGCTCGGCAAGGGGTGCAAAGCCGGTCTGGGCGTTCGTCGCCGAACATGCCTTCTCGGCGGGTTACGCGTTAGCGTCGCAAGCTGACCGTATCATCCTCCCGCGCACTGGGGCGGTCGGCAGCATCGGCGTGGTGGTAATGCATGCCGATCTCAGCGGCCAGCTTTCCGATGCGGGCGTCACCGTCACCCTGATCCATTCCGGCGCGCACAAGGTCGACGGCAACCCCTATGCGCCCCTGCCCGATCCAGTGCGCGCCCGCATCCAATCGGAAATCGACGCAATCCGCATGCTTTTCGCCCAGACCGTCGCAGCCGGTCGTGGACGCTACCTCAACGCCGAAGCAGCGCTGGCCACCGAAACCGAGTGCTATCGGGGCGCTGATGCCGTGGCGGCCGGGTTGGCCGACGAAGTCTCCGACCCGGCATCCGCCTTTGCCACCTTCGCCGCTGCCGTGAATGGGCGCGGCCCGATCCGAAGTGCTGGGCCCAGACGCGCCCAACAATCCCACCTTTCCAAGGAGTCGATGATGAAACCCAACGCAACCACCGCGACCGAAGCCCCTGCCAACGATGAAACTGAGGATCAGGCCGTGCCAGTCACGGTCGTGCCGTCTCCCGTCCCGGCTCCTACGCCCGCGCTTGCTCCTCCCGCACCTACGCCCAGCGAGGCCGTGGCCCTCGTGCGCGCTGAAGCCGCGGAACTGGCCACAGTTGGCGCACAGGCGGTGCGGCTCGGTGTGAACATCGATGTGGCCGAGGCGGTGCAAAAGGGCATGACACCGGGCCGCTGATCCGCTCGAGCAATGGCTTCTGGCTGGCGATCCCATTGCCCGCCGCTGGAAAGGCGCTGGGTGGCAAGCGCATCACCCCGGCCATGTGGGAGAAAAAGACCGGCCTGCGCCTGCGTTTTGTCTATCGCAGCCGGGGGCCGAGTCTTTTGGTGGCGGATGCGGTGCGGCTGAACACGCGCGGTCAGGCGGCAGTCTCCAAGTCGAAAACCGGGAAGGGTCAGGTGACTGCACCGATCTTCCTGCTGGTGCGACAGGTTAAACTGCCGAAGCGGCTGGATCTAGCGAGGGATGCAGAACGGGCGCTGGCAGCCATTCCGGGCAGCATCGTGCGCAACTGGGTGAACGGGCGGATCGGCCATTGACCGCTATATGGACGAAGCGGTCGTTCGCCGCGCTGAAAAACGGCGCGGCGGGCCAGTATGCTCCGGGTTCACGGCCCGATCCGCCCAGCCCCAGGCGTGTCCGCAACCGAAGACGCCGCTCGGGACGAAAAACACTTGTCCAGTGGGCGGCTTCAGCCGACATTGTTGTCAACCAGCAAGCCACTTGGGGAATGTCGCTAGTTGAACCAAAGGAAATAGGCCAGCATTCCCCCGCCAAGCAGGTCCATCCCCGTGCCAAACGTCGAACCCGGCGCCAGCGGGCCGGTTTCGATATAGGGAATGGCACCCGGGCCGGTCAGGATCAGGACCGGGTCCAGCGTGCGCGGCTCTTCGAACATCCGGCGCAGGTTCAGCCCCTTGGTCGCAGGGAACCGCCAGTGCGCCAGCAGCAAGCGCCCCTCCAGCACGCCCTCTGCCTGATCGAGAAAATCCATCCAGCCCGCCACGGTGGCTTCGGTGACCTTCAGGTTCGCAAATGGCCCGGTCTGATGCGGTCCGGGCACCCATTCGCCCGCGTCATCGGTTTCGGCCCGGATCGAGACCCAGCTTTCGCGGCTGAGCCGGATCATCGACAGGAAATGCATGCGTGCGGAAAGCAGGCGCTTTGGCTCCAGCACTGGCCAGTTGAACAGATGCACGAAGGCCACGATATCGCCAATGCCGCCTTCGTTGCGCCACTGCCCTAGCAACCTTCCCTCCAGCAAAGCTGCGGACGGAAGACCTGCCTTGGGAAAGGCCTCTTGAAAGGTCTGATTGACCGTTTCGGTCCAGTCATGCGCGAGCAGGATATCGGTGATCCCGGCCAGAAGATGGGCATAGCCGCGCAGCCAGGTCACATCGCTTTCGTCAAAGCCGACCTTGGGAAAGCTAGGACTCAAGTCGGTGCCAGAGATGGCGTAGACCAGCGATGGCAGCGTTTCATTGTGGCCAACCTTTCCATCGCGGTTGTAGTCAAAGGCAATGCCCTGAACCGTCAGCGGCAGGGACACAGCCCCTTTCGGCACCAAAGCCAGCGTTGCTTCGGCCTCCAGCAACTGGTCATCGAAGTCATCCAGAATCTGACGGAACGCCAGCGCGGTGAAGCGCTTTTTCAAGTCAAGGTTTACGCCGACTGGCAGGCGCAGAAAGGGCAGGTCCGTGATCTCGGCGTAGTAATCAGGTGTCCTTGCCGTCGTCAGCCCGTAGTCATAAAGCGCCTGACCCAGCCCCTCGACCGCACCCAGAAACTGCGCTGTGCCCAGCGCGAACTGCGCCTGCGCATCGCGCGGGCTGGCGGTAAGACGGTCTTGGGCAAGGGCCTGTGCCGCGTCGATCTGGGCGCTGTCCAGCAAGGTCTGAAACTGGCTTTCGAACGCGGAATCGCCAAAAGAGGCAGTCGTGAAAAGGCTGGCCATGACTCCGGCAAGGGCCAGACGCATTGGTATTCTCGCCATTTTATCCTCCAATTTAACGGACAAGATGGCCATGTCTGGATCGTTTTTCAGAGAATCGCGATGATCTAGGTCAGCCGATGCCGCATTGCCCCGCAACTGTGCCTTACAGCACGCGCCCAGCCAGCAGTCGGGGCAACTCGCCGCTTAATCCGGCCTGAGTCAGGCCACGGGGGAAGCTCTTGCCCACGCCAAAGGCGTAGGCTCTGCGATTGTGCACGCCTCGGTCGATCCGCGCGAGATCAGGACGCGGGCAAAGCTCACACAGGCCCAGATGGCCCCGCTGATGGGCATGAGCCGGTCAGGCACCGGAGTGGGAACATGGCCAGAGGCGCGTCAGCGGCCCCGCTGCGGCGCTTCTGCGGGTGATCGAAACTTATGAGGTCGGCCATATGATGGCGGCGGCCCCATATGATAGCCCGGCCCCCGTCTGTGGCGGCCGCAACCCCACCCGGCTGCCAAGCCCGGAGTCTGACGATCCGCACCGGAAACCCGCGATGGGTTGAGTGCGAAGGTTCGCTGTGGCGGGCACGACCGTCGGCTAAGGGCTCCTTGCGGTCGTTGGCTACGCCATCAGATTTGGAAAGACCAAATGCCCAGCATCCGCGAAACCATTCTAGCCGCCCTTCACGCGCGGCTGCAAACCCTTGCCGTCTCAGTGCTGCGTGGCGAAGTGCTGCCCGAACGCATTCCTGCCACGGGCCTGATCATCCTGCGCGACGGCAAGCCGGGCGATCCGGAGGTCACGCTGTCGCCGCTGACTTATTTTTACGAACACCGGGCCGAGCTGGAGGTGGTGATCCAAGCCGGAACTGGACGCGACGCCCTGTTCGATGCGTTGACGGCCGATATCGGCGCGGCACTGGCGGCAGACCGCACGTTGGGTGGTCTCTGTGACTGGGTCGAAGCGGAAGCGCCGGAGCCAGTCGATCTGCCGATTGACGGCGCTGCAGCGCTGAAGGCGGCGGTGATCACCATCGTGCTGCATTACGCGACAAATGACCCACTGACCTGATTTCCCTCACAAAAGGATACTGACATGGCACGCGCACAAGGAGCGCGGGCGCAGATGGCGCTTGCGTTCGAGACTGTTTACGGCACCCCGCCGGGGTCCGGTTTTACCCAGATGCCCTTCATCACCTGTTCGCTGGCGGCCGAACAGCCGCTTCTGGCCTCGGAACTGCTGGGCTATGGCCGCGATCCCCGCGCGCCACTGTTGGATGCGATTACCACGGACGGCGATGTCGAGGTGCCGATCGATGCGGTGGGTTTCGGCTTCTGGTTGAAGGCGGCCTTCGGCGCACCAACCACCGCTGGCACGGTCGCTGCAACCGGGGCGATCACCTTCTCGGCGCAACCAGCCGTCAACAGCACCCTTACGATCAACGGAACCGTGTTCACCTTCGTGGCGTCTGGCGCGACCGGCAATCAGGTCAACATTGGCGCCAACTTGGCGGCGACCATGCGCGAGCGCGAGATTCTGATTTTGATCGGTTCTTCGCAGATCTGTTGGGCGCGCTGGGCTTCGCCGCCAACACCGCCCTCCCCGCTTGGTGGCAGGGATCGCCAGCACGGCTCCATGTGCAGCGCTGGCGGGATGACCTCGGGCTGAGTGAAGTCCGCATCATCGAGACCGCAACTGAAAGCCGGGGTGATCATCCCAACCCGCCTGATGGGCCAAAAGCCCTCGACCGGTTCATGGAACGGGCCGCCCAGCGCGATGCACTTGCGGTGGCAGCAAGTGCCAACAGCAAGAAAGCCAAGCGTCAGCGCAAAGCCGCGCAGAAGCCGATGCCCAGCGATGACGAAAAGGCCGCGTTCTACGCGGCCAAGGTGAACTCAGCGGAATATTTGCCGCCCGGAATGATCACCAGTTCGATCTGCGGACTGATGCTGGCGCGCGGCCTTGTCACGCCGGAACACCTGCAGCAGCGGCTGGAGCGGTGAATGGGCTGGTGTCACGTCCCCGGCACGGATTGTCCCTCTGCGCAGGCGGCGGAGGCTTGGATCTGGGCGTCATGCTGGCGGAACCCGGCTATCACACCCGAGCTTTCGTCGAGTGGGAGGACTGGCCCCGCGCGGTCCTCATCGCCGCCCAGCGCGCAGGCTATTTCGCCCCGGCTCCAATCTGGGATGATCTGCGAAGTTTTGATGCGCGGCCCTTCCGCGGCGCTTTCGACATCGTCCTCGCCGGATACCCCTGCCAGCCGTTCAGCGCCGCTGGAAAGCGCGGTGGTGCTGACGATCCACGGCACCTCTGGCCAGAAGTCGCCCGCGTCATCCGGGAATGTTCCCCCGAATGGGTCTTCCTTGAAAACGTCTCCGGTCACGTCACCCTCGGCCTTGAAACCGTCCTTCGAGAACTTTGGGGCATGGGCTACACGCCTGCGGCGGGCTTGTTCAGCGCGGCAGAAGTCGGCGCGCCGCACCAGCGGCTCCGCATCTTCATCCTGGCCCACGCCGATGAGCTTGCATCCCGGCACGGATCGCTACAACCCGGCGGGGAACAGCGATTTCACCCGCAAGGCGGAGGCGCTGGCCCTGGGCATCAGCAACTGGTCGACCCCGAAAGCCACGGATGGCGCGAAGGGTGGGCCGGGCCAGACATATGGCTCGGGCGGGATGCCACCCCTGCCAGCGCAGGCGGCGCAATGGCAAACACCGGTGGCCGACGACCAGATGGATCGGCTGCGCGGCAAGATCAACAGCCGGGGCGAACCGAAGCTGAGTGCACAGGCGATCCAGTGGCCGACACCGGCGGCGCAGAACTGGAAGGGCAGCAGCACAGCCAGCATCACCCGCGCCGATGGCAAAAGCCGGATGGATATCCTGCACTATCGGGCGGAACAGGGTTTCACCCGCCCGGTCCAAGCGATCACACCGGTTGGGCAGCAACCCTCGCATCACGCCCCGATCTCGCGCCCGCTGTGGGCTTTTATGATTGCATCGCATGGGCGTGTCGTGTCGCGCAGGGTCTTGAAAGCCCGGGCGCGGCGGCGGCTGAACCCTCTGTTCGTCGGCTGGTTGATGGGTTGGCCCATCGGTCACGCGCTCTGCGCCTGCTCGGCAACGGAGTTCACCCGCTGGCAGCAGCACATGCGTGGCGCGCTCTCGCAGCTGCCCATGGCCTCCGGCCCGTGGATCTGGCGACCACTGGATGGGCCGACAGGCCCAGCGCAGATGAACCTCTTTGAAGGAATGCTGCCATGAGCATGCAGGGACGGATCGGGCGCGCAGGCGGCACGAAGGTCAATCGAGCGCTGGGCGTGCAGGCGGTGCTGGAATGGGCGTTCCGGGTGGAAAAGGCCCAACTGGAGCTGCCCTTGCCGAAGGATGTGTCAGAGGAAGGCTTCGGATTTGGTATGGAATACGTGCTGATCCAGCGCGCGCGATTGGGGTGCAAGGTGGATGGTGGTGGTCATAAATCGCAGTCCTACACCCATGAGGATGCCGAGATCGTGGCTGCGACCTTAGCCGGAATGCCCGATAGCCTCGGCGGCAAACGCATGGCGATCTACATCGCCGAACTGGCACGCGCCGGGATGACGCCCGACTGGATGCCCGGCGTGGTGCCGCGCTGCGTGCCAGTTGAGACCAAGAGCAACCAGCATGGCGAGCGTTCCACCACGGTCGTGGTTGGCATCGAACGGGTGCTCCACCGCGGGCGCTGGCGGAGCGTGGAGGTTCTCGCCTGCCCTGTCACTTGGCGACCGCACCTGGAACAGATCGCATCTGCTCGGCGCGGATATGAGGATTGGTGGCAGGCGCTGGATTGGGTGCGGGATGGGTTGCTGGCAGGCGGGATGCTGCGGGAGATGGAATTGACAGCGGCGATGCCGAAGGTGCGGCCATGGCAGCGGTGATTTCAACCATGATTTGGGTGCACAAATACTTGCGTGGCAACAAAACATATATCAAAGTGAAAATACACCGAAAACGGCTTGAGAACGGCATTGAGTCGGGGTATGACACTTCAGCTTTAATATGGTTTAAAGTCATATGGTTAGGCGCAAAATTTTGAAACCAGGGAAAGCCGAACCGGTTGTTGAAGATCAATTGAGCCTAGGTCAAGCCAATTATCTGACTGCCGTGGATCTTTTTAGTGGTGCCGGCGGATTAACCCTTGGTTTGCGGCAAGCAGGTTTCACCGTGCTTGCTGGTGTGGAGCTTGAGAAAACTCCTGCAGCGACTTATCGTCTGAATCACCCTGATGTTTTCTGTTTCAACAAAGACATTCGTGAACTTGGCGCTGTTGAACTTTTAAAACGTATTGGACTAAAACGTGGTGAGCTCGATTTATTAGCTGGCTGCCCTCCTTGCCAAGGCTTCTCAACCCTCAGAACTCGAAAGCAATCGAACGCAGTCGCAGATGACCGTAACGATCTGTTATTTGAGTTTTTGCGAATTGTTGAAGCCATTTCACCTCGATCTATTATGATGGAGAATGTACCCGCTTTAGCACGAGATAGTCGGATGAAGACTTTCTTGAAGCGAATTTCTGTCCTTGGTTACAAGGTGGGACGGAAAAATATCCGAGTAGAAGATGCTTCAGAATACGGTGTTCCTCAGCGCCGCTATAGGATGATCTTGCTCGCGTCTAAGACTGGCCAAGTCAGGCAAGCCGAAAAATCGGAAGCAATAACAGTTCGCAAATGCCTCGATGCCGTTCGTCTTGCACCAGTTGGCGAAACTGGCGACCCTTTGCATGACCATGTTCCAAACAGGGCAGCTCATGTGCTAGAGATTATCCGCAACATTCCCAAAGATGGTGGTTCAAGAACAGCCCTACCGGAGCATTTGGTACTGCAGTGTCATAAAAATAAAATGTCAGGTTTTCGTGACGTCTATGGTCGAATGTCTTGGGACAAAGTTTCACCCACGATGACTGGCGGGTGTGGCAACCCTTCAAAGGGGCGCTATCTTCATCCCGAAGAAGACCGCGCAATTAGTCTGCGTGAAGCGGCACTATTTCAAACTTTTCCGCCCAATTATCAGTTTGACCTCACCGAAGGTCGCGGCAAGGTTGCTCTAATGATTGGAAACGCACTGCCACCAGAGTTCATTAGGCGGCATGCGGTCGAAATATCAAGAACTCTGATTAATTCAGGACCAATCAGTTCAGCTTTCGCCCAAATAAGCTAGGGTCTTTTTTTCCGGAATGGTTCAAATTCATCAAAGCCAATCCTAGACATGTGCTGGCTGACGTCCTGCGAAATTCTTAAAGCTCGCTTGTACTTTAGGTTTGCCAGCCAGCGATATTCGATCTTCGCATTAGAGTTGACGCAGAAAATTTTCCTGTCTCCATCAAAACTTATCGAAATACCTCCGATTGCTGAGTCAATTTTCCCAAAATTTATCGTCAGAGATTTAGTGTAACAATTTTCTGGTACTTCAAGGCCAATATAATTGGGTTCACCGTTAGCCCCGAGATGAGGAACGACAACATGTGGGGAGCTCTTCACGATATTCAGTGGCACAAAGAAGAACAACCCATCGCCACGGGCAGCATCACAGGAAGCTTGCAAGCATAGCAAATAACCACTTTGTTCTGAATGGAGAACTGATCCCAGACCAAGCTTTGGCAAGACAGTACGACTAACTTTGCTTAACTCGCTCAAATTTGAACTACTTAAGAACGAAAACCGCATCATTGATTGATTGGCAGCATCTCGAGACTCCGAAAAAAGCGTCGAAAAGTCACTTTTGAGGTAAGAATTTTGTGGCTTCGTGTTGTTCTTGTTCTCATTTCTTGCTTTAGCAGCGGTTAATATTTCGGGCGGCCATTTGTCCCTGTTGCTTCCCTCAATGATGGTTAAGACTTCATCCAAAGAAAAGTGGAACTGCTTTTCAGATCCCTCATGCTCGTAGCGCAGAATAAAAGTATCTTTTCCGGCCACTTCGAGTCGCCTCTTTATAGCCTCTTTTGTTGCGTACCGCTTAGAAATCTGAGACTTATCAACTTCGGACTTCATGGCGCTCATAACGATAGAAACCGCATAATCCATTGACTCAGAAGAATTTTCTAACAAAGTTCGGTGATGGAAGAATGGGCCATCTAGCTCCTGCGAAAACTTACTCAGCAGGTGGTGCGTGGAGTCACGCATGGCAGAAATTGTTGAGAGAGCTACATTTGCGAGCAACCCGTTTGAGAGCTTAGCAAATGCCTTCAACAGCTCATCCGGTAACTGCACTTCAGAAACCGCATCGGCAAGTTTGTCATTGCCCAACGATTTTCGGCGCCAAATCACACGTAAACCAGATGAATTGGCTAGCTCATCATCCTTCTTCACGACGGGGCTGGTGATTTCCGTAGTTGCGTTAAGCCTCGCGGCAATATTATCGAGGATTCCTTGCTTATCAGTATCGCCAGTGTAGATCGCAATTAACCTGAGTCGGCCTCCAATTTCTTCATCCTTGCAAAGGATTTCCTTGATTATTTCAGAAGCGAGCAAACCGTTATCGTTATTATTCATTTGCCAGTCCAAGGAGACAATGTCCGCTCTCAGAGCGGCCTTCGCGACACTCTTGGCAACGTTATCCTCATCACCCTTAGGGTTCACAATGGAGCAAACGAGGCCTAGTTCTAGTGCGCTCTTGATTAATTCCTTTGTCTTCAAGGAATGAAGCTCAGGACTCACGGGCTCACCTGTTGTAACTTTAGCCGTCGTAACATCGCCCCTACCTGGCGTTTTGACTTTGACGACTGGCTCAGCTTCCATGCCAGCACCTATTGGTTCGTCATCAACTACTATCATTGTATACGCGAAAGACCTGGCGGCTTCGTACTGATCGTCTGCAAAAGTCATATGAACAAATCTTCTATTGAGCTATTTTTGAAATGCGAAAACAGGCCCCACCATTTGGCATTTGGGGATCTATGTTTAGTTCGTATCCAAGCCGCCCTAGAGCTTGCCGTGAAATGTGTAACCCCATACCTCTGCCACCTGGTTTGCGAGTAAAATTGAGCTCGAAGATGTTGCGAACATCAATACTACTCACCCCGCGACCGTTATCTCTTACGCAAAGATTCCCATTATTTTCAATAAGTTCAATGATACCAAGATCTTTTCGTGCGCTAGACGCCCAATAAATCGCATTATCGATCAAGTTGACGAAAACCGGGTAGAAGTCCGCGTGGAAACCATGAAGTGTATGGGTCTTGAAGCCTTCATCCGCGACTAAGCGAACGTTGTGGCGCTTAAGGCGTTTCTCGAACAAGTCTGAGACAAATCGAAATATGTCGCTGCCTTTAATGTCGACAGCGACAGACTGCAGCTTTCGATCAAGCGGGTTAAACAAGGCCAAGTAACTGTCCAAATGATCAAAATTGACACGCATGTCATCATAAAGACGTTTCATTTCAGGATTTGCATGTGCCCATGACTTCATCCGCCTCAGGCCGTCTCGTAAACTTCCGGCGGTCTTACCAAATTCATGGTTAATCGTGTTAAGTGCCATCCCAATTTGCGCAAGTTCGAAATCAACCTCTTGGCGTTCCCGAAGTGCTACAACTTCCTCTTCTAGTGCTTCAGTGACCTCTACGAGATCTGACCCACTGGACTGAGTCGATGCAAGAATTGCCTCAAGTTGACTGTAGATTTTCCGCAGCTTTTCGCTCTCTGCTTCGAACGCTCCAGACACAAGGACTTCGAATGCCTCGCGTTGTTTGGAAAAGTCGAACTCCGCTTGCTTATTACCTTTGACGGCCTCGAGTTCAGCGAGAACTTCATCCACGACCTTAGATACAGTTCGAAAGCTATTTTTTGTCGTATCCCTTACTGTCCGAGTTAAGTCAGTAAGCGCTTCTTCCGTTTGCGTCCGGAGGGCTTTCATTGTCGAAAGGGTCTCATTTGTGTGCTTCTGGACCGCAGCATTCAACCGCAACGCTGGCTCTAGGTTTAGCTTATTGTTTGTTACTGTGATTGTGACAATACTCTCGATCGCCTTCTCTGCGGGCAACACTAGATCGTTTGTTATCCGGCCTATCTCTGTTTGGTAAGCCTCCCAATTGTTGCGCAGCTCTGTGTTGAGACCAACGCCTCGTGGTTTTGAGATCGCGTGCTCTTTGCGAAGTTGATCCAAGCGCAACTTTGCTTCGCCCTCCAAGCGTCCAATTGCTAGCGCCTTAAGTTGTGGAGTCTTTTTGCTTTCGAGTTCGGAGCGTACGTTCTCTTCAAATTTTGACACCGTATCGGATATGATTTTTGGCAGCGTTCCCGCGTCAACAACCTTAAAAAAAACCTCCAGCTGCTCGCCAAACTTGTCTTTCTTGCCCTTGGACTGCTTCTCACGCCTCTTTCGGACTTCATCTAAACGTTGAAGTTCAAGACGCTTATCGAACCATTCCTCTGAATACTTGCCTTTATCTCGAAAGAAATCAGCCGCTGATTGGATAAAAAAGTTGATCAATATGCTGCGAAACTGACGATAAGCTTTGTCATCACGGAACCCTTCCCTTCCAGCTTTCTCTACTAGGTTGGGATTATCGTGCGAGGTTAGCTCTACGGCTCCCATAATATTTCTGAAAGAGTAGTAGCCTGTACCAGCTTTCAGAGTTCGCCTCCGTTCGACATCCAGAAAGTCGAAGTCAGGGCCTCCATACGGTTGAACCCGGACACCATCTTTGTAGATGTACACGCCGCCGTGGCGATCAAGTTTACGCTTTATTTTTGCATGTTCAGTCGGTTCAACTAATGAATCTGCTAACATAGGTTGGATTACAGCAATTGAGAAATCGAAGGGCCCGCAGCTAGTCTGCTTGTTATCTGTGTTCTGCCAATTGAGAATATATTCTGTAGGAAGCGTTTGATATACGCCAACTTTCCCTCGGAATTGTCCATACTCATCAAATCGCCCTCGGATATGATGGTCGACCTGATTGAATTCTTGAGGACTGAAGAATGCTTTTTCCCCAACTCTCTCTTGCGGCTCGCCTTCATCAGTATGATCTCTAAAGCGAGTTACAATTTTCGGCTTCCGGAAGTCAGGCGTCATAGTATTTGTAAAACCAATAAGGTTTTTTTCGAATCTTGTAGCCTTTGTTGATTCATCCCGATCGTCAATATCTTCTTGGATAATCTCGTCAGCTGGGAAAATATAGAAATGCGTTCCGGTACCGTCCGCTTCGAAGCCAGGCTGACCAAGGTAGGTTGCTGCATCGCGGGGGTCAACCTTGAAGGAACTCATGTCCTGACGAATACCGTTTGCGACCTTTTCGTCGATACGGCTCGATAAGATCTCAAGATTCTCGCGTGCTTTTGCGACCATTTGTTGCACATCTTGCAAGTTGGGCAACGTGTCTGCTTTGAAAGTCTCTAGCGGGATGACGATTTCGTCGAGGTCTATCCCAGGAAGTTCAAATAGACCCCAATGGATGTAGGCTGCGGTGATGCTTTCTTCGGCTTTCCCGTCAACTTTTGCGCGGGTTAACACCAGCACTTGCCTGCCGATGACTGCGATCGCAAGACGACCTATGCCCTTCTCGCCGAGAAGCGGACGGCGATCTTGTTCACCATCTACTGGGGGGCGTTTGAGGCCAGAAAACGAACCGACTTTGCTGTCAGTACCAAGAGTGAGCCAACGCTCCTCAAAGTCCTTCCGCGTCATTCCAAGCCCATCGTCTCGTAAGACAAAAAGTCCATCGTCCCGAAAGTAGTCGACTTCAGCAGTCTTGGCATAAGCGTCATGAGCGTTCTTGAACAGCTCACTTATTGCGGTGGAGATATTGGCGATTTGCTGTCGACCAAGAAGATCAATGGTTCTTGCTCTGATGTGAAATTTTGCCACTAGAAATGATGTCCGACTTGCTCTTGAGCAGTGAAGCCCGTGTTTCTCCAGCCCGACGGTATCTGTTCAATCTGCGTCTGCCAAGGTGGTAGTACTTAGCAGCCGGTTAATCTGAGATGCTTCAGTTGCCATATGGGGGCTATGTCGACCGCGCGTGCCATGAATCTCAGCCCCACACCTACGATGATGCCGAGATCGTGGCTGCAACCTTGGCAAGGATGCCCGACAGTTTGGGCGGCAAACGCATGGCGATCTACATCGCCGAACTGACGCGCTGGAGGATGACAGCCGACTGGCTGCCCGGCGTCGTGCCGCGCAGCGTGCCGGTTGAGGCCAAGCGCAACCAGCATGGCGAGCGGTCCACCACCGTCGTAGTGGGCACCGAACGCGTGCCGACGCGCGCAAAGTGGCGCACTGTCAAGCTGCTAGCATGTCCGGTCACTTGGCGACCACATCCTGAGCAGATCGCCTCCGCCTGCCTCAGCTATGAGGATTGGTGGCACGTACTTGATTGGGTGCGGGGTGTGTTGTTGGCAGGTCGCATGTTACGGGAGGTCGAGGTGACGGTGACAGGGCCGATAGTGCGGCCTTGTCGCAAAGGAATAACGCCTTGGCCGCAACAAACCGCGACCCACCATAGTGAGGCAGTAACACACGGTTTTGCTGGCAAAATCAGCCAACCACCTATAGCTTGAGCAAGAGTAAAGGGAGTTTGGTATGCGCAGACCTATCGGAGTGGACCTTTTCGCGGGCGCAGGCGGCATGAGCTTGGGCTTCGAACAGGCTGGCTTCGATGTCGCGGCAGCAATAGAAATAGACCCGGTTCATTGTGCCGCCCACAAGTTCAATTTCCCTCAAACTGCGGTCATTTCCCGATCTGTCGAGCGGCTGTCTGGTCGGGAGATTCGGCTAGCAGCAGGGCTTGGAATGCGTCCGGTCGATTGTGTGTTCGGTGGCGCGCCGTGCCAAGGCTTTTCACTTATCGGCCACCGGGTTCTTGATGACCCACGGAACTGCCTTGTACTCGAGTTCGTCCGGATCGTCAGCGAACTGGATGCAAGGACGTTTGTCTTCGAGAATGTTAAGGGCCTGACACTTGGCCACCACAAGCAGTTTCTGAACGAGCTGGTTGCTGCGTTTGATGCAA
>NZ_JAUSBA010000005.1 GCF_030652235.1 Cypionkella sp.
AGCTACCTGCGCGCCATCCTTTATGCAGCGGAACGCAGCGGGCATCCGCAGCGCGAGGTGATGATCTGCCGGTCGGTTACCTCAAGGTTGCGGGCACCGCGGTTCCAGCGCAGGCTGGCGGAACTGACGGGCGGGTGATCAGAACTCGGGCTGGCGGTTGAGGTCTTCGGTGCGCGCCAGTGTCATGTCGCGCAGGCAGGCGTAGACCAGCAAGGGTTCTGCCGACCCACCCCGCATCGGGTAGCCTGCGACGGCACAGATGGCATCCCGAAACGCGATCCAGGCGCGCTGCGCGTCGCGCAACATGCCGGTTTCCTTTGCCAGATCTTCGGGCCGGTCGGCGAGCGTCTGCTTCAGATCGGCCATCGCGGCCTGGTAGGCCTGGTTCAGCGCGGTGTCGGCCTTGGACCACTCCTGTTCAGCGCAGTAATTCAGTTCGATCTGCGTCATCGCAGCGGTGCAGTCGATCTGCTGTCCGGTGGCGGGGGCTGCGAGAACGACAAGCAGGGCGGCAAGGCGTGTCATTGCAGGCTCCGGGTTTTGGGTTTCGGGCATGGTGGCCCAGCCAGCCCCGCGATGCCACTGGAAACGGGTGCGGGTTTGCGCTACCCGAGGGCTCATGCATACCCTGACCCTCCGCCGCCCCGACGACTGGCACCTGCACCTGCGCGACGGCGCGATGCTGAAGGCCGTGCTGCCGGAATCCGCCCGGCATTTTGCGCGGGCGATCATCATGCCAAACCTCGTGCCGCCGGTTGTGACCGGCGACGAGGCGCGGGCCTACCGCGACCGTATTCTGGCGGCCCTGCCCCCGGGTGCCACATTCGAGCCGTTGATGACGCTGTATCTGACCGAGGCGACAGACCCGGATGATGTGGCGGCGGCGGCGGCATCGGGGCTGGTTCGGGCGGTGAAGCTTTATCCTGCCGGGGCCACGACCAATTCCCACGCCGGGGTGCGTGATCTGGACAAGGTGCTGCCGGTTCTGGAGCGGATGGCCGACATCGGCCTGCCGCTTTGCGTACACGGCGAGGTGACGGACCCGTCGGTTGACATCTTCGACCGCGAGGCGGTGTTCATCGACACGGTGCTTGACCCGCTGCGCCGCCGTCTGCCGGGCCTGCGTGTGGTGATGGAGCATATCACCACCGAAGAAGGCGTGGCCTATGCCCGCACGGGCGGTGACACGCTGGGTGCCACGATCACGACGCATCATCTGGTCATCAACCGCAACCACATCCTCGCCGGGGGCATTAAGCCGCATTACTACTGTCTGCCCGTCGCTAAACGCGAAAAACACCGCCTCGCTTTGCGCGCTGCCGCCACCTCTGGCGAAGCCTGCTTCCTGCTCGGCACCGACTCCGCCCCGCATGTGGACGCGCTCAAAGAACACGCCTGCGGCTGCGCGGGCTGCTTCACCGCCACCAACACCATGCCGCTGCTGGCGCATGTGTTCGAGGAAGAATCCGCCCTGCACCACCTCGAGGCTTTCGCCAGCCGCAACGGCCCCGCCTTTTACCGCCTGCCGGTGAACGAGACGAAACTTACCCTTGTCAAACACGAACAGCCGCAAAGCTTCCCCGAGAAAATCCTCACCGAAGCTGGCCCCGTCACCGTCTTCAACCCCGGCTTCCCCGTGCATTGGCACGTCGAGGCCTGAAGTCTGCCCAAATTCGCATTGGTCTAAATATCCCCAGCGGAGCGTCCTGCATCTGCCGCAGAAGCTTCCGGCGGGGATATTTAAGCCAAGATGAAAGCCCATAAAGGAACCGCCATGATCCCGACCAGCTTCCCCCCGCGTGAAGAAATCGCCCGCCTCACCGCCCGCGCGCTGCTGGAAATCAAAGCGGTGCATTTCAACGCCGAAACCCCGTTCACTCTGGCGAGCGGTCTGCCCAGCCCGACCTATATCGACTGCCGCAAGTTAATCTCGTATCCCCGCATCCGCGCCACGCTGATGGATTTCCTGACCGTCACCGTGATGCGCGACGCAGGCTTTGAGGCGTTTGACAACATCGCAGGCGGCGAAACCGCGGGCATCCCGTTCGGCGCTTGGGTCGCCGAGCGTCTGGCGCTGCCGATGACCTATATCCGTAAAAAACCCAAAGGCTACGGTCGCAACGCCCGAATCGAAGGGGTGATGACCGAGGGCCAGCGCGTGCTGCTGGTGGAAGATCTGACCACAGACGGCGGCTCTAAACTGTCTTTTGTCGATGCCATCCGCGAAACCGGTGCCACCTGTGCCCATACGGCGGTGATTTTCTACTACGGCATCTTCCCGGAAACCACGCAGCGCCTCGCCGATCACGGCGTGGCACTCCACCACCTCTGCACTTGGTGGGACGTGCTCACTGAAGCCCGCGATCAAGGCAGTTTCGATTCCAAAACCTTGGCAGAAGTTGAAGTGTTCCTGAACGATCCCCGCGCTTGGCAAGCCGCCCGCACCGCAAAATAGCGCCAAGATTTTCCGGGGGCGACTCTGTGGGCGGATTGTGAACAACTCTGCCCAAAGCTGCGGTTCTTGGTGGATTACACCCCCATCCCCCGCAAGATGTGGTAGTATTGTTCGGATAGTGACGACTCAACGCTGACTTATCTACAGAGATATGCCTGCCTATCGCGGCGGGCCAATTTGGGGCAATAACGCCCCCTGCCCGGTATGTCTGGGTCACAACACGAGGCAGCCCATGAACGAACTCGCCACCCTCCGCCCGATGCCGCCCGCCCTTGCCGCCGCCCCGGAAACCGAGGCGCTGCCGCATAACATCGAGGCCGAGCAGCAACTGCTGGGCGCGATCCTGACCAACAATGATGTCTATGACCGCATCGCATCCTTGGTGAAGCCCGAGCATTTCTTTGATCCCGTGCATCAGCGCATCTTTGAACGCAGCGCGGCCCGCATCCAGAAAAACGCGCTCGTGTCGCCAGTCACTTTGAAAATCTATTTCGAGGAGGACGAAGGCCTGAAAGAACTTGGCGGTGCGTCCTACCTCGTCCGCCTCGCAGGTGCCGCGATTTCCTCTTACGCCGCGCGCGACTACGCGCAGATGATCTACGACCTCGCCGTGCGCCGGGAACTGATGGCACTGGGCCGCGATCTCACTGCCAAAGCCGCCAAGGTCGAGATTGATTCCGAACCGAAAGACCAGATCATCGAGGCCGAACAACGCCTTTATAAACTCGGCGAACAAGGCGTCGCCGAACGCGGCTTCCAATCCTTCCTGAAAGCCGTCACCGAAGCCGTCAACGTCGCCAACGCCGCCTATCAGCGTGGTGGCGGCTTGGCGGGTATCTCCACCGGGTTGATTGATCTGGATAAAAAACTCGGCGGGTTGCATGCCTCCGACCTGCTGATCCTCGCTGGCAGGCCTTCGATGGGCAAAACCTCGCTTGCTACCAACATCGCCTTCAACATCGCCAAAGCCTACAAACGCGGCCGCACCCATGACGGCCATGAGGGTGCCGTCGAAGGCGGCGTCGTCGGCTTCTTCAGCCTTGAGATGAGCTCGGAACAACTCGCCGCCCGCATTCTCTCCGAGGCCTCCGAAGTCCCCTCCGAGCAAATCCGCCGCGGCGATATGCAGGAATTTGAGTTCCGCAAATTCGTCGAGGCCGCGAAATCGCTGGAATCCTGCCCGCTCTACATCGATGACACCCCGGCTTTGCCGATCAGCCAAGTCGCCGCCCGCGCCCGCCGCCTCAAACGCACGCATGGCCTAGATGTGCTGATCATCGACTATTTGCAGCTGCTGAAAGGCACCGGCAAAGGCGACAACCGGGTGCAGGAAGTCTCGGAAATCACCCAAGGCCTGAAGGCCATCGCCAAAGAGCTGAACATTCCGGTGATCGCCCTCTCACAGCTTTCCCGCCAAGTCGAATCCCGCGAAGACAAACGCCCACAGCTGTCGGATCTGCGCGAATCCGGATCGATCGAGCAAGACGCCGATGTGGTGATGTTCGTCTACCGCGATGAATATTATAAAGAACGCGAAAAGCCCGGCGATCACGAGCTAGAGAAAATGGCGCAGTGGCAGGTGACTATGGAAAGCGTGCGCGGCAAGGCCGAAGTGATCATCGGCAAACAGCGTCACGGCCCGATCGGCCATGTGGAACTGTCGTTTGAGGGCCGCTTCACCCGCTTTGGCAACCTCGCCAAACAATGGCAAGGCTCCGGCCCCGGCGACGACGTAGGGTTCTAGGGTAGCCACTCTCCTGCACCTAAATCGCCCAAAGTCAGGCCGTTCGCCCATTGCACGGCCTGTCACGTCGCCCTACGCTGTTGCAATTCACATTGGATTAAATATCCCCGCCGGAGGCGCAGGCCAGCCCCCCCCTTGCCGCTCAACAACCCATCCCCCGGCAGCGCGGTCGAGCGCCCCCTCGATGGGGGCCGAGACCGCCCCGGTTCAAGATCACCCCACCCGGATCAGATCGCGCAGCAGCCGCAGCTTTTTGGCAGGCATCAGCCCAGCGATCGCATCCTGCCGCCGCATCCCAAGCGCGGCCGCAATGCGCACAGCCTCGCATGGCAATGCTCGGTCATCATCACAACCTGCGCTACACTGCGTCGCACAATGCCATCGCCCCAAAAACCAGGGCCCCTCGGCCAAAACAAACCATGGTCTGCGCCACGGACGGCAAGGCGCGCAAATCTGGATGCGTCAAATCCGTCACCATCTGCGGATTCCCCGCCCCGCAGCGGCAAATGCCAACAAGATCACCTCCGGAACCGAGATTACCACCGCTCAGGGGCTTGCCGGCACCGCCACTGTCGCCGCGCGAGACATCCCGTCTTGGCATGGCCGCCCAAAGACAGCACCAACGCGGACCCGACCAGCACCGCCACGGCATAGAGCCGCCATCAACAGATCAATATCGCGGCGACCCGCGCGAATAGCTCGCGCAACGCCACCAGCCCCAACCGAGCCCATCCGGCCAGATAGGCCAACAACAACGTACCTTGAACCAGCGGCAGCGGCGGCAAAAGGAACGCATCCATCAGCCCAACACAAAGCCCCAGCCACGTTAACCTCACCAGAAGCAGATCACAATCTGGCCCATCTTGGTGGCCTCCCCCCGTCGCGGCCCGCCCCATCACCCCGCGCCGGATATTCGTTTCGCCTTTTGTGTCGACAGCCGCAGCGCCAACGCCGTTACTTTTCCCCAGCACATCCATTGCCGCCGCCGCCTCAGCCATATCTCGCCGCAGCAACGCCGCTGCCCCTGCATCGCCGCGCGGTAAGGCTTGCTGTGCCATAGGCAGTTTCCTATTTCCCAGGGCCTGACCAAGTCCAAAATCCTAACGGAACAGCGTTGCCCCTTGGCAAGCCCGCTGGCAACCGTCAGCATGTCGCAACACGTCAGGCAGCGAGGCAGCAATGGATCTGGGGCTTAAAGACAAAGTGGTGATCGTCACTGGAGGGGCCGCAGGTATTGGTGCCGCCATCAGCGAAACCTTGGCCGAAGAAGGCGCCATCCCGGTTATCTTCGCCCGCAGCACCCCGCCCGAGGCCTTCCTGAACCAACTCAAAGCCCTCAGCCCGAAATCCGGCTGGCTGCAAGCCGACCTCTCGCGTGACGCAGACTGTCGCCGCGCCGTGGCCGAAGCGCAAAACAAATGGGGTCATATCTATGGCTTGGTGAACAATGCGGGCACCAACGACAACCTTGATCTCGACACCCCACCCGAAGCCTTCCGCGCCTCGCTCGACCAAAACCTTTTGCACTACTACACTCTCGCCCACCTGCTGCAAGCCGACCTCAAAGCGAGTGCTGGGGCCATCGTCAACATCGCCTCGAAGACGGCGGTGACAGGTCAAGGCAGCACCTCGGCCTATGTCGCCGCCAAAGCCGCCCAACTGGGCCTGACCCGCGAATGGGCAGCAGCCCTCGCCCCGTGGGGGGTGCGCGTGAACGCGGTGATCCCCGCCGAAGTGCTGACCCCGATGTATGAGGCATGGCTGCAAAGCTTCCCCGACCCCGCCGCGCAAAAAGCCAGCATCACCGCGCGCATTCCCTTAAGCCAGCGCATGACCGAAGCGCGCGAGATCGCCGCCACCACCGTCTTCGCCCTCTCGCCCCGCTCCGCCCATACCACCGGGCAATGGCTGTTCGTTGACGGCGGCTACACCCATCTCGACCGCGCTATCGGCACCTGACCCAAACCCACCTTCCTACCAAGTTGCTCTTTCTGAACTACTCCCGCCGGAGGCTCCGAAACCTTCCACAGATGCCAGCTATGCAGAAAATCCCAGCGGCAGCAGCGGTCGAGCGGGGCCTCGATGGCCCCCGAGACCGCACCCGTATCACGCTCACCCACGAATTCCCCCTTGACCCCGCGCGCGGCCCTGTCAAAACCACGATATGTCTACAGCAACCCTCTCCATCGACCTCGACGCCATCGCCGCCAACTGGCGCGCGTTGGATAAAGCCTCTGCTTCGGGGGTGCAGACCGCGGCCGTGGTCAAAGCCGACGCTTACGGCTTGGGCATCACACGGGTCGCCCGTGCACTGGCCCAAGCAGGCGCGCGCCGCTTTTTCGTGGCCGTCACCGAAGAAGGCGCCACCCTACGCCAAGTCTTAGGCCCAGGCCCGCAAATCTGCATCCTGTCCGGCCATATGGCAGGCGACACCGATATGATCGGCGATCTCGATTTGACGCCGATGCTCAACAGCCTCGACCAAGTCACCCGCCATATCGAATCACTGCCCGGCCATGCCTTTGGCGTACAGTTGGATACCGGCATGAACCGCCTCGGCATGGAAGAACCCGAATGGGAAGCCATCGCCCCCTTCGTGTTAGAGGCTGGCCCCGAACTGCTGATGTCGCATCTCGCCTGCGCCGACGATCCCGACCATGGTCTGAACGAGACGCAACTCGCCACCTTCCTCGCGATGACCAACGGCACCGGAGTGCCACGCTCCCTCGCGGCCACGGGCGGCATCCTCTTGGGTGCAAAATACCACTTCGACCTGACCCGCCCCGGTATCGGCCTCTACGGTGGCCGCCCCTATGAGGCCGCCCGCCCTGCCGTGACCCTGTCGCTGCCGATCATCCAGACCCGCGATGTCGCCGCCGGCGAAGCTGTCGGCTATTCCTGCGCTTGGGTGGCCGAAGCGCCCTCGGTGGTGGCCACGCTTTCGGCGGGCTATGCTGACGGTCTGCCGCGCACGCTGTCAAACAATGCCGTGCTGTGGGATGGTGACACGCCTTGCCCGCTGATTGGCCGGGTTTCGATGGATCTGATCACCGTCGATATCAGCCATCTGCAACAAGTGCCGCGCTATCTGGATATCATCGGCCCCAACCAAACCGTAGATGAGTTGGCCGATATCGCAGGCACCATCGGCTATGAGATGCTCACCAGCCTGAGTGCGCGCTACATCCGGCGCTATTACGAGGGCACGGCGTGAGCCTGCTTGCCCTGCCCACATCCGCCCTCGCCAGCCTAGGGCGCGCCACCTTCAATGCGCTGGCATCCATTGGCCGCATCGCGATCTACGCCGCCCTTACCCTGTCGCATATCGTCCGCCCGCCGTTCTACCGCCGTGAATTCCTCACCGCTCTGATGCAAGTCGGTTGGCTGTCGCTGCCCGTCGTCGGACTCACTGCGATCTTCACCGGCGGCGCGCTTGCCCTGCAAATTTACGCCGGCGGCCAACGCTTTTCCGCCGAGGCCGTGGTACCGCAAATCGTCGCCATCGGCATGGTGCGCGAACTTGGCCCGGTGCTGGTGGGGTTAATGATCGCCGCCCGTGTCACATCTTCTATCGCCGCCGAAATCGCCACGATGAAAGTCACCGAGCAGATTGACGCCCTGACGACCCTATCGACCAACCCAATGAAATACCTCACCGTGCCGCGCGTGCTGGCAGGCTTCCTCACCGTGCCACTGCTGGTCGGCGTCGGCGATATCATCGGCATCATGGGTGGTTTTCTGGTCTCAACCGAGCAGCTCGGCTTCAACCGCGCCAGCTACATCAAGAACACGTTGGATTTCCTGCAAACCCCCGATGTGGTCTCCTCGCTGATCAAAGGCGCGGTGTTCGGCTTCATCGCCACCCTGATTGGCTGCTATTACGGCATGAACTCAGGTCGCGGCGCGCAGGGCGTGGGCGGTGCCACCAAGAACGCCGTCGCCACCGCCTCGATCCTGATCCTGGCTGCCAACTTCGTCCTGACCTCGGTGATGTTCGGATCATGATAGAGCTTTCCCGCGTCGCCAAGTCCTTCGGCAAAAACCATGTTCTGCGCGGCGTCAATCTGACCATCCCGCGCGGGCAAAGCATGGTCGTGATTGGCGGCTCTGGTACCGGAAAATCCGTGCTGCTGAAGTCGATCCTCGGTCTCGTCACCCCCGATTCTGGCCGCATCACGCTGGAAGGCGCGGATGTGCGCGAGGCCAACCGTGATGCCTTCCTCGCTCGCTTCGGTATGTTGTTTCAAGGAGGAGCCCTCTTTGATAGCCTCAAAGTCTGGGAAAACGTCGCCTTCCGCCTGATGCGGGGGGCCACCAAGCTGCCCAAGGATGAAGCCCGCGCCATCGCCATAGAAAAACTCCGCCGTGTCGGCCTGAAACCAGAAACCGTCGACATGTTCCCCGGAGAACTTTCCGGGGGGATGCAAAAACGCGTCGGCCTTGCCCGCGCCATTGCCGCGGAACCTGAGATCATCTTCTTTGATGAGCCCACCACCGGGCTTGATCCGATCATGTCCGGCGTGATCAACGCGCTGATCCGCGAGATTGTCACCGAAATGGGGGCCACCGCGATGACGATCACCCATGATATGTCCTCTGTCCGCGCCATCGCCGACCGGGTGGCGATGCTGCATGATGGGCTGATCCGCTGGACAGGTCTGGTTTCGGACATGGACCAAGCCGACGACCCCTACCTTCAGCAATTCATCCATGGCCGCGCCGACGGACCCATCGAATCTGTAAGATGACCGAACCGCTGACCCTTGCCGCGCAGCTGATCGCACTGGTCGAGCACCCCTTGCCCGCCCTCACAATTGCCCTGCTACCTGCGACCATCGCCATCGCGGGCGCAGCAAGCCTGGGCGCGCGCTCGGATGATCGGATTCTGGCTTGGGTGCAGGTGATCACCAGCATCGCTTTGACACTCTGGATGCTCGCCCCGTGGCATCCAACCGACGCGGATCTTCTCGGCATGAACCGCTCGATGACTTTGTTCACCTATGGCTATGTGCTGCAAGATTGGCTGCGTGAGGCGTGGCGCTCAGGCCTGCATCCCCGCTGGGCGCATTTGTTGGTGATTCTCTGCGCAGCACTGGTGATCGCAGCGCTGGCCTATACCGCGCTTTCGACCTGACTCTTCGGTTTTCCCGCATCGGTTGCGCGACTGTTCCCCCACCAGAAACAACCGTGGTTATCCACCAAGATTTGATCGCGAACTCCTTGCGATTTAAGCGAAATGTTTGGACACTCACGATAATTTGGAAAGGCCCCGCTTGGAAGCGCGCGGGCCAAAGCCCAACCGATGTGCGGGTGTGGGGGTATCATGACGGTGGATTGGCGCGAGAGAACGCAGGCGGCGCGCACCTTGGTGCAAACCGGGGTGCAGGTCTATTCCGATATCAAAGTCGCCCGTGCCAATAGCTTGCTGCAACAGCGGCAAGAGGAAGCGCAGCACCTGACCGACCGTCTGGCCAGCGCCCGCCGCATCTGTGACGAACGCCACCGCGGGATGGGCGATGTGCAGGCCGAGGAAATGCAGGCGCAAAAGCAGATGAAACGCCTTGAGGCTGATCTGAAAGAAATTCTGCCAACCTTGGGCTATGATTTCGACCTAGGGGATCACCGCGACGCCAATGTGCTCGCCTTGCCGAAACCCGGCAAATAGTGCCCTTGCGTAGCACTGCTCAGGGCGTAACACTGCACCAACCCTAGCCCCGAGCCCCAATGCCCCCCGCGCCAGATCCCAAACCCGAAAAGCCAAACCGCGTAACCGGGCCCAAATCCATGGCCCTGCGCAGGGTCCGGCTGATCGCAGCGCATCACCGCGCGGCAGCCTCTGACCGGGCTTTGGCGCTGATCCTCGCAGGCATCGCTGGTGCCGCCAATGCCGGAGGCTTCATCCTGTTGGGCAGCTATACGTCACACATGACCGGCTACCTCTCGGCCGTCGCCGATAACCTTGTGCTGCAAAATCTCGCCCTTGTCGGCCAAAGCCTGTTCGCGATCAGCCTGTTCATCTGCGGTGCCGCGACCTCCGCTATCGTGATCAACTGGGGCCGCGCCCATAAACCCACCCGACAATATTCCCTGCCTATTGGCCTGCAAGGCGCACTGCTCGCAGCCCTCGCCGCCTTGGGTGCAGCGCCACTCCCCGAAGCCATCGCCCATCCCATCGGCTTGGGCCTGTTGTGCTTCATCATGGGTCTGCAAAACGCCACCATCACCAAAATCTCTTACGCCCGCATCCGCACCACCCATGCCACCGGCATGATCACCGATGTCGGGATTGAGCTCGGCCGCGCCGTCTACGGCCGCGCCTTCCATTCCCCGATCTCAGCCGACCGCGCCAAACTCAGCATCCTGTTGCAACTGCTGGGTACCTTCCTGCTTGGCGGCATTGTCGGTGCCTTCGGCTATGGCCTGATCGGTTTTGCCTTCTCGCTCCCCATCGCCGCCATCCTCATAACCTTGGCCCTGCTGTGAAATACGCCAATCTTGTGCTGCTGATCCTGTTCCCGATCACATGGTTCGCCCCCCTGCTGCGCGCCGCTTTGCTGCCGATCTTTGGCATGGATGAAATCTCGGTGATCACCGGCCTGCAATCGCTCTGGGGCAGCGACCCTGCCTTCGCCCTGTTGGTCACCTTCCTCGCGATCTTCGCGCCATTCGCCAAAACTCTTGGCCTGATGCTGATCCACTTTCGCCTCATGTCGCCGAAAACCCTGCCCGCCCTGCACATCTTGGGCAAACTCGCCATGGCCGAGGTCTTCCTGATCGCACTCTACCTCGTCATCGCCAAGGGTGCGGGCTATGTCACAATCGAGACCGCATGGGGCCTGTATCTGTTCACCGCCTGCATCCTCGCCTCGCTGTTCATCTCGCATAAAACGGAAACATCTTGAGGCATCCCGCATTTCCGGGCATTGAACCGTCATGAGCAAAAACTCCCCCACCTTCACCTGCACCACCTGCGGCGCCGCCCATCGCAAATGGATCGGCAAATGCGAAGGCTGCGGCGGCTGGAATACGCTGATCGAGGAAGCCCCCCTCTCAGCAGGCCCGAAAGCCTTAGGCGGCAAAGGCCGCGCCATTCATCTGACCGACCTTGCCACCGTCGGCGAGGCCCCGCCGCGCGCCTCCTCCGGCATTGACGAATTAGACCGCGTGCTGGGCGGCGGCCTTGTGCCAGCCTCCGCCATCCTTGTCGGCGGCGATCCCGGTATTGGTAAATCGACGCTGCTGCTGCAAGCCGCCGCATCCTTCTCGCGACATGGCGTCAAATGCCTGTATATCTCGGGCGAAGAAGCCACCGCCCAAGTGCAGATGCGCGCGCAACGCCTTGGCCTCACCGAATCCCCCGTCGCCTTAGGTGCAGAGACCAACCTGCGCGACATCCTCACCACTTTGGACGCCGAACGCCCCGGCCTTGCCATCATTGACTCGATCCAAACCATGTGGCTCGACACCGTCGATAGCGCCCCCGGTTCCGTCTCCCAAGTCCGCGCCGCTTGCCACGAACTTGTCACCTTCGCCAAGCGCCGTGGCGTGGCGATCATCCTGGTCGGCCATGTAACCAAAGACGGCCAAATCGCAGGCCCCCGCGTGGTCGAGCACATGGTCGATACCGTGCTCTACTTCGAAGGCGAGCGTGGCCACCAATTTCGCATCCTGCGCGCCGTGAAAAACCGCTTCGGCCCGGCGGACGAAATCGGCGTGTTTGAGATGACCGGAAATGGGTTGCAACAAGTGACAAACCCCTCCGCCCTGTTCCTTTCAGAGCGCGGCCAACCCTCCCCCGGTTCCGCCGTTTTCGCGGGCATCGAAGGCACCCGGCCCGTGCTGACTGAAATCCAAGCCCTCGTCGCCCCCTCGCCTCTCGGCACCCCAAGACGCACCGTCGTTGGCCTCGACTCGGGCCGCCTCTCCACCATCCTCGCCGTGCTGGAAGCCCGCTGTGGCATCCCCTTTGCGGGGCTCGATGTGTTCCTCAACGTTGCGGGAGGCATGCGGGTGACCGAGCCTGCCGCCGACCTTGCCGTAGCGGCAGCGCTGATTTCGGCCCGCGAGGATGTCAGCATCCCCCCCGAAACCGTCTTATTCGGAGAAATCAGCCTCTCCGGGGCCCTGCGCCCGGTCAGTCAGACCGAAAACAGGTTGAAAGAAGCTGCAAAACTTGGTTTCTCACAAGCAATTGCGCCCAAAGGATCAAAGCTTGGGCAAGTCGAGGGCATGAACGTTCGGCAAATGCCGGACCTCACCGCCTTTGTAGGTGAAATGTTCGGGGCGGGCTAAGCCTTAAGGAGCGGAAGATGGAAGGTTTTACCCTTGTTGATGCGGGCGTTGCTGGCATCATCGTGCTGTCGGCAGTGCTTGCCTATTCGCGCGGTTTTGTGCGTGAGGCGATGGCAATTGTCGGCTGGGTCGGTGCGGCCGTGCTCGCCTATATGTTCGCCGCCCAAGCGCAGCCGCTGGTCAAGGAAATCCCCGGCGTTGGCTCCTTCCTTGAAAACTGCGAACTCTCGCTGATCGCCGGCTTCGCCGCTGTCTTTGCCGTCGGCCTGATCGTCGCGGCTCTGTTCACGCCATTGTTTTCCTCCGTGGTGCAACGCTCAATCCTCGGCGGTCTGGATCAAGGCGTCGGCTTCCTGTTCGGTGTTGTACGCGGCGTGCTACTGGTTGGCATCGCGTTTCTGGTCTACGACCGCGCCGTTGCAGCCAACACAGTGCCGATGGTGGACAATTCGCGCTCGGCAAAGATCTTCGCCTCATTCCAAGGCGACATCAACGACGCCGTGCCGACCGATGCGCCAAATTGGGTTGTGGCCCGCTACAACGAGTTGACTGCCACCTGCACAAAAGAAACCAGCACTCTGCCGCAGGTTGCCCCAGCCGCTGAAACCGCCCCTTCTAATTAATGCACAGCGGCCATGCCGCATTGCAGCATCAACCAGGACTTTCAGGGGGTGACACTGGCTTCGCTTCGGCCTAAAGGAAAGGCGCAGAACGAACCCGGATTCGGAGGCTCCATGCAACCCTTCTATGCCCATCCTTTTGACGATGATAAGCTGAAGGAGGAATGCGGCATTTTTGGCGTGATCGGCGTGTCCGATGCGTCAAGCTTTGTCGCGCTTGGCCTCCATGCCCTGCAGCATCGCGGTCAGGAAGCCGGCGGCATCGTGTCCTATGATCAGGAAACCGGCTTCAACTCGGCCCGCCGTTTCGGTTATGTGCGCGACAATTTCACCAAGCCCGACGTGATGGAAACCCTGCCGGGGTCGCTGGCCATCGGCCATGTCCGCTATTCCACCGCCGGTTCCAAAGGCGCGACCGCGATCCGCGACGTGCAACCGTTCTTCGGCGAGTTTTCGATGGGTGGTGCCGCCATCGCCCATAACGGCAACCTGACCAACGCTGCCGCTCTGCGCCGCGAGTTGATCGAGCGCGGCAGCATCTTCCAATCCTCGTCCGATAGCGAGTGCATCATCCACCTGATGGCCCGCTCGATCCAAATGAACATTTCTGAGCGGATCAAAGACGCCCTGCGCCGCGTCGAAGGCGCATTTTCCGTGGTCGCGATGACCCGCACCAAACTGATCGGCGTCCGCGACCCTTTGGGCGTCCGCCCCTTAGTTCTGGGCCGCATCGGTGATTCCGCTTGGGCGCTATCGTCCGAGACCTGCGGTCTCGACATCATCGGGGCCGATTTCGTACGCGAAATAGAACCCGGCGAAATGGTCGTCATCGAAGACGGCAAAGTCAATTCCACGCGCCCCTTCGCCCCCGCCAAATCCCGCTTCTGTATATTTGAACACGTCTACTTCAGCCGTCCCGATTCCATACTCGGCGGCCGCTCAGTCTACGAGACCCGCCACGCCATCGGCGTCGAACTCGCCAAAGAAGCCCCCGTCGATGCCGATTTGGTCTGCCCGGTTCCCGATTCAGGCACACCCGCCGCCATCGGCTACTCACAACAATCCGGCATCCCGTATGCGATGGGCATCATCCGCAATCAATACATGGGTCGCACTTTTATCGAGCCCTCGGAATCCATCCGCAACATGGGCGTGCGCCTGAAACTCAACGTCAACCGCGCCCTGATCAAAGGCAAGCGGGTGATCCTTGTCGACGATAGCGTTGTACGCGGAACAACCTCGCGCAAAATCAAAGACATGATCCTTGAGGCCGGAGCCGCCGAAGTCCACTTTCGCATCGCCTCCCCACCCACTGCTTGGCCCTGCTTTTACGGCGTCGATACCCCCGAACGCAGCAAACTCCTCGCCGCAACCATGACCGAGGATGAAATGCGCGACTGGATCGGCGTCGACAGCCTCAAATTCATCACCCTCGACGGCCTCTATCGCGCCGCAGGCGAAGCCAAAGGCCGCGACGCAAGCGCCCCGCAATACTGCGACGCCTGCTTTTCAGGCCAATACCCTATCGCTCCCTCCGACAAAATCGAAGAAGGCTTCCAGATGAAAGCGGCGGAATAAGTTGCAATGGCCTACTCTGGCGTAGCGCAACTTGTTTAAAGCGTGGCAAAAAACCTAAGCTTTCGCGCTCTGCTCCGGCCGCTGCGGCTCCAGAACCTTCTCCCGCTCCTGTGAAAATTCCAACAATTTCATCGCCGAACACCAATAGCGTACCCATCTTTTGGGCCCTAACCGCTTCGTTTAGCCCGACAACCAGATCAAACTCGACAACCGCCTCGCCTGATGGGCGGGCAAGTTGTGCGCCAGCTTTGGCGACACGCCGTTTTACGTCCGTCTCACTCGAGACGGCGACGCCGTGGTGAAGTTCTGCGTCGCGCGCAAAAACTGTGGCCTCGTAAAAGCCAACCAAAAAACCCTGCTATGCAACCTCGTGCTGCGCAAACCCAAGACAGATCTGACCAAAACTATCGAGAGCCTTATCGAGACCATCACCAGCAGCATCACCTATTTCCTGCGCGACAAAACCCGACTCATGCGCTTACGTATCGAGACGATAGAGCAAGATTTCCCCAAACTCTGGGATTGGATCGGCGCAAAGGGCGATCTGAAGGCCGCGTGCATGAATGGACCCTGCGCTACAATGCCACTGAATAACCCGCCCCCTTGCCCTTTCACATTGGCTCAAATATCCCCGCCTGAGGCATCCAACGCCGCAGCGAAACCAACGCCCAAAGGATAACCAATGACCAAACGCCTCGCCCTGATCACCGGAGCTTCGCGTGGACTCGGCGCGGCCCTCGCCGAGCAACTGGCAGCGGGCGGCTGGCATGTCGTCGCCGTCGCGCGCACCGTCGGAGGCTTGGAAGAACTCGATGACCGCGTCAAAACCCTGAAACTGCCCGGCGCGGGCGGCCTCACCTTGGCCCCGATGGATGTTATCAATGATGACGCGATGCGGCATCTGTGCCTATCGATCCATCAGCGTTGGGGCAAGCTGGATCTCTGGGTTCACACCGCAATCCATGCCGCCCCGCTCGCGCCAGCAGGTTCACTCGATGTGAAGGATTGGGACAAAAGCATCGCCACCAATGTCCGTGCGACCGGCATGTTGATCCCGATGATCGAGCCCTTGTTGCGCGCTGGCGACGGCAGCGCGATGTTTTTTGATGATCCGCGCGCAGGCGAGAAATTCTTCGGAGCTTACGGCGCGACCAAAGCCGCGCAAATCGCCCTTGCCCGCAGTTGGGCTGCCGAGAACGCCAATATCGGTCCGCAGGTGCGCATCGAAACCCCTGCGCCCATGCCAACCGCCACCCGCGCGCGCTTCTTCCCCGGCGAAGACCGCGCGCCGCTGATCCACCCGCGGGATGAGGCCGCTAGGTTGATCAATCTGCTGTAACGTCTCCCGCAATCCACGGAATTTCAAGAAAAATTCCGTGCACGATTTTCACTTCGGAAATCGCCTTCGCTCAACGTTTCAGCGCAGCTTCCATAGCCGCCCACAACGGCTCAAACGGCTCAATCCCCACCGACAACCGAATAAACCCTGGGGACACTCTATCGCCCCAACGCGCCCGTCGTTCGCCCGATGAATGGGTGCCGCCAAAGCTGGTTGATTGAACAATGTAAGGACATTCGGTCAAAAACCGTTCAGCCCGCGCCTCATCCTCCAATTCAAAACCGATCAGAAAGCCAAACCCCGTCATCTGTGTTTTGGAAATTACGTGAGAAGGGTCACTCGCAAGCCCGGGATAGCGCAAATTGGCAACCGCCCGATGCGCCAGCAACCGCTCCGCAATCACTCCGGCACTGGCGCACATCCGCTGCAATCGCAACTCCAGCGTTTCGATGCCGCGATGCACCTGCCACGCCTCAAATGGCCCCGGCACCGCCCCCGAGAGCCTGCGCCAGTCGCGCACCCGCGCCATCAGGCCCGCATCTCGCCCCGCAACATGGCCAAACAACACATCAGAATGCCCCGCAGGCGCTTTGGTATCCGCGGCCACCACCAGATCAGCGCCCAGATCGAGCGGGCGCTGCAACAGTGGGGTCATCGTGGTGTTGTCGACGATCACCACGGCCCCCGTTGCATGGGCGCGCAGCGATATGGCCGCA
The DNA here is from genome assembly GCF_030652235.1 of Cypionkella sp. GTDB lineage: Bacteria > Pseudomonadota > Alphaproteobacteria > Rhodobacterales > Rhodobacteraceae > Cypionkella. Next base: position 16,745 of record NZ_JAUSBA010000005.1, read on the forward strand.
ATGTCTACCACATCCAGGCCGGGGTTTGAGGGTGTTTCCAGATAGACCACCGCCGCGCCGGAAAAATCAAAGCTGGCATAATCCGCTGTCGCGATCTGCACCACCTCTACCCCGAACGGCGCAAGAAAGCCCTCCGACAACACCCGGGTCACATAGTAGCCATCTGCCGGAATGATCAGCTTGGCGCCGACCTTCAGGGTCGCCATCAAAGCCGCCGAAATCGCCGCCATCCCAGACGGGAAACTGACGCAGGGCGCGTCTTCCAGCAGCGCGAGCTGATCCTCCACCGCCTCCCAAGTCGTCATGCCGTTGCGGCCGTAGATATGGCTGGCCCCGGCCACCTCTGGCAAATGAAACGTCGCCGCAGGCACAATCGGCAGGCTTACGGGATCGCCTTTTTTCAGCCCCGCGCTGCGGTGATGCAGCAGTTGGGCGGCGCGGGTCTGAGAGGCTTTATCCATGGCTTCTTTCCATGGTCCCAACTCGGGACCAAATAACCCGCCCTGATTTCAAGGGGTTAGGGTGCTGACTTTAAGACATTGTTAACAGTTTCGCCCAAAGCCACCCCCTGCGCAAGCTGCTATTCCAACCGGGCTGGGAAGCCTTCGGCGCGCAGATCTGTGCCCAAGAGATCCTCGAGCAACTTCGCGATCATCGGAGATTGCGCCTCGCCACCATACGCGGCTTTGGCGGCGATATAGGTCTGGTTGGTCATCGAGGCGAGATCCAGCGGCACGCCAAACTCTTTGCCAAAACCCAAGGCAAAGCCAAGGTCTTTCAGCGCCAGATCAATGTTGAAGGCGATATCATAGGACCCGTTCAGGATCAGCGCGCCTTCGGTTTCATGCACGAAACTGTTGCCCGACGAGGCCGCAATCGCATGCCAAGCCTGCGCCAGATCAAGCCCGCCGCGTTTGGCCAGCATCAACGCCTCGGACGTGGCCTTCAGGTGAATGAAGGCCAGCATGTTGGTGATCACCTTGATAATACAGGATGATCCCAGCGGCCCCATGTGGAAAATCTTGTCGCCCATCGCCTGCATCGCGCCATAGTGCAAATCGAACAGGTCTTTGTCGCCACCCGCCAGCATGGTGATCTTGCCCTGATAGGCCAGATGCACGCCACCGGTGACCGGCAGTTCCATCATGCGCACGCCGGACTCGGCCGCGACGGCGGCGAGTTTCAGCACCTCATCCCGGCCCAAAGTGGACATCTCAAGCCAAGACGCACCTTTTTCCATGTGCGGCAGAATATTGCGCAACACCCGTTCCGAGACGGCTGGCGACGGCAGGCAGGTGATCACATGATCAGCCGATGCGGCCAAAGCCTCGGCACTGGTTGCCAAAACCGCGCCTTGCGCGACCAGCGGTGCTGCCAAGGCTGGGTTCAGATCATAGACCGTCACCTGAAAGCCCGCCTTCAGCAAACAGCCCGCGCAGGCGGCGCCAAGGTTGCCAAGGCCGATATATCCGTAATGCATGGTAAATCCTATGGAATGAGGGGGCGGCGACACCCGCCCCCGAGTATAAGTCCGTCAGTCGCCGTAGCCGACGATGCCCTTGATCTCGCAGAAATCATGAATGCCCCAATCGGCATATTCGCGTCCGTTGCCAGATTGCTTATAGCCGCCAAACGGGGCCGAGGTGTCCCACTCGGGGTAGTTCAGGTTCACCGTGCCTGCACGCAGACGGCGGGCGACGGGTTTGGCATCCTCTAACGGGCCGGCGATATAGGCGGCAAGGCCGTAAACCGTATCGTTTGCCATGCGCACAGCGTCATCCACCGTGTCGTAGGGCAGAATCGCCAGCACCGGGCCGAAGATTTCTTCCTTCGAGATTGTCATTTCGTTCTTCACATCGCCGAAGATCGTAGGCTTGGCAAACCAACCACGATTGAGACCTGCGGGGCGGCCCAAGCCGCCTGTCACCAAGGTTGCCCCCTCATCAATGCCCGCTTGGATCAGGCGCTGCACCTTCTCGTACTGGGCTTTCGAGATCAGCGGTCCCATCGTGGTGGTCTCAAGGGTCGGATCGCCGGGGATGATCGCCTCGGCGGTGGTTTTCGCCACCGCAAGCGCTGCGGCCTGCTGGTCGCGCTGCACGAACATCCGCGTTGGCGCGTCGCAGGATTGGCCCGTGTTGGACATGATTGCATTGACGCCAGCCGCCACAGCAGCCGCCAGATCTGCGTTGGGAAGAATGATATTGGCGGATTTACCGCCCAATTCCTGCGCCACGCGCTTCACCGTCGGCGCAGCCGCCGCCGCCACCGCCGTGCCCGCGCGGGTCGATCCGGTGAACGACACCATATCCACTTCGGGATGCGACGACATCCGCGCACCGACTTCCAGCCCGGTGCCATTCACCAAGTTGAACACGCCGGGCGGAACGCCTGCGTCATGGCAGACCTCGGCGAACAACACGCCCGATAAGGGTGCAATTTCCGAAGGCTTCAGCACCATCGTGCAGCCTGCAACCAATGCCGGGGCCACCTTGCAAGCGATCTGGTTCATCGGCCAGTTCCACGGCGTGATCAAAGCACAAACGCCGATGCCTTCATGCACGATCCGGGTGGTGCCGCGCGAATATTCCCACGCCATTTCCTCGGCGGCCTTGATGGTGGCCTCGATATGCACCTGCCCCGCCCAAACCTGCGCGCCACGCGCCCATTCGATCGGTGCGCCCATTTCGGTGGACATCGCTTGCGCGAAATCTTCGTAGCGGGAGTTGTAAACTTCCAAAATCCGCTTCACCAAGTCGATACGCTTTTGCACCGGCCACACGGTATAGGCGTCAAACGCGGCGCGGGCGGCGGCGATGGCGTTGTCGATGTCGGTCTGGTTGCCCAAGGCAACTTCGGCCACAATCTCCTCGGTTGCCGGATTTTCAACCCCCATCCGCGCGGCCGAGTTCGGCTGAACCCAAGCGCCGTTGATGTAGAATTTGGTCATGTTGGCAGAAATCATGGCATCCTCACTTGAAGTAGATTTTATATTTGGCGCGGATGATCGCGTCGATCTCGGGATCAATCACGTTTCCGGCCTTTGCGAGGATACTATTCTTGCGGGCGATGGCGGCGTCAAGCAGCAGTGGCTTTCCAGCCTCATTCCACTCCTTCGGCGACATCCTATTCGCCGATGCGGGGTAGATATATTCGGTTTGCATCAGTTTCAGGGTCTGATCTGAGCCGAGATAGTGGCCGGGGCCGCCAAGGCAGACCTGTTTCATCGCCTCGATGCTGGTGCTGTCTGGCGTCACATCAATACCGCGCACCAAACGCATGGCTTGGCCGAGAAGGTCATCGCCCAAGACCAGAGATTCAAGGCAGAACCCGAGCAGACTGGCGTGCATGCCCACGGCCTCGTAGCACATGTTCAGGCCCGCAAGACCCGCCAGAGAGTTGGTGATGCCCTGCTCCCATCCGGCCTGCATATCGGGCAGTTTGCTGTCGGAAATCCCAGAGGCAGCACCCCCCGGAAGGTCATAAAAATGGTGCATCTGCGCACAACCAGCGGTCAACAAGGCTTGTTCCGCTGAACCGCCCGACATCGCCCCGGTGCGCAGGTCGGACACAAACGGCCAAGTGCCGAAGATGCAGGGCGCGCCTTTCTTGATCGCATTGGCATAGACCACGCCCGCAAGGCATTCGGCCATCGCCTGCACAATGGTCAGCGCAATCGGTGCCGGAGCCGTGGCCCCCGCCTGCCCCGCCGACAGCAGCAGCATCGGCATGCCGCGCCGGATGCAATCCTCCATCGTGATGCAGGATTCCTCGGCGAATTTCATTGGCGGGACGACGAAGCAGTTGGAGTTGCTGACGAAGGGCCGCTCCAGCCATTTTTCCTCGCCCCCCGCCACGGTGTAGATCATGTCAAAACAAGCCGCGACATGCGACGGGTCAGAGAAGCTGGTGCCGACATGCTTCGTGGTGCCCGCAAGGCAGCCATAGAGCGTGTTGAGGTCCATATCCTGATTGTCCACCACGTCGCGGCACACCATCGTGCGCTGATAGAAGTGGATATTGTCGAGATTCTCGACCAGCCGCGCGGCATCATAAAGGTCTTGCGCGGTGCTTTCGCGGTAATCGAGGCTGATCGGATCGACGATATGCACCGCCGCCCCGGCTGTGCCAAAATGCACCTTGTTGCCGGACAAGTGCAGATCATGCTTGGGGTCGCGCGCATGCAAAGTGATATTGCGCGCAGCCACTGCCAACATGTCCTCGACCAGCGCGCGCGGGAAGCGGATGCGGCCATCATCACCTTCAATGGCCCCGGCCTCGGTCAACAGTTTCACCCCAGAAGGCGGGGCTTGGCTTAGCCCAATCTGCTCCAAAGCCTGCAAGGCGCTTTCGTGGATTTGCGCGATACCAGCATCGGTCAAAGGCTTATATTGCCCACCCGACATGCCGCCGCGCACCGGGCGCACGTCATCGGCCAAGGGCGCTGAACGGAGCGCCACCCGTGCGGTGCGCCCACCAGACCGCCGCGCCCGTGAGGGTTCACACATTTCACCGATTTCGCTTAGATCGCTCATCTTCGTCATCCTCTGTGCTCAAACGTCCTCGGGAGGGTCCGGGAGGGCCTGCGGCTCTCCCGGCGCTTATCAGGCGCGCACCCGTTCGGATTTTGGATCATACATTGCCACAAGGCTGGCCACGGCCTCATGCCGCACCCCCGCCACTTCGATTTCATAGCGCGCGCCCAGAATGTCCGCGTCCGACTGGCCCTTGCAGGGCACATAGCCAAGGCCAATCGCGCCACCAAGAAAATGACCGTAGTTGCCGGAAGTCACCGGGCCGACAATCACCCCATCCCGCACCACCGCCTCGTTGTGGAACAACAACGGCTCGGGATTTGTCAGGCGGAACTGTACCAGCTTGCGATCCAGCCCTGTCTCTTGTTTGCGCAGAACAGCGTCGCGGCCGATATAGTCAGGTTTCTTCTTCGACACCGCAAAGCCAAGCCCCGCCTCAAGGACATGATCTTCATCGGTAATATCATGACCAAAGTGGCGATAGGCCTTTTCAATCCGACAAGAATCCAGCGTGTGCAACCCGCAGAGCTTCAGCCCCAAATCAGCGCCCGCCGCCTCCAAAGCCTCAAACACATGCGCGGTTTGGTCGGATGAGACATACAACTCCCAGCCCAACTCGCCCACATAGGTCACCCGATGCGCCCGCGCGATGCCCATGCCAACCTCGATCTGCCGCATAGAGCCAAACGGATGCGCTGTGTTGGAGAAATCATTCGGGCTGATCTTTTGCATCAGATCGCGTGCTTTCGGCCCCATCACGCAGAGCACCGATTCAGCCGCCGTCATATCGGTGATCACCGCAAACGCATCCCCAACATGCCGCCGCAGCCATGCCAGATCGCGCTGCAACGTCGCCCCCGGCACCACCGCCAGATAAGCCGTTTCCGAAAGGCGGGTCACGGTTAGGTCGGACTCGATGCCGCCCTTCTGGTTCAGCATTTGCGTGTAGACGATCCGCCCCACCGCCACATCCATTTCCGCGCCACAAACCCGGTTCAGAAAGGCGCAAGCATCGCGGCCCTCAATGCGGATTTTGCCAAACGAGGTCATGTCGAAGAAGCCGACGCCATTTCGAACTGCCAGATGCTCGGCCTTCTGGTTCTCAAACCAGTTCTGCCGTTTCCAAGAATAGTGATACTCGCGCTCTTGCCCCGCATTGGCGAACCAGTTCGCGCGCTCCCAGCCCGCCACTTCGCCAAACACCGCACCGCGGGCTTTCAGATGTTCATGCAGCGGCGTGCGCCGAACGCCACGCGCGGTTTCCACCTGACGATAGGGGAAGTGATCGGCATAGAGCAGGCCCAAAGTCTCGGTCACCCGCTCTTTCAGATATTTGCGGTTTTTCTGGAACGGCTGGGCGCGGCGGATATCGACCTCCCAAAGGTCAAATGGCGCCTCGCCCTCGATGATCCAATGCGCCAAGGCCATGCCCGCGCCACCCGAGCCAGCGATGCCGACCGAATTGTAACCGGCAGCCACCCAATAGCCGCCAAGTTCTGGCGCTTCGCCCAAGTAATAGCGGTCATCCGGGGTGAAACTTTCTGGCCCGTTGAAAAACGTATGAATCCCCGCTGTTTGGAACAGCGGCATCCGGTTCATCGCGTGCTCTAGGATCGGCTGAAAGTGATCCCAGTCCTCGGGCAGTGTGTCGAACATGAAATCTTCGCGGATGCCGTCCATGCCCCAAGGCTTGGCTTTCGGCTCGAACGCGCCGATCATCATCTTGCCCGCGTCTGACTTATAGTAAGCACATTCATCCGGCACCCGCAGCACCGGTAGATGGCCAAGGCCCTGAATAGGCTCGGTGATCAGATAGAAATGCTCACAGGCGTGCAGCGGCAAGGTGACGCCAGACGCCTCGGCCAGATCGCGCCCCCACATGCCGCCGCAATTCACCACCACATCTGTCGCGATATGGCCCGGCTCACCATCGGAGCCTAGATAATCGACGCCGGTCACTTTGCCCGCGGCCTTGGTGACCCCAACGACCTTGGTATGCTCGAAAATCTGCGCACCGCGCATCCGCGCACCCTTGGCCAAAGCCATGGTGATATTGGCCGGATCACACTGACCATCCAGCGGCAGATGCACCGCCCCCACCACATCAGCGACATTCAGATGCGGATACATTGCCTTGACATCGGAGGGCGAAATCTCGGCCACATCGACATCGAAAATCCGCGCCACCGTGGCTTGGCGCAACAATTCCTCGTGCCGCGCCTCGGTCAGTGCCACCGAGATCGAGCCCACTTGCCGCATCCCAGTCTCAACGCCCGTCTCCGCCGCGAGCTTCACATACAAATCCGCAGAATATTTCGCCAAACGGGTCATATTGGCCGAGCCGCGCAACTGCCCGATCAACCCCGCCGCGTGCCAAGTGGTGCCAGAGGTCAGTTGTTTGCGCTCTAGCAGAACCACATCGGTCCAGCCCATCTTCGCCAGATGATAAGCCACCGAGCAGCCGGAGACCCCGCCGCCAATCACCACCGCCCGCGCTTTGTTCGGAACCTGAGCCATCACTTGTCTTTCATCTTGGCAAAAATACTCTTGGGGTGCGGGGGCTAGCCCCCGCTCCGTCATCAATCACGCGCGAATGCGCTCATTCTTTGCATCCCACAGCGGCGCATCTGCCTGCACCACCGCCGGATAGCGCTGCCCGAAAATCTCCACCTCTACAGCCTGTCCCGGCAGGTTCAGATCAGCCCGCAACATGCCCAGCCCGATGCAAGCGCCGACACGGTGGCCGTAATAACCGCTGGTGACTTCACCGACGACGGTATCCCCCTCCCAGATCGTTGACATATAGGGTGGGTCCTGATCGCCTGCATCGATCACCAAGGTGCAGAACCGCTTGGCAACCCCGGCCTGCTTTTCAGCCGCCAGCGCCGCCTTGCCACGGAAATCGGGCTTGGCCCAATCAACAAAGCGCTCTAGCCCGCCCTGCAATACAGAATAGTCGGTGGAAAGATCGCCCTTCCACGCGCGGTAGCCTTTTTCGAGCCGCAGAGAGTTCAAGGCAAACATCCCGAACGGCTTCAACCCCATTGGCGTGCCCGCGGCCAGCACGGCATCCCAAACCCGCGCGGTATCAGCCACCTTGGAATGAATTTCCCAGCCAAGTTCACCCGCAAACGACACCCGCATCAAGAACACATCCGCCCCACCAACCTGCGCGGTTTGGAACGTCAACCATCCCTTTGCCAGATCGGCATCCGACACCGCTGCCAAAATCTCGCGTGATTTTGGCCCGGTCAGAATTTGCGTTGACCATTCTGTCGTCTCGTCGGTCAGGCTTAGCCCCGCATCCAGATGCGCCACCAGCCAATCACGATCATGCGCCTGTGCTGTGGCTGCGGTGATCAGCAACAACTCATCCAGCCCCAACCGCGCCACCGACATCTCGGTCACAATCCGGCCCTTGTCATCGGCGAAATACGCAAGCCCCAGCCGCCCGACATTCGGCACCTTGCCAGTGATTTGCCGCGCCAGCCAGTCAGCCGCACCGTCGCCCTTCAACACAAACCGAGAGAACCCCGGTAGGTCGAGAATGCCCGCCGCATCGCGCACAGCTTCACATTCCGCGCGCACCGCGCCAAACCATGCCCCATTGCGCGCCCAAGTCTGGCTGCCTTTGGCAGAGACATCATCTCCGATACGCGCATACCACAACGCCCGCTCCCAGCCATTATACGCGCCAAACTGCGCGCCCAAAGCTGTTGTGCGATCATGCACAGCCGACAGTTTTTTATCGCGCCCCTCGGGCCAAGTATAATGCGGGAACTGGATGGCGTATTCGTGGCCGTAAACCTCCATGCCTTTGGCAATGCAGTAATCCTGATCCTCAAACCCGGTAAACCGGCGGGGATCACAGGACCACATGTCCCATTCCGTTGCCCCTTGGGTGATCCATTCGGCCAGAACTTTGCCCGCGCCCCCAGCCTGACAGATACCAAAGGTGAACACGCAAGCCTCGAACGCATTCGGCACGCCGGGCATCGGGCCGATCAGCGGGTTGCCATCGGGGGTGTAGGGGATCGGGCCGTTGATCACTTTGGTCAGCGGAGCTGTTTCCAGCAATGGCACACGGGCCATGGCGTCGGTGATATACCACTCCAGACGTTCCAGATCGTCGGGGAACAGTTGGAAGCTGAAATCTTCCGGGAACGGATCATCTTTGGTCACCCAGTGCGCCTTGCAGTTCTTCTCATAGGGGCCAAGGTTGAAGCCGTTTTTCTCTTGCCGCAGGTAATAGCTGCTGTCGACATCGCGCAGCAGCGGCAGCTTGTGGCCGACCTCTTTCGTGCGCGCCTCGACCTCGGGGATGGTGTCAAACAGCATGTACTGATGGCTCATCACCATCATCGGCACCTCTCGGCCAAACCATTTGCCGACCTCGCGCGCGTAATAGCCCGCCGCATTCACCACGACTTCGCAGCGGATATCGCCCTTGTGGGTTTCGACCACCCATTCATCGCCTTCACGCCGCACGCCTGTCGCAGGGCAAAACCGCTCTATCCGTGCCCCCATTTGACGCGCGCCTTTGGCTAGGGCCTGCGTCAACTGCGCCGGATCGATATCGCCATCATAGGGGTCATACAAAGCCCCCACGAGATCATGCGTCGCGATAAACGGATAAACCTCGGCAATCTGATCGGGCGTCAGGATCTTCAGATCCATGCCCTGATAGCGGCCCATCCCGACAACACGCTGAAATTCCTGCAAACGTTCTTGGGTATGCGCCAACCGGATTGAGCCGGTGACGTTGTAATTCATCGGATAATCGACCGCATCGCCTAAGCCGCGATACAGTTCCGCCGAATAGCGCTGCATGTTCATAATCGACCAGCTTGACGAGAACGTTGGCACATTGCCCGCCGCGTGCCAGGTTGAGCCTGCGGTCAGCTCATTCTTCTCGAGCAACACGCAATCGGTCCAGCCCGCCTTGCACAGATGATAGAGGCTAGAGGCACCGACAGCACCGCCGCCAATGATAACGACGCGCGCGGTTTTAGGGAAATCAGACATGCTTGGCTCCGGGTATTGCCCCACCCTTATCAGACGACGGCTTTCGGCTTTCAATTCCCTCAAAGCCGCGCTATTGATCGAGTGATCCGATCAGGCGCAAAGCATTGGACGCACAGCAGAGGAGCAGACCATGCAAATCGAACTTCTTGATACGTTCCTTGATCTTGTGGAAACCCGCAGCTTTCACCGCACCGCCGATCGGCTGGATGTGACCCAATCCACCGTCTCGGCCCGCGTACAGACGCTAGAGGCCGCCGTGGGTGCGCGCTTGTTCACCCGCTCGCGTGCTGGCACCGATCTGACGACCGAGGGCCTGCGATTTGAGACCCATGCCCGGATGCTGCGGCGTGATTGGAATGAGGCCAAACGCGCCGTCGCCCCCACAGGCGAGTCCGCTGTGATCATGCGTTTGGGCATCCAGAATGATCTGGCTGATGCGTTTATCGGTGATCTTCTCGCCGATTTCCGCCGCATGTTCCCGCAGATGGCGTTTTATATCGAGCCAGACTATTCCGCGCAGATGTGTGCCGATATCGTCTCAGGCGTGCATGATTTTGCGGTGCTGTTCACGCCAAAACCACACCCCGATCTGCATTTCGTCACTTTGGCCGACCTGCCCTATCGTCTGATCAGTTCGGATGCCGCGACGCGGGCCGAGATCAAGCTGGAGACTTACATCTCGGGGCATTTTTCAGTGGCTTTTGAGCAGGCCCATCGCACCGCCCTGCCCGAGTTGATTGGCGCGCCGTTATCGGTTGGACAAAGCTCGACCATCGCCTCGCTGCTGCTGGCCACTGGCGGGTCGGGGTTTGTGATGGCTGAGAAAGCTGCCGAGATGGTGGCAACGGGACGGTTCCAATATGTCCGGGATGTCGAAGCCATCGACCAGCCGGTGTTCGCGGCGATGCATCTGCGGCAGCGGGTGTCAAAAGCCCATCGCAAGCTGACCCGGATGCTGGCCAAACGCTTTCTGCGCAGCAGCGATCCCGCACGAGGCTAGGCACTCAGCCGTCATATCAAGCGCCGCCCCGGATCAAGCCCGGGGCGGCGCTGGCTTTTGAGGGGAACTGCTTGCCCCCTACCCTGCCACACGCGGATTTTTCGCCAAAGCACCCTCGACCCAAATCGGGTTCGACCACGCCCGCTTGCCCGCCGCATCAATCACCGCCACCCGCAGCCACGGCGAGTTGTTCAGCCGCGCCAGTGGCACCTCGGCGCGGGTCAGCGAATGGCCATGCACTGCCTTCGCCCCGGTGCCATGCCCGATCGCCACCACAGAAACCACCGCCGAACATTCGACCACAACCTTGTCGCCTTCAATCCGCACATCGCGCAGTTCCGGGCCTTGGCTGGAGTAGAAATGCCCTGCCTTCAGCGCGGCAAGCAGTGCCTCGGGCGTGTTGGATTCGGATTTCACCATCACCCAGCCGCCGAAGTGATCGGGTTCCGAGAAATGCGCATCATCGGTGGCAATCATGCTCAGACGGCGACCCTCGGTCAGCAAAAGGTCGGCAATCGCAAAGCCATCCGGGCGATCACACCCGGTGTCGCAGCCGGTGTTATAAACTTCAACCGCATGCGCGGCAGTGATGCTGCGGGCATCGGCCAACGTCAGCCCCGACCATTGCGGATGCGCAATCGCCACAAATGCCCCTGCCGCCACTGCACGCGCCGCGATCTCTGGCCCAGTTTCCTGGTCCACGACCGGAATGAAGCTGGGGCTGTTTGAGGGCGCGAAATCGCTGGGCAGGCCCACCGCCAGAATGTGCCACAGCTCACCATTCGCCATAGCGCCGGAATGAAGTTCTGCGCCCAAAATCGTGGCGAAATCCGCATCGCGCATCGGCTTGGTGTCAACAATCGGATAGCCATAAATGCCGACGAAATGGTCGGTGAGGGCGATGAAATCATAGCCCTCGGCCTTGTAGCGCCGACACACTTCTTCGGGGGCCAGCACGCCATCCGAGCGCGTTGAATGGGTGTGCAGGTTGCCACGCCAAAAACGGCCGTGGGCGGTGAAAGCGGGATCGCGTTGCATCAGTAGGCTCCTTGCAAGTCATTGGCGGCACTTTAGCCAAGCAGCCGTGACAGTCCAGTGACGGCGCGATGGGTTTGGCAAGGCCCAAGGCGGGCAGGCAAAGACGTTAACCGCGCCCGATATAGGGCATATCCCGCGCCATGATCGTCATGAACGGCACATTCACCGACAAGGGCAGACTGGCCATGTGCAGCACCGCACCCGCCACATGCGCCACATCCATCACCGGCTCTATCGCGGTCTGCCCATTGGCTTGCGCCACCCCTTTGGTGAAGCCCGCTGCCATATCGGTCAGCGCATTGCCAATGTCGATCTGCCCCGCTGCGATGTCAAACGCCCGGCCATCCAGCCCCAGCGTGCGGGTCAAACCGGTCACCGCATGTTTCGACATGGTATAGGGCGCGGAACCGGGCCGCGGCACATGCGCCGAGATCGAGCCGTTGTTGATGATCCGCCCGCCACGCGGCGACTGATGCCGCATCAGCCGAAACGCCGCGCGTGCACACAGAAACATGCCTGTGATGTTGGTATTGGACACCGCCAGCCATTGCTCGACCGATATTTCGTCAATCGTCGCCGCAGGGGCTGAAATGCCCGCATTGTTGAAGAGCACATCCAGCCGAGGCAGCTGGGCAAAGGCCGCATCGACCTCTGCCGGGTTGCTCACATCGGCGGCGAGCAGCAAGGCGGGCTGGCCATCTGCCGTTTCGGCCAAAGCCTCGGCGCGACGCCCCATCAAGGCGACATTCCAGCCAGCCGACAGAAAGGTCCGCGCTGTCGCCCGGCCAATCCCTGAACCCGCCCCGGTGATCAGAATGGTTTTGCGGTCGCTCATCTTAGCTCTCCCCTAGCGGATCGGCTGAACACTAACCGGGCATCAGAAAAGGGCAAGCAAAGCAAAGACCCAGGTCACGATATAGCCAAAGCCCATCACCGCCACCGCAGCCGAACCCGTATCTTTCGCAGCCTTGGCAAGCGGGTGTTTTTCGGTTGAGATATAGTCAATCGTCGCCTCATACCAACGGCCATTGTTTCTGACTCTGAGGGGATTCCCAAAGCGTTCAGATTCTGATTCTCTTGTTCCGACGGCAGGGAGGATCGAATGGCAATCGAGGTCACGCGGAAGGAATTGACGGCGGCGGAGCTG
>NZ_JAUSBA010000009.1 GCF_030652235.1 Cypionkella sp.
AAGGCAAGCTCAGCCGCTGCAGCCCAAAAAAAGAAGGAGTGAAACTCGCCCTTGACCCAAGCATGACCCAAAATCCATAATCAAAGGTGGGTCAATTCTCGATGAAAAACCCGGGTCACTTCTCAGTGCAAATCAACAGCCCACGGCGGCCCACATCTCGGTTATGGCCTGTGCGGCCAGTAACCCTTTGGTATAATAGCTACCTTGGGTGTCGAACGTCACTTCAAAACCGTCATAACCCGCCTCGGCCAGCAACGCCTTGGCCTTTTCAGGGTTGTATTCAAAAGTTTTCAGTTCGGGCATGTAAAGCGGCCCGAATTCTTCCATTGTGTGCGAGGCAGGAACCAAAGCCTTGCCGAGCCACAGCGCCTCGTTCAGGAGTTCGCGGTCGATGGCCAATGACAGCGCCTGGCGGATGCGCGGATCCTTCAGCTTGGGGTGGTTCACGTTCATGATCATGACGTGGAACAGCGGCGTCACAGCGCCTTCGACCTTCAGCGTGGCATCGCCCGCAATCATCGCCAACTGGTCGGGGGCGATGTTGGTGGCGATCTGGGCCTCGCCGGTGCGCAGCGCGGTCAGGCGCGACGCAACTTCACCGACATGCAGCACCGTGGCGCGGTCCAGCGGAGCCTTTTCGCCCCAGAAGCCGTCAAATCGTTCGTAAACGATCTTTTCGCCCGGAATGAATTCGGTGATCGCATAGGGGCCGGTACCGACCGGAGCAAGCGAGAATGCCTCATAATCGGCATCCTCGGCCACCTTCGGGTCGCCGGTCAGCCCCTTGATGTAGTCTTCCGGCACGATGAAGGTCTGTTGCAGATTCAACAGTGTCTCGAACAGCGGTTCTTCGCGCTTGACATGAATCCGCACGGTCAGATCGTCGATCTTTTCGGCGCGATCGAAGTTGGCCAACCGGTCGCGCATCCGCACCTGATAGGGCGGGAACGTGGCTTGGAACATGCGATTGAGTGAAAACACCACGTCATCGGCCGTCATCGCTGCGCCATTCTGGAACACCACGCCTTCGCGCAGTTTCAGCTCCATCACTGTCGGCTCCACCATCGCCCATTCTGTCGCAAGGCCCGGCTGCGCCTGCATGTCGGGTTTGAAGTAATCCTTGTGGATCAGTGGGTCAAAGGTGTTGAAGTAGAATTGCGACCCGACGTTTGAATGGTCGCGCCCCGGATCCAGAAAGGGGGCCACGTTGGCGGCGGCCACCGTGATCTCGGTGGCAAAGACCGCGCTCGGAAGGGCAGCGATCAGGGTAGTTGCGAGCAGAAGGCGTTTCATTCGTGTTCTCCGTTGGTTGGCAGTCGTGGATCGGGCGGGCCCTGGCAGGCCCGTCCGGGTGTATCTTGGGCGGATCAGCGGACCCGCAGCCTGACGTCGGCGCGGTCGCGTAGCCAGTCGCCAAGGATCTGGACCGAGAAGGTGACCGCGAGGATCAGCAAGGCAGGGGCCAGCACGATCCATGGGGCTGTTGGCATGTAGTCACGTCCCACCCCCACCATCGCGCCCAGCGTGGCCGTGGGTGGCTGCACCCCAAGGCCCAGAAATGAAAGCGTGCTTTCCAGCAAGATGATGTTCGACAGGCTCGTACCAACGGCCATTGTTTCTGACTCTGAGGGGATTCCCAAAGCGTTCAGATTCTGATTCTCTTGTTCCGACGGCAGGGAGGATCGAATGGCAATCGAGGTCACGCGGAAGGAATTGACGGCGGCGGAGCTGCGGGCGGTGGCGGCGAAGATGAAAGACAGTCGCGCGGCGCGGCGGATGCTGGCGATCGCCTTCGTGCTGGAAGGGGTAGACCGGACGACTGCGGCGACGACTTGCGGCATGGACCGGCAGACTCTGCGCGACTGGGTGCATCGCTACAACGCCGAGGGGCTGGCCGGGCTCGCGAACCGCCGATCGCCCGGAGCGTCGCCGTTGCTGACGCCCGAGCAGAAGGCCGAGCTTGCAGCCTTGGTCGAGGCCGGTCCCGATCTGCAGCGCGACGGGGTTGTGCGCTGGCGCAGCATCGATCTTCAGGCGCGGATCAAGGCGCTGTTCGGCGTGGAGATGCACGAGCGCACGGTCGGCAAGCAACTGGCGACGCTCGGCTTTCGGCGGCTGTCGGTGCGCTCGCGCCACCCGAAGACCGACGAGGGCACCCAGGAGACGTTTAAAAAAACTTCCCGGCGGCGGTAGCTGCGGTGCTTCCCGAAGCGGCGAAGGGCAAGCCGCTCGAGGTGTGGTTTCAAGATGAAGCAAGGGTCGGCCAGCAGGGCACGCTGACCCGCGTTTGGGCGCGGCTCGGGACCCGGCCCCGCGCCCTCCGGGACACGCGCTACGAATGGGCCTATCTTTTCGGCGCGGCCTGCCCCGGACGCGGCGTGGCCGCAGGCCTCGTGCTTCCTCATGTCAACACCGAGGCGATGAACCTGCATCTCGCCGAGATCGCTTCGGCTGTCGCGCCGGGCGCGCACGCTGTTCTGGTCCTCGACGGTGCCGGATGGCACGGCGGCAAAGACCTGGTCGTCCCGAATAACATCACGCTGATCACCCTGCCGCCCTATTCTCCCGAGCTCAACCCGGTCGAAAACGTCTGGCAATACCTGCGCGCCAACAAGCTCGCCAACACCGTCTTCGACAGCTACGATAAAATCCTCGACCAATGCGCCGCAGCCTGG
>NZ_JAUSBA010000011.1 GCF_030652235.1 Cypionkella sp.
GTCTCGACAAGAAGGCCACGAACCTCTCGGTGCTCGCAGCCATCGGTGTGCGCCGAGATGGTCAGAAGGTATTGCTTTCCATCATGAATATGGGCGGCGAGAGCACGGCAGCGTGGCGTCAATTTCTCGATGATCTGGATAAGCGCGGGCTGAAACGACCCCCGTTCGTGATTGTTGACGGGGCACCAGGGCTCGAGGCGGCACTGGTGGCGCTGTGGGGCGAGGACCTGCCGATCCAGCGCTGCACCGTTCACAAGCATCGCAACCTGCTGGCCCATGCCCCGAAACATATGCACGAGGAGCTGGGCAACGACTATCGCGACATGATCTATGCCGCCACCGCAGCCGAGGTCGAAACGCGCCGCAAGGCTTTTGTGCGCAAATGGCGCCTGAAGTGCCGCGCTGTTGCCGATAGCCTGGAAGAAGCCGGGGATCGCCTCTTCACCTTCACACGCCTTGATCCGTCGCAATGGAAAGCGGCTCGGACGACAAATGCCATAGTGCGTCTGAACGAGGAATTCCGCCGTCGGATCACAACCCAAGCCGTGCTGCCCTGCGCCGAAACAGTGCCGATGCTCCTGTGGGCTCTGATCGCCGCCGGCCAGATCACCATGCGCAAGGTCGACGGATGGCAAACCCTCGACAAAGCGATCGAGCCAATGACACTTGACCTCGCCGCCTGATCAGGCGCAAATCAAACCGCTCGGAGGACGGCGCAGGAGAATTTCCACCACTCTCGAGACACAACCGCGGCGGCTTTAGGCCGAGTGTAAGAGTACGAGCCGTTCATGATGCAGTGTCACAGGTTCAAATCCTGTCCCTACAATCAAAATATCTCGTGTTATCAGTTATTTGCAAAGTGCCCCTCGGGGCGTTTTTTGCGTTGCGATATCGCCCGGAAGCACTGTGGAAGCAAGAGGGCTCGAAAGTCTGAGGGCCGATGCGCAGCCAGAGGCTGCGCATCGGCCCATAGCCGGCAGTCGGCGGCCGCCTTACCGATGCAATGCGGCACGCCTAAGCGGCCCTTCATCGAGAGTGCGGCGTATTCGCCTCCAAGTACGTTAGCTTCGGGCGGTCATCTGGACGCGTGCAGTCACGGTGCCATGCCGAGCAGACGCAAAACCTCGCGCGGGGCGGGTTTTCTCCAGATGATCTGGAAACTGTCGGCCACATTGTCGCGGGCCACGGGAATTCCGGGCAAGGCGATCCAGGCAGGAACGGGTCGGCCCAACAAGGCAAGGACCGTGGTGCGGGCGGCGACCTCGCCCTGTTGAAACGGCTGCTGTGCTGCAACACTCACAAAAGGTTTGCTTGCGGCCAAGGAAATGGCGACATCTTCGCCAAGATCGACGGTCGCCATCACAATCGAGCGGCCAGCGGCTTCCAGTCGGATGGATACCGCCGTGGCAGGCGTGTCCCAGACCACAAAGAAACCTGAAATCTCGGGATAATCCGCGATCATCCGCTGGGCCAGATCGGCCGCTGCGTCCACCGCGCCGAACCGCAGTACATGCGTTCGCACGTCAGAGCGGTTCGCCTGCATCCAATTGATGAAAGCAACCTCCCGCCCGTTGGTGGCGAAGAAATCAGCGGCAAAGCCAAGAATGCCCACCGCCGCCCCTTGCGCCAGATGCGGCGAAAGCCCCGCTGCCGCCATCCTGCCAAGACCGAAATTATCCGATGAAACAAGCGAGGTGTAATGGGTGCCGGGCAATAGGCCGGTCGGCACATTTTCTAGCAGCACTAGGCGGATGCCCGCCAGCGCAACCCGCCTGAAGGCCGCCACAACCTGTTCGTTTGCTACAGGCAAGGCCACAATCGCATCCGGTTTTGCCGCGATCAGCCGGTCCAGTTCGGCCACCTGCCGATCCGCTGAAAATCCGCAATCGACCACTTCGGTCACGACCACTCCACAATCCCCAAAGATGCCCAACATGCCGGAAATCTGCAACTTGGTCCAATCGCCATTCAGCGTGTGCAAAACAACGGCCACCCGCTTGCCTGCTGCTTTGGCCGCTGCGCAATCCTCTGGCAGAAGGCTTACTCTTTCGGGCGGAGCAGCGCGCTCACCATGGGGGCCCAGTCCAAATATGGTCAAGATCCACTCCTCCCCTGCACTGATGGCGGCGCGGGCTCCGGTTGCGGCACCGCGGCCCCGTCTTCGTCCGCACGGAACGCGGCAAAATCGGGATGCAGGGTCGGTTTACCTTGAATGATCCAGTCTTTAAGGAAGGCCGGCGCAAAGATCGCCTCAGACGCCACGCGCGCCGCCCCCACTAACCCCGCCGAACTGCCCATCTGCGAACGGATTATGCGCAGATCGCGCGTGACCAGCGGGTGAGACGCGCCGTAAACCGCCTCACGGATCCCCGCCAGCAGGATGTCATTGGTTTGAACCAGCGTGCCCGACAGCACGATCATGTCAGGGTTCAGCGCATTGGCCAGCGTCGCCACAACCTGCCCGATCAGATGCCCCGACCTGGTCAGGATCGCCACGGCGGCGGGATCGCCGATCTGTGCTGCCTGAGACACTTCGATCGAGGTAATATCACCCCCGCGCCGCACTAGGTCGGCCAAAACCGGACTGCGACCGGAGTCGGCCGCGACACGCCCTTCGCGCTGGATCATGTCAGAGCCTGCCATCGCATCCAGCGTGCCAGTCAGCCCGTCCGAAATTACCGGAAGCGCGCCGATCAGGCCCGCCGCCCCCTGCGCACCGCGATAGAGCTGCCCGTCACACACGATCCCCGCGCCGATCCGACGTCCGACCTTGATAAATAGCATGGATCGCAGCCCTTGCCCCGCACCGGCGTGCAACTCTCCCATGGTCATGGTTTCCACGCTGGATCGCATCCAGATCGGCACGTCGAATTGGCGAGTAAGTGTCTCGACCAGCGGAAAGCCTTCCCAAGCCGGCAGAACGGGGGGGGTCGCCGTCATGAAGGCGCTATCCCCAACCGAGGGCACCGTACCGGGCACCGACAGCGATATGCCCCATGGTGCAGTGGTTGGGGTCTGACGCTCCAGACACCAATGAAACAAGGCCGCGAGCCGGCTTGCAAGTTCTGCGGCAGGGGCCGTCAGGTCGGCGGCCTCGTGGTGTTCGGTCAACAGGTTGCCCGACAGGTCTGATACGCCGACGCCGATGGCCGTCTGGTCCAGTGTCGCCACCAGCACCAGGCCGCGCCGGGCAGAAAAGCGCACAAGGCGCGGGGCTCGCCCGCCGGTGGCCAGCCCTAGTTCCGACTCGTCGACAAGGCCCAGATCCGAAAGCAACTGCAGCCGGTCCGCCACCACGGCACGCCCCAACTCGCTTTCGCGCTCCAACGCCTGCCGGGTGGTTGCGCGTTCGCTGCGGATCAGGTTCAGGATTTCAACCAGAGAGGGCCCCGCTGTCTCGCTGTTGCGCGGACGACCTTTCCCACGTGTGCGGGTAGATTCGGCGGTTTCGGCAGTGTGCGGTAACAAAAGCGGCTCCTCTGCTCTGTATTCACACACATAGTTGGGTAGATTTTGGCGTTCAAGAAAATACTTTTGCGTTAAAACAGCAAAAGAATGGCAAGATCGGCATAAATATAATTGACCTACACTGATTCTGGGCGTAATCACACTCCAACGGCTTGAGGAGGTCGTGAGGAGGAGCGGTCAGGCGGACGAAGTCGCGCCAGACGCAAAGTGGGGGATTACTGATGGCAGCGTGGAAGCTGGCGTATCACGCCAATTGCTGGGGAGAGCTTGGCGGAAACGCCGTGGGGGTCACCTCGATCACCGAACTCAGCTATCGGACCTTTGGGGCGATGGACCGCGCTTTTGCCGATATCGCGGCGGCTGGCTATGAAGGCGTCGAGCTGTTTGACGGCAACCTGCTGGATCACAGTGCTTCGGCGATGCGAACCCTTTTGGCCGACAACGGGCTTGCACTGGTTGCCGCCTATGCCGGTGGGAACTTCATCTTCGACGACATCCTGCCCGAGGAACTGGCCCGCGTGACCCGCGCCGCCGACCGTGCCGCCGAACTGGGTGCGCCGCATCTGGTGGTGGGCGGTGGCGCCAAACGCTTCGACGGAATACGCGAGACGGACTATCACAAGCTGGGCGCGGCGCTGGACCGGATCAAGGCGATTGCCGATGCCCGGGACCTGCGCGCACATTACCACCCGCATCTTTCCACCATTGTCGAGGGTCCGGCCGAGGTCGCCAAGATCTTCGATTTGACGACCATCGATTTTTGCCCCGACACGGCCCATTTGGCTGCTGCTGGCGGCGATCCTGCGCAACTGATCCGGGATCACGCGAAGCGTATCTCGTATGTGCATCTGAAAGGGTTTCAGAAAGAGCCTTTCGCCTTCACCCCGCTGGACAGGGGCGACGTGCCCACAGACCCCATTCTTCAGGCGATGAAAGACGTGGGATTTGCCGGTTGGGTTTGCACCGAACTTGACAGCTGGACCGACCCTGCCGAAGGGGCGCGGATCAGCATGGACTATCTGAACCGGGCCATGGCGGGCTAATCTGCCAGTCCATTATCGGGGGCAACCCCACATCTTCTCGGGAGGAAGAAATCATGATTACCAGACGTGCCCTTATGGGCTCGGCCACCGCACTTGCGCTGGTCATGGGGATGAACGTCCCCGCCTTTGCCGACCCTGACACTGCGCTGGCTGCATTGCAGGAAACCGTACTGTCGAAAGGCCCGAATGGCGAAGACCCCTCGGCTCCTTCCACCGTCGTTCTGACCGACGAGGAACTGGCCAAGATCAAAGAGATGGGCGCCACCGCCGCAATCGTCATGCACTACGGTGGCAATGACTGGTCCCGCGCCCAGATCAACGGGCTGCAGACTCAGTTCACCGCCATGGGCATTGAGGTGATTGCCGTGACCGATGCGGGATTCAAACCCGAAAAGCAGGTCAGCGATCTTGAAACCATCATGGCGCAGGCGCCTGACGTCATCGTATCGATCCCCACGGATCCCACCGCGACCGCCGCCGCCTACCGGGCTGCAGGCGAAGCGGGAGCGAAGTTCGTATTCATGGATAACGTGCCCGCAGGCTTTGTTGCGGGCAAGGATTACGTCTCGGTTGTCTCTGCGGACAACTATGGCAACGGCGTCGCCTCGGCACATCTGATGGCAAAAGCCCTGGGGCCGGATGGGGGGGATATCGGTCTGGTCTTTCATGCCGCTGATTTCTTCGTGACCAAGCAGCGCTATGATGCTTTTAAAGCCACCATTGCCAACGATTATCCGAACATCAAGATCGTGGACGAACAGGGCATCGGCGGACCAGATTTTTCAGGCGATGCGGAAAAAGCTGCGGGAGCAATGCTGACGGCCAATCCGTCAATCAAGGGGATCTGGGCAGTTTGGGACGTGCCCGCCGAGGGGGTGATTGCCGCCGCGCGCGCCGCTGGTCGCGATGATTTGATCATCACCACGGTGGACCTTGGCGAAAACGTTGCGATCAGCATGGCGCAGGGCGGCTTCATCAAGGGCTTGGGCGCGCAGCGTCCGTATGATGCGGGCGTGGTCGAGGCCAAGCTCGCCGGCTATGCGCTGCTGGGCAAAGAGGCCCCGGCGTTCGTGGCCCTGCCCGCGCTTCCCGTCAGCAAAGAAAATTTGCTGGAGGCATGGACACAAGTCTATTCCACAGAAGCGACCGACAACATCAAGGCCATGATGCAGTGATCCCAACCGCGCGGGGAGCATCCCCGCGCGAAACCAGAGTCTTCGGCCAGGCAAACCGCTTGTCGCCCGCCAAAAGGCTCACCACCAGCCACGGAGACCGAAAATGACCAAAGTGATGAATGTCGCCATGATCGGCGGCGGGTTCATGGGCAAGGCGCATGCCATGGCCTATGCCTCGATGCCGATGTTCTTCTGGCCCGCCCCAGCCATTCCGCACCGCAAGGTCGTGGTTGATATCACAGACGGGGCAGCCGAAGATGCCCGCCAACGGTTCGGTTTTGACGAGGCCAGCAGCGACTGGCGTTCCGTGGTAAATCGTCCGGACATCGACGTAGTTGATATTTGCACCCCCAACAACGTCCATGCCGAAATTGCCATCGCCGCCGCAAAAGCGGGCAAGCACATTATTTGCGAAAAACCCCTCGCGCGCACGGTGGACGAGGCCCGCGCGATGACCGAGGCGGCGAAGGCCGCCGGCATCATCCACATGGTCGCCTTCAACTATCGCCGCACGCCCGCCGTGGCGCTGGCCAAGAAATTCATCGACGAAGGCCGCATCGGCAAAATCCTGAACTTCCGCGGCACCTATCTGCAGGACTGGTCAGCCGATGAGAACGGCCCGCTATCCTGGCGGTTCCAGAAGAAGATTGCTGGCTCTGGCGCAGTTGGTGATATCGCTACGCATGTGGTCGATCTGGCGCATTATCTGGTGGGCCCCATTGCAGAGGTGATCGCGATGACAAAGACCTATGTGACAACCCGGCCGCTGCAGCAGGGCGGCGTGGACAAGCTGGGGGCGTCGGTGAAATCTGCGGGTGTCGAGCGCGCGCCGGTGGATGTGGATGACGAGGTGATCTCGATGCTGCGATTTGGCAACGGCGCTATCGGAAGCCTTGAGGCTACCCGCAACGCCTGGGGCCGCAACAACTTCATCACGCTGGAAATTCACGGCACCAAAGGGTCGATCCATTTCAACTATGAACGCCGCGACGAATTGCAAGTGATGTTCGCCGACGATCCGGCAGATGCGCGCGGCTTCCGCACCATCTACACGGGTCCGGCGCATCCATATGGCGGCGGCCTGTGGCCGATCCCGGGTCTGGGCATCGGCTATTCCGAGACGAAGATCGTGGAATGCTTTGACTTCTTCAGCGCCATAGCGTCGGGCAAGCAGCCGAGCCCGAATTTCGAAGACGGCTTGCTGACCGAACTGGTGGCCGACGCAATGCTGCGTTCGGGCGAAACCGGCAAGTGGGAAACGGTCGGATGACCGCCCCGGCCCGTATAACCAATCCCGCTGTTCCGGCCGTTCGCATGATGGGGATTTCGAAATCCTTCGGCGGTGTGCGTGCGTTGGACAACGTGGATTTGGAGGTGCTGCCCGGCGAGGTTCATGCGCTGCTGGGCGGCAACGGGGCCGGGAAGTCCACCATTCTAAAGGTGCTGAACGGGGTGCACATCCCGGATGAAGGCACGGTCGAGGTGGCAGGCCAAAGGCTTGCCGCCCCGACACCAGAGGCCGCCCGCGCGGCTGGGGTGGCGATGAACTTTCAGGAAATGTCGCTGATCCCTACGTTGACCGTGGCGCAGAATGTGTTTTTGACGCGCGAGGCCCGCGATGCGCGCGGCCTGATCGACGACGAAGATTCCATCCGCCGCGCCGCCGCGATCTTCAAGATGCTGGAGGTCGAGGTGAACCCCCACGCCTTGGTGGGTGATCTTGGTGCTGGGCAAAAGCAGTTGACGGAGATTGCCAAGGCCATCAGTCAGGACGCGCGCGTGCTGATCCTGGACGAACCTTCGACCGCGCTTGCGGTATCAGATGTGGAGCGATTGTTCGTCTTTTTGCGCAAGCTGACTGCCAAGGGCGTGGCGATCATCTATGTCAGCCACCGTATGGACGAGATTGCCCGGATCGCCGACCGCGCCACCATCCTGCGCGATGGGCGGCATGTGATCACAGCGCCGATGGCGGACCTGCCCATCGATACGATGATCGAACATATCGTCGGCAAACGGTCCAAGGGATTGGCCGACGTGGTGCGCGGCGGTTCCTCACGGGGCGAGGCGCTGCTGGAGCTGAAAGATGTGACCGGGCCGCACAAGCCCGATAACATCAGCTTTACCCTGCACCGGGGCGAAGTGCTGGGGCTTGCGGGGCTGCTTGGGTCGGGCCGGTCGGCGCTGGCGCGGGTGATCGCGGGGATCGAGCCTGCGGTGTCGGGTGAAATACATATCAAGGGCAAACCGGTGCAGATCCGCAGCCCCTCCGATGCGATTGCGCAAGGTGTCGCCCTCGTGCCCGAAGCCCGAGCCACGCAAGGCATCATCCCCGCCCATAGCGTTGCCGAAAACATGGTCATGGCGGTTCTTGGACGGATCACGAAACGCGGTCTGGTGGATCAGCCGCGCGCGACCGCAATCACCGACAGCATGATCCAGCGCCTTTCGGTCAAGACCGCCAACCGCGACAATGCGGTATCGACCCTGTCAGGCGGCAACCAGCAAAAAGTGGTGATCGGCAAATGGCTGGCCACCGACCCCGATATTTTGATCCTTGATGAACCCACCGCAGGCATCGACATCGGATCGAAATCCGAAATCATCCGGCTGGTGCGCGATCTTGCGGCGGCAGGCAAAGGGGTCTTGGTGATCTCATCCGAACTCTCGGAACTGCTCACTGCCTGCGACCGTATTCTGGTAATGGCCGATGGCCGCGCCCATCAGATGCTGGACCGCGCCGATCTGGACGATCCCGACGAGACCAACCCCGACCATGCCCTGCAAGCTGCCGAGCGGCGCTTGCAGATCGAGATTCAGAAAGCTCTGACCGTGAAGGAGGCTCTCCATGGCTAATTCAGTAACGGCCCCTCGCGGGGCAATCTTCGCCAACTGGCGGCAGAACATCATCTACATCGGCTTTGTCGCGATCTTTCTGATCTTCGCGCTGACGCTAAACGACAAGGGGTTCCTTAATCCCAACAACCTGCTGAACATCGTGCGGCAGACGGCGATGATTGCCGTGATGGCCATCGCGATGACCTTCGTTCTGTCAGCGGGCGAGATCGACCTGTCGGTGGGGGCCGTGGCCGGATTGGCGACCGTGACGGTTGCCATGGCGATCAATTTTGCGGGCCCTGTGGGCGGGGTCGCTGCCGGTATTGCGACCGGCCTTGCTGTCGGCATGTTCAACGGATGGCTGACCACGCGCATCGGCATTCCGTCATTTCTGACAACGCTTGCGATGATGGGCATCGCCAAGGGCGTGGCGATGTGGATTTCCGACACCGCTGCCGTGCCAATCCTTTCGCCGGGCTATTCCTGGCTGTTTGGCGGCGGGTCTGTTGGGCCGATCCCGGTGCTGTTGTTCTGGATTGCGGCACTGGGTGGAGTGGGGCATATCGTGCTGCGCCGCTCAGGCTTTGGCCGCCGGGTGTTGGCGACCGGTGGCGGGGAAACCGCTGCGCGCTATTCCGGCATCGATACTGCAAACATCAAGATGAAGGTGCTGGTCCTGTCGTCCTGTGCTGCCGCACTGGCCGGCATGCTTTACGCCGGACGACTGCAATCGGGCCGCTTTCAGTTGGGCGAAGGCGACGAGTTGTCCGTCATCGCGGCTGCGGTGCTGGGCGGCACCAGCCTGTTCGGCGGCAAGGGCACTGTGATCGGCACCATCGTGGGTGCCATGATGATCGGGCTGATCAACAACGGCCTGATCTTGTTCGGGCTGGAATTCAGCCAGCAGTTGATTGCGCGGGGGGGGATCATAATCCTTGCCGTCGCCCTTAGCCAAAAGCGGTGACATGATGGAACATGTCACCATCATCGGCACCGTCAAAGCAACGCCCGCGACACGCGACGAGCTTCTTGCACTCCTCGCGGCACAGGTTGCCCCGACCCGAAATGAGCCCGGCTGCATCAACTATGACTTCCATGTCGATGCGGCCGATCCCTGCTGCTTTGTCTTTTATGAGAACTGGCAGAGCCAAGCAGATCTGGACGCGCACTTGGCGATGCCACACCTCGCGCCGTTGTTTTCTCAGCTCGGGCGGCTTTTGGCCGAGCCGGTTGATATTCGGTATCTGACGATGCTTTCGGATATGGCCTCACAGAAATGATGCCGGTCAGGGGGCTCGCTGTCTGCCGCATTCAGGGCGCGCTGGGGTCCATGTGGTTTAGGCGGCAGTCAGCCCTTGTTCAGGGGCCACAGTCAGAACATGCGGTAGTATGTGGATCGCGGGAGAGCTCTTAATGTCCCTGAAACTCGGCATGGTGGGTGGTGGCAAAGGTGCCTTCATCGGCGGCGTGCATCGGATTGCGGCGCGGCTGGACGGCCATTGGAACTTGGTCGCCGGGGCGTTTTCGTCTGACCCTGAACGGGCGGCGCAATCGGCGGCGGACCTGGGGATTGTGGCAGAGCGCAGCTACGACAGCTTTGCCGCGATGGCCAAAGCCGAGGCGGCGCGGCCAGACGGCATCGATGCCGTGGCAATCGTTACGCCCAATCACCTGCATGTCCCGGTGGCTATGGCGTTTCTACGAGCTGGAATTCCTGTGATCTGCGACAAGCCGCTTGCCACAACCGTGGAAGACGCCGAGGCGCTGGTCAAGTTGGTGGCCGAGACCGGCCTGCCCTTTATCCTGACCCAGACATACACCGGCTATCCGATGGTCCGCGAGGCACGGGCCCTGGTTGCGGCGGGTAAGATCGGTCGCGTCCGTCATGTTCAGGTTGAGTATTTGCAGGACTGGCTGGCCATGCCGGTCGAAAGCTCGGGTAACAAGCAGGCTGCATGGCGCACCGACCCGGCGCAGTCCGGCCCCGGCGGGTGCATCGCCGATATCGGCACCCATGCCTTCAACCTTGCAACTTTCGTGACCGGTCTTGTTCCAAGTGCAGTGCTGGCCGATCTGACTGCTTTCGGACCGGACCGGGCACTTGATGACAATGCCGCAATCCTGCTCAGGTTCGGGGGTGGTGCCAAGGGCATGATCTGGACGAGCCAGGTTGCGCCGGGAGTCAAGAACGGCCTTCGCATTCGCGTGGCTGGCGCGGCCGGAGGCCTTCTTTGGGATCAGGAACGACCCGACGATCTTGAGTTCACTCCTGTTGGCAAGCCAACGCGAACCCTGCGGCGTGGGGGCGACGGCGTTTTTACACCTTCTCGCCTTCCGGCAGGCCACCCAGAAGGCTATCTTGAGGCCTTTGCCACGCTTTATGCCGAAGCCGCCGGGCAAGTGCGTGAGTTTCGGAGCGGGGCAAAACCGAGCATCGATATCGCGCTGCCGACTGTGTCGGACGGATTGGCTGGCATGCGTTTCATCACGGCTGCGGTGCGGTCAAGCGAAGAAGACGGGATTTGGGTTGGGCTCTGAAGCCCGATCCAGAACGATTGTAGCCAGACCATTCTGTGAGGCCACCATCAAGATTCGTCAAAGTTCACGTCGTGCCAGATATCCTCGTTAGCATCGCACTCGCTCATATGGGGGACGATTGCCCATGAAAGGGTACGAATGGCTATTTTGCGCTGATCGTTGAAAAGCGACTATGGTCAGTAAACGTCCGGTTCCCTGAAGGTTTTTCGACGTGGACCGCAGCGCGACCTATGCCGCCCAGAGATGGCGGTTCACGTTGACAAACCTCGGAAGGACGAAGCCGCGGGGGGCCGGGCGCAATCTATGGGTAAAGAGCGCTGACGCCAGGGGCTGGGACGATGATCAGCGATGGTTGGAGGCGTGAAGGGCGGGCGCAATGTGAATTCTTGCAGAATAATGCCGATGCGCCTTTGGCTTGGGCAGATACGCCGGTGGCTGAACCAAGACAGAGCCTGGCCATTTCTGCGTGCTCGTGCAAGCGTGGGCAATCGCCAACGGTTCGGTGCCCACACGGGAACCGGTGCCGGATCGATCTGGATGACGGGCGTTTCGTCATGCTGCCATCTCCCGAGGCGGTGCTCGTGATTGCGGCTTTTGCCCTCTGAGGAAGATTTCGATGATCCTCATCGGGCCACCGCAACATGGGCATGGCGCGCGCCGTGTGAGCGGGGTGGGTTCTGCCGCCGGTTCGGGTGCAGCGGCGGGGGCTGCCTCTGCGAGCAGGTTGCGGACCCGCGCGATGTTGACTTTGCGGGCGGCGCTGGCAAGCAGGCCGTAGTGCCGGATGCGGTGGAATCCATCCGGCAGGACATGAATCAGAAAGCGGCGGATGAACTCATCGGTGGTCAGCCGCATGACCTTTTGGCAATCGCCGGTCTTGATGCGATGGTCCTTCCAGCGGAACGCGACCGTGTCGGCGTCGGCGCTAACCACGCGGGTGTTCGAGATCGCCACACGGTGGGTGTAACGGCTAAGATAGGCCAGAACCGCCTCGGGGCCGCCGAACGGAGGCTTGGCATAGACCACCCATTCCGACTTGCGGAACGGGGCCAGCCAGGCGGTAAATGTGCTCGCATCGGCCAATCCAGATCGGTCACCGAAGAAGATCAGGTGTCCGGCGTGGTGGAGGGCGAGCAGGCCTTCGAGGAACATGCGGCGAAAGAGCCGCGACAGGACCTGCACGGGCAGGAAGAACCCCCGTCGACAGGCGATCCAGCGGCCGCCATCTGGCGAGAGGCCACCGCTCGGGACGATCATGTGAATGTGGGGATGGTGGGTCAGGGCCGAACCCCAGCTGTGCAGCACCGCCGTAATCCCGACCTTTGCACCGAGCTGTTTGGGATCGGCGGCGATGGTCAATACCGTCTCGGCCCAAGCGCGGAACAGCAAGTCATAGACCGCCTTCTTGTTCCAATAGGCGATCTGCGCAATCTCGGCCGGCAGGGTGAAGACGACGTGGAAGTATTCGACCGGCAACAGGTCCTCAGCCCGCACAGCCAGGGGTTTGGTTCGCATCCTTTCTCTCCTTTTGATTTGCGATGCCACGAGAGCATACATTTGGGTGCGGGGCGGACCATCCCATTAGTGGCAGCGCGTCTGGACGAGATGGATCTGGCGTCCGGCAGCAACGGCAAATCGTAATGGCCGCCGTTGTGGCATTGATCCCGGGCAGCGGCCTGACGACGGCGGTCTGCGCGGCCTTGTAGGTGCGAGGGCCTCTGTGCATCGGCATCGCACGGCGCTGATCGCTCGGCCTCGCGCGACAAAACCTCGGCCACCTGTCTCACGCGCCTTGCGGACAAGTGAACGGGATCAGGTGCTTGCTCATCTGCGCACACCCCGCTTCGCGGATCAGACCCCGATCGAGGTCTATGCCACCTTGCTTGATGAATGCGTCTATCTGTATTTCATCCGCACGATGTACCTCGATCCTTGCCGCCCATGGCGAGGTTGCGGAACGCCGCAGGCTGCGTCGCCACCCGGTCTATCAAAAGCCCGAGCTTCTGGCCGAAGGGCCAAATGAGGTGTGGTCCTGGGACATCACCAAATTGATGGGGCCGGTGAAATGGTCTTACTGCTACCTCTATGTAATCCTCGACATCTTCAGCCGCCGGGTCGTTGGCGGGCGCATTGAGCACGCGGAAAGTGCCATTCAATTCAAAGCACTCTTTAAAGACGCCATGGCAAAACATGCCGTCCCACCCGACCAGCTGACCCTGCATGCAGATCGCGGCGCCCCCCTCTCGTGATTTGCAGGCAAATCACTGCCGGGCAACGGATGAAGGCCAAGGCGACAGCCCTGATGCTTGCCGATCTCGGCGTGGTCAACTCGCACAGCAGGCCGCACACGTCGAACGACAACCCCTTCTCAGAGGCCCAGTTCAAGACCCTGAAATACCAGCCGGAGTTCCCCAAACGGTTCCAAACCATCGACGAGGCCCGCGCGTTCTGCCGTCGCTTCTTCGCCTAGTATAACGAGGACCATCATCACGCAGGCATCGGCCTGATGACGCCCGACCAGATCCACTTCGGGCAGGCCGACGCAATCCACGCCGCCCGCCAGACAGCGCTCGACGCCGCGTTTCTCAGAACCCCAGAGAGATTCGTCAGCCAGCGTCCCAAACCACCCCAAATCCCGACTGCTGTCTGGATCAACCCGTCCAAGAAAACGGAGCCAGCCCAAGCCTAAACTCAAGAACCCGCTGTCTCAAAGTCGTTGACACGTTCCGAGAAGGTAGGACGCGAACGTGTCCGCTTCCTCTTCACGCTGCTTTTCCGCAGCTTTCCAAGCATTTGACTGGAGCGGCAGGCATTGGAAATCGCAGCTTCGGGCCAGTTGTCCGGCTGGGTAGTCTGCCTAACCCAGTCGGATACTTTGTTGCAGTTGCCGATGTTCTTCACCGACTCCCAGATCGTCGATGATAGCCCGTCCGTTGGGACGGAAATCTCGAAGGCCGAGTCATAGTCGCTTGCGCCCCGGAATGGACCGCCGCACCGACTGCAGTGGGCCCTTGGGCCGCAGACTCGAGATAAGGCTTGAGATCACGTATATGTTCAGTACCGGATGATCAGTTTTCCCCACTCCTGACGTCGGTTAGTCAAATTCACAAGGCCACCCGCATTCCCGTCCTGGCGGATTGCGCAAAGGCGTCAAGCACCACCATGTTCGCGACCGTATCCGCCGCCGCATAGGGCATAGGGCCGTTGCGCAGGACCGCATCGGCAAACGCCTCTATCATCAACTGATATTGATCGACCGGCGGCAAGCGTTCCTCGCGCCGCGCTCCCGTGGCGTCCGACACGATAATCAATGCTTCGGAAACGCGGTCCGCCAGCCCCGGAATGATGCCGCGCGGCAGGTCAATCAAGCCAAGGCGACCGACAACCCGGTAAAACCCCTGGCTATTTCCCTTAAAAGAACAACTCACCACGGCCGATCGCCCGCCCGAGAATTCTAGAATACCCGAGGCGGCGGTATCAACGCCGAAGTGCTCATCCATCGTCCATCGACCCAGCACCGCCAGCGGTTCCTCGGCAAACACGCTGCGCGCGATGTGCACGACGTAGCATCCCATATCCAGCAACGCGCCGCCGCCGAGTTCAGGCGAGAACCGAACATTCACCGGATCGGCCGGGCTCATGATATCGACCGATAAATGCGCTTGAACCTCGACGACGTCGCCGATCTCGCCTGAGGCGATGATCTGGCGCACCCTCTCGTGCTGCGGATGAAATCGGTACATGAAGCCTTCCATCAAGGCGGTGCCGCAGGTTTCGCATTCCCTGACCACCGTGGCGGCCTCGTCGGCGGTCATCGCCAGTGGCTTTTCACACAGCACGGCCTTGCCCGCCCTGGCCGCCGCAATCGTCCAGTCGGCATGTTCGCTGTTGGGCAGCGGGATATAGACGGCGTCAATGTCGGGGTCAGCGAGCAGTGCCGCATAGTCGTGGTAAAGCCGGGGGATACCCTCGTCTTTGGCCCAGCCTGCGAGCGCCGGAGCATTGCGCGAGGCGACTCCGGCAATCTCGGCGTTGTGGGCATTCCTGATCGCGGGGATCAGTGCCAGTTTGGCGATTCCTGCCGCCCCGAGTATTCCGATACGCAACCGATCTGCCATACTTGTCCACCCATAATTTGGCCAAACACCGGTTTTCTGACCGGCTGCGCCCAAAAATCGCCCTTGTTAAACGATTACGTTAAAATAGTTTGCGACATTGGTGGCTGTCAATGCCTATGTGCCAGATGCCAGTTTCGGCGGGACGACAGCTTTGGGCTGGTTGAAGTGGGTGATCTTTATGGCGACAATCCGGGATGTGGCGGCAAGGGCCGGGGTGTCGGTGGCGACCGTGTCGCATGTGATGAACGAGTCGCGGTTTGTCACCGAGGACACTAAGCAACGCGTTCTGGCGGCGATTGCCGCGCTGAACTACCGGCGCGATGGCATTGCCCGCAGCCTGCGGCGGAGCCAGACCGGCACGATCGGGGCGATTATCGCGGATATCACCAACCCGTTCTTTTCGGATCTGGTCAAGGGGATCGAGGATACCATCCGTGGCTTTCCCGAAAAGCTGAACCTGATCCTGTGCAACACCGAAGAGGATGCGGCGCGCGAGTTGCTGTATCTGGACGTGCTTATGGAAAAGCGGATCGACGGGCTGATCCTTGCCCCTGCGGGGGGCAACGTCGCTTATCTGGAGGCGCTGGTGGCGCGTGGCTTTCCGCTGGTGTTTGTGGATCGGTCGTTGTCGTCTGTGACGGCGGATTCGGTGCTGGTCGACAACCTGGCCGCTGCGACCGCGCTGGTGGCGCACTTGATCGCGCGCGGGCACCGCCGGATTGCGGTGCTCAAGGCAACCCTGCATGCCAGCTCGATCACCGAACGGGTCCAGGGGCATGCGGCGGCGATGGCGGCGGCGGGGCTGGATTTCGACGCAGGAATGATCGTGGAAAGTGCCTCCAGCATCGATGCCGCCTTTGAGGGCGGGCGCGCGATCTTGGCTCTGGACCCGTTGCCTGATGCGGTGTTCTGCACCAATAACTTCATGACTCTGGGTATGATGCGGGCGCTGAATGAACAGGGTTTGCGGTGTCCGCAAGACATGGCGATTGCCGGATTCGACGATTTCCAATGGGCCGATGCGTTTCGCCCCCGTATGACCACGGTGGCGCAGTCTGGTTATGATCAGGGCTGCGCTGCGGCGCGCTTGCTGCGCGACCGGATCACCAAAGTTCAGACCGGACCTGCAGTTCATTTGGTGCACGGCACGGCGCTGAACATCCGGGAATCGTCGGGCTGATTCCACTCATTCGGGCCGGAGCGCAGGCGCAAATGCCTGCGTGTTGGTGCTGGTCGCGGATTCCTGGGCAGGCAGTGCAGCGAGATAATCTGATATTTCAAGAATTTGACCGGTGAACCCTCTGCGGATACTTGGGTCTTGACAGCCGAAAAAGTTTAGATAATCGTTTACGTAATCGTTTAAATAGCGTTTTGCTTGGAAACGGGCGTGATTATGGGGAGCAATCAGCGACATGTCAGACATCCAGCAAGCCAGGCCCCTGGCGCACCCGCATCTGCTGTCGGGCTTTTCAATTGCCGGTGTGACGCTGCGCAACCGGATGGTGTTCCAGCCGCATTTCACGGCACTTGGTGCGCGCGACGGGCTCGCCTCGGATGATCTGCGCGCCTATCACGAAGAGCGGGCGCGCGGCGGGGTCGGGCTGATCGTGGTCGAGAGTCAGGCGGTTCATCCGTCGGGCAAGATGTCGCGCCGGTTCATCAGTGCATGGGATCCGGCGAGCATTCCTAATTTGCGACGGATCACCGATGCGGTGCATTTGCATGGGGCAAAGATCTTCGGCCAGTTGACGCATGGCGGCCACACATCGCTGGAAAATCCGCCGCATCTGATGTGGGCGCCGACCCAGATGCCAGAACCCTCCAGCCATCATTCGACCAAGGCGATGGATGCAGATGACATACGGGCCGTGATCGACGGCTTTGGCATTTCTGCCCGCAACCAGATCGCGGCGGGGTTTGACGGGGTCGAGATCAAGATCGCGCACGATGGGCTGCTGCGCTCCTTTGCCTCGCCCTATTTTAATCGGCGGACCGATGGCTATGGTGGGTCGTTCGCCAACCGAATGCGTCTGTCGATTGAGGTACTGGAGGTAACGCGGGCAGCAATCGGTGCGGCCCCTCTTGGCGTGCGTCTCTGCGTCGATGAGTTCACGCCGTTCGGCTATGACACCGAATATGGGCTGGAAATGGCAGCGGCGCTGGAGGCGACCGGACTGGTCGATTACTTCAACGCCGATGCGGGTTCATTTTCGAGCTACTGGATGGAAATCCCGCCTGCGGCAGTTGCAGGGGCAGAATTCCGCAAGATTAATATGGCCCTGAAAGCCGCCACGAAACTGCCGGTGGTGGCCTATGGCCGGATCACGCCGCAGGCCGGTGAGGCGATGCTGAAGGCTGGCGAGGCCGATCTTATCGGCTGGGCCCGCCAGTTGATCACCGACCCTGAAACTGCCAGCAAGTTGCGTTCCGGGCGTGGCGATCTGGTTCGGATGTGCGTGTCGTGCAACGATGGCTGCATTCACCAAGTCGGGCAGGAAAAAGGTATCCGCTGCATCCAGAACCCCGGTGCGGGGCGTGAAGCCACGCATAGCGAGCGGCTGGTTGCGCTGGCAGAGGTGCAGCGCGACTTGGTCGTGGTTGGCGGTGGCCCGGCGGGGATGAAAGTGGCTGAAATCGCGGCGCGGCGCGGCCACCGGGTAACGCTCCTGGAGCGCGGCAAGCGGTTGGGCGGGCTGGTCAATCTGGCGGCTTTACAGCCTGAACATGACTCGATCGCCGAGGTGACATCGTATCTGGAGGCGATGGTCGCCGAACTGGGCGTGACTGTCCGGCTCGGGGTTGCCGCCACGCCGGAGTTGTTGGCTGGCATGGGTGCGGATGTGGTTGTGCTGGCCACCGGCTCTGACCCCAATCTGCCCGGAACGGATACCGCCGATACTTCATTGGCGTTGTCACAGGGCCGTCAGATCCTGCCCGAGATCGAAGGGCTGGATGGGGCCAATGTGGTATCCTGTGACGCGGTTCTGTCGGGTGCGGTGCGGCTGTCCGGCCATGTCGTTGTGATTGACAATAATGGCCATTGGGAGGCGGCGGGTACGGCTGAATTCCTCGCCAATGATGGCTGCCGGGTGACGGTGATCGCCGGGCACATGGCTGTCGGCGAGTTGCTGGAGGCGGGCACGCGCACGCTGTTTTACCGTCGCGCCGCAATCAAGGGCATCACGCTGCGCGGCGGTACGTCCGTTGTTGCCGTGGCACCGGGGCAGGTGCGGGTGTCGGCGGTATTCAGCGGCGCGGATGCCAACGGCTGGGCTAAATACATCCTCATGCCTGGGGATGAGGAAGTGATCGAGGGCATCGACTGGGTGGTGCCGGTGATTGGCCGCCGGTCGCGCGAAGACCTGTATCTGCGGCTGAAGCAGGATCCGGCCTTTGCCGGGGTTCAGGTCGAACGGGTCGGCGATTGCGCCGTGCCGCGCCTGATCCAGAGCACGATCAACGAGGCCTATGAACTGGCACGCACCCTATGAAACATCGCCACTCTGCATCAGTTGCACTCAGGGTGCGCCGGTCATGACCCAGCACCCAAGGAACGCAGCTAAAGAGACCCGCCTGACCGCGGGCACGCCGATTCTGTTTGTGGACCGGGTGTCGAAGACTTTTCCCGGCGTCATCGCGCTGGATGATGTGAGCCTCAACGTACGGGCGGGCGAAGTGAATGCGCTGGTTGGCGAGAATGGCGCCGGAAAATCGACACTGATTAAGCTGATGTCGGGCAATTACACGCCGGATGGCGGCGAAATCACCGTTGGCGGGCATCGGCTGGAAGCGACACCGGCTGACGCCCACCGGGCCGGAATCGCTACCATCCACCAGGAATCGCATCTGGTGCCGAACATGACGGTGGCCGAGAACATCATGCTGGGTCATTGGCCTGCCCGCTATGGTATTATCAACGGGCGCGAACAGATGCGGGTGGCTCGGGCCGCGATTGCCCGAGTGGCGCCGGATTTGTCAGCCGACACTTTGGCGCACCGCCTGAGCCCAGCCGAAGGACAGTTGGTGGAGATTGCCCGCGCCATCTCGGAAAACTCCCGCGTGCTGATCATGGACGAGCCGACCACGTCGCTATCTGGCCGCGAGATCGACCAGTTGTTCGCGGTGGTGCGCGAGTTGAAAGCGCAAGGCATGGGCATCGTTTTCGTGTCGCATTGGTTGGAAGAGGTGTTCGCCATCGCTGACCGGGTAACTGTGCTGCGCGATGGGCGGCTGATCGGGTCGGAACCTGCCGCTGCCTTAGATCCCGGCAAGGTCATCCAGATGATGGTGGGGCGCGGGGTGGCGCAGGTGACGACGTCGGCTCATCCGCTGGGAGACACCGTGCTGAAGGTCAGCAACCTGACCCGGACTGGTGTGGTTGATGATGTGTCGCTGGCGGTGCGAGCGGGCGAGATCGTAACGCTGGCCGGGCTCGTCGGGGCAGGGCGCACCGAACTTGCCAATTGCATCTTTGGCGTCGACCCCTACGAGGCGGGGGTGGTGGAGATGGCCGGTCAACGCCTGCGTCCCGGTAATCCGCGCGCCGCGATCGACGCCGGGATCGGGCTGGTGCCCGAGGACCGGCGCAATCAAGCGCTGATCACCAATTTGAGCGTGTCCACCAACGCGACGCTGGCTGTGCTCGACCAAATCGCACCACATGGCGTGCTGTCGGCCAAGCGCGAGGCCGAGGCGTTGGCTGTGGCCACACAGTCCGTCAAGGTCAAGATGGCTTCGGCGGATGTGCCGATTTCTACCCTGTCGGGGGGCAATCAGCAAAAGGTGGTGCTGGGCCGCTGGTTGGCCCGCAACCCAAAGCTGCTGATCCTCGATGAGCCGACCAAAGGCATCGACATCGGATCAAAGGCCGAGATCAACGAAATCATCGTCCGTCTTGCACGTGAGGGCACAGCCATCTTGCTGATCAGCTCGGAAATGCCCGAGGTTCTGTCGCTGAGCGACCGGGTGCTGGTGATGCGCTCGGGTCGGATCGTCGGCGAAATCAAACGCGAAAATTTGAGCGCCGAGGTGGTGATCGCCTTGGCAACAAGCGGATGACGGAGGATACTATGATGGGACAGAAAACACATGCGGAACAGCCGGAATCTGCCCGAACGGAGGGCAACAGCCGGGTATTGGATGCGATCCAGAGCCTTGGCCTGCTCGGGGTGATCCTAATTGGCGGCCTGCTGCTCAGCTTTGCCTCGCCGGTATTCTTTTCGCGGATTAACATTGAGAACCTGTTGTTCGCCTCGACCATCATCGCGGTGGTGGCAATGGGTCAAGCCTTCGTAATTCTGGTGGCGGGGATAGATCTGGCGGTGGGCGCGGTGCTCGCACTTGCTTCGGTGCTGGGGGTGGTGCTTGCGACCAAGGCGGGGCTGCCGGTAGGTCTGGCGGCGCTGCTGGCGCTGGCCGCCGGAACCGGGATCGGGCTGATCAACGGGCTGGCGGTCACTGTGCTGCGGCTGCCCGCGCTGATTGCCACACTTGCGATGATGAGCATTACGCGTGGTGTGGCCTATCTGATTTCCGACGGGCGTAACATCGCGCCGGTCCCCAGCGTTTATGTCGATATTCAGGGATCGCGGTTGTTCGGGGTGCCAATGGTGATCATCCTGACAGTTCTGCTTGGCGTGCTGGCGCATTTTGTGCTGACCCGGACCCGCTTTGGCCGCGAGATCTATGCCACCGGCGGCAATGCCGTGGCCGCAAGGCTGGCCGGTATCCGCACCAACCGGGTGATCGTGATTGCCTACATGATCTCGGGCTTTGCTGCGGCACTCGGCGGGTTGATGATCACCGCACGGCTGGAGGCGGGGGCCGCCACCGCAGGCTTCGGCTATGAACTGACGGTGATCTCTGCCGTGGTGATCGGCGGCGTCAGCCTGTTTGGTGGCGAAGGCCGGATCATGGGCGTGCTGCTTGGCGTGATCCTGCTGGGGCTGGTGCAGAACGCTGTCAACCTGCTGAACGTGCCGCCGAATTACGATTACGTGGTCAGTGGCGCGGTGATCGCCGCTGCGGCCACGCTGGATGTCTATCGTCGCAGGCTTGTCGAGTCGGGGCTGCGCCGCCGCACCATGACGATCCGGCGCGAAAAAGCGCAATCGCGTGATGCTGCCCAGACGCGTGATGCTGCCCAGAGCGCCCCACCGACCCGCACGGGCCAGACCTGAGCAACCAACCCGAGCAACCCAAAATTCGCCGTTCACCCCCGCAAACCGCGAAACCAGACCTATGGCGGGACCACGATCTGATGGAGGAAACTATGAAACTGAGAGCACTGACACGCCGGATGGTTCTGTCCGGTACGGCGGCGACGCTGCTGGGGCTGACCAGCCTTGGTGCCCCGGCCTTTGCGGCAGAGGGTGATGCCAATGGCAAGACTGTGGAATACATCACCTTTGGTCTGCAATACGAATATCAGGTGGCGATGGTCGAGGGCATGAAAAAACGTGCCGAAGAAGCGGGCATCATCCTGAACGTCATCGACGGCAAGGGCGACCCCAATTTGCAGGTGACGCAGGCCCTGGATGCCGTCACCAAGCAGCCCGATGCCATCGTGATCAATCCGATTGACGCGACCCTGCTGGTGGCGGGCGTCAAGCGTGCCAACGAGGCCGGAATTCCGGTGTTCATCATGGAAAACACCCCGCCCGAGGGCGATTTCATCGGCTTTGTCGATTTCGACAATGTCGCCGGGGGCGCGCAGGGTGCGGATGCTCTGGGCGCGATGATCGGTGGCAAGGGCGCGGTGCTTGAAACCCGCGGCTCGGTCGGCTCGGCGCAGGCACAGGCCCGCAACAAGGGCTTCAACGACCAGATGGCTGCGGCCTTTCCGGATGTCGAGGTGCGCTCGCTCAACACCGAATGGGCGGCGGACAATGCCAACAAGATGGTGCTGGATGCGTTCACGCAGGATCCCAACATCGTTGGCGTGTTCAGCCACAACGACGAAATGGTGCGCGGCGTCGTATCGGCGCTGCGCCAGATCGGCAAGCTGGTGCCTCCGGGCGAGCCGGGGCATGTGTTCATCGTCGGGCTGGACGGTACGCCGCTGGCGCTGGACCGGATCCGCAGCGGTGAACAGGACGCAACCGTGGCCCAAGACCCCTATGCAATGGGCGGAGGTGGCATTCTTGACATGGTGATCGCCCATTTTGAGGGCCGCGCCTACGAGCCGAAACTGCAAACCAAACCCTATATCATCGACAAGTCGAACGTTGATGATGCCCGCAATTGGGGCAATCTGGGTAAGTGATCGCGATGACATGAACCTAAACGGCCCCTGTCGGATGACGGGGCTGTTTAGGGACTGGTTCGGGCCGGTGAACGCATCTTGCTCCGGTTTGCGCCCGTGAGGCGTTCACGCCGTCAAAGCCTGCTGGCGACCCCAATACATGCCTGACGTTACCCCTGACCGAGCCGACTGCCGCGACAGGCAGGTTCGGCAAAGATCTGCGCATGTTGCAAAACTCAACCAAGGAGACATGATGATGAGACACTTCAATGTTCCGCCAACCGGTCGTGCTCGGGCATTCCGGCGTCTATGCTTCGGCACGACCCTGCTCTTGAGCGGTTTCTGTGCCGTCAATGCGCAGGCCCAGGACGGCAAGGCCTGGGCCGCCACCTGGACGGCGTCGCAGCAAGGCGTATTTGCAGAGCCTGCCCCGACGACCGTCGTCCCGGTCGGCGACTTCCGCCCCGAAGTGTTCTTTCCGCAGCCCAATGCGATCCGTTTCGCGCTGCCCGGCGGCAAGGCCACCGACCAGACCTTCCGCATGATGGTCCGCCCCGACATCTGGAGCGATACGGTCCGCATCCGCTTTTCCAATGTGTTCGGTACCGAACCGCTGGTGATCGGATCGGCTGCGGTCGGATTGCAGGAATATTCCGCCCATCTGGTGTCAGGCACCAGCGTCGGTGTGATGTTCGATGGCAAACCCTCCGTCACCATCGCCCCGGGTGAGCGGCTCTTCAGCGACCCGGTAGCACTGCCGTTCCATTCCGAGGCCGCCCTGCCGCTGCTGCGCGGCCGCAATCTGGCGGTCAGCTTTGCGGTAACCGGAACCAACGGATCGCTCAGCTACCACGATTCCGCCGAAGCCACCTCGTACATCTCGCTACCGGGATCCGGCGATGTGGTGGCCAATGACAGCGGTGCCGTGTTTCCCTTTACCACCACGTCCTGGTTCATCCTCGACGCGGTCGACGTGATGGCCCCGGAAGGCACCAAGGTCGTCGTCGCGTTCGGCGATTCGATTGCCGACGGTACCCTCTCTACCCACAACGGCAACGACCGCTGGCCCGATTTCCTGTCGCACCGGCTCGACGAAAAATATGGCGACAGGGTCAGCGTCGTCACCCAGGCGATGAGCGGCAATGCCGTGGTGTCCGAAGCGATCGGCGAGCCGGCCATCAAGCGCCTGCAGCGCGATGTGCTTGAGGTTTCCGGCGTGACCACCGTTATCTTGATGGAGGGGGTCAATGATATCGGCTCGGCGCAGAACGAACCCGAACCGGTGATTGAGGGCTACAAGGAGATTGCCACCAGGCTGAAAGCGGCAGGCATCACCGTCATCGCCGGCACCCTGACCCCCGGCCTGCGCCCGGACCAGGACTTTTCCAAGGCCACTCTCGGCAGCGTCTTCGGCCCGTTTTATGGCGGAACCCAGACCGACGCCTACCGCAAGCAGCTCAACGAATTCATCCGCTCCTCGGCCATCTTCGACGGCGTGATTGATTTCGAGGCCGCAGTGCTCGACCCGGCGACCGGCGCGATGATGGAAGTGTTCACGCCAAACAGCGACGGTGGCCCCGGCGACTGGCTGCATCCGAACCGGATCGGCCTGCAGGCGATGGGAGCGGCGATTGATCTTTCACTGCTGAACTTGGATAAATAGCGCCGATCCGGAGATCGGTACGTTCACAGTGATATGCCGTGGTGCCGCTCCGACAGAGCGGCACCATGCCGCTTTCCACGACGTGTTTCATCTAGGATCGTGCCGGCCTGCCGCTTCGGCCCGCGCATTGCCAGAAACGTCGGATCTGCGTCCATCAGAAGCGACCGGTTGCGGCTCAGCGCCTGCTTGCGGGGCAGAGCCTGCCTGCTGCGGGGCAGCACCGGCGCATGCGGCTTGTCGCTGTTCTTGCGGTGGGTGGGCGTTCGATGCGCAAGGTTCGTTTCGCTTGGGGAATAACGGCCACAGTCACGCCATCTGCGCGTCAGTCAGCCAGAAAGGATTGCTCCTGAAGTCCCCTGCCAGCCAGGTGAATTTAACCGCGCAAGACAGAAAACCTATTAACAATCAATGGGCTCTGACCCTTGCGACAAAGCCCTTCAGGCGGCGACGACTCGGCCCGAGGCATTGAAGAGATGATAGTGCTGCGCCTTGGGTGATACCGACAAGGTTGTGCCGGCTGCGACCTGTGCCGTGCCTGGCAGGCGAACGGTCATCAATTCTTCTTCCCCGATATCGAGATACGTGAAGCTGTCGGCACCTAGGCTTTCAGAGTGGACGGCGATGCCGGTCCAAGCCCCGCCGCCACCGCCGACGATCTCTAGGTGTTCGGGCCGGACGCCCACATAATGCGCGGGGAAAGCCGCAGCCTTGGCACCAGTTAGGATGTTCATCTGCGGCGAGCCGATGAATTGCGCCACGAACAGCGAATGCGGCGCGTTGTAAAGATCCATCGGTCTGCCGACCTGCTGCACCTCGCCGTCCTTCAGGACGACGATGCGGTCGGCCATGGTCATGGCCTCGACCTGATCATGGGTGACGTAGATCATCGTCGTGTCGGGGAGTGACTCGCCAAGGCGCGAGATTTCGATCCGCATCTTCAGGCGCAGCGCCGCGTCGAGGTTCGAGAGCGGCTCATCGAACAGGAACACCTTCGGATTCCGCACAATCGCCCGCCCGATGGCGACGCGCTGGCGTTGGCCGCCCGACAGATCCTTGGGCTTTCGCGCGAGGTAGGGTGATAGATGGAGTGTCTCGGCGGCTGCGGCCACGGCGGCCTCGCGCTCGGCCCTCGGCATCTTGGCGATGCGCAGGGCGTAGGCCATGTTCTGTGCCACCGTCATGTGCGGATAAAGCGCGTAAGTTTGAAAGACCATGGCGATGCCCCGCTCTGACGGCGGCGTGTCGTTCACCACCCGCCCATCAATGGCGATGGTCCCGGAGGTGACGGTCTCCAGCCCGGCGATGGACCGTAGCAGTGTTGACTTGCCGCAGCCCGAGGGCCCGACGAAGACGACGAACTCGCCGGATTTGATGTCCAGGTCGATGCCCTTGAGCACGTCCACAGACCCGAAGCTCTTGCGCAGGTTGGTGATTTTAATGTCGGACATCAGGGCTCCTTGGTGCTGGATGGGGGCGGGCTCGGGCGGATCAGCGCACGAACACTGCCTTCTCGGTCTCGCGGGCGTCGAACATGCGGAAGGCGGTCTCGGCCTCCTCCAGCGCGAAGGTGTGGGTGGCCAGCCGCTCCAGATCGATGCGGTGCGTCTGGATCAGGTGAAGGATGTCGGCGTATTCGTCGATGCCGAAGTACCAGGACCCGAAGATGGTTACCTGTTTGCGGATCAGCTGTTCACTTGGCTTGATCGTGGTCGTGGCGGCCTCGCCCACCAGCGCCAGCTTCCCCATCGGGGCCAGAGCATCAAGTGCCATGTTGTGGGCGACGCTTTGGCCGGAGCAGTCAATGGCGCCCGTCAGCCCCTCGCCGCCGGAGAACTCCCTGATCTGGTCAGCCGCCGTAGGGGTGCTGGGGTCAAGCGCGAGGTCGGCCCCGAGCGATAGCGCAAAGGCCCGCCGTTCCTCGATGGGATCAAGTGCCACAACCCGACCACCCATCGCCTTGGCGGCGAGAATGCCGGCGGTCCCCATCGGCCCCATGCCCCAGATGCCAATGCGCGACAGCCCGTTCACCCCAAGCTTGCGCGAGGCCGAAAACAGCGTGCCAAATGCGTCCGTCGAGATCGCGGCCGCAAGGTGCGACATGCCCTTGGGGCTTTTCAGCAGATTGCGGGCCGGAACCTTGAGGAACTCGGCGTTGCCACCATCCATGGTGAAGCCCAGGCACTTCCACTTGGCGCAGAGATAGAAATGCCCCGTGCGGCAGTGGTGGCAGACGCCGCAGCCAACGCCCAGATACACCGCCACGTTGTCGCCTTCCACGAACTCGGTCACCGCTTCGCCGACCTGAACCACGATGCCCGCAGGCTCGTGGCCGCAGACGAACTGGTTCGAGTCGCCGCCTGAAATTACAGCGTTGCCATAGTAAAGGCTAAGATCGCTGCGGCAGATGCAAGAGGCCTTGATCTCGACCAGAACTTCGTCAGGGCCGATGCTGGGTACGGGCACGGCGCGAATTTCGACCTGCTTGTTGCCCGGCAGGAAGACGGCGGTCATCTTGGGCATTGTAGGGCTCCTTGGTTAAAGGGGGTCACTTGACGGCTCCGGCCGAAAGGCCGCGCACGAACGAGCGCTGCATGGCCAGAAACAGCACAACGAGCGGGGCGAAGGCGATAAGTCCGGCAGCGGCGATCCCGCCATAGTCAACGCCGTAGCGTCCCTGCAGGCTCGCGGCGCCGACCGTGATGGTCTTGAGCGTCTCGGTCTGCAGCACAACCAGCGGCAGAAGATACTCTTGCCACGAAAACAGGAAAACGATGAGCGTAAGCGACATCAGGCCCGGCCGGGCCAGCGGCACCACCACCGTCAAAAAGCCGTAGAGCGGCGTTGCGCCGTCCATTGTGGAGGCCTCAATCAGCTCGTCAGGCACTTCCTGCATCACGGTCCGCATCATGAAGACCGCAAAGGGCATCAGCAGCGCGGCTTGGGGGAGGATCACGCCGAGATGGGTATCGATCAGCCCCATCGCCTGGAGATTTCCGTAGAGGGCAACGATGACTGACGGGGCGGGCACCACGAGCCCTGCGAGAAACAGCGCGAACAGCGCCTCGCGGCCGCGGAACTGCATCTTGGCGAAGGCGTAACCGGCCAGCGGCGCGGTCAGCAGCACCAGGATCGTCACCGCGGCCGATATCTTCAGCGAGTTCCAGAAGAAGGTCGAGAACCCGCTTTCGGTCCAGACGCGCACATAGTTTGCCGTCTCGATCGGCCAGGGCAGGCTGAGGGGCCCGTCGAACAGGTCGGACTCGCTGCGCATCGACGCCAGCAGCACGAGGTAGACCGGCGCCAGTGCGTAGAGGGCGAACAGTGCCAGGATGATCGTCTGGGAATGCTTGGTGATGCGGTTCATTTGGCCCTCAGCAGTCGGAAGGCAATCGCGCTGAGGCTCAGCACGATGACCAGAAGGACGACAGACAAGACGGCGGCGTAGCCGAAATCGCCCACTAGGAAGAAGGTTTTGTAGACATGGGTGGTCAGCACTTCGGTGGCGTAGCCGGGGCCGCCTTGGGTGGTGACCCAGATCAGGTCGAAAAAGCGCATCGCCTCGATGGCGGCGTAGAGGCCGAGGAAAAGCGTGGAGTTGTTGAGGAGCGGCACGGTGATGTCGCGGAACTTCCGCCACCAGGGCGCGCCGTCAACCTCAGCCGCCTCATAAAGCGAGGGGTCGATGGACTGGATGGCGCCAAGGTAGATCACAACGCAGAAGCCGAAGAACGTCCAGGCGCCGACCACGTTGAGCGACACCAGCGCCGTGCTCTCTTCGGCAAGCCAGGCACCGGCGAGGCTGCCGAGCCCCATCATGTCGAGCCCGTAGTTGAGAAGTCCGAACAGCGGGTTATAGATCCAGCCCCAGATGATCCCGGCGACCACCAGCGGAATGGTGCGCGGGATGAAGTAGATGGCGCTCATCACCTGGATGGTGCGCGGGCTTCGGTCGGCCAGAATCGCGGCAAGCAGCAGGCCCGCCAGCAGCGGAAAGGCCAGCGTCAGCACGACCCAGATGGCGTTGTGGCTGAGTGCCGCCCAGAAAACTGAGTCCGATCCCAGATGCGTATAGTTGGCCAGGCCGACGAACTCCTGCGCGATGCCATTGTCCCAAGAGAAAAACGAGTAGGCTACCACCTGCAAGATCGGCACGACCACGAAGGCCGCATAAAGCAGCAACGCCGGCAGAAGGAAGAGTATAGCAGGGCGCGAGGTCATCGCAGGGCAACCTTCCAGATGAGCTAGGCGGGATGGATTGGCGGGGCGGGCAGGATAGACAGGCGAAATGGACGGGCAGGATGGACGGGCGAGGCGGGCGGAGTGGACAGGCGGGGCGGGCCGCACGGGGCGGCCCGCCTGATGTGGCTCAGGGGATCCAACGCTCGTTGTTTGCGCCAGCGGTGACCCACGCGGCCTGCATCGTCGTCAGGAACTCATCGGCCGTGACTTCACCACCGGCGAGGCGCTGCAACTCGGGGTAGAGAACCTGCGTCATGCTTTCGGGCAGGGTCGTGTGCAGGTCATAGAAGTTGGCATCGGGCGTAGCCAAGCCGCCGGTGAAGAACTCTTGCACCACGGGGTCAGCGCCCCACGCGGCCAGTTCCGCGGGCGTCGTGCCGATGGGCACGGTATAGCCCTTCTGCACCCAGACTTGCCTGCTTTCGGGCGAGACCAGGCAGTCGAGGTAGGCTGCGGCCGCATCGCGGACCGCGGGCGTCGCGGCGGCGGAAAGCTGCCACTGCGAGCCCTCTCCCCACATCGTCCCGGGCGCCACGCCCTCGGCAATGGGGGGCAGCATGAACACGCCCAAGTCAAATTTGGCGCCCCGGATCATGTCCTGCAGGACCCACGTGCCGGTGATGGTCATTGCCGCCCGGCCCGACAGGAACAGTGCATTGGCCTCGTCGTAACCGACGCCGTTGAAGCCGCGCGGGAAGATGTCGGCCTTTGCCCAGTCCTGGAAGGTCTGCGCGGCCTGTACGAAGGCCGGGTTGGTCCATGGTTCGTCGCCGAAGAACACCTTTTCCT
Organism: Cypionkella sp.; assembly: GCF_030652235.1. GTDB lineage: Bacteria > Pseudomonadota > Alphaproteobacteria > Rhodobacterales > Rhodobacteraceae > Cypionkella. The sequence goes on from NZ_JAUSBA010000011.1 coordinate 29,115, forward strand.
CAAGCTCGCGCCCGGCGGTCAGGCCCAGGATCAGGCTGAAGGTGTTGGTCGCGGGCCAGCGGTCGCGGTTGCCGAAGGCCACGGGGATGATTTCGTCTGCCTTCAGCTTCTCCACCAGCGCCTGGAACTCGGCGTAAGTGGTGGGCACAGCGAGGCCATTCTCTTTGAAAAGGTCCTTGTTATAGTAGACCCCCATCAGGTCCTGCTCCATCGGCAGGCCATAAGTCTTGCCCTCGTAAGAGTTGCGGCCCTTGTAGAACGCGTTGACCTGATCCCAGCCGTACTGCGCGTAATAATCGTCAAGTGGCGCCAGCGCACCTACCCGGGCATAGCCCGACAAGACCGAAGCCGCGGGCCAAGTATAGGCCAGATCCGGCGTCTTGCCCGCCGATACGGCGAGGCGGTAGCTGTCGCGGATACCGATTGAGGGGGCGATGGTGCGCAGCACCTCGGCACCGTTCAGCGCGGGCTTGCAGGTGGCGATCAACTCGTCCATCGCAGGGCCGGCGGCGGTGATGCCGCTTTGCGCGAACTGGTCCCACTGGGTCACCACGACGGTGTCCTGGGCTGTAGCCTGTGTGGCGATGCAGAGCACGAGCGGCGCGCTCCAAGCGGTACGTTTCATTGTCGTTCCTCCCAGTTAGAAGTGACCCGCTGCCCCGGTCCGGGGGTTGACGGAAGATTGTTCAGAGAATGGATTTCACGTAGGCGAAGGCGCGCCGGGCCATGTCGTCGGGCTCGACGTTGCGGCGGTTGAAGCCGATTTCCATCGCGAGGTAGCCGTCGTAGCCGACATCACGCAGCGCCTGGATCAGCGACACATAGTCCACCACTCCGCTGCCTGGTGCGTCGCGGTTCACGTCGGAAAGGTGGACGTGCTTGAGCCGCTTGCCAAGCCGGTAGACATAGTCGCTCGGCACTTCGTTGCGGTAAAGCGTGTGGTAGGTGTCAAACATCGCGCCCACGTTCGGGCGGTCAACCGCGTCCATCAGGGCGATGACGTCATCGCAGGAGTCGATCAGGTTGCTGTCGGCCGATGTCGGCTCCACCGCGACGGTGATGCCAGACGCGGCGGCGTGGTCGGCGACCTCGGCCAGCGCGGCTGTCGTCCATTCGAGCGCTTGCGGCCGCGCTGTCCCGAACACCTGCCAACCGGCGACATAAAGCAGCGTCGGCGAACCCCATTCAGCGCACAGGTCGGTGACCTTCTTGTACATGTCGATGGCGGCAGCGCGCTCGGGCGCGTCCGGGGAAGCGACGTTATAGCCAGCACCGCCACCAGGCGCGGGCAGCATGCTCGACACCTTGATCCCTTCGCCGTCAAGCACACGGCGTATTTCATGACGGCGCTCAGCGCTGAGATAATCAGGGAAGGCATGTGGAGCCGCTGCCCCGATCTCGATCCCGTCATATCCGATCCGGGCGAGGCGCTTGATGACCTCTTCCAGCGGATACGATGGCACCCAGACGGGAAAGCCGGAGTAGACCCAAGTGTTGAATGCAAGTTTCATCATGCCCTCCCAAGACATTCTTCGCGACAGACGAACCACCGACGTGGCGGATAGACCACGCCCGCCTTGGTGGACCCCCGAGAATCACCCTCGGGCACAAGTGGACGATAGGCGGCGCAGCAACGGCCGGAACCAGCTAAGTTGTCCAATCTGGACATTGTATGGGTGGGCGTCCAAAACGGACATATGGACCGGGGCCCCTGCTTTCGGGTAGGACAAAAGCACCAAGCCGGTCGGACAGGCCGGGTCCCGTCGCCAAAGGTGTAAAGGGCGCCACGATGATCGAACCGAACAGATCAAGCCGCCGTCGCACTGCGGATGAACGACCAGAGGGCCCCTACGAGCGCGGCGACAGGCCGTCGGCCGACCAGAAGGCGATCCGCGACGAACAGGTTCGCTTCGTCGATTTCGTCGCCCACATCTATGATGAGGCCGAAACACTGCTTGGTCCCACCGGCAGCCAGCGTGAGATGCGCATGATCCTGCATCTGATTGCCAGCCATTTTGACGGCCATCTGGTGACGAGCTCTTCGCTCGCCGCTGCGTCGGGTCTGAGTTATGGGACGGCGCTTCGGACCATTGAAGACCTGCTTGAGCGCGGATTGATTGTGCGGCGTGCCCGGACTGCCTCGGGGCGGTCGCAGTCGCTGCACCCCTCGGCGGGGCTGCTTGCACGCTGGCGCCAATTTGCCTATCGCGGCGATGTGCTCATGCGCGGCACCCTGCGCAAGGAGGCTCCGCCGAGGCCACGCCGGACGGCGCCGCCGGCGGTGCTGCCCCCGCCGGCGGTTCTGGAAACCAAGCTGAGCCTTGGGCGCGGCCTGCGGGTCCTTGTCCATGCCGATCCCACGTTCATGGCGATGCTGAATCTCAAGCGGCAGTTCGAGATGATCATGGGAACCAGCATCGAAAGCCGGGCCCATTCCATCGACCGGTTGCGAGATGAATTGATCGTCAACGCGCAAAGGGCGGTGTCGCTGTATGACATCGTCGCCGTCGACCTGCCGTGGTTCGGAGAGATGGCCGAAGCGGGCCGCCTTCTGCCGCTCGATGCGCTGATCGCCGAATCCGGCTTTGATCAGTCCGACATCTATCCCGACGCGCTGGCCAGCTCGGCTTGGCAGGGCGTGCAGTTCGGCGTCCCCATCATGGTTTCCGGCGAGATCCTGGTCTACCGCACCGACCTGTTGGCCGCCGCCGGGCTGGAGCCACCCCGAACGGTGGAACAGACGCTGGCCGTTGCGCGCGCGTTGCACAATCCCAGGGCAGGCCTTGCCGGCATCGGTTGGAACGGCGGTCGCGGAACCTCACTTGGCCACACTTTCATGATGATCATGAGCGCCTTCGGGCAGCCCATCATCGACCTGAGACCCATACCCGACGGCTTTGACGCCGAGCGCATCGCGCCCGAGAATATGCGGCCGATGTTCCAGTCAGACGCGGCACGACAAACGGCGGAGTATTTACTGGATCTTTTAGCCGTCTCGCCGCCCGGAATTCTGCAGATGACCTGGTACGACCGCGCCCGCACCTACGCGCAGGGGCGGGCGGCGATGGCGTATTCTCACTCAATCCTGGCACCGATCCACGAGACTGACCCTGCCTCGCCTGCGCACCGCACCACCGGTTACGCACCGCATCCGACCGGCCCCGGTGGACGGCCGATCGTGCCGATGGGAGGCTATTCGCTGGCCATCCCGGCCAACATCGCGGCCAACCGCATTGGCGAGGTCTGGCGCGCATTGCAAACGTTCACCACCGCCTCGGCGGCGAAACTCTACCTCGCCAACGGCAGCCTCGCCAGTCCCAGGACCAGCGTCAGCCGCGATCCCGAGGTGGCGGCCTTGTCGCCGCTGATCTCGGCCGTGGATGACATGGCGCGGCGGGGGTATCTGCGGATGTGGCCACGCCCTCCGGTTCCCGGCATCGCCGACCTCATCGCCATCGCCGGCGAAGAGATCCACGACATGCTGGCCGGCACCAAGACCACCCGCGAGGCCCTGACGACAGCGCAGAACCGCGCCGAGTCGCTGCTGCAATTTCGTCGCACGCGATAGTGGACAGCACTTTGTCGCGTGGAAGCCGCCCGCCTCATCTGCTTCTGCAAGATCGAAACCGATCAGAAGGGGCAAAGTGTAGGTCGAAACAGCCGGAAATCGGTCCATGGTTCTGGGATCACGTCGTTTGGGACCAGTCCTGAAATGATCCGAATATTGTATAGCCGCGACCCGTTTTTCTTGAGGATTGCCGGGGACCTGCTCTCCGAACGCGGCATCGAGATCAGCCACGAAGTTATGCGGCTCTGATGGAACAGGTTTGGCCCAATACTTGCCGACAAAATCCGCAAGAAACGCGCTTGCTTTGTTTCCAACTTTTCAGGTCAACGCATTCTGGCCCAGAGAAGGTTCGACGTCAGTCGCCTTCCCTCCGGCAGACCTAACCGAGCGCCTCGCGCAGCGATGTCGCCACAGAATTCGCTGCACTCCTGACTGGTTCTGCCGCGAGGTGGGCGTAGCGCGCCGTGGTCTGCACCTGCGTATGGCCAAGCAACTTGCCGATCATGGGCAGCACCTGGCCGGATGCGACAGCTGTCGATGCAAACGTGTGGCGCAGGTCGTGGATCCGGAGATACTTGATCCCGGCACGATTGCGGACGCGCTGCCAGAACGGCTGCAAGTCGCTGAGCGGCTTGCCGGGCAGGGTGCCGGTGATGACCCAAGGATTTCCGTCGATGCGCGGGGCGTCATGCAGGTATTCAACCGCGGGCGTGCCGACATGCATGACTTTCTTGCCGGTCTTGGAATCGGGCAGGCGAAGGGCGCACTCGTCAAAATCGACGTAGTTCCATTTCAGCGTCATGATTTCGCCGAGGCGGCACCCGGTCAGGATCAGCAGCCGCGCCGCCAAAATGGCGGATGACAGTTCGATGCGCTCGCTTTCCATTTCTCGCAGCACTTCGCCGATCCGGCGCAGCTCGGCGGCGCTAAGGAACCGTTCGCGTTTTTCCTCGGGGTACTTCCGGATGTGTTTGCGCGGGTTCGACCCGTCGGGCCGCAGCCCCCACATCTCGGCCAGTACGAACATCTTGGAAACCACCTCGATGCAGCGGTTTGCCTGATAGGGGATGTGCCGCAGATCATGGTGAAACTTCGCCACATCCGCGCGGGTGATTTCCGGTACAGCCAGACGCCCCAAGGCGGGCAGGATGAGGCGTCTGAGGTTGCCGCGATATTTCTTTGCCGTGCTCGCCTTCAGACGCACAGCGATATGCTCTTTGTCAAAACGGTCAGCCAGATCGTTGACCGTGGCGGCATTGCGTTTTGCCGCACGATCGGCTGCAGGATCTTCGCCGTTCTTGACGGCGGCGATGATGGTGATCGCCCGGGTGCGTGCCTGATCGCAGGTCAGGACCGTGCTGGGCCCGAGACTCATCCGCCGGGCACGCCGCCCGGCGCGGAACTGCACAACGAAGCTTTTTCGCCCGCTTGGCATCACGCGCAGCCCAAAGCCGGGGATGCCTTCGTCCCAGAGGAAGAATTCCGTTGCCTGCGGCTCGGTGGCGTCGATGGTGCGTTTGGTCAGTTTGGGCATGGGCGATCCTGCGCGATGATCGTGGTTGACCCCTACTGTGGGGATCATCTGGGAACAGTCAACGAACACATTGAAATTGCGCAATAAAAGGAAAATCTGCGTAGGCATTGGGGCGGCTGAACTTGCTGGGAAGGACGCAATACCGGTCTTGGTGTCGAATCAGTGTCGGCGTTTCGCTCGCCTCTGACCGCTGCTAAGGTGGCTCAAAATTGATACGGATTTCCAATGGCATCGAAGACAACCCTGAATGCAAAGAACCTCGAAACTCTGGGCGCAATGCGTCTGGCGGAACTGCTGATCGAAATCAGCACCGGCTCTGCGGTGGCGAAGCGGCGCTTGCGGCTGGAACTGGCCGGGGCGCAGAGCCCGAAAGAGGCGGGGCGCGAGGTGGCCAAACGACTGACCAGCATTGCGCGGGCGCGCAGTTTCGTGAACTGGCAGAACCGCAAGCCGCTGGTCACTGATCTGGAAATCCAGCTTCGGGCGATCCGCGAACAGATCGCACCGGCTGATGCGACCGAGGCGCTGGCGCTGACCTGGCGCTTCATGCAGGTTGCCACGCCCCTGTTCGACCGCTGCGACGACAGCAGCGGCATCGTCATTGGTGTGTTTCACGATGCCTGCGCGCTGCTGGGCGAGATCGCACTTGCAGCCGGAACGCTTCCCGAGGCGCTGGCCGATGCAGTGATCGAGGCTTTGCGCGACAATGGCTACGGCCAATATGACGGCCTCATCGCCATCCTTAGCCCGGCACTGGGGGCCGAGGGGCTCGCCCATCTCAAGGCGCGGATCGAGGCGCTGGCGGCGACCCCGGTTCCCGTGCCGCCGAAGGGTCAATGGGAGGCGGTGGGCTATGGCAGCGGCGGCGCCACCTATGCGCATCAGATGGAAGAGCGCGCCCGGCAAAGCTTGGTGCGGATGGCGTTGAAGGACATTGCCGATGCCATGGGCGACGTGGATGCCTTCATCGCCCAATACGATCCCGCCACGCGCAAGGTGCCAAAGATCGCTGCCGAAATCGCAAACAGGTTGCTGGCCGCTGGCCGGGCAGGGGACGCGTTGGGGTTTCTGGATCGAGCCGAGTTCCGTGATCGCGCTTGGGTGCCCGAGGAATGGCAGGCTGCCCGGCTGGATGTGCTGGAAGCGCTCGGCCGGACGGACGAGGTGCAGTCGTTCCGCTTGGAGTGCTATCACCGCAGCCTCGCCGCGGATCATCTGCGCGCCTATCTGAAGCGCCTCGCGGATTTCGACGATGTCGAGGCCGAGGAGCTGGCGATGGCCCATGCCGTTGCCTACCCTGAACCCCTTTCTGCGCTGCATTTCCTGATCCACTGGCCCGCACTCGACCGGGCAGCGCAGCTGGTGCAGCAACGGTTCGACGAGTTGGACGGTGATCGCTACGAAATCCTGACCCCGGCCGCCGAGGCCCTGTCGGCGCGCTATCCGCTGGCCGCCTCGCTGGCATTGCGGGCGATGATCGACTTCACGCTGAACGCCGGAAGATCGAGCCGCTATCAGCATGCAGCACGGCACCTTGCGGAGTGTGAAGCGCTGGCCAGCCAGATCGAGGACTTCGGGACGGCCGAACCTCATGCGAACTATGTCGCCCGCTTGCGCCGGGACCATGGCCGCAAGTCCGGCTTTTGGTCTCGGGTCGAAGGAAAATGATGTGGCCTGCCTCCCTGAACTAGGGCCACATGCGTGACGGCCGGCTCAGTGCGCTATTCCGGGCGTTAAGGGCGGTAAGCGGGCGTCCGCTACGGGCACGAGCTACTCATACCGAAACGTTGGAAGCCGACATTCAGCCAACGCTGAAACTGGGATTTACTCTGCACTACCGCAGCGCAGCGAAGAGCCCTCACTGCCAATTCTTCACAATGCTGCTAAAGGGCACCTCTAAAAATTGTGTCCGTCCTGACGGCGGTGTAGGCATTGGGCCAGATTGAGATGGAGGCTGGTTGTCATTGCGCAGATGCTCGGAATGAAAAGCTGTCAAACGAACAGGCAGATGATGCCGCGAAGCGGCACGGATCGCGGCCGGAAGGCTGCACGGCAGACACAAAACCGCCCGCCAGCCCGCTTATAGGCAGTCCCCTGCAAAATTCAAGCCGGTCGCACCGAGCTGCGGCGCCGAAAACGCGCAAAAATCGAGGTGCCCTAAAGTCGACGTCAGAGGAAATCCCAAAACCTGACAAAACCGGCAAAGTATTTGCCAAGGGTTTGTGCCCAAGCATGTTTTCGCATCTACGGTCCCCGATGCATTTTAGGCAGAAACGACCGTTTTGACCTTATTTCCATCTCTAGATCTTTTGTGCTACGGAACGGTAGCTTTGCATGATTGAAGGACCAATCTGATCACCTAGGGGCTGTGGACATTTGGGGTTCCCATGGTCTGGATATTGTGATTCAAGCTTCCTTTTGAGGAGGCATGAATGCGGGCTGAGCGTTTTGTCATTTCTGACCGGAGCTGGCAGATACTCGAACCCCTTTTGCCGGGCTCTTCGCGGTCGCGCGGGGTGACGGCGAAGGACAACCGGCTGTTTCTGGAAGCCGTGTTGTGGAAGGTCAGGGTT
>NZ_JAUSBA010000013.1 GCF_030652235.1 Cypionkella sp.
CCGCCTTCAGCCTGACGCAGGATCGCGAGGATCTGCGCCTCAGTGTATCTGCTTGTCTTCATTCGGAATCTCCTCGTTCATATTACCGAGAAAATTCTACTTATGCAGCCCCTTACTTTCGGGGGGGATTACCCGCCAACCGAGATCGAAATCCGCCCATTCAATGAAGACGCGGATTTCGCCGATATGTAGGGGTTACTTGCCTTTCCACACCGGATCGCGCTTCTCAGCAAAGGCGCGCGCACCCTCCAACTGATCCTCGGATGAATAGAGCTTATCCACCGTCGGCAGCAGACGCTTGGACACCCGGTTCAACGCGTCTTGGAAGCGCATATTCTCGGCCTCGCGCACCACTTCTTTGATCGCAGCATAGACCAGCGGCGGGCCAGATTCCAACAATCGCGCCAGATCCCAAGCCTTGGGCAGCAGGTCTACGGACGTGGTGATCTCTTTCACGATACCCCAGCGCAAAGCCTCCTCGGCATCGAACCAGCGTCCGGTCAAAAGCAGGTCCATCGCCACATGATAAGGGATGCGCTTGGGCAGTTTGATGCTGGCGGCATCGGCCACCGTGCCAGACCGGATTTCCGGCAAGGCGAAGGTTGCGTTCGCCGAACACAGGATCAGATCGGCGCTCAAAGCCAGTTCCAGCCCGCCACCGCAGCAAATCCCGTTTACCGCCGCAATCACCGGCTTGTTCAGGTTCGGCAATTCCTGCAAGCCGCCAAAGCCGCCGACGCCGTAATCGCCATCCACCGCATCGCCATCCGCCGCCGCCTTCAAATCCCAACCTGGGCAGAAGAATTTCTCCCCCGCCGCGCGCAGAATACACACCCTTAGCGAGTCATCGTCGCGGAAATCCCGAAACACCTGCCCCATCACCCGGCTGGTTTTCAGGCTGATCGCATTGGCTTTCGGGCTGTCGAGCGTGACCTCCAGTATAGCCCCCTCGCGGCGGGTTTTGATCGGGCCTTCGGTTCGCATTTCCATCTCAAGCCATCCTTACCAATGCATCCACCGCAACCGCCCCTTCGGGCCGCACGAGGATCGGGTTAATTTCAATTTCCTCAAGGCTGGCATCGGTCAGCATCAGATCGCCCAAGGCGACGGCAATCTTGGCAACCGCCTGCATGTCGGCGCGCGCCCGCCCCCGATACCCATCCAGCAGCGGCCACAACCGCAACCCCCGCATCGCCTGCAACACTTGCGCTTCCGTCACTGGCAAGATCATCGTCACGGTATCGGCCAGCACTTCCGCCGTCACCCCGCCCATCCCCAGCGTCAGACTCACGCCATAAATCGGATCGCGCCGCAGCCCAAGCAGGATTTCCGCCACCGCCCCGGTGACCATTTCTTCCACCAGGTAGCCCACAGCCCCCGGCATCTCGGCCTGCCCTTGCAGCGAGGCAAGCCCCAACCGCACCGCGCCAGCTTCGGTCTTGTGCGCGAACCCGAGGCCCTTCAGCGCGTAGGGCGGGGTTAACCCCGCCGCCCCCGCGGCCACTTCGGCAAAAGTCCCGCTGACGGCGCGCGGCACCGCAACACCCGCCTGTGCCAGCAACGCCTTACCCTCGGCCTCAGACAACATCCGGCTGTCGCGCGGTACCATTGCTACCGCAGGCCGCCACCCCGAAACCCCCGGTGCCACCTGCGCCGCTTTCACCGCAGCCAAAGCCGTCTCCAACCCCATCAAGGTCACAACCCCCTGATCCATCAGCGCAATCGCTTGGCGCTCATCAAAATTCTCCGGCATCGAGGCGACGGGCAAAGCAATCTTGCCGCTGGTTTTCTGCGCCGAAACGATCGCGTCCAACGCAGGTTGATACCCAGCCGGATCGCATCGATCATTCCTCGGCGGGTCAATGATGTAAAGCCCCGCGTCGTAAGCCTCTAGCATCGCGGTGAACACTTCGGTGGTCTTCGGCCCATCGCCCCAAATGAAGGTGTGGTAATCCAGCGGGTTAGAGATCGTCGGGATCGCCCCCAACACTTCAAACAGCCGATCATGCGTCGCCTGAGGCACTGGCGGGAAATCAATGCCATAAGGTGCCGCCAAATCCGCCACCAACCCGGCCTCACCGCCCGAACACGACAGCGAGCATATCCGCGGCCCAATCTGCGGCCCATGGACATGGAAAATCTTCAACGTCTCGATCAGTTCTGAAGGCGTGTTGACCTCCGCCACCCCGATCTGGCGCAAAAACGCCGAAGACGCCGCCCCACCCCCCGCCAATGATGCGGTATGCGACGCCGCCGCCGTCCGGCTCAGCTCGGTCTTGCCGGATTTGATGCAGACCACGCCCTTGCCCATCGCCCGCGCGCGTTCCGCCAACGCCGCGAAAGCAACCGCGTCGTCGATGCCCTCAATATACATCCCCAAGGCAGTGACGCGCGGATCGTCCAGCAAAGCCCCCGCCAGATCGGCCAAGCCCACCACCGCCGCATTGCCCAGACAGGCAACATAAGCCACCGGAAGCGCCCTCTTCTGCATCCCCAGGTTGATCACGATGTTCGAGGATTGGCTGACCAAAGCCACGCCTTTCGCCACCGGAATCCCGCCATGCTGATCCGGCCACAGCAGCGCACCATCAAGATAATTGATCACCCCATAGCAATTCGGCCCAAGGATTGGCATATCGCCCGCCGCTGCAATCAACCGCGCCTGCAACTCCGGCTCGCCCGCTTCGGTCCAACCCGAGGCAAAGCAAATCGCCCCACCCGCGCCCATCGCCGCCAGTTCCGCCACAACCTCAATGGTCGCGAACCGGTTCACCCCGATAAACGTGGCATCCGGCGCTTGCGGCAGATCGGCAAGGCTGGCGTAGGCGCGCAAGCCGCCAATCTCGGCCTTGGTCGGATGTACTGGCCAAATCTCGCCCGCAAAGCCCATCTTGCGGCATTGCTCGATCACATTCAGCGCCCAACCCGCGCCCAGCACGGCAATGCTGCGCGGTCGCAGCAGGCGGTCAAGATTGGCCATTCACTATCCTTCGGTCTTACCTGCGCGGTCGATATGGCCCAGATCCCGCTCTGGCCACACCCGATCCCGCACCATTTGTTTCAGCACTTTCACATCAGGAAAGCCGCCCTTTTCCTTGCGATCCCAGATCACTTCGCCGTCCAACGTGATCTGAAACAGCCCACCCGTCGCCGGGATCAGCGAGACCGAGGCGATGTCCTGCCCAAACGTCGACAGCAATTCCTGCGCCATCCAAGCCGTGCGCAACAGCCAGTTGCATTGCGTGCAATAGCTCAGGGAGATCACCGGGCGCTTGATTTCGCTCATAGTTTTGGCCTCTCGCTAGGCGCCATGCGGCCGCAGCAATTCACGGCTGATGATATGACGCTGGATTTCCGACGTGCCTTCCCAGATACGCTCCACCCGCGCATCACGCCAGATGCGCTCCAGCGGCAGCTCGTCCATCAAGCCCATACCGCCGTGAATCTGTATCGCCTCATCGGCAATCATCGCCAGCACTTCGCTGGCTTTCAGCTTCGCCATCGACATATCGGCTTCGGTCACGGTGCCCTGATCATATTTCCACGCCGCCTCGCGCGTCAGCAATTCCGCCGCTTTCAACTCCATCGACATATCGGCCAGCTTGAAGCTTATGCCTTGGAATTTGCCAATCTGCTGGCCAAATTGCTTGCGCTCTGCCGCATAAGAAATCGCATGGCCCAAAGCGCGCTCGGCCCGGCCCAGGCAGGTCGAAGCCACTTGCAGCCTGGTTGCGCCCAGCCATTTGCCCGCCACTTCAAAGCCTTTATGCACTTCGCCCAAAATCTGGCTGGCAGGCAAACGGCAGTCATCAAACTCAAGAATCATGTTGTTGTAGCCGCGGTGCGACACGTTGCGATAGCCCTCGCGCACGGTGAATCCCGGCGTGCCTTTGTCGACCAGAAACGCCGTGATCAGCTTTTTCTTGCCGCGCGGGGTATCTTCCTCGCCCGTCGCCACCCAGACAATCGCGAAATCGGCGACGTCAGCATGGCTGATGAAATGCTTGGTGCCGTTCAGCACATAATCGCTGCCATCGGCCTTCGCGAACGCCTTCATCGAGCGCAAATCCGAGCCCGAGCCGGGTTCCGTCATCGCCTGACAGTCGTGCTTTTCGGCGCGGATGCAGGGGAACAGATATTTCTCACGCTGCTCGGGCGTGCATGCCAGAAGGATGTTGGACGGCCGCGCCACGCAGTTCCAGTGCAAAGCATAGTTCGCCTTGCCAAGTTCCTTTTCGTAAAGCAACCACGTCAGCGTATCCAGCCCCGCGCCGCCGACATCCTCGGGCATGTTCGCCGCATAAAGCCCGGCCTCAACGGCCTTTTTCGAGATTTCCTTCATCAGATCATGCCGCAGCACGCCAGTGCGCTCGACCTCTGCCTCATGCGGGAACAACTCGTTCTCCACAAAAGCGCGGGTGGTCTCGATGATCATCTGTTGTTCTTCAGACAGGCCGAAATTCATTTCTTTTCCTTACGGATCAACGTTGTAGGTCATGCCATCGACGGCCAGGGCCTGGCCCGAAATCATGCGCGCGCCGTCAGAGGCCAAATAAAGCGCCATCGCCGCCACATCTTCGGGGTCGGTCAGCCGTTTCAGCGCGGTGCCAGAAGCATAGCCTTGCCGCACTGCATCGGGCGTCATGCCCTTGGCCACCGCCTCGGCCTCAATCACCCGATCAATGCGCGGGCCGTTGACCGAACCGGGGCAGATCGCATTGGCGCGGATGCCATGCGGCCCAAGTTCCATGGCGACTGTTTTCATCAGGCCAATCACGCCCCATTTAGCCGCCACGTAGGGCGCGCGGAACGGGTTGCCATAAAGCCCAGCGGTGGACGACATGAAGATCATCACACCCTTGCCCGCCGGTTTCATCAGCCGCGCCGCATGTTTTGCCGCCAGCATCGCGCCATCAAGATTGACGGCCAGACACTGATGCCACGCCGCCAAATCCATATCTTCAATCGCCGCCGTCGGCCCCTTGATGCCAGCATTGGCGCAGAGCACATCCAGCCCGCCCCAATCCGCCGCGATCTGGGTAAACAACGCCTGCATACCCGGCTCAAGACTGGCATCGCAGACCGAGCCGCGAATCCCCGGCGGCAATGCCGCCACCATCGCCACATCCACATCCGTCACCCAGACGCGATAGCCCGCCCCGGCAAAGGCTTTCGCCATCACCAGACCAATGCCATTCGCGCCAGCCGTGATCAGAACGGTTTTCATTTCTTCTGCCCCACAGCCCGGCCCGCACCTTCCGGCAGCGGCAACCCGGCTTGCGCGTCTGCAATCGACTTCAGCTTGGCCCAAACCTGCGGCCCAGCAGGCGCCGATTTACCCGAAGCCATATTTACATGCAGGCACAACTGCTCAATCGTGGCGACGCATTCTTCACCCTTCAGGATCCGCACGAAGCTGCGGAACCGCTTCTCATCCGCGCTGATGAGCTGCAATGTCCCGGTCAGCTTATCGCCCAGCTTCGCCTCACCCAGATGCCGGATGTGGGTTTCCGCCGAATAGAACGAATTGCCCGCCGCTACATAGTCCATCCCGGCCCCGATCAGCCGCAGGAAGGCATCGACGGTTTCCGAATTGGCAAAATAATAGCGGCTTTCGGTCATATGGCCGTTGTAGTCGATCCAGCCCGGCAGCACCTGCATCTGCGCCATGACCAGCGGAGCATCCTTCGGCGCGCTGTCCACTTCGGCATGGAAGGCCACCGCGCGGGCTTCGTCATGCTCGCGCAGAACCTTGCCCGCGCCCCAATTGCGATCCTTCAACGCGCGCAGGAAACCGATCAGGTTGCTGTCGCGAATACGCTCCAACTCGCGGATGGTGTGATGCCCAGATTGCGCATCCGACTGGCCTGCGATTAGATCGACCAGCTCGTCGTTGAACTCTGGCACGTCGGTCAGCTTGGTCCAAGGGGCGGTCAGATATGGCCCAAACTGCGCCATGAAATGCTTCATGCCCGCCTCGCCACCCGCGACGCGATAGGTTTCAAACAGCCCCATCTGGCCCCAGCGCAGACCAAAGCCCATGCGGATCGACTCGTCAATTTCTTCCGTGGTCGCCACGCCGTCCTTCACCAGCCACAACGCCTCGCGCCACACCGCTTCCAGGAAACGGTCGGCGATGTGGGCGTCGATTTCCTTTTTGATATGCAGCGGGAACATGCCGATCTCTTTCAGGATCAGCTTGGCTTTCTCAATCACCGCCGGATCAGATTTCGGCGACGGCACCACTTCGGCCAGCGGGAGAAGGTAGACCGGGTTGAACGGATGGGCGACAAAAATGGTGCCCGGATTGGCGGCATTTTCCTGCAACTCGGACGGTTTGAAGCCAGAGGTCGAAGACCCGATCGGCGTACCCAATTCTGCCGATTGTTGGATCTGTGCAAAGACCCGATGCTTCAAATCCAGCCGTTCCGACACCGATTCCTGAATGTAATGCGCGCCTTCGACGGCTTCGGTGATGGTCTGCGCGAAGGACAACACCCCCTCCTTCGGCATCGGAATATCACTCAGCGCAGGCAGCGACGCCCGCGCATTCGCCATCACTTCGCTGATCTTGCGCTCTGCCTGCGGATCGGGATCGAACACCGACACATTCCAGCCGTTGAGCAAAAACCGAGCCGCCCACCCGCCGCCAATAACCCCACCACCAATGATCGCTGCTTTTTTCGTCATCTTAGCATCTTCCCCAATTCTCAAATTTGATCACTCAACCATGCCGGGAGTTTCGTTGCCTTGTTCGTCCAGATAGGGTTGCCACAACTTTGAGTCCCGGCAGGTGCGGGTTTTGGCATCGCAAGTTCCCTCACAATCCGTGGACTTAGTGCAGTGCTTCCCATCGTCCGCATTTGGAAAAACGCACAAAGGGGGATCATTCATAGCAAATACTGAACTCTGCAAATACCCGCCGTCAGCTTCGCAACTTGCTGCATCCTTCGGAGTATCTTTGGTCGTCCGAAAATTGCACACGTCAGGCCCGCCGTCTTTCGAAGGAACATGATCTTCGCATCTCGCGTCGGTCAAGGGTTGCCCCTTCGGAGTCACCCAATGCACAATCGGAACGCAAGCAGCCAACACCGCCACTGCGACGCCAGCGCCAACCATCCACAGTTTAACCTTGGACCCGACCACCCTCATTTCGCCAACGGCGCGCGCTTCTCCAGCTTCAGCTTCGCCCGCACTTCCGCAGGCGTAATCACCCGAGCCCCAAGGTTCGAGATGATCGTCACCGCCCGCTCCACCAGTTGCGCATTGTTCGCCAGCACGCCCTTATCCAGCCACAGGTTATCCTCCAACCCGACCCGCACATTGCCGCCTGCCAGAACCGAGGCCGCGACATAGGGCATCTGATTGCGGCCAATCGCAAAGGCGCTCCAATGCCAATCGGCGGGGACGTTGTTGACCATGGCAAGGAAGGTGTTCAGATCGTCCGGCGCGCCCCACGGCACGCCCATGCACAACTGCACCAAGGTCGGCGCCGGGATCACGCCTTCGCGCGCAAGCTCTTTCGCCAGCCACAGATGCCCGGTGTCAAACGCCTCAATCTCAATCCGCACGCCCGCCGCCGTCATCCGCTTGGCCATATCCCGCAACATGCCGGGGGTGTTGACCATCACATAATCGGCCTCATTGAAGTTCATCGTGCCACAGTCGAGCGTGCAAATCTCGGGCCGACATTCCACCACATGCGCCACCCGCGCGGTGGCACCCACCATATCCGAATGGCCCGCCATCTGGTTCATCTTCTCGGTTCCATCAAACAGCAGGTCGCCGCCCATACCGGCCGTCAGGTTCAGCACCACATCGGTGCCGGAATCGCGAATCCGCTCGGTCACTTCGCGGTAAAGCGTCAAATCGCGGCTCGGCTTGCCCGTCTCAGGATCACGCACATGGCAATGCACCACCGCCGCCCCAGCCTTCGCCGCATCAATCGCCGATTTCGCAATCTGCTCAGGGCTGCGCGGCACATGCGGGCTGCGGTCCTGCGTGCCGCCCGATCCGGTGATGGCAGCGGTGATGAAAACTTCGCGGTTCATGGCCAAGGGCATGGGAATCCTCCAATTCGATTGCCCACACCATAACCAGCTTGCAACGCCACGCTTGACGATTTACGCAATAAATATGACAAAACCCGCAAAAATCAACACATCCATCTTCGCCCCCCGCGCCGAACCGCTTACCTTGGCGCTGCTGGTGCTGCCGCAATCCTCCATCCTCGAAGTCGCCTCCACCCTAGACCCGCTCCGCTCTGCCAACCGCCACCTCGGCCATGACGCCTACCGGTGGCGCGTCGTCTCCCCCGATGGCCGCCCAGTTCCGCTGACCTGCGGCATTGAACTGCCGTCCAACGGCCCGCTGACCGCCGCGGAAGGCGCCAACGCCCTCATCGTCATCGCCGGATTCCAACAATCCCACTCCGCCACCCAACCGCTGATCCGCGACATCGCGCGCGCCGCCCCCCGTTTCGCAGCCATCGGCGGCATCGACGCAGGCGCTTGGGTTCTGGCCCGCGCGGGCCTTCTGAACGGCTTTAAGGCCACCGTGCATTGGGAAGACCTTGAGGATTTCGCCGCCACCCATCCTCAAATCGACGTCGCCCCCGACCGCTTTGTGATCGACCGCAACCGCTTCACCGCAGGCGGCGCGGCACCTGCCTGCGATCTGATGCTGCACCTGATCCGCGCCCGCCACGGCCCCGCTTTGGCGCTGCAAGTCGCGGCCTCTTTCATCACCACGGCCCGCGACGGCCACGAACCGCAAATGACGCACGCAAAGCCCGACCCGCGCCTAGACCCGCGCGTCAGCGCCGCCATCGCCCGCATGGAAGCCACCCTCGACGCCCCCGAAACCACAGCACAAACTGCAACCGCCATCGGCCTGTCGCCGCGCCGCCTCGAGCAAATCTTCCAGGTCAGCCTGGGCCTGCCGCCCGCGACCTACGCCCTCACCCTGCGCCTCGCGGCCGCACGCCGCATGATAACCGACACCCGCCACCCCTTGGCCGAAGTCGCCCTGCGCTGCGGCTTTTCCTCGGCCTCAGCCCTGTCACGCAGCTTTCGAACCAAATTCGGCCAAGCCCCAAGCCAGCTGCGATAACCCGCGCCCGCCACAATGGCCGGATGCGCGCCACGAGGGTATTGTGAAGCCAATGCGAAAGCCGTTCCATTCACATCGGCCCAAATGTCCTCAGGGTGAGGCCGCAGGCCGAGGGGCGGAAAGCCCCTAGACAACCTCAACCAAACCACGCCCCTTCAGCAAAGGCTCCACTCCCGGCATCCGGCCGCGGAATTTGGTATACAAAACATCCGGTTCCTCCGAACCGCCCGCCGAAAGGATGAATTTCTCCAACCGCGCCGCCGTGGCCGGATCAAACGCATCCCCCGCCTCCTCAAAGGCCGCAAACGCATCGGCGTCCATCACCTCTGACCACATGTAGCTGTAATAGCCGCTGGAATAGCCGTCGCCCGAGAACACGTGCGCGAAATGCGGCGTCGCGTGCCGCATCCGAATGGCACGCGGCATGCCCAAAGCCTCCAACACCTCCGCCTGTTTCTGCATCGGATCGGCGGGCGGTGCCCCCTCGTGGAACGCCAGATCTACCATGGCCGAGGATATAAACTCCACCGTCGAGAACCCCTGATCGTAAGTCCCCGCATCCAACAACCGCTTGATCAGATCGGCAGGCATCGCCGCACCAGTCTGCCAATGCCGCGCGTGCTTTTCCAGCACCTCCGGCACTTCCATCCAATGCTCATAAAGCTGGCTCGGCAGCTCGACAAAATCGCGCGCCACCGACGTGCCGCTGATGAAACCATAGGTCACATTCGACAGCATCTGGTGCAACGCATGGCCGAACTCATGGAACAACGTCCGCGCATCGTCATAAGACAACAAAGCCGGATCACCCTTGGCAAAGTTGCAGACATTCACCACCACGGGCCGCTGATCTCCGCCCAATTTGCGCTGCGACCGCATCGCCGAACACCAAGCCCCCGAGCGTTTTGATCCGCGCGCAAAGTAATCGCCGATGAACACCGCGACATGTGTGCCGCCGCGCGTGACCTCCCAAGCCCTTGCATCAGCATGATAAAGCGGAATGTCCAAGGCGCGGAACTCTAGCCCGAACAATCGATTGGCACAATCGAAGCAGGCGTTGAGGATTGCCTCCAGCCCCAGATAAGGCTTCAACACCGCCTCATCCAAATCATGCTCCGCCGCACGCCGCTTCTCTGAATAATACCGCCAATCCCACGGCTCCAGCGGCCCCGCGATGCCATCCGCATGCAGCCGCACCTCCAAAATCGCGGCATCCTCCAAAGCCTTGACCTTCGCAGGTTGCCAAACCCGCATCAGCAAATCCCGCACCGCAGCAGGAGTCTTCGCCATCTCCGGCTCCAGCTTGTAATCGGCAAAACTAGCATAACCCAGCAAAACTGCCCGCTCTGCCCGCAACGCCAAAATCTCTGCCGCCACGCCGCGATTGTCCGTAGCCCCGCCATTCGCCCCGCGCAAACCCCAAGCCTCATAAGCCTTTTGCCGCAGCCCACGCCGAGGAGAAAACTGCAAAAACGGCACGATCAAAGACCGCGACAGCGTCACCACTGGCCCAGCCGCGCCTTTTTCAATCCCCGCCGCCCGCGCCGAGGCCGCCACGAACTCTGGCAACCCCTCCAGATCGGCCTCGGTCAATTCCATGAACCAGCCACGCTCATCCGCCAACAGGTTCTGGCTGAACTGCGTGCCCAAAACCGCCAACCGAGACTTCACTGCCGTCAACCGCTCAGCCTCCGCGCCCGCCAGCAAAGCCCCAGACCGCACAAACATCTGGTGATACAATGTCAAAACCCGCAGCTGCTCCACCGAAAGCCCCAACGCATCGCGCCGCTGAAACAGATCCTCCACCCGGCCAAACAGTGCGGTATTGTTGGTCACTTCCGAGGCAAAAGCCGACATCTTCGGCGCCAGATCCATCTGCAATGCCTCGCGCGCCTCCGTCGAATCCGCCCCCGCAAGATTGTAAAACACCCCGCCCACCCGGTCCAAAGCCCCCTCTGCCAGCTCCATCGCCTCGATGGTATTGGCAAACGTAACCTCAGCCTGCTCGGCAATCGCCGCGATATTCGCCCGCGCCTCGACCAAAGCAGCGTCAAAGGCCGGGGCAAAATCCGCGTCCGAAATCGCCGCAAATGGCGGTAGCCCAAATTCTCCGTCCCAAGCGCCCAGTAAAACATTCATCGTAAATCTCCTTTGCGCCAAAGCTAGGCACCGCACCTTATAAGGTCCACCCTCCGAGTTGCTCTTTTTGAAATACTCCGCGCAGAGCGTCCGCCAGAGGCGTCAAACGCAACAGCTCAATCCCAATCCAACCTGCGCACAAGGCGCCCACCGCGCGTAAGCGCTCAAGCGACTTGCGCGGCACGCGCGCAATCAGATCACGCCACCTACCGCTGATCGCGCGCCTTCAACCGCGCCTCAATCCGGCGCAACACCAAAGACAACCCCACCGTCATCGTCAGATACAGAAGCGCCACCAGATTATAGGTCTCAAAATACCGGAAATTCCCCGCCGCCGTCACCTTGCCCAGTTGCGTGATATCCGCCACCCCCAATACCGACACCAAAGAGCTGTCTTTCACCATCGCCACAAAATCATTGCCCAAAGGCGGCAGGATCATCCGAAACGCCTGCGGAAACACCACATGGCGAAACCGCTGCCAGCCCGACAGGCCCAGCGCCTGCGCCGCCTCGATCTGTCCTTTGTCCACTGCCTGCAACCCAGCCCGGAACACTTCCGCCAAGAATGCCGAATAGGCCAAGGTCAGCGCGATAATCGCCCGCCACAGTAGCGGAAAATCCCGCGTCTTCACCGGCTCCAGCCCCAAATGCGCCGTCAGCCAGTTCCAGCCATAAATTGCCGCCGGAGCCGCCACAAAGGCCACATACAAAAGCAGCACCATGATCGGCACCCCGCGCACGACCTCGATGTAAAACCGCGCCACTTGTCGGATCGCGCGAAATCGCGACAGCCCCGCCATCGCCAACAAAAGCCCCAAAACGCAGGCCATCGCATAGGCCACCACGGTCACAAAAGTCGTCAGCCAAATCCCCTTGGCCAGCAACCGCATCGCCGAGGAGTAAACCTCACTCGCCCAAACCTGATAAAACAGCAGCGCCCCGATGCCGCCAAGCGCCACCAGCCACCACGGAAAATCCTGATCTTTCAAAGCCTTCATCCGAATGGCCCCGACGCTACATCGGGGCCGCTTCCATCACTCCGCCTTGTAATCCAAAAACCACTTCTTGTTCAGCGCCTCAAACGTGCCATCCGCCTTCAACGCCGCAATCCCGGCATTGATCGGCGCTTCCCAGTCTGAATCTTTCGGAAAAATAAAGCCGAAATCTTCCGACCCCAGCGGTGTACCCACCAGCTTCAGCCCGCCGTTAGAGGCATCGACATAGCCCTTGCCCGCCGTCATATCGCTGAGAACCGTATCAACATCGCCCGATTTCAACGCCTCAACACTGGCGCCAAAGGTCTCAAACAGCTTGATCCGCGGGTTCGCCTCATTGCCATCCAGCACCGAATACACCGCCGTGTAGAACGGCGTTGTCCCCGCCTGCGCGCCGACCAGCAGATCGGCATTGGTGGCAAATGTCGGCGCATCGGTGAACCGCGCCTCATCGCCGCGCACCAACATCATGCTTTCCGACCGCATGTAAGGCTCCGAGAAATCGACCTTCTCTTTGCGATCCTCCTTAATGGTGATGCCGGTCATGCCCATGTCGAACTGCCCCTCCGACACCGCCGGAATCATCGCCTCCCAAGAGATATTGGCGTATTTCACCGTGAAATTCAGCCGCTTGGCAAGTTCCGCCACTGCGTCATATTCCCAACCCACCGCCGCGCCCGATTTGTCGACAAACTGCAACGGCGGATAAGCATTCTCGGTCACTATGGTGATCTCTTTGCCGCCCAGATCGGGCAAATCGCCCGCAAAAGCTGCAGAAAAGCTCAAAGCAAGGCCCGCAAGGGCAGCAGCAATCTTCATATGTGAACTCCCTGTCACAGAGTGGATGGGGGAGTATGGCCGCGATTGGGGGGCGGGGGCAAGGGGGCCATAGCGCGCAAATATCGCACGATATAGGCTCCGAATGACGCGTTTCTCATCCAAGGTAAGCCCAAGCAGGGCCCGGTGCAGCAGACAGCAATCAGGCCTAGCCGTCCCGCCAGGCCGGAACATCACGCAAGCCCAAAAGCTCCGGATCAATCCAGTTATTGCAACTGCTAAATAGATTGCGTCCATCGCCTTCATGTCTACCGCGCGCCCAAGGATACTTGTCGTCCCACATATTTAGAATGAAGGCGTGAACAAATCATAAACAAAATCACACGCCCTGCGCACAACTGCACACCCCGCACCCAAATCCCCGCCACATCCGCCCATTGCACCAACCCTCCCTTGGCGTCATCTTTCCTATAACCACAACAGGCCCAGATGCCCAAACTTCCCACTCATTTCATCTCCCACGGTGGCGGCCCTTGGCCTTGGTTGCCAAACATGCGCCAGATGCTCGCCAGCTTGGAAACCGCACTCGCCCGGATGCCCTAAAAAATCGACACCGCCCCGCAAGCCATCCTGATGATGTCCGGCCATTGGCAGTGAGACGATTTCGCCGTGATGTCCGTAGTCCACCCCGGAATGCTTCATGATTACGGCGGCTTCCCGCCCGAGACCTATAAAATCACCTACCCCGCCCCCGGCGCACCAGACCTCGCCCAGCGCACCGCCGATCTGATCAAATCCGCAGGCTTGCCGACACACCTAGACCCCAAACGCGGCTTCGATCACGGCACCTTCGCGCCCGCTTATGTGATGTATCCCAACGCCGAACTTCCAATCTTCCAAATCTCGCTGCAACACAGCTACGACCCCGCAGCACATTTCGCCCTCGGTCGCGCCATAGCCCCGCTGCGTTATGAAGGCGTGCTGATCGTAGGCTCGCGTCTCAGCTATCACAACCTGCGGCTGTTCGGCCCCGGCGCCAAAGCTCCGTCCGCAGCGTTTGACGCATGGCTGTCCGCCACCATGGCGCTGCCCGGCGACCAACGCAGCAATACCCTGCTGGACTGGGACAAAGCCCCCTCCGCCCGCATCTGCCACCCAAAAGAAGACCATCTCGTACCGCTGTTCGCCGCTTTAGGTGCCGCCGAATTTGAGCCCGCCACCCTGACCTATCACGACAAAAACATCTTCGGCGGCGTCACCGCCTCCAGCTACCGGATCGGTTAGATCAAAGGGCGCGCTTAAGGCGCGCCGCCGCCCACCAGCCATTGCGCCAAGATCACCAGCGGCCCAACTGCCAGCATCGACCAGACGCGCCGCGTTGCCCAGCTTTTTGAACGCCGAATTCGAATAGGCCATCACGATGAAGGGTCCGATCGCAAGCAGCAGCGGCCCGACCATGCCATGCGCCAGCATCTCCCCGACAAACACCGCATGAAGGATCAGCCCCAGTACCAGTAAGCCAAAGGCCACGCCCATCTTATCCTCGGGCGAATGGCTGATCTCCGCCGCCTGGGTCCAGATCTTGTAAAATATCTTCGGCGAGGACCAAAGCCAGCCCAGCACAAATGCCGCCACCGCATCAAGGCAGATGCCCAGCAAGTTCCCCCTGAAAACCCTCCTGCTTTCGGGCCAGAGTGGCGCAAGGTTTCAACCTCACCAAGTAAGGATTCTCACAAAAAAGTTTACAAATCAGCAAAATCCACAGCGTCAGTCCGGAAAAAGCATCAGGTCACACCGCAAAATTTCGGCTGCCAAATCTGTTAATACAGCATATTCAATGATTTACCCCACAGACGGCGCAATCCGCCCGTGGTTTTAGCCCAATCACCCGAGTCTCACCATAAAGCGCATCATGGATAAACAACCGCCCCCGCAACGGCTCGCCGGCTCCGGTGATCAGCTTCACCGCCTCCATCGCCATCATGCTGCCAATCACCCCCGGCAAAGGGGCCGCCACCCCAGCCTCGGCACAAGTTGGCACCGTGCCCGGCGCTGGCCGCACCGGGAAAACGCATTCATAACAAGGGCTCCCCTTCGCCGGATCATAGACCGAAAGCTGCCCCTCCCATTGCGTGATCGCCGCCGCCACCAACGGCTTTCCCGCCGCCACACACAACCGATTGACCAAATACCGCGTGTCGAAATTGTCCGAGCCATCCAGCACCAGATCATATTCCGCGATCAACCCGCCCGAGGCCTCATCCAGCCGCCGCATGTAAGGCTTCACCACAATATACGGGTTCAGCGCCTTCATCGCGATTTCCGCTGAACGCACCTTATCCATGCCAATACGTTGAACACTATGAATAATCTGGCGCTGCAAATTGCTGGGATCAACCGTGTCGTCGTCAATCACCCCAATTTCGCCCACTCCCGCCGCAGCGAGATAGAGCAGAGCCGGAGCGCCAAGCCCCCCCGCCCCTACCACCAAAACCTTCGCATCCTTAAGCTTTCGCTGCCCCGGCCCGCCAATCTCGCGCAGCAGAATATGCCGGGCATAGCGCTCCACCTCGCCGCTGGAAAACGCTGCGGGCGAGATCACCGGCGCCGCCAATTCCACCCTATTTTTCAACCCTTGCAGTAGAACCCAGTATCCCAGTACCGCGCTGAAACCCAAGGCCACCGCGGCCCAAACCCGAGCATCGCCGCCGGTCGTCTCGCGCAACGGATGCCCCGCAGGCAGCAGCAAATTCACCAAAATCGTCGCCAGCCACAAAGCCGCAATCGCACCCCAACGCAGCCGCTTTGGGGTGCCCAAAACTCCGCCCAAAACCCAAAGTGCGAAAGCGAGTGCGACAACCAACATCAGTCTTTTCCACCCGAACGCGGGGCAGCCCCCCCAAAACCCGTCGAGCCAAAGCCACCCGCGCCCCGCACAGTTTCATCTAATATATCAATCACTTGAAATCGCGCCCGCACCACAGGTGCCACCACACATTGCGCAATCCGGTCACCATGCCGCACCACATAAGGCTTCGCGCCTAAATTGATCAAAGCCACCCCCAACGGGCCACGGTAATCGCTATCAATCGTTCCGGGCGTGTTCGGCAAAGTGATGCCAAATTTCACCGCCAACCCAGATCGAGGCCGGATCTGCATCTCATATCCCACTGAAATTGCGACACGAATCCCCGTAGGCACGATCACCCGCGCCAGCGGCTCAATCACAATTCCGCCCGCCCGATCCGCCTCGGGGAAATTGGCGCAAACATCCGCCCCCGCCGCCCCAGCGGTCTGGTAGGCAGGCAACGCGACTGCCCGATCCGCCCACTCCTCCCACATCACCTGTACAAGCGTCATGGTCATCCTCTCTGCTCAAATATCCCCGCCGGAGGCAGCCAACTTATAACCCAACGCAACCCGACAGACCTTATCCCACGGAATTTTCCGGAAAATTCCGGCGTTACCGCAACAAAACCGCCGCAATCCGCTCTGCCAAAGCCCGCGCCACCGCATCTTTGCCCATACGCGGCCAAACTTCGGCCCCTGCGTCAGTGATCAACGTCACCGCATTCTCGCTGCCCCCCATGATCCCGGTGCAGGGCGAGACATCGTTCGCCACGATCCAATCGCAGCCCTTGCGCAGCCGTTTCGCCGCCGCATATTCCGCGACCCGGTCAGTCTCAGCCGCAAACCCCACCACCAACTTTGGCCGCTGCGTCCCCTTGGAAACACGCACCAAAATATCCGCGTTCTCGGCAAACTCCAGCGCCGGGGCCCGTCCCATCCCGTCCTTCTTCAGCTTCGATCCGCTGGCATTGGTCACCCGCCAATCCGCCACCGCCGCCGCCATCACCGCTGCATCGGCGGGCAAAGCCGCCTCTACCGCCGCCAGCATCTGGGCCGCCGTTTCCACCCGCACCACCGCCACGCCCTGCGGCGCTGGCACCACCGCAGGCCCGGTCACAAACGTCACGCGCGCGCCCAGATCTCGCAGTGCCACCGCAAGCGCCGTGCCCTGAGCGCCCGAGGACCGATTGGCAATATAGCGCACCGGATCAATCGGTTCGTGCGTCGGTCCTGAGGTCACCAGCACATGCTTGCCAGCCAAAGGCCCGTCAGACAGCGCGCCAGAAATCGCCGCCATAATCTCTTCGGGTTCCGCCATGCGCCCCGGCCCGAACTCGCCGCAGGCCATTTCGCCCGCGTTCGGCCCAACGAACAGAACGCCATCCGCCCGCGCCTGCGCCACGTTCCGATGAGTCGCCGGATGCCGCCACATCCGGACATTCATCGCAGGGGCCACCAGGACGCGGGTATCAGTCGCTAATAACAGCGTCGAAGCCAGATCATCCGCCCGTCCTTGCGCCAATTTCGCCAACAGATCTGCCGTTCCCGGTGCCACGACGATCAGATCCGCCACCCGCGACAGTTGAATATGCCCCATCTCGGACTCTTCGGTCAGATCGAATAGGGCCTGATAAACCTTCTCACCGGCCAGCGCACTCACCGACAACGGCGTAACAAACTCCGCCCCTGCCCGCGTCAAAACCGGAGTCACCGAAGCTCCCGCCCGCTTCAAAAGCCGTACCAAGGTCAAAGACTTGTAGGCCGCAATGCCGCCGCCAATGATCAGCAAAATCCGCTTGTTCGCCAGCATCGCCCACTCCCTTGGCCCCCCATAGATGTAGGCGGCACCGGGACCAAACTCAACGCCCTAAAGCGGCACAGGTTTCAAAGCAAAGCCAGCACTTCCGGCGATTGCGCTTCCAAAGACCGCCGCAGCTTCACGTAAGCTGCCGCCTCTAGCTGCCGGATGCGTTCTTTGGACAGGCCCAATTCCACCCCCAAAGATTCCAATGTCCTCGGCTCATCCCGCAGCCGCCGCTCCGCCACGATATGACGCTCTCGCGCCGTCAAGCCACCCATCGCCGCCACTAACCAACCGCGCAACCGCTCAGTATCATGCGAAAACTCCACCCGTTCGGACGCCTGCACACTCTCGTCTTCCAGAGTATCGATCCACTCTCGCCCGTCTTCATCCGCCGCCTGCGTCGCGTTCAGCGATGCGTCAGAGCCCGCAAGCCGCCCCTCCATCATCTCCACTTCCGCCACCCGCACACCAATTTCATGCGCAACTTTCTCGCGCAACTGGTGTTGGTCCAGCACCAGACCCTCCGCGGCAGCCTCGCGCTCCAACTTGGCCTGCACCCGTTTCATGTTGAAAAACAGTGATTTTTGCGCCGAGGTGCTGCCGGTTCGAACCATCGACCAATTCCGCATCACATAATCCTGTATGCTGGCTTTGATCCACCACACCGCATAAGTCGAAAATCGTACGCCACGGTCCGGGTCAAACTTTTCCGCCGCCTTCATCAGCCCCAGCGAAGCTTCCTGAATTAGATCATTCATCGGCGCACCATAGCGGCGAAACTTCGAGGCCATCGAAATCGCCAACCGCATATATGCCGTGATCAACCTATGCAGCGCCGCCTCATCGCGCTGATCGCGCCACGCATAGGCCAGCCGCAACTCGGTTTCTGCATCCAACAACTCCGCCGCGCGCGCTTGCCGCGACAAAACCTGCTGATAGGGTGCGTCAAGTGTCATCTGATCCCCCGATCGTCTCGGTGCCCTGCTTTTGCGGTTCACATTAATGATACGCAGGCCACGCCACTTTGGATGCCAGCAGAACGCTCGATTTGTGATTTATCTTTCTTTCCATCAGTTCCCGTGATGGACCCACGCACAAATCACCGCTTTCCATCGCGCCCGCGCATCGCCTAGCCTGCGCCCAACCCAAACCTCGGAGCCTGCAATGACCTATGACCTCGTGATCGGCGACCGCGCCTATTCCAGTTGGAGCCTGCGCGGCTGGCTGCTGTTCGATGCCTTCAACATCCCCGTCAAACTGTACACCGCCCGCCTCTATAGCGATGAACTTCCCAATCTTCTCAAAGACTTCTACCCCGCCAAGACCGCCCCCACCATGCGCACGCCCGACGGCGTGGTTGTGCCCGAAACCATCGCCATTGCCGAAGAACTCGCTTCCCGCCACCCCGAAGCGGGCCTTTGGCCCAGCGACCCAAAACACCGCGCCATTGCCCGCGTTCTCGCCGCCGAAATGCACGCGGGCTTTGCCGCCCTGCGCAGCCATTGCCCGATGAACCTGCGCGTCAGCTATACCGATTGCGCGCGCCCGCCCAATGTTCTGGCCGATCTTGCGCGCCTTGAAACCATCTGGGCATGGGCACAAAATGAAACCGGATCAACCACTTGGCTCTGCGGCGAATACTCTGCCGCCGACGCTTTCTTCGCCCCCGTCGCTGCCCGCATCGCCAGCTATAACCTGCCGCTTTCGGCGCAAGCCATGGCCTACGTTCACGCCCATCTCGCCCATCCTTCCTTCCGCCGCTGGCGCGCAATGGGGATGATCGACGGCGCGGATCAGGATTTCTATCACCGCGACTACCCCCGCCGCCTGTGGCCCGGCCCGGTTCCCCTTGCCGCCCGCCCCTTCGAAGGTAGCGCTGCCGAGAACACCGCCTGCCCCTATTCTGGCAAGCCCATCAGTCATGTGCTTGAAATATCAGGCCGCCGCATCGGCTTTTGCAACGCTTTCTGCCGCGACAAAACCATGGCCGACCCCGAAGCATGGCCGAAATTCATGGCGATTTATCAGTCCTGACGGCTGATCTTTACCATTCGTAAACCATTGCCCCCTAGCCGTTAACCAAAGCTAACGGGAGGGGTGCAATGGTCGCGCGGGCCTATACAGTGGCCTTTGAAGGCGTTGAGGCTCGCATCGTTGAGGTGCAATGCGCCATAGCCCCCGGCATGCCGTATTTCGGCGTCGTAGGCTTGCCCGACAAGGCGGTGTCCGAAGCGAAAGAACGCGTCCGCGCCGCAATGGCCGCGATGTCGATCGCTTTGCCGTCCAAGCGCATCATGGTCAACCTATCGCCCGCCGATCTCCCGAAAGAGGGCTCGCATTTCGATCTGCCGATCGCTCTGGCGCTGCTGGCAGCCCTCGAAATCATCCCGAAAGACGCGGTGGAGGCCACCGTCGCCCTCGGCGAACTCTCCCTCGATGGCCGCCTGATCGCGGTGCTCGGCGCACTCCCCGCCGCCATCACCGCCGCCGAACAAGACTGTGTGCTGCTCTGCCCGAAAGCCTGCGGTGCCGAAGCCGCTTGGGTCGGCGCCACCCAAGTCCTTGCCGCCGCCACCCTCAACGATGTGGTGCGCCACTACACCGGACAAATCCCGATCACCCCAGCCGAAGCAGGCGAGGTTGCGCCGCAAGCCACCGGACGTGATTTCCGCGACGTGAAGGGGCAAGAACGCGCGAAACGGGCGTTGGAAATCGCCGCCTCTGGCCGTCACCACGCGCTGCTGGTCGGAACGCCAGGGTCCGGGAAATCCATGCTCGCCGCACGCCTGCCGGGTATACTGCCGCCGCTGTCGGCACAAGAAGCCCTTGAAACCTCGATGATTCATTCGCTAGCCGGGCTGCTCTCCGAAGGCGGCATCTCGCGCTCTCGTCCCTTCCGCGAACCGCATCACACCGCCTCAATGGCCGCCATCGTGGGGGGAGGCAAAGGCGCAAAACCCGGCGAAGTATCCCTAGCCCACAACGGCGTTTTGTTCATGGACGAATTTCCCGAATTCCCCCGCGCCGTGCTGGAAACCCTGCGCCAACCCATCGAGACCGGCGAGATCACGGTCGCGCGCGCCAACGCCCATATCCGCTATCCCTGCCGCTTCCTGCTGATCGCCGCCGCCAATCCCTGCAAATGCGGCTATATGTCCGATCCCGCCCGCGCCTGCGCCAAAGTGCCGATCTGCGGTGAGGATTATCTTGGCCGCATCTCTGGCCCGCTGATGGACCGTTTTGATCTGCGCGTCGAAGTCCCCCCGGTGGCCTATACCGACCTCGACCTGCCATCCTCTGGCGACAGCTCGGCAACGGTTGCCGCCCGCGTGCAAGCCGCCCGCGCTTTGCAAACCAAACGCTTCCAAGGCCATAAGAACACCCGCGTCAACGCCGATATGGAGGGTAGCCTTCTTGAACAAGTGGCCGCCCCCGATCCCGAAGGCCGTGCTTTGCTCGCCAAAGTCGCCGAACGCTTCGGCCTCTCCGCGCGCGGCTACCACCGTGTGCTGCGCGTCGCCCGCACCATCGCCGACCTTGACGCCTCCCCTAGCGTCCGCCTGCCCCATATCGCCGAAGCTGTCAGCTACCGTTTGGCTGTGGGCGTGAAAAACTAGCCATCCGCCTACAACCCGCGTTTGGCCTCAATCACCTTCCAAATCCGCTCGGCAGTATTGGTGCCGTCAAACCGCTCCAACTCCTGTATCCCCGTCGGCGAGGTCACATTGATCTCGGTCAGATAATCGCCAATTACGTCGATGCCGACAAAAATCTGCCCGTGCTCACGCAAGACCGGCCCAATCGCCGCACAAATCTCCAGATCGCGCGCCGTTAGCCCGATCTTCTCCGGCCGCCCTCCCGCATGCATGTTTGACCGCGTCTCTCCGGCCTGCGGCACCCGATTGATCGCACCCACCGGCTCGCCATCGACCAAAATCACGCGCTTGTCGCCCTTGGACACATCCGGCAGGAACTTCTGCACAATCAGCGGCTCGCGGTTCATCCCCGTGAACATCTCATAAAGCGACGCCAAATTCCTATCATTCGGATCCAGCCGGAACACCCCAGCCCCGCCATTGCCATAAAGCGGCTTCAAAATGATATCGCCGTGCCGGGCCTTGAACTCACGAATCGTCTGCAAGTCCCGCGCGATCGCAGTCGGTGGCGTCAACTCGGGGAACCGCAGAACCAGCAATTTCTCAGGGTAATTCCGCACCCAAAACGGATCATTCACCACCAAAGTCTTGGGGTGAATCATATCCAGCAGATGCGTCGTGGTGATGTAGCCCATGTCAAACGGCGGATCCTGCCGCAGCCAGACCACATCAAACTCCGAAAGATCAACCTCAGCCTCTGGCCCATAGCTGACATGATTGCCAAGCTCGCGCCGCAAGGTGATCGGAAAGCCGCGTGCCATCACCCGGCCTTCGACAAAGGATAACTTGTCAGGCGTATAGAAAAACAACGAATGTCCCCGCGCCTGCGCCTCTAGCGCGATGCGGAACGTGCTGTCACCGTTGATATGGACCGACCCGATTGGGTCCATCTGTAGCGCGACTTTGAGGGGCATGAGACTCTCCGGAAATCATTGCCCCTTTGATGCCGCAAGCCCGCCCGGGATGCAATCAGGCGGTGTAGGCGTTTTCCAACACTTCGATCCGCCCCACCGCATCGACCAAAGCCACGTCAAATCGCACTTCCGTCATCTGCCCAGCCGGTTCACCCGCCAGAAATTCTGATGCCGCGCCATAAATCCGCGCCATCTGCCGTGCTGTCAGATGCTCTGCCGCCTGCGCATGGGTCTTGCTTTGCTTGACTTCAATGAAGATCACCTCAGCGCCATCGCGTGCAATCAGGTCAATCTCCCCGGCCGAGCCACGCCAGCGCCGCGCACACACGACACGCCCCGAACGGTCATAAAGCTGCGCCACCTGCTCTTCGGCGGCAAATCCTGCGTGATATGACCTTGCCCCGCTCATGCGCCTGCCCTTTTCAATGCCAGTTGATAAACATCCCGCCGCGCCAAACCATAAGCTTGCGCCACCGCCGCCGCCGCATCCTTCATCGTCATATGCGTCAAAGCCAAATCCAAAGCCTGCTCCACCGTTGCCGCATCTGCCGCCTGTTCCGGGGCGCGATCAATCAACACGACGATTTCGCCCTTCACAACACGCCCGTCAAACGCCGCAGCCAATTCGCCCAGCGTCCCGCGCGACACTTCCTCGAATCGCTTGGTCAGCTCCCGGCACACCACACTTTTACGACCAACTCCGAGACCCTGCACCAAATCATCTAATAATGCCTTAACGCGCTTTGGCGACTCATAGAGAATCACCGTCGCCTGCACCTGTGCCAGCTCGCGAATGAACGTCTGCCGCGCCCCTTTGGCTGCTGGCGGAAAGCCTGCGAACAAAAACCGGTCCGACGGCAGCCCCGACACCGTCAGCGCGCATAAAACCGCCGATGCCCCGGGCGCGGACAGCACGGGGTAGCCTTCCGCAATCGCGGCACGCGCCAACTGGAAACCGGGGTCCGAAATCAGCGGCGTTCCGGCTTCCGAGGCATAGGCGACCGATTTACCTTCCGCTATCGCCCGCAGTAGGCGCGGCAAGGCGGCATCATTGTTGTGCTCGTGATAGGCGACCAACGGCCTATCCCCCAGGCTAACTCCATGAATTTCCATCAAATGCCGCAAAGTTCGGGTGTCTTCTGCCGCCAGAACATCCGCCGAGGCCAGAATATCCAACGCCCGCAGCGTGATATCCCGCGCAGCACCAATCGGGGTTGCCAAAAAATACAAACCCGCCACAAGACGCTGTTTTTCCGGCGCCGCTCTGCTGATCGTCACCCGGTTAGCCTCCCTGATAAGTTTACTTCCCGCCCCGATGCGCTTAATCTGAACGACATTCCGCCAACGGTGAGGGAGTTCTATGTTGTCCGTTTTGATGCGGGCCCGCAAGTCGCTGGGCCAAATAGTTATCGCCACTGCCGCACTGGTCTTGGCCGCTTGCGTGCCTGCTGTCGGTCCCACCGCAGGTGACAGCAACGCCTCGAGCAAGATCCAAGTCGCTTTGCTGGTGCCCGCAGGCTCGGGCCAAGCCAGCGATGAGTTGCTCGCACGCTCGCTGCAAAACGCTGCCCGCATGGCGATTTCCGATCTCGGCGGTGCCGCCCGTGTCGATCTGCGGGTCTACAACACCGCAGGTCAGCCCGCGACAGCCGCCGCGATGGCAACCCAAGCCGTCGCCGATGGCGCGCAGGTGATCCTTGGCCCGGTGTTCGCGCAAGAGGCCAATGCCGCAGGCGTCGCTGTGGCAGGCTCTGGCGTCAATGTGCTGGCGTTCTCGAACAACCCCGACATTGCCGGCAACAACGTCTTCTTGCTGGGTCCAACCTTTGGCAACACCGCCAGCCGTTTGGCATCCTATGCCGTGCGCCAAGGGAAATCGCAGATTATGATCGTGCATGATCGCAACACCGCAGGCGAATTGGGCCGTGCCGCCATCACGCAAGCCGTGGCGCAGGCTGGCGGCTGGGTGGTAGCTACTGGCAATTATGAATTCTCGCAAAATGGCGTAGTGGCAGCTGCCCCCGGCATCGCAGCAGCCGCAAAATCCGCAGGCGCGCAGGCGGTGTTCCTGACCGCTGATACCGCGGGCGCTTTACCCTTGGTCAGCCAGCTTTTGGCCGACAACGGGCTTTCCTCGGCAAGCGCGCAATTCATCGGCCTCACCCGTTGGGATATCCCCACAGCCACCCTCGGTCTGCCCGGCGTGCAAGGCGGCTGGTTTGCGCTGCCCGATCCCGCACTTTATGAGCAGTACCAAGCCCGCTACCAATCCACGTTCAGCGAGTCGCCGCATCCGATTTCCGGTCTCGCCTACGACGGTATTGCTGCCATCGGGGCGCTTATGAAAAAAGCTGGGTCTGGCCCGCTGTCGAAGGCAGCCCTGACCCAGGGTGCGGGCTTTGTCGGCGTCAACGGCATCTTCCGGCTGCGTTCCGACGGCACCAATGAGCGCGGTCTGGCCATTGCGCAAATCCAAGGTGGTCGCGCCGTGGTCATTGATCCCGCCCCGCGCAGCTTCGGCGGCTTTGGGTCTTAAGGCAGAAACGAGAGTCCCGCATGAAACGCGCCGTGGCCCCTGTGGCTGGCCCTGCTGCAGCGCCCGATCTGCTGATCCCCGCTGCCGACTTGATCGACGGTGGGGCCTTGCTGGCTGCGATCCACGCTGAACTCCCCGCCACGGATGCCCGCGCAGGCCGCGCCGTCGCCGTGCGCCATATGAGCCTCGCGAAGAACCGCGCCAATGCGGCCCTAGAGACCGCCTTCCTGCTGAACCCGCTGAAAGCCCGCGCGCTTGTATCGGCCCAGTCTCACCTCACCGATGTGCTGGTCACCACCGCTTTGCTGATCGCCCGCGATCATCTGCACCGCGCGCAATCGCCCACCACCGCCGAGCGTCTCACCGTGCTGGCCGTCGGCGGCTTTGGCCGTGCCGAGATGGCGCCGCATTCCGATGTAGACCTGTTGTTCCTCACGCCATGGAAAATCACCCCTTGGGCGGAATCCGTCATCGAATCCATGCTCTACATGCTGTGGGATTTGAAACTGAAAGTCGGCCATGCCAGCCGCACCGTCGCCGATTGCATCCGCTTGGGCCGCGAAGACATCACCATCCGCACCGCCCTGCTGGAGCACCGCTTCATCGCAGGCGACGCATCCCTTGCGACAGAGCTGAACGAACGCCTGTGGTCTGATCTCTTCCGCAACTCCGGCCCCGAATTCATCGAAGCCAAACTCGCCGAACGGGCCGAGCGGCACAAACGCCAAGGCGGTCAGCGCTACGTGCTGGAACCCAACGTCAAAGAAGCCAAGGGCGGCTTGCGCGATCTGCAAACGCTCTACTGGATCGGCAAGTACCTGCTGCGGGTGTCCTCCTCCGCTGGTCTGGTCGGTGCGGGCCTGCTGTCGCGCGAAGAATATGACAAGTTTGAGCGCGCCGAGAATTTCCTCTGGGCCGCCCGCTGCCATCTGCACTACATCACCCACCGCGCCGTCGATCAGTTGACCTTTGACGCACAGGTCGATGTCGCCAAACGCATGGGCTATCACGACACCACGGGCCGCCGCGCCGTGGAGTTGTTCATGCAAGATTACTTCCGCCACGCCACCCATGTCGGCGAGCTGACACGTATCTTCCTGACCGAACTTGAAGCCCGCCACGCCAAGCCAGAATCCAGCATTCTTGGCATGTTTAGCCGCAAAAAGGTCAAACCACCCTACAAACTGGTACAAAGCCGCATTGACGTGCTGGACCCTGCCGAATTCCTGTCAGACCCGCTCAACCTGCTGCGGGCGTTTGAAGAAGCTCTGCGCTCGCGTCACCTGTTGCACCCCAACATCATGCGGATCATCGCCGCCAACCTTGATCTGATCGACGACAGCATCCGCGATAATCCCGAAGCCCAGCGCATCTTTCTTGACCTCATGCTGAAACACGGCAACCCCGAGCGTGCCCTGCGCCGGATGAACGAGTTGGGTGTGCTCTCTGCCTTCATCCCCGAGTTTGAAAACATCGTCGCCATGATGCAGTTCAACGTCTACCACCACTACACGGTCGACGAACACATCATCCAAACCATCTCTGTCCTCGCCCAGATCGAACGCGGCGAGTTGATCGAAGACCTGCCGCTGTCCTCCTCGATCCTGAAGGCGGGCATCAACCGCCGGGTGATCTATGTCGCCTTGCTGCTGCACGACATCGGCAAAGGCCGCCCCGAAGACCATTCCATCATCGGCGCGCAAATCGCCCGCCGCATCGCGCCTCGTCTGGGTTTGGATCAAGAAGAAACCGAAACCGTCGAATGGCTGGTGCGCTATCACCTCTTGATGTCCGATATGGCGCAAAAGCGTGACATCGGCGATCCGCGCACCGTGCGCGATTTCGCCAAAGCGGTGAAAACCCGCAAACGCCTTGATCTGCTGACTGTGCTCACCGTCTGCGATATTCGCGGCGTCGGTCCCACCACATGGAACAACTGGAAAGCCATGCTGCTGCGCCAGCTCTACAGCATCACCGCCGAAGCCCTCGAAGGTGGCTTGGAAACCATCAACCGCGACAAACGCGAAGATGAGGCGAAAGCCGCACTACGCCTGCGCCTGAAAGACTGGACCGAAGCGCAGATCAAAGTCGAGCAAGCCCGCCACTACACCCCCTATTGGCAGGGCCTCTCCACCGACACCCAAGAGGTTTTCGCCCGCCTGCTGCGCGGCCTGGGTGACCATGAAATTCGTATTGATTTGCATCCCGAACCCGCCCGCGACGCCACCCGCGCCTGCTTTGCCCTCGGCGACCACCCTGGCATTTTCTCCCGCCTCGCCGGAGCCTTGGCGCTGGTCGGTGCCAATGTCGTCGATGCCCGCACCTATACCTCAAAAGACGGCTACGCGACGCCAGTGTTCTGGATACAAGACGCCGACGGCAAACCCTATGACGTCGAACGGCTGCCCCGCCTGCGCGGCATGATTGAGAAAACCCTGAAAGGCGAAGTGCTGCCGCGCGAAGCCCTCGCTGGCCGCGATAAGGTGAAAAAACGTGAGCGCGAGTTCCGCTTCCCGACCCATATCACCTTCGATAACGAAGGCTCGGAAATCTACACCATCATCGAAGTCGACACCCGTGACCGCCCCGGCCTGCTGTATGATCTGACCCGCACGCTCGCTGCCAACAATATCTATATCGCCAGCGCAGTGATCGCGACCTATGGCGCGCAAGTGGTCGATGCATTCTATGTCAAAGACATGTTCGGCCTGAAACTGCACACCAAAAGCAAACAAGAAGCCCTAGACCGCAAACTGCGCCAAGCCATCGCCGAGGGCGTAGAGCGCGCCCAAAACTCGGGCTAACGCCGGCCCCAAATTCCAAGCCGCCCCGGACTTGATCCGGGGGCCCAAGTCATGACCCGCAACGCAAAAAGCCCCGGATCAAGTCTGGGGCGGCGTTTTTATGCACAAGCCCAGCTTAACGGCTAAATGAACCCGGCTCATCCTCTGCGCTCAAATATCCCACGAGGGTTTGCCATTGATTCCAGAAACCAATGGCATGGGGTTTGGCACAAATTCGCGTGGGGGTGTGAAACTCCGAAACACCGCCAGTATCACGCGCTCAAACGCCATCCTGCATCAGGGGGACTGGCACCGGGGCGACTGGGAGTGCGTAACCCCCAGCCTTTCCGCAGGCGCTCACTTCGCCGTCGCCCGCAGCATCCAAGCCGCCTGCTCGTGGAACGCTGATCGCCGCGCCGCGAGATCCGCGGTGACCGGATCGTTGTTATCCTCGGCCAGCTTGAGCAACGCATGGAACCAAACCGCCACAGCCGCGTGATCCTTCGCCAGATCTTCGACCATCTCCAGCGTCGAGGGCAAAGTCGGCAAATCCTTGATCACCGACAGCTCCATCACCTCGGCCAGTGAATGCGGGGTCACCTGCCCCAAAGCCCGAATACGCTCGGTCAGATCATCGACGGCTGGAAACATCTCGTTGTATTGCTCATCCGTCAGATGATGCAGCAAGTAAAACATCGGCCCCTCGACGTTCCAGTGATAGACATGGCTCTTAAAAATCAACCGAAAGGTGTCCGCCACAGCCTGCGTCAAACCTGCAGCAAGCGCCGATGCATCCTTTACCGCAGTTTGAATCGGCTTGGCCTTGGGAACAATGTTGAATCGCTCGGTCATTTGGCGTCCTCACCGGATTGGTTGCCCAAGCTTTACGCCATCGAAATTTTAACGCGCTAACACGCGCAATGGTTTCCCTGCTTTCTGCGTCGCGTCTCCTCAGGGTGCGTGATTTCACGCATCTGATACTCGCACAGCCAAATCCCTAATAACCCCTTAACGCCCCCACCCTAACCCGTTGAAATCCCCACCCCACCCCGCGGTCCACGTGTGGACACATCTGCGTGCCAGCCCCCAGTTCCCAAAATTTCCCATTTCACCCCACCGCCATTCCCCTGTAAGCCTTGCCCTAAACCAAAGGGCCGCCCATGAAACCGATCAGCCTGCTGCGCTCCATCCTCACCGTTGGCAGCTGGACTCTGCTGTCCCGAGGCGCCGGTTTCGCCCGCGACATGATGATGGCCGCTTATCTGGGTGCCGGCCCGATAGCCGACGCCTTCAATGTCGCATTTTCCCTGCCCAACATGTTCCGCCGCTTCTTCGCCGAGGGGGCCTTCAACATGGCCTTCGTGCCAATGTTCGCCAAAAAGCTGGAGGGCGGCGAGGATGCCAACGGCTTCGCCCGCGACGCCTTCAACGGCCTTGCCGCGATCCTGATCCTCTTTTCCATCCTCGGCACCTTCGCGATGCCGTGGCTCGTCTGGGCAATGGCCAGCGGTTTTGCCCAAGACCAACGCTTCGATCTCGCCGTGCTCTACGGCCAGATCGGCTTCAACTACATCCTGTTCATCAGCCTCGTCGCCCTGCTCTCGGGCGTACTGAACGCCTACGGCCACTTCACCGAAGCAGGCTTCGTCCCGGTCCTGATGAACCTGATCTTCATCGCCATGATGTTCCTCGCCGCCAAATTCGGCTGGGATATGGGCCTGACCCTTGCTTGGGCCGTGCCGATCACCGGCGTCGCCCAACTGGCCTTCACTTGGTATTCGGCGGCAAAACTCGGCCTCAGCTTCGCGCCGCGCTGGCCCAAGATCACCCCTGAACTTAAACGCCTCGCCATCATCGCAGGCCCTGCGATCCTGTCAGGCGGCGTCGTCCAGATCAACATGCTGGTCGGCCGCCAAGTCGCCTCGTACACCGAGGGCGCGGTCAGTTGGCTGGTTTACGCCGACCGCCTCTACCAACTCCCGCTCGGAGTCGTCGCCATCGCCATCGGTACCGTATTGCTGCCCGACCTCAGCCGCCGCCTCCGCGCGGGCGACGCAGCCGGGGGCCGAGAAAGCTTCAACCGCGGCACCGAACTCGCCCTCGCCCTCACCTTGCCCTGCGCGGTGGCGCTGATGGTGATCGCCCTGCCGCTGACCGCCGCCCTCTACCAACGCGGCGCCTTCACCGCCGACGACACCGCTGCCACAGCCCTTGTGCTGGCGATCTACGGCGCAGGCCTGCCCGCCTTCGTGCTGCACAAAGTCTACCAGCCGCTCTATTACGCCCGCGAAGACAGCCGCAGCCCGTTCCGCTTCGCCATCGTCTCGATGATCATCAACGCCGCCATCGCGGTCGGCCTGATGCCCTACATCGGCTTCGCCGCCGCCGCCCTCGCCACCACCCTTGCAGGCTGGATGATGGCCGCTCAACTCTGGTTCGGCACCAAACGCATGGGCGACGCCGCCCGTTTTGACACCCGCTTTCGCAGCCGCGCGCCGCGCATCATCATCGCCGCCATCGTGATGGGATTCGCGCTCTACGGCACACAGGTTGCCCTTGGCGAGATGCTGGCCAGCCACGGCTGGCGCTATGCCGGTCTCGCTTTGCTGATCACCACTGGTGTCTTAAGCTACTCCGCCGCAGGCACCGCCATAGGCGCTTTCAAACTCTCTGACTTCCGCAACCTGCGCCGCCGTTAGCGGTTCCTGATCCGCTCCCGCACCCGCGCAAACCCACCGGGACTGACCACAAACGACAGCAAAAACCCCGCCGCAAAGCCGGGCAAATCCGCGACCCAAGACCAATCATGCCCGACCTGCCCCATGCTCGGCATCACCATCGGCAACAAAGTGAAAAACGCACCATAAACCGCCTGAAACACCATCAGTGCCCCGATCAGACTGAACGCGCGCAACTGATTCACCCCAGTCCCCGCCATCTTCACCCAGATCAGAAACGAGAACGCCCCGATCAGCCCGTAAACCCCTGGAAACGCCCCATAAAGCGGCTGGTTCGGCACCACAAACCCATAAGCCAACGCCCCCAAAGCGCCCGAGCCCAGAAACACCAAAGCCACCGCCCAGCCCTTGAACACTTCCCCCACGAACTTGCCCAAAGCCATCGTCATTGCGATGCCGAACAAAGCTTGCGTCGCCGATCCATGCACAAAGACAAAGCTGAAAAACCGCCTGATCAACGGCATATCGACCGCCCCCGCTGCCAAATTCTGCCGCCAAAACTCTGGAAACACCCCATAATCCTGAATGGCCGCAATCCGCCACCCGACCGCCTGCGGCCCACCCGTCACCCCGGCATCTGCAAGTGAAAACAGGATCTCCAAAGCAATCATCGGCAGCGCCAACAGCCACACCACCCCCGGCAGTGGATTGATCGGTGTAATCTGGTCGGCTCTTAAATCGTCCTGCATCATACCTTGTCCCGGATCATTCTAGCGGGGCAGCCGCGATTGACGCCCCCTGCGCGCAGCGTTAAGCCCAAAGCGCAGCTTTTTCTAGCCCGCAGCCTTTATTGGCTGCGCCAATTCAAGATGGAGTATCCCATGTCCGAGCCGGTCCAAACGCCTCAGACTTTCCCCACCCGTATCTTCTCGGGCATCCAGCCCTCCGGCGGCTTGACCCTTGGCAATTACCTCGGAGCCCTGAAACGCTTTGTGCAAAAGCAGGATGAAGGCATCGAGACGATCTATTGCCTCGTTGACATGCACGCGATCACCACCTGGCAAGACCCGGCGAAACTGCGCCAACAAACCCGCGAAGCCGCCGCTGGCTTCATCGCCGCGGGCATTGATCCGACCCGTTCGATTCTGTTCAACCAATCCCAAGTGACGGCCCACGTCGAACTCGGCTGGATCTTCAACTGCGTCGCCCGCATGGGCTGGATGAGCCGGATGACCCAGTTCAAGGACAAGGCGGGCAAGAACTCCGAAAACGTCTCGCTCGGCCTCTACGCCTACCCCGCCCTGATGGCCGCCGATATTCTGGCCTATAAAGCCACGCATGTGCCGGTGGGAGAGGATCAAAAACAGCATATCGAGCTGACCCGCGACATCGCGCTGAAATTCAACAACGACTACAAAGTGAACTTCTTCCCCATCACCGAGCCAGTCATCGAAGGGGCTGCCACCCGTGTGATGTCCCTGCGCGATGGCACGAAGAAAATGTCGAAATCCGACCCCTCGGATCAATCCCGCATCAACCTGACCGACGACGCCGACACCATCGCCAAGAAGTTCCGCAAAGCCAAAACCGATGCCGAACCCTTGCCCAGCGATCTCGAAGGCCTGTCCGGCAGGCCAGACGCCCGTAACCTGATCAACGTCTACGCTGCACTCGCCGACATGACGCCAGAAGCCGTGATCACCGAATACGCAGGCGCACAATTTGGCACCTTCAAGCCCGCCTTGGCCGATCTTGCGGTGGCGAAACTTTCGCCGATCACCATCAAGATGAGCCAACTGATGCAAGACCCCGCCGAGATCGACCGTATCCTCGGCGAAGGTGCCGCCCGCGCCGATGCCATCGCGCGGCCCATCGTCGATCAAGTCTACGACATTATCGGCATGATCCGCTCGCGCCCGTTCTGAAACCATGCCAGCCTGCCGAAACGGTAGGCTGGCACCCGCGCGACGGAGGACAACATGACAACCCCGAAACGCAAACCCAATGCGCCCTGCCGCCATGCGGCCCGACAATTCTGATGGGGCCGCAATGATCTGGAGGCGTATCACCCGCCTGATCCTGCTGGTCATTCTGGCAGGCTCGCTGGCCGGAACCACCCTCACCGCCGCCCGCATCGCCTCTGATCCGCTGCTCGCCCCGTTTGTTGAGGCCAGCAAAGACCAGATCGCAGCCACCACCGAGCGGATGCTGACCAGTGCTGCCACACCAGAAACCCTCAGCGCCCATATCGCCAACCGCTTGGCTGAACAACCGCGCAACTGGCTGGCTCTCGATGCATTGGTGGACCTCGCCTACGAGCGTAAAATCGCCATCCCCTCGGCCCTAAACGCCGCCGTGCAAACCGCCCGCGAGGATGACCACAGCTACTACGCCACCGTCACCTCCTGCGCCGCTTGTGCCTACGATCCCGCGCAATGCAGCCTTAGCGAAGTGATGATCTGCCAAGCCCCCATCGCCCTCACCCCCATCGGCGACATCGCAGGCATCACCCGCGCGGGCGTCGCCTATGCGTCGGGCAGCGAAGTCGACCAAATCGACCTCGCCCTCTCGGTGGTAGGCCTAGGGGCCACCGCCGCCATCCTCGCCTCCAGCGGCACATCAGGCGTTGTGAAGGCTGGCGCAAGCCTCGCCAAACTCGCCCGCAAAATGGGCCGCCTGTCGCCGCACCTAGTCGAAATGGCCTTGGAAGCCGCCCGTACCGGGGTAAACTGGGCCAGCCTCCCCGCCGTGCGCAGTCTCGATGACCTGACCGCCGCAATCCGAAGTGAAGCCTTCCTGCCGCTGACCAACACCCTCACCGACCTCAGCCGCCTGAACACCGCAACCGATGCCACCACCGCCCTGCACCTGCTGCCGATGGTCGATGATGCAGCCAACGCCCGCCGCCTCGCCAATGCCGCCGATGCGCTTGGCCCCAAACTCGTCGGACGCGCCGAAGTCCTCGGCAAAGCCCGCCTGTTTCGCGCCACCTTAAGATTTTCCGAAACCGCATGGGCGCTGGGCGCGGGCCTCGTGGGCCTCATGCTCTCCACCGCCACCCTGATCAGCGGCATGATCCAACACGCCCTGCTCAAACGCCTGCGCCGCAGCATTAAACGCAGCGCCTGACTCGAACCTAAGAAGCTTCCGGCGACCCACGATGCCAAAGCATTGCGGGCCGGATGTTTAAGCACAAAGGATGGCCCAAGCATTTGCTCTTTTTGAAATACTCCCGCCGGAGGCATCCCACACCTGCGCCAAACCAAACGCCAATTCGCAAAACCAAACGCCGATGCAGGTCCGAATTTCGTCTTTCTGTGAAATCCGTCTTCGCCAAGATCACTCCGCCATCATCGCCTTCAACACCGCCTGCGCCTCGTCAGAATCCCACTCCGCATCGCCAATCAACCGCGCCACTTCCTCGCCTTCAGGATTAACGATCAACGTCACCGGCAGCCCCAGCACCGCCATCTGATGCGCCAGCGCCGATTTCGGATCGCGCAACACGGGCAGCGAAGTCACCCCGGCCTCGGCATAAAACTTCACGATCTGCCCCACATCATTGCGCCCGGTCGCCACAGGCACCACCGCAATCTTGGGCATCGCATCCGCCAGCCGTTGCAGCGCGGGCATCTCTTTGCGACAAGGCGCGCACCAGGTTGCCCAGAAGTTCAGCACCACCCATTTGCCCTTGTACTGAGCCAGCGACGTCTCAAGCCCCGCACCATCCAGCAACACCGCCTCGGGCAAAGCCACAGGCGCGACCAGTGCCAGTTTTTTCATATCGCCCGTCAGCAGCCCCTCCAGGCTGCCTGCATTTGCGCCCCCCGCATTTGCGCCCCCCGCATTTGCACCGACAGCAAAGGCCGTATACAGAGCCACCAACAGCATCTTGCGCATCATGTCGAAGGCCCTTCCATGACCAATTCCCCAACCACAGCCGCCAACCAAATGTGGGGCGGCCGCTTTGCCTCTGGCCCCGACGCGATCATGACCGCGATCAACGCCTCAATCGGCTTTGACCAACGGCTTTACGCGCAAGACATTGCAGGCTCTCGCGCCCATGCCGCCATGCTGGCCGCCACGGGTATCCTGACTTCTAGTGATGCCGAGGCCATCGGGGAAGGCCTGCTCACGGTGTTGTCAGAAATTGAGGCCGGGAATTTCACCTTTTCCACCGCCCTCGAAGACATCCACATGAACGTCGAATCCCGCCTGAAAGACCTGATCGGTGCCCCCGCAGGCCGCCTTCACACCGCCCGATCGCGCAACGATCAAGTCGCCGTCGATTTCCGCCTTTGGGTGCGCGATCAATGCGACGCCGCCATCCAAGGCTTAAATGCCCTGATGAAAGCCTTCCTTGCCCAAGCCGAAGCAGGCGCCGATTGGGTGATGCCAGGCTTCACCCATCTGCAAACCGCCCAGCCCGTCACTTGGGGCCACCATATGCTCGCCTATGTCGAGATGCTGGCCCGCGACAAATCCCGCTTTGAAGACGCCCGCAAACGCATGAACGAATGCCCCTTGGGGGCCGCCGCCCTCGCCGGAACCTCGTTCCCCATCGACCGCCATATGACCGCCAAAGCCCTTGGCTTTGACCGCCCAACCGCGAACTCCCTCGACTCGGTCTCCGACCGCGACTTCGCGCTCGAATTCCTAAGCGCCTCCAGCATCTGCGCCATGCACCTGTCGCGCTTCGCCGAAGAACTGGTGATCTGGTCCTCCGCCCAATTTCGTTTCGTCAAGCTGTCGGACAAATGGACCACCGGCTCCTCCATCATGCCGCAAAAGAAAAACCCCGACGCCGCCGAACTTCTGCGCGCCAAACTCGGCCGAATCTTGGGCGCAACCGTCGCCCTGTTCACCATCATGAAGGGTCTGGCGCTGACCTATTCGAAAGACATGCAGGAAGACAAAGAGCAGGTGTTCGACGCCGCCGATACCCTGATGCTGGCGCTGGCCGCGATGACCGGTATGGTTGGCGACATGACCGCCAACCGCGATGTGCTGGCCACCTCCGCAGCCAGCGGCTTCTCGACTGCCACCGACCTCGCCGATTGGCTGGTGCGCGCCCTGAACCTGCCGTTCCGCGAGGCGCATCACATCACCGGAACCCTCGTGGCGCTGGCGGAAT
Organism: Cypionkella sp.; assembly: GCF_030652235.1. Lineage (GTDB taxonomy): Bacteria > Pseudomonadota > Alphaproteobacteria > Rhodobacterales > Rhodobacteraceae > Cypionkella. The sequence continues at coordinate 35,378 of NZ_JAUSBA010000013.1, forward strand.
CGAAAGCCTGCGATCTCGCCGATCTGTCCATCACCGAAATGAAAGCGGTGCATGACGGCATCACCCAAGAAGTCTATTCCGTTCTGGGCGTTGAGAATTCTGTCCGCAGCCGGATGTCCTACGGCGGAACCTCGCCCATCCGTGTGGCCGAGCAAGTCGCCCGCTGGAAAACGCAACTGGCCTAAGGCACCCTGCCGGAAGCCACGGAAACCCCAAATGCGCCTGCTGCCCATCTTACTGCTATATGCCGCCCTACTGCTGACCGCCTGCACCGACCCGCACGTGGGCGCAGGGATAGGCATCGGCCCGCACGGCGCAACCATCCGCCCGGTGATTTCCGGCGCAATCCCCGGCGGTGGCCGCATCAGCTATTCGCCTTAAGGACCGAACATGAAACGCCTTCCCCTGATCGCCCTGCTTGTCCTCACCGCCTGCGGAGCCGATGGCCCCCCCACTGCCCCGAAAACCGGCATAACCCTGTCCGGCGATGCCCGCGTTGGCATCTCATCGGGCGAAACCCCGTAATCACCGCAAAGCCAAGGCTGCGCCGAATTGCGCAGGCTTCGGCTTCTGCTATACCCAAGCGACTGATTTCATAAGGGGCCGCCGCATGGACCATTTCCTGTATCGTGACGGCATCCTTCATGCCGAAGATGTGGCCGTGGCCGATATTGCCGCCCAAGTTGGCACGCCGTTCTACGTCTATTCCAGCGCCACCCTGACCCGCCACTACACCCTGTTCACCGAGGCGCTTTCGCCGCTGCCCCATCTTGTCTGCTTTGCGATCAAATCACTGTCGAACATTGCCGTCCTTAAACTGCTGGGCGACCTTGGCGCAGGCATGGATGTGGTGTCGGGCGGCGAATACCGTCGTGCGCAAGCCGCTGGCGTACCCGGCAACCGCATCGTGTTCTCTGGCGTCGGCAAAACCCGCGAGGAAATGCGCCTCGCGTTGGAAAATGGCATCCGCCAATTCAACGTCGAATCCGAACCCGAACTGCGCGCGCTCTCCGAAGTCGCCTCCAGCATGGGCACCACCGCCCCGATCACCATCCGCGTCAACCCAGACGTCGACGCCCGCACGCATGAGAAGATCGCCACCGGCAAGAAAGACAACAAATTCGGCATCCCGATCAGCCGTGCCAGCGAAGTCTACGCCGAGGCTGCCAAACTTCCCGGCTTGGCTGTCATCGGCATCGACGTGCATATCGGCTCGCAACTCACCGAACTTGAACCCTTTGAACAAGCCTACAAAAAGATAGCCGACCTGACCCTGCGCCTGCGCTATGAAGGCCATATCATCTCCCGTCTCGACCTCGGCGGCGGCCTCGGCATCCCGTATGAGCGGTCCAACACCGCCCCGCCGCTGCCGCAGGAATATGGCGCATTGATCAAACGCACCGTTGGCCATCTCGGCTGCGAGATTGAGATCGAACCCGGCCGGCTGATTTCCGGCAACTCAGGCTTGCTCGTCTCCAAAGTCATCTACGTCAAAAACGGCGAGATCAGCGATTTCTTGATCGTCGATGCCGCGATGAACGACCTTGTGCGCCCCTCGATGTATGGCGCGCATCACGATATCATTCCGGTGCAAGAGGCCAAAGCCGCCACCGTAGCCCAAAGCTATGACGTGGTCGGCCCGGTCTGCGAGACGGGTGATACCTTCGCCAAAGCCCGCCCGCTGGCGCCGTTGAAGGAAGATGACCTGATCGCTTTCCGCTCGGCAGGCGCTTATGGCGCGGTGATGGCGTCAGAATACAACACCCGGCCCCTTATCCCCGAAGTGATGGTGAAAGATGATCAATTTGCCGTCATTCGCGCCCGCCCTAGCTATGAAGAGATATTGAACCGCGATACCATTCCCCTGTGGCTTTGAAACTGTAGAGGCCGATGACAGAAAATACCGAAGCGCAGGCATTAAAACGCATTGAGACCCCGCTGCGGATCACGCTTGCGGGGCTTTGGGCTGAACGCATCACCCGCGCCTTCTGGCCGTTTTGGACCGTTGCCATCACCAGCCTCGCCGCCACTGCGTTCGGGTTGCAAGACCTGCTACCGATTGAGGCCGCGTGGTTCGGCATGGTCACGGCCACCCTCGGCCTGATCTGGGGGGTGGTCCACGGCATCCGCGCGTTCCGGCGCCCGACCCGGATTGAGGCACTGATCCGGCTGGACAGCAAACTCCCCGGCCAACCCATCGCGGCTTTGCGCGACACCCAAGCCATCGGCATCAGCGATGAGGCATCAAAGGCCGTCTGGGCCGCCCACCGCGCCCGGATGGCCACGCGTGCTTCTGGCGCGAAACCGGTGCAGCCCGACCTGCAACTCTCCTCCCGCGACCCGTTCGCTTTGCGCTACGTCGCCCTCACCGCACTGGTGATGGCCCTGCTGTTCGGCTCAATCTGGCGCGTCACATCCGTTGCAGGTCTCACCCCCGGCGGCACCGCCAACGCCGCCGCTGGCCCGGCATGGGAAGGCTGGGCGCAGCCCCCCAGCTATACCGGCAAACCCGCGCTCTATCTCAACGACCAGACCGCCGACGCCCTCACCCTGCCCACCGGCACCCGCCTGCAAATCCGCCTCTATGGTGAACCCGGCGCGCTGATCGTATCCGAAACCGTCTCGGGCCGCACCGATGCGCCCCCGGCCAGCCAACCCACACAAGATTTCACCGTCACCACCTCCGGCACACTCGCCATTGAAGGCGCTGCGGGCCGCGAATGGAAAATCATCGCCACCCCCGACAACGCCCCCACCGTCACCCCCGCGGCAGGAATCAGCCGCGACGGCGAGGGCCGATTCAAGCAGAAGTTCACCGCGACAGACGATTACGGCGTCACCAAAGGCGAAGTCACCATCGCCCTAGACCTCGCCGCCGTCACCCGCACCTACGGGTTGAAAACCGACCCCGAAGCGATTCCACCCGTCACGCTCGACCTGCCGCTGCCGTTCAAAGGCAGCCGCGCTGACATCAAAACCACCCTCGTCGATGATCTCTCGGAATCCGTGCTGTCGAATCTGCCCGTCACCATCACCTACGGCGTCACCGACGCCGCAGGCAACACCGGCACCGCAGATCCGATCCACCTGATCCTCCCCGGCAAACGCTTCTTCGATCCCCTCGCCGACGCCCTGATCGAGATGCGCCGCGATATCCTGTGGTCGCGCAGCAACGCCCCGACCTCGCTGGAAATCCTGAAAGCCGTCAGCAACCAGCCGGGCGACATTTTCCCCGATGACAAATCCTACAATCGGCTGAAAGCCGTGATCAAACGTCTGGACGGTGAGGCGAAAACCCTCACCCCCAAAGCCCGCGACGAAATCACCAAAGAGCTTTGGGAAATCTCGCTGATGATCGAAGACGGCAAGCTGAACAACGCCAAAGACCGCATGCAGCGCGCACAAGAACGCCTCGCCGAAGCCATCCGCAAGGGTGCCAGCCCCGAAGAAATCCAAAAACTGATGGATGAAATGCGCGACGCTTTGGACGAATATATGGCTGAAGAAGCCAAGAAAAATCCAGCCGACCCCAATGACGAAACCTCGCCGCAGCAAAAAGGCCCGAGCATCACCCAAGACCAGATCGACCAGATGCTGGACAAGCTGCAAAAGCTGATGGAAGAAGGCAAAACTGCCGAAGCCGCCGAATTGATGAAGCAGTTGCAAGATCTTATGAATAACATGAAGGTGCAGCCAGGCGACGGTACTGGTGGCAAAGGCAGCCCCGGCAAGCAGGCGATGAATGACCTCGGCAACACCTTGCGTGGCCAGCAAAGCCTGTCAGACGACAGCTTCCGCGATTTGCAAGGCGGCCAGGAAGGCACGGGTCAAGACGGAAAATCCCTGTCGCAACGCCAGCAAGAGCTGCGCGACAAACTGAAACAACTGCGCGACGGCGGCAATCTTCCCGGCCAAGGTGGCGACAAGAACGCAGAAGGCAAGCAGAACCTCGACGAGGCAGGCCGCGCCATGGAAGAAGCCGAGCGCGCGCTGAAAGACGGCGACCTGCCCGGCGCGTTGGACAAGCAAGCCGAAGCAATCGATAAAATGCGCGAAGGCCTGCGCGATTTCGGCGATGCTTTGGCTGATCAAGACCGCAAGCAAGGCGCATCCCCCGATGGCACGCAAAAGACCGAAGACCCGCAATCGGGCGGCCCGCGCGATCCCTTGGGCCGCGAAAACGGCCTGCACATCGGTTCCGATGGCAACTTGGCCGAGAACAAAGACATCTACAAACGCGCACAAGAATTGCTCGACCAGATTCGCAAACGCTCGGCAGATCAGTCCCGCAGCGATCAGGAACGCAGTTACCTCAACCGCTTGCTTGATCTGTTCTAACCTGATTCTTTTTTCGCCCCCCTTGTTTTCCCGTTGAAATTGGCGCATGTAGGCAGAGCGAAACGCTATCTATCGAACATCTGTCTCCTCTCTAGGCCTCAGTTCTCGATTGCTACGACTGAGCCACGTCATCGCATTCCGCGGATGGCACACCAAAACTAGGAGACACACGATGGCCAATGGCACCGTGAAATGGTTTAACGCAACCAAAGGCTTCGGCTTTATCGCACCAGCAAACGGCAACAAAGACGTGTTCGTGCACATTTCCGCAATGGAACGTGCTGGCATCCGTCAGTTGAACGACGGTCAAGCAGTGACCTTCGACATCGAAGCTGGCCGTGATGGCCGCGAGTCGGCGATCAATCTCGCTCTGGCGTAAGCCATTTCGGGCGGTTCACTCCGCCCGTCACATCAGATTTGAAACGGGGGTTGCGCAAGCTGCCCCCGTTTCGCATTGTCGGATACCGCCGTCAGACAAGCCCATAGACGCAAAGCATTTTCGCTGATCTAACTCCGGACACCAACAACAATAACAGGTGCCCAATGCCGAAATTCCCTGCCCAGCCCCTATGTCTCGCGCGCGCTGGATGCCGTGCTGATCCCGGTCAATGCCGACACCATTGCCGCCTTCGGACTTGCCGCGACTGATAAAGGCGTGCTGGTGCTGTCCACCCAGCCCGGTGGCACCGCCGACACAGCTGGCATCGAACCCGGCGACGTGATTTCCAGCGTCCACGGCAAACCCGTCAAGGACCCGATCTCGCTGGATGAAATCGTCTATTACTGGATCAGCCAAAACGCCTTTGACTTCATCTTCGACGGCTGGCGCGCAGGCAGCGCCCACAGCAGCAACGCCACCGTCACCATGGTCGCGTGGGCCGAAGTGATTGAAATCACCACCATTGCCAGCTGGACCGCCTATTCCTACGAAAGCTTCAGCTATTCGGAATTCTACTTGGAATATTCCGAAGAAATGACGACCTCTTACGAAGAATCTGAAACCAGCATCGAGACCAGCGTCACCTCGGAAGAATTTACCACCGAAATGACCACGGAAGACGAAGCCGCGCAGGTTGACGAAGCAGCTCCAGATGAGGCCGCCCCAGACGACCAACCCGCCGATGACGAACAGACCGACGCGCCTGCGGATGAAGAACCGCAGGCCGAAGAACCCGACACTGGCGGTGACGATTCGGGCGGTGATGAACCCATCGAGGAATAACCCTCAGACGCGCAGCAAAAGGCCCCGCAAACTGCGGGGCCTTTTACACTCACGCAAATCAAATTTTCGCATTCATTGGGCGGACTGCCCGATGGGAGGGCCGGAGGGTGTGAAACCCTCCGGGGCCAGCCAAGCAAACCTTAGGCAGCCAGTGCGTCCACTTCTGCTTCGCCCTTGGCAATCGCGGCTTCCGGCCCGTAAGCCATCGCATCAGCCGCTGCAAACTGCACATCGGTGATGCCGAAGAAGCCCAGCATGTGCCGGACATAACCCGAAGCGAAATCAATCTCCGAGCCAAACTTGGTGCCATCCGAGGTGAACGCCACAATCGCGCGCTTGCCGGTCAGCAGGCCAATCGGGCCTGTTTCGGTGTAGTTAAAGGTCTCGCCTTTGCGGGCCAACTGATCAATCCACGACTTCAACTGCGCCGGGACGCCAAAGTTATACACCGGCAAAGCGATGACCAGCAGGTCAGCAGCTTTGACTTCGGCCAGCAGCGCGTCGGCATAGGCTGCGGTCACTTTTTGGTCGTCATTGCGGGCGTCCGCCGGGGTGAACACAGCCCCCAGCCAAGCGCCGTCAATGGCGGTGACGCCAGCCGACAGATCGCGGGTGACAACGTTTGCGCCCGGATTGGCAGCCAGGACACGCTCCATGATCCGGTCGGTCAAACGGCGCGACACTGCGCCAGCAGGTTTGATCGAGGATTCGACGCGCAGGATATTGGTCATTTTCGGGGTCCAATTCAGGATGATGAGGAATTCTATGACACCCAAATGCGCCTTTTCCTATCTCTGCGCAATTAGAGGAATCGCACCTCATCTGCGCATCTGTGCACAGAAATACAGGACGCGGGGCAGGTCCCCAATACGCCGATTCTGCCGCCAATCGTTAATATTTCCTGAAAGTCATCGCGTAAGCCTTTGATCTTAAACGCTATGCAAATGGTCCCGAGTTGGGACCGCAAGTGCAGCCAAAGCAAAAGGGCCGCGCAACCCGCGCGGCCCTTCCCCAGACTCAAATCAAAGATCACCCCAAAGCTGGATAATCCGTGTAGCCCTTTTCCCCCGGCGTGTAGAACGTCGCAAAGTCCGGCGCGTTCAACTCTGCCCCTGCCTTGTACCGCGCCACCAGATCCGGGTTGGCAAGGTATGGCCGGCCAAACCCGACCAGATCTGCCGCACCGCTGTCCACAGCCGCCTGCCCGGAGGCCGCATCGAGACTACCACCGAGAATAAACGTCCGGGGCCAAGCCGCCCGCAACTTGGCGCGGAACTCTGCCGGGATCGCCGGATTGCCCATCGCAGCATGATCAACCAGATGCACATAGACCAGCCCGATCTGAGCCAAACGCGCCATCAACGCCAGATAGGTCTCATCCACCGCAGCATAAGCCGCCATCCCCGAAGCCGTGCCATAGGGCGAGATCCGGATGCCAACCTTATCGCCGCCAATCGCCGCCACGACCTCTTGCGCAACCTCGGTCACGAAACGCAACCGCTTCTCAACCGATCCACCCCAAGCATCTGTCCGCTTGTTGGTATCGGGCGAGATGAACTGCTCCAGCAAGTACCCATTCGCCGCGTGCAACTCAACGCCATCGAATCCCGCAGCAATGGCATTTTTCGCCGCCGTCACGAACTCAGCCTTGGCCTGCTGGATGTCGGCCTCGGTCATTTCCTGCGGCACCGGATGATCCTGCATCCCATCGGCGTCGGTATACATCTGACCGGCCAAAGCCAGCGCCGAAGGCGCCACAATCTTCGAACCGGCAGGCATATTGCCCGGATGGCTGACCCGCCCGGTGTGCATGATCTGCGCGAAAATCACCGCGCCCTTGGCATGAGCCGCCGCCGTCACCGGCTTCCAAGCCGCCACCTGCGCATCGCTCCACAGCCCCGGCGTGCGGGCATAGCCGCGGCCGTTCGGGCTGGGGGCGATGCCTTCGGTCACGATCAGGCCAGCCGTACCGCGCTGGCTGTAATACACCACCATGATTGGCGTCGGCACCGCGTCAACATCGGCACGGCAGCGGGTCATCGGGTTCATCACCATCCGGTTTTGCAGGTGATACGGGCCCATTTGGGTCTGGTCAAAAATCGAAGCAGCCATCGTTTCGCGTCCTTTGACAAAAAATCTGAACTAAATAGTTTAGCCACTTTCCCCGCAGAAGCCATGCTTGTTTGCGCCCTGGCACCTGTGCAAAAATGCATGCCTGCTCCCCTTGAAACCGGGCGACGCGATAATGGGCTGCACCTGTGAAACCCTTAAGATTTCCTGATCAGAAAATGTCATGCCCCTGATAAACATATCAATAAAAATCTGTCCACGCGTGGACACTACCCTCGCGTGCTGAAAAAATCACTGATCGCCTTCGCCATTGCTTCAGATACCCCCGGCACCGCCATCAGATCAGACAGCCCCGCCCGCGACACCGCCTTAGCCGAACCAAAATGCGCCAGTAGCGCCCGTTTCCGAACAGCCCCCACCCCCGGAATATCATCCAGCGGCGTGATCGACACCTGCTTGGCCCGCTTCGCCCGATGTGCTCCATTTGCCCAGCGGTGTGCCTCGTCCCGCAGCCTTTGAATGAAATACAGCACAGGATCGTTGCGCTGCAACGCCATCACCGGCTGGCCCGTGCGGTAAAACTCCTCTTTCCCCGCATCGCGATCTATTCCCTTCGCCACCCCCACCATCGCGAGATCATCGACGCCCAGTTCCGCCAAAATCCCCGCAACGGCCGAGACTTGCCCCGCCCCGCCGTCAATCAACAGCAGATCCGGCCAAGACCCCGAACTGCGCTCCGGGTCTTCCTTCAGCAACCGCTCAAACCGCCGCGTCATCACCTCGCGCATCATCCCGAAATCGTCCGAATTCTTGCCCGCCGCCGACTTAATGTTGAACTTGCGATACTGCGATTTCAGAAAACCTTCCGCCCCCGCCACGATCATGCCCCCGACAGCATCCGAGCCCTGAATATGGGCGTTGTCATACACTTCGATCCGCGTCGGCGGGCCGTCGAGATCAAACGCCTCAGCCAGTCCCGCCAGCAGCTTGTTCTGGGTCGAGCTTTCAGACATTTTCCGCGCCAGACTTTCCCGCGCATTGCGAACGGCGTTTTCGACGAGCTCGGCCTTCTCCCCCCGCTGCGGCACAGCCAGTTCCACCTTCCGACCCGCCCGTTCCGTCAACAGATCAACCACCAGATCCTCATTATCTACCGGATGAGAAAGCAAGATCAGCCGAGGCGGCTCTTTGTCGTCATAGAATTGCGCCACGAAGGCCTCCAGAATCTCGGCCTCCTCCGCCCCTGCGCCTGTGCGCGGGTAGAAATCACGATTGCCCCAGGATTGATTGGCGCGGATGAAGAACACTTGCACGCAGGCCTGCCCGCCTTCGAGATGCAGGGCGATCACGTCCGCCTCAGCCACTCCCGCCGGGTTGATCCCTTGCGATTGCTGCACCTGAGTCAGCGCCTTGATCCTGTCGCGCAACGCCGCCGCGCGCTCAAACTCCATCGCGTCCGAAGCGATGTTCATCTCGGCGGCTAGATTGCTTTGCACGGTGGTGGTCTTGCCCTGCAAAAACCGTTCGGCATCCGCCACTAAGGTCGCGTAACCCGGCCCATCAATCCGGCCAGTGCAGGGGGCAGAGCAGCGCTTGATCTGATATTGCAGACAAGGCCGGGTGCGGCTGTCAAACATCGAATCCGAGCAGTTGCGCAGCAGGAACACCTTTTGCAGCTGATTAAGGGTGCGATTAACCGCCCCCGCCGATGCAAATGGCCCGAAATAACTGCCCTTCTCGGATCGCTTGCCGCGATGCTTTTTCAACTGCGGAAAGGGGTGCTCCGTGCTGATCAGAATGTTCGGAAACGATTTGTCGTCGCGCAACAGCACATTGTAGCGTGGTTTCAACTGCTTGATCAGGTTCTGCTCTAGCAGCAGCGCCTCGGTTTCCGTCCGCGTCGTCAGGAACATCATGCTGACGGTTTCCGAGATCATCCGCGCAATACGCCCGGAATGGCCCGAGGGGCGGGCATAGTTTGATACCCGCGCCCGCAGATTTCGCGCCTTGCCGACGTAAAGCACCTCGGACGCCGCGTTCAACATCCTGTAAACGCCGGGGCTGCCATCTAGCGTTTTCAGGTAATCCTGAATTAGATCATGTCCTGTCAGGCTTACATCGTTCATGCAGAAACACACCTTCGAGATTTGTCGATTCTCTGTTGTAGCTGCAATGATAACCCCGCCGCGACAAGAGAAAAGCTATCCCCGCTTTCTGTGGATAACATTGCGGAGAAGTTTTCAGAACCGCCAAATTTCCCTTGTTTTTGGCCCCATTTGCCTTATTGCCTATTTTTTAGGCGAAATAATAAGTCATTGATAACAATAGAAAGATTTCTCAACATCTGGCAAATCCCTGATAAGTCAGGACATTTTGTAACGCATCCGTGAAGAAAATACGAAAAGTGGACAACTTTCACGAGAGGCAAAATTTCGCCTAGTCGAAATCCATCACATCGGGGGTTTTCCAACCCAAATGCTGACCACCATCGACAGAGATCATTTGCCCCGTCACAGCGGGGGAATCGAGAAAAAACCCGAGCGCTGCAGTGATATCGGCAGGATTAGACCCGCGTTTCAGGATTGTGGCGCCGCGTTGGGTGATAAAGCTTTCGTCGCTTTGGCGCGCACCTTGCAACGTCGGCCCCGGCCCAATGCCATTCACCCTCACCCGCGGGGCGAGCCCTTGCGCAGTGGTGCGGGTCATCGCCCAGAGGCCCATTTTCGCCAGCGTATAGGATAGAAATTCAGGTGTCAGTTTATGCACACGCTGGTCGATCATGTTCAGCACCAAACCACCGGCAATCGGTTCGCCGTGGTCGTCCAGCTTCGGCGCGGGCACCTGTGCGGCAAACGCCTGTGTCAGCACGAAAGGCGCACGAAGGTTGCTTTCCATGTGGCGATCCCAGCTTTTGCGGGTCACCGTGGCGACGGTGTCATATTCAAAGATCGAGGCGTTGTTGATCAGCACTGTCAACGGCCCACCAAGCCCCTGCACCGCCATCGGCACCAGCTTTTCCACTTGGGTTTCAATCAGCAGATCGGCGCGCAGGGCAACGGCTTTGCGGCCCAGAGCGGCGATCTCTTTCACCACCGCCTCGGCCTCTTTGCGGGAACTGGCGTAATGCACCGCCACATCGTAGCCACGCTTGGCCAGATACAGCGCCATCTCGCGGCCCAGCCGCTTGCCCGCTCCCGTCACCAATGCCCTCATCGTCCACCCTTTTTGCAATCGCAGCCTTTGGATCCAATCACATAGCGCCCGCAGCGTTTGCAGGTAGCTGGATTGGCCAATCCAAGGCGTTTTTTCACTGATCCGCCGATACGGCCGGGGAATAATGCATTGCCGACCATGCCTATGGCCAGCATCACCAGCAGAAAAACGAGGACGGCTTTGATCATGTTACAACCCGTAGCGCGCCCAAATCGCGCGATCTTCAACCGAAGCCAGCGCATCTTCGGCCATATTCAGGCCAAATCGGCTGAGCAATCCGCGCTTTTGCCCCAGCGGCACCAGCTTGACCTTGTCGCCATAAAGCGATTTCAGTTTCGGCACCAGATGCGCCACGCCATCGGTTAGACCCAGATCAACCGAGCGCTGGCCCACCCAGATATCAGCGTTGAACAGATCAGCATCGGCCAAGCGGTTGCCGCGCCGGGCTTTGACATGGGCAATGAAGGCATCGTGGATCGGGGCTTGCAGGGCTTTTAGGCGTTCGATGTCTTCCGGCTTTTGCGGCAGGAACGGGTCGGCGAGGCTTTTCTGTTTGCCCATGGCGACCACCCGACGCTCCACGCCCTGTTTAGCCATCAGTTCAGGGAAGCCAAAACTGGCGAAAATCACTCCGATGGAACCCACGATGGAACTGGGATCAACCCAGATCTGATCCGCAGCACAGGCCAGCCAATAGCCGCCCGATGCTGCAACATCCTCGACAAAGGCGTGAACGGGCACAGATTTCTCGTCCGCCAACCGCCGCACCCGCGCCGCGATCAGGCTCGACTGCACTGGCGAGCCGCCCGGAGAATTCACCACCAGCGCCACCGCTGCAGGCTTCATCTTGAACGCCTTTTCGATGATCGCAGCCAGCCCTGCATCGTTCAGCGCATTGCGGCCAGAGCCAATCGTACCCGCCAGCCGGATCACCGGCACCACGGGGGATTTCTTTACAAAGGGGATAAATTTCATCATGCCACAAAGCTAAGGCTTCACACCCGCAAGCACAACTCTTGCAGCTTCATCTTGGCCCAAATACTATCTGCGGAGGGCTCGCTTCACATCCCTTGCGCATCAAACCATTCCCCGCCAACCTGCACCCATGATCGACAAGCTGGAAATGTTCATTGCCCTCGCCAACGAGCGCCATTTTGGTCGCGCGGCTGAAGTGTGCAGGGTGACGCAACCCAGCCTATCCTCAGCCATCCGCCAGCTCGAGGACCAGTTGGGCGTGCAACTGGTGTTTCGCGGGTCACGCTTTCAGGGTCTGACCCCGGAAGGCCAGCGCGTGCTGGATTGGGCGCGGCGCATTGTCGGCGATATGCGAGCGCTGAGGGATGAAATGCGCTCGGTGCATTCCGGCCTGTCGGGCAATCTGCGCATCGGGGTGATCCCCACCGCCCTACCAATGGTGGCTGATCTGACCGCCCCGTTTACCGCCCGCCATCCGAACATGCGCGTCACTCTGCTGTCGCGCACCTCGGTGGAAATTCTGGCGGGCATTGAGAGTCTGGAACTGGACGCCGGCCTGACATATCTCGACAATGAACCCTTGGGGCGGGTGGCGCAGACCCCGCTTTATACCGAATTCTACCGCTATCTCTGTGCGCCCAACTCACCATTGGCGGATCGGGCGCAAGTGACGTGGAGCGAGATGGTTCACGAACCGCTGTGCTTGCTTACCGCCGATATGCAGAACCGCCGCATCGTCAACCAGCATCTGGCTGAAGTGGGGGTGCGTGTTGCGCCGACGGTCGAGTCGAACTCTAGTATCGCTTTGGTGGCGCATGTCAAATCAGGTCTGTGGGCCTCGGTGGTGCCGATGAAGCTGGCCGAGATGTTCACCGGGCAAGGGCTGCGCGCGATCCCGATTGTCGAACCCGAAGCCGAGCATCTGGTCGGATTGATCACCGCCAAGCGCGATCCGCAAACCCCTGTTCTGCAGGCGCTTATGGATGAAGCGGCAAAGCTGGCGGTACGCCTGCGTCGATAGGCATTGCCTATCGAACAACGGTATATCAATATTGATTTCCATATCAATCGGCGTATCACAGACGCAAGCTACCAAAGGGCCGCCATATGCTTGATTCCGTCGACGTCACCGCTCGGGTTGGAGAAATCCTTAGCGCCCACAAAGGCATGGAGGGATCGCTGCTGCCGATCTTGCACGCCATTCAGGCTGACTTTGGCTATGTGCCGCAGGTGGCTTTGCCGATTATTGCGCAAGACCTGAACCTGTCGAAGGCCGAAGTGCATGGCGTGATGAGCTTTTATCACGATTTCCGCGAACATCCTGCGGGCGATCATGTGCTGAAACTCTGCCGTGCGGAATCCTGTCAGTCGATGGGGGCGGATCGGGTGGCGGCTCATGCGCAAAAGGCGTTGGGGATTGAGTGGCATGAGACTTCCAAGGATGGCCGCGTAACCTTAGAACCGATTTTCTGCCTTGGCCTCTGCGCTTGTGGCCCCGCCGCAATGATCAATGGCAAGTTGGTGGGCCGGGTCGATGAAGCCCGGATTGATGCGATCATCGGGGGTTTGAAATGAAGATTTACCTGCCGCTGGACAGCGCCGCCGTCGCCCTTGGCGCTGACGAAATTGCTGATTCGCTGATGTTTCAAGCCAAAGCGCGTGGGATCAGCCTGACGCTGGTGCGCAATGGATCGCGTGGGATGGTCTGGCTGGAACCGATGGCCGAAGTGGTCACCGATGCGGGTCGGATGGCCTTTGGCCCGCTGACGCTCGCAGATGTGCCTGGGCTGTTTGATGATCTGGCCGTGCATCCGAAGGCCCTTGGATTGACCGAAGATCTGCCGTGGCTGAAAGCGCAAACCCGGCTGACCTTCGCCCGCGTTGGCGTGATCGACCCGCTGTCGCTGGACGACTATAAAGCGCATGGCGGGCTGGCTGGCCTGACCCTTGCGCTTGGTATGGACAAAGCTGGGATCGTTGCCGAAGTGACCAATTCGGGCCTGCGCGGTCGGGGTGGCGCGGGCTTTCCGACCGGGATCAAGTGGAAGACAGTTTCGGAAGCGCAAGCAGACCGCAAATACATCGTTTGCAATGCCGATGAGGGCGATTCTGCCACATTCGCCGACCGGATGTTGATGGAAGGCGACCCCTTCACGCTGATCGAGGGCATGATCATTGCGGGTCTTGCGACTGGGGCCACCAAGGGATTTGTGTATATCCGTTCGGAATACCCGATTGCGGTTGATGTAATGCAGAAAGCGGTGAAAATCGCGACTGCCGCTGGGCTACTTGGCGCGTCGGTTTTAGGCTCGGGTCCTGCGTTTGAAATCGAAATTCGTGTCGGTGCTGGGGCCTATGTTTGTGGCGAGGAAACCTCTCTGCTGAACAGCCTTGAAGGCAAGCGCGGTGTGGTGCGCGCCAAGCCGCCGCTGCCCGCTTTGCAGGGCTTCATGGCGAAGCCAACGGTGGTGAACAACGTGATTTCGCTGGCCTCGGTGCCGGTAATTTTCGAAAAAGGTGCGGAGTTTTACAAGAACTTCGGCCTTGGTAGGTCGCGCGGTACCATCCCGTTGCAGATCGCCGGAAACGTCAAACACGGCGGACTTTACGAGATCGCTTTCGGCCTGACCCTTGGTGAAATCGTTGATAAAATCGCCGGGGGCAGCGCCTCAGGCCGCCCGGTGAAAGCGGTGCAGGTCGGCGGCCCCTTGGGTGCATACTTCCCCCGTGCTTTGTTCGATACACCCTTTGGTTATGAAGAATTCGCGGGCAAAGACGGCCTGATCGGCCATGCCGGTTTGACGGTGTTTGACGATAGCGCCGATATGCTGAAACAAGCCCGTTTTGCGATGGAATTCTGCGCCATCGAGTCCTGTGGCAAATGCACCCCCTGCCGGATCGGCGCTGTGCGTGGTGTTGAAACAGTAGACCGAATTGCAAAGGGCGACGCCTCGGCGATCCCGCTTTTGACCGATTTGTGCAACACCATGAAGTCCGGTTCACTTTGCGCATTGGGTGGCTTCACGCCCTACCCGGTGATGTCCGCCCTGACCCACTTTCCCGATGATTTCGCCCCAATGAAGGAAGCCGCCGAATGAAAGACTTCATCATCCCGGATCGCGATTTCGGCACCCCCGCTGCCAAAAGCAAACAAATGGTCACATTGACCATAGACGGCTTTGACATCACTGTGCCGGAAGGCACCAGCATCATGCGCGCCGCCGCAGAAATCGGTATTTCAGTGCCGAAACTCTGCGCAACAGACAGTATCGACGCCTTCGGGTCCTGCCGTTTGTGCCTCGTGGAAATCGAAGGCCGCAATGGCACTCCGGCATCCTGCACCACCCCTGTTGCACCGGGCCTAAAAGTCCACACCCAGAACGCCAAGCTGAAGCAGTTGCGCCGTGGCGTGATGGAGCTTTACATCTCCGACCACCCTTTAGATTGCCTGACCTGCAGCGCCAATGGCGATTGCGAGTTGCAGGATATGGCCGGAGCAGTCGGCCTGCGCGATGTGCGATATGAAGCGATTGACACCCATTTCAAAGCCAAAGACACCTCCGGCATCGCCAACCCAAACTACATCCCGCGCGATGATTCGAACCCGTATTTCAGCTATGATCCGCAGAAATGTATCGTGTGTTCCAGGTGCGTTAGGGCCTGCGAAGAAGTTCAAGGCACTTTCGCTTTGACCATCGAAGGCCGAGGTTTTGATAGCCGAGTGTCGTTTGGCGCGAAAACTGACACTGCTTTGTCGTCTGATTGCGTCTCGTGTGGCGCTTGCGTGCAAGCCTGCCCAACCGCGACTTTGCAAGAAAAGTCGATCATCGAGATTGGCACACCAGAACGCTCCGTCATCACCACGTGCGCTTATTGCGGCGTCGGGTGTTCTTTCAAAGCTGAGATGCGCGGCGATGAATTGGTCCGTATGGTGCCCTACAAGCACGGCAAGGCCAACCGCGGTCATTCCTGCGTTAAGGGCCGCTTTGCTTATGGCTACGCCAGCCACAAAGACCGCATCCTGAACCCGATGATCCGCGATTCTATCAATGATCCATGGCAGGAAGTGTCGTGGGACGAGGCGATGGATTTCACCGCGAACCGGATGAAGGGCATTATCGAGCGTCACGGTCGCCACTCGGTCGGCGTGATCACCTCGTCGCGCTGCACCAATGAAGAAGCCTATCTGGTGCAGAAACTGACCCGAGCCGTGTTTATGAACAACAATACGGATACCTGCGCGCGGGTATGTCATTCGCCCACTGGCTACGGTCTCGGGCAAACCTTGGGCACCTCGGCCGGCACGCAAGACTTTGATTCTGTTGAAGAAACAGATGTTGTGATGGTCATCGGCGCCAACCCAGTCGCGGCCCACCCAGTCTTCGCCAGCCGCTTGAAAAAGCGTCTGCGCAAGGGTGCAAAGCTGATCGTGATTGACCCGCGCCGCACAGAGATGGTGAAATCGCCCCATGTGAAAGCCGAGCACCACCTCGCTTTGACCCCAGGCACCAACGTTGCCATCGTCACTGCTTTGGCGCATGTCATCGTAACCGAAGGGCTGTTCGACGCGCAGTTTATCCAAGACCGCTGCGATTGGGATGAGTTCCAAGACTACGCTGAATTCGTCAGTCAGCCACAAAACTCACCTGAATCGGTGGCTTTGCTGACTGGCGTTCCCGCTGCCGAAGTGCGTGCTGCGGCGCGGCTGTTTGCCAAGGGCGGCAATGGCTCGATCTATTACGGCTTGGGCGTGACCGAACACAGCCAAGGCTCGACCACCGTGATCGGCATCGCCAACCTTGCGATGATGACCGGCAACATTGGCCGTCCGGGTGTGGGTGTGAACCCGCTGCGCGGGCAGAATAACGTGCAAGGTTCGTGCGACATGGGGTCTTTCCCGCATGAATTGCCCGGCTACCGCCATGTCAAAGGCGACGGCGTGCGCGATATTTTCGAACGGGCTTGGGGCGTCAAAATTGACGACGAACCGGGGCTGCGCATCCCGAACATGCTGGATGCTGCGGTTGAGGGCACTTTCAAGGGCCTCTATTGTCAAGGCGAAGACATCCTGCAATCCGACCCCGACACCAAACACGTCGCAGCGGGCCTTGCCGCGATGGAATGTGTGATCGTGCATGACTTGTTCCTGAATGAAACCGCCAATTACGCTCACGTCTTCCTGCCCGGCTCCACCTTTCTTGAGAAGGACGGCACCTTCACCAACGCCGAGCGCCGCATCAACCGCGTGCGCAAAGTGATGGCCCCGCGCAATGGTTATGCCGATTGGGAGATCACCCAGATGCTCGCCAATGCGATGTTGAAAGATACGGCTGGGGCCAAATGGACCTATACGCATCCCACGCAAATCATGGACGAAATCGCCATGACCACGCCGTCTTTCGCAGGCGTGAACTATGAAAAGCTGGAAGTTTTGGGCTCAATCCAATGGCCCTGCAACGATGCCGCCCCCGAAGGCACACCGTTGATGCATGTTGAAGCTTTTGTGCGCGGCAAGGGCAAGTTCATCAACACCGAGTATGTCGCGACCGATGAGAAAACCGGCCCGCGGTTCCCTCTGCTTCTGACCACGGGGCGGATTCTGTCGCAGTATAATGTCGGTGCGCAGACACGCCGCACCGAGAACGTCGCTTGGCATGCCGAGGATGTGCTGGAAATCCACCCGCATGACGCCGAAGTGCGCGGCGTCAAGGATGGAGACTTCGTTCGTCTGGCGTCTCGCTCGGGTGACACAACCCTGCGCGCGACAATTACCGACAAGGTTAATCCGGGCGTGGTTTACACCACCTTCCACCACCCCGACACCCAAGCCAACGTGATCACCACCGACTTCTCGGATTGGGCCACAAACTGTCCGGAATACAAGGTCACCGCTGTGCAAGTCTCACCCAGCAATGGCCCGTCGGAATGGCAAGAGGAATACAACGCTCAAGCCGCGATGTCGCGGCGCATCGCAGCGGCAGAGTGATGCAAACCCACCGCACCTTGCCGCGCCTGACCTTTGGGTCGGGCGCGGATTTTGGGTCGGCATCGGCCCGAGAATTGCCCGAGGAAGTCGCGGTAGCCTTGTCGTTTAACGGCTCAACCCAAGCCGTAATGATGGCCTCACCTGCCGATCTGGAAGATTTTGCCTACGGCTTTGCGCTGACCGAAGGTATTGCCAAGCCTGAAGAAATTCAAAGCGTTGAGGTGGAAGAAACCCCGCTTGGCCTAGATGTGCAAATCTGGCTGGAACCAAAGGCCGAAGCCCGCCTGACCAAACGCCGCCGCACCATGGCGGGCCCGGTCGGCTGTGGTCTTTGCGGAATCGACAGTCTGGAAGAAGCCACGCGGGTGATGCAGCCTGTGCCTGCCTCCAATTTCCGCATGGCCCCGTCCGAAATCATGGCCGCCGTCGCTTCGCTTCCCGCCGCCCAACCGCTGCACGATCTCACCCGCGCGGTTCACGCCGCTGGCTATTTCAGTAGCAAACTGCTGGCCGCGCGCGAAGATGTTGGCCGCCACAACGCGCTGGACAAACTCTGCGGCCATTTGATCCGCACCGCGCATCCGACCGGAGCCATCGTGCTGACCAGCCGCGTTTCCATTGACATGGTGCAGAAGGTAGCCGCCCTCGGCGCGCCGATCCTGATCGCCGTGTCCGCACCAACTGCCCATGCCGTCCGCCTTGCTGACCTCGCGGGCATCACCCTGATCGCCCTCGCCCGCCCTGATCGGTTTGAGGCTTATACCCACACCGACCGCATTTCGCAGGAGACCGCCCATGTCGCTTAACGACACCCACGCAGGCCCGCACGCCAAGCTGATCTATATGGCGAACCAGATCGCCAAGTTCATGGAATCGAAACCGCATAATGAGGGCCTGACTCTACTTGCGTCGCATATCAATGACTTCTGGGAACCGCGGATGCGCCGCCATCTGTTTGAAGTGCTTGACGCAGGCGGCGCTGGCCTGCGACCGCTGGTAGTCGAGGCGTCAGCGGCGATCAAACGCCCAGTTATCGCGGCTTAGCCCGACCGCAAGAGAAAAAGATACTTCTGGATCACGGCATAAAACGAGTGCTTGAGCAACTATGCTGTTTATCCTAGGCTTAACGTATGTCGATCCGTGACTCACCGGGTCGGCCATTTTGATCGGATTTTATTGTATCGGAGACGTTTCATGGGAAATGTCATTGTGCGATCGGGCTCGTCTGGGCAATCCGTCCGGGACTTGCAAATGGCGCTGAACAACCGCCTGAATCCTTCACCAAATCTGATCATCAACGGCCTTTTCACCCCGCAAACCGAACGCGCCCTGCTGGCGTTTCAACGCTGCAACTGGCTAGAGATGGACGGCATTGCCGGGCCCTGCACGCTGGAAGCGCTGTATGGAACCGAGTCCGCTCCGATCATCCTGCACAACGTGCCCTATCTCAGCCAACCGACGCCAACGACCTGTTGGGCAGCGGCGACGGCGATGTTGACGGGGCTGTCGATCCAAGCCATCCGCATGACCACGCCGCAACGTTTGCTGACCGCCAATGGTTCGCTGATCAACGAATGTGAGCATGGCCAGAGGCTTGAAGTGCATCAGACGTTCGCGCAACTGCATCGGCTGCGCTATCAACCGCCGCAAAGCTGGCCCGTCGCGGCGCTGATCGGGGTGTTGCGGAGTGGCCCGATCATGCTGGAATTGCTGCATAATCCCCGTTCTTTTCAACGCGGCAGCAGCTCGTCAGGGCATTATGTGGTGATCGTCGGGGCGCGTGGTTCGCACAGCTCCGACGCCACCACCACCACGCTGCGGATTTATGATCCCGATGACAGCGACGGTGAGGGGCTTTATTCGGCGGTCTACGCCTCCATGCTGCGCCGCGCTCCACTGGCGACGTTTGGGATGTTTACCCAGTAGGCACAGCGCAAAATACTGCGAAGAAGTGGGCGTTTTCTACGCAGCACCCTTGGATTTGAAAGCCTTTTTCAATCGATGAGATGGCTTTGCAGAATTCCGCGGTGCAACTTTGATCTTGCCAGATAATTCGTAAAGTTTGGAAATCGAAAATCTGCTGCGTGATCGGGTATTGCGCCTTATACGCGGCCTCTTTCGCGACAAAAATCCGCAGCGCCTGCAAGCCTTGCTGCGGCGCCGACAGGTCATTGATTTGTTTGAATTCCTCTGGCCGAAGCACAGTCGACCACAGTTCTGCGGGCAGCGGCTGCAAGGGTTCTATATCCAAACCCAGCCCCCGATACTCGCGCGTCCGTCCCATCACGGCGAGACATGCCCCCGCGCAATGGCTGATGCTGCCTGTTGCAGCTTCTGGCCAGATCGGGGCACGATCCTGACCCATCGGAATAGCGACAGGTGCAAAGCCCAGACCTTGCAAAGCCTGCCGCGCGGCACTGCGCCCGGTGGCAAATTCTGCCAATCGCGCGGGTACGGCGCTCGGCAAATCTTCTCTCGGCCAAAGTGTAAGTGGCGCGGCGGGTTCGCCCAGCGTAACGCCGCGTGGCAAAATCGCGCGCAGTCGTGCCGCGATGTCAGGCATTCACCTGCCCACGCATCGCGCGCCGTCGCGCCATCGCATCGGCGCGCGCATCGCCACGGTCGGACACCACCGCAGGGACCGCTTTCGGGCGATCATCCAAATGCGCCGCCAAAGCCGACAAAACCGGGAAACGGAAGATATCGGTGATCGACAGCTTCGCTGCGCCAAGGCTATCCCGGATCTCGCGATGGACTTGCACCGCCAGCAGGGAATGCCCTCCCAAGGCGAAGAAATTGTCCTGCGAGCCGACTTTCGCCACCCCCAAAACCCGCGCCCAGATGGCCGCGATCTGCGATTCAATATCCGAGCTGGGCGCAACAAAGCTTGGCGTTTCAAGCGCCTTGGCGCTTGGGGCCGGCAGGGCCTTGCGATCTACCTTACGGTTCGGCGTTAGCGGAAAGGCATTAAGGCTGACAAAATGCGCGGGCATCATGTGCTCAGGCAAAAGCCCCGCCAATTCGGCCCGCAGTGCGACCTCGGTCGCCGCGCCAACAATATAAGCCACCAGCCGCAAGTCACCCGGCGTATCTTCGCGCGCCATCACCACGGCTTGCCGCACCCCCGGCTGCGCTTCCAGCACAGATTCAATCTCGCCCAGCTCAATCCGGTAGCCGCGCAGTTTGACTTGATGATCGGTGCGACCTAGGAAATCGATCTTACCATCCACCCGCCACCGCACCAGATCGCCCGTACGATACATCCGCGCGCCCCAAGCGCAGGCACGATCAGTTGAAACAAAACAATCGTTCATAAACCGCTCTGCTGTCAGATCAGGGCGCTGCCAATAGCCGCGCGTCACACCATCGCCACCGATCCACAACTCTCCTGCCACACCGGGGGCAACCGGATTCATCACCGCATCCAGCACATAAATCTGTTGGTTTGCCAACGGCTTGCCGATATTGCACACCCCATCAACCTCGCTGACTTCCTCCACCGAAGACCAGATGGTTGTCTCGGTCGGTCCATACATGTTCAACACCCGTGCCGACGTCGCACGGCGCAAATCAGCAACCAGCGCGCCCGGCAAAGCCTCGCCGCCCAGCATCACGGTCTTCACCCCCGCCAAAGCCATGCGCGACTCATCATTCATCACGATCATTCGTGCCATCGACGGTGTACATTGCAGATGCGTCACCTTATGCCGCAATATCTGCGCCGCGATCGAGAAATCATCCTCGGCCACGCCACCGCCCGCATTGGCGCGCTTAACCACTTCGGCCAGCGGATATAGCCCCTCCATGACTTTCTCGGGTGCTACGCCATAGTCGATCAGGCAGGCCACTTCGCCCACGCCAATCCGCTTCAACTGCTCCACCCGTGCCAGTGCGTCGTTGACTGTGCCGAACAGGCCCGAGTCCTCAAAATAGCGCTGGAAAGCGAAATCGAGGATCGCCTCGGTCTCCTCGTCGCTCAGCGATTGCAGATCAATCTGCATCGGATTTGAGACGCCCTGCGGCTTTTTGAATGCCGGGAAAGCCCACGCATATTGCTTGATCAGCGCCGCAGCCGAGCGCAGATAATCCTTCATCGGCCCGCGCGACACTTCCCGCGCATGATCACGGTCGCGCGCGATATAGCTGTGCAGCATCAGAGTCACGGTATGGTTGGCCGGATCATGCCCGACCTCACGAAGCGCCTGATGATAAAGCTTAATCTTACCAGCCACTTCCTCAATCGACTGACCCAGAAGATGCGTGAGTACATTCGCACCAATCGCCCCGGCTTCGCGCCAAGTTTCGGGATTGCCCGCCGTTGTCACCCATAGCGGCAGTTCTTTCGATACCGGGCGCGGCTGGCTGATCAGTTCAAACGTGCCGCCATCTGCGGTCGGAAACCCAACCTTTTCACCCCGCCACAGCCTGCGTACCTGATCCGCAGCGGCAAACATCGCCGCCTTGTTGTTCGGCGGCGTATTCTCGGGCCGCAGCACGAAATCATCCGGGTGCCAGCCCGAAGCCACCGCCACCCCGGCGCGGCCGTTCGTCAGATTGTCGATCACCGCCCATTCCTCGGCAATCCGCGCCGGATGGTGCAGGGGCATCACGCAAGACCCTGCACGCACGCCAATGTTTTTCGTCACCGCCGCCACCGCCGCCCCGGTAACCGAAGGGTTCGGATAGGGGCCGCCAAAGGCGTGAAAATGCCGCTCTGGCGTCCAGACTGCGCAAAAGCCGTGTGTATCGGCGAACTTGGCACCTTCCAGCAGCAACTCGTATTTCTTCGGACCGGCACCGTCATCATTGCCCCAGTAGTACAGCGAGAAATCCATCTTCTGCGCCGATGCAATCGCCCCACCCGACACCAGGCTGCGGTTTTCATCGCTGGTCAGCACCACTTTGAAGCCCCGCGCCAGTGTCCAGAACAGCTCCAGCACCGAAATGTCAAAGGACAGCGAGGTCACGGCCAGCCACACCCCGGCCTCTGGGCCAATGCGCTGATCCATCCCGGTGAAGAAATTGGCCACATTGCGGTGTTCCACCATAACACCCTTCGGTCGCCCGGTAGATCCAGAAGTATAGATCATATAGGCCAGATCAGCCGAGGTGACACCAGATATAGGGTTGGCATCGCTGGCTTGACTGGTGCGCGCGTCGGTATCCAAACACAGCACTTGCGCTGCATGCTCGGGCAAACCCGCCGCAATGTCACTTTGCGTCACGATCACCGGGCAGGCGGAATCCTCAATATACAAGGCAATCCGATCCGCCGGATAGGTCGGGTCCATCGGCACATAAGCCCCGCCCGCCTTGTGGACCGCCAGAGCACCAACCAGCAGATCAAGGCTGCGATGCGTGCACAGGCCCACCAGTGTGCCCGGCACCACGCCCATGCCGATCAGCACATGCGCAACCCGATTGGCGCGGGCATTCAGCGCGGCATAGGTCAGGTTTTGATCGTTGCAGACCAAAGCAACAGCGTCAGGACTGCGCAGCACTTGGCTCTCAAAGGCTTGATGCACGCAAAGGCTTGAATCATATGGTGCTTTCGTCTGATTCCAGCCGTGCAGCACCTGCTCACGCTCAGCATCCGTCAGGTTTGAGATGCTGGAAAGTGGCGCATCAGGCGCAGCCTTTGCCAAGGCCGCGACCAGATGGGCGATGCGTGCGCCGTAGGCCTGCGCCTCGGCCAAGGACAGGCGCGTGGCGTCGAAATACAGAGCAGTGGGCGTCAGCGTAACTGTGGTTCCTGTGATCGGGCCAGCCTCTGCCACGCCAACTTGCGGACATTGCAGGCCAGCAAGCGCCGTGTCACGTGTCATCAGATCCAGCGCGAAGCCCGGCTTCGGTGCCAAATCCAAACTCTGCCGCGCGTGCGTGACGCTGCCCACAGCCGCAACCCGCAAAGGTCGCCAACCCGAGGTATAGCCCACCAGCTCCTGCGCCTCCTGCGCCAGATCGACCACAGCCGCGCCAGAGGCCAGTCCAGCAGCCAGTGCAAGGTCGGCAAGCGCGCCCGAAAGCGGCAGCGTTTGCCAGTCAGCAGCCGCCATACTCGCATGACCAAGTGCGGCAGGTTGCATTGATTTCAAAGCCTTGCGCAAGGCAGGTTCCGCCACAGCCAAGCCTTTCCCCAATTCGGTCAGCCCCTCGGCCCCAACCAGAAGCGCCGTATCCGTCACTGTTGCAGGCGAAACCGCCAGCCCCTTTTCCTGACAGGTCAACCGCTGCAACCGCACCGCACCTGAACCGCAAGCCACCACCAATCCCGCTTCATCGGCGCGCAAAACCTGCCCCGGAACGCCCGAAGCTTCGGCAATCTCCGCAGCGCCTACGTTCAAAACACCCGCCCCAAAGGCAATTTTCGCCGTGGTCAGCGGGTTCCAATAGCGGCCATGATCCAAGGCCCGCACCAAGCGCACCACCGCCTCGGCGGGTTGCGAGAAATCAATCCGCCCCATCGCCGCCGGACGCTTATGGCGCAAATACAGCCGACGCTGGCTTAAGTCCTGCGGCTGACGCTGCAACACGCCACTTTCCAACTGCGCCAAAACGCTGGGAAAACTTTCCATCGCTGCTTCAAAACAGCGGGTGTTCAAGGTCAGCGCAGTGTCCTGTGGGGCGATCTCAAAGCCGCGGCTTTCCAGCACATCGCCTTCATCGACGCCGCTCTCAATCAGATGCCACGAAATGCCATGTTGAGTCTCACCATTCAGAATCGCCCAGACCGGAGCATTCAACCCCGCATACTGCGGCAAAGGCCCGTCGTGAAAGTTCACCGCCCCCCGCGCCAGTGCCAAAACCTCTGGCCCAATCACCGATAGGTTGGCCACCGAAAGCAGCCAATCGACGCGCGTGCCCAACCGCACCGCCAGATCACGTCCATAGGCCTCTACCCGCAAACCCCGCCCCAGCGCCCATTGCCGCACATCCGCGTTGCGCGTCACCACCGCCGCAAGCCGGTGACCCCGCGCCAACAGCATCTCGCCGCACTGGCGGGTCAGGGTTTCATTGCCGATCAGATAGGTGGAAAACTGGGTCATCTTGGCGTCCTTAGCCCTCGGTCGTGCGGGGCGATTTGGCTAAAGCGGCAGGTTTGCCGAAAACGGGGCTGACCGCCGTACACAAAGCGTGCAGGGTCAGGTCTGTCAGATACAGCGGCGGATCGCCGCGGTCTTTGCGCTGGATCAGCAGCCGCGCACGCCACAAGACGCCGCCCGAAAGCAGCGCCAGTGTGGCCGCGAAAGCATAGCCAGCACCATGGTTTTTCACGAAATAATACAGGCGGCTGTCCAGCCAGAACCCCGGTATGCGCTGCCATTCCTGCATCCCTGTCGAGGCTGATCCGATATGCATCACCCGGCTTTCCACCACATAATCCGTCGGCCAACCCGCCAAAGCCGCCCTGCGACATAGATCGGTTTCCTCAAAATACAAGAAAAACCGCTCGTCAAACAAACCGATCTGATCCAGCACCGCCATCCGCATCATCAGGCTTGCCCCTGCCAACCAATCCACCCGACAGGTGGCTTGCGGGATCGGTTGCGCCACAATCCAGCGGTTCAACATCCGGCTGACCGGGCCGAACCTGATCTGCGACTCAAACTCTGAGGCAATCGAGGGAAAGCGAAACGCCGTACGATGCGGTGCGACATCGTCGCCATAAATGAAGCTGCCCGCGAACCCCGTTGCAGGATGGGTCTGCAGATGCATTAGCAGCGCCCGGATCGCATCACTGTCGGGAAAGGCATCAGAATTCAGGATATAGACAAATTCCGGCGCAGAACCGTCCGGCATGCCTGCGCGGATGCCAAAATTATTGCCCGCGCCAAAGCCGCCATTATGACCCGATTGCAGCACCCGCACCGCCTGCGCACCCTTGTCCCAGCCGCACTTTCGCACCTCAGCAGTCATTGTTTCAAACGATCCATCTCCGGAATCGTTGTCAACAATAACCAGCGCGCCTGCGATGCCGTCCAATGCCATCAGCGCCGATTCCGCCGCCCGCAGTGTCATCTCGGCCGAGCGCCAGTTCAGCAAAACCGTCAACAACCCCGCCATGCTCATTCCGCCGCAGCGGCGAGGGGGACGATATTCGACGCGGTCTTCTCGGCGTCGGCAATCACCGCCCGCAGCTTTGCCGCCAGCACCCGCACGTTTGGCTCCAGCACCATGCTGTCGTGATCACCGGGCACCTCAACCGTCAATAGTGCGGATGAAAATCTGGTCAAATCGTTATCATTAAAAACATATTCCTTGGCTTTCGACACCCAGTTGCCAGCCGTCACCGCCCAGTGCTTGTCCAAAGGCGGGCGGAACAAGACCGTCGCTCCGCCCCGCTCTGACATTTGATACTGCGGCAACGCCGCGCGGAAGGCCGCCTCAATCGCCGCATTATGAAATTGCGCATCGCTTTGCTCGGTCGCCTGAGAGTGGCGCTTTTGCAACTCCCAAGCCCAACGTTTGCGCGCCCATTCAGCCAGATAGCCGGGGCCTTTTGCGCGCAATTCTGCCAGTTTGATCAGGGCCTTGTCGGTGCGCGATAAGCTGGGTCGTAAGGGCAATGGCGTATCCAGCAACACCAGCAAAGACACGACCTCCCCCGCCGCTTCCAACTGTCGCGCCATCTCCCACGCGATCAGACCCCCGCCCGAAAACCCGCCCAGCATGTAAGGGCCAACGGGCTGCGCCTGACGCAACTCGGCAATGTAATCGGCAGCCGCTTCCGGCAATGTCGTATGCGGCGCAGCATCGCCATAAAGCCCGCGCGCCTGTAGGCCGTAGAAGGGGCGATCACCGCCCAATAGCTGCGCCAAATGCCGCAGATTCAATACGTTACCGAACATCCCCGCGACAAGGAAGAATGGTTGCTTTGCGCCACCCTCACCCTGATGCATCGGCACCAGATGTATAAACCGCCGCGCAGGGGCCGCCAGTTTTGCAGGCGCATCCCCCCCCACATCGCCAATCTGCGCCACGATCAGCGCCGCACAGCGCGCAATCGTCGGTGCCTCAAACAGCACCGAGATCGGGAAATCCACCCGATAGGCTTTTTTCACCATCGCAAACAACCGCACCGCGATCAGACTGTGGCCGCCAAGGTCGAAGAAACTGTCCTCGACCCCCACTTGGGCGACGCCCAGCAACTCCTGCCAGAACCCGACCAGCGTGCGTTCAACATCATTGCGCGGCTCGACGTAGGCCGTGTCCAGATCGGGCCGCTCAAACGCCTTGCCCTCGGATTTTACCGCCTCCGCCTCGGCCGTCTGGCGAATCAGCGCAGGCAGATCGAGGCTGGAGACGATGATCTGGCTGCCGCCCAAAGCCACGGCGCGGCCAAACGCCTCGGCACCCTCGCCGGGTTTGATGCCCAAACTGAACGCGTGCAGCAGGCGTTCCTCGGCAGGGGAGACCGGTTTTGCCACCACATCATCATAGCTCAATTCACGCGGATCGGGGGCGGCAAAGCTCAGCCCTCCCTCCAGCTTGTGAATGTTAAAGCCTTCAATTTCAACGCAAACTTCGCCCTCTGGCGTCGCAAGCGTCACGTCAAAACTTGCGGTCGGCGCGCCCGCGCGGTTGTCTGCTGCATTGCGCACCCAAGACACAATCTCGGCCGGAAGTGGGCGCAGAACGCGAATTTTGCTGTAAGATACCGGCACCCAAAGGTGATCCGGCTGGTAGCCCGCAATCAGCCCCATCGCCCAACCGGTCGCCAAATCCATCAGCGCCGGATGCAGCAGCCACGGCCCCGCTTCTGCCGCAAATTCCGCAGGCAAAGCCAGCCGCGCCAGCCCTTCACTGCCGCCAATCGCACGCGAGCGCAGGACCCGCCAGCGGGGCCCAAACGCCAGATGTTCCTCTTGCGGGCTGCGCAGGCCGACGCCAACCTCGGCCGCAGGCAACCGCCCGGCTATCGCCAAAACGTCAATCTTGGCAGGAGTCGCTGCCAGCGGAATCGCCCGCGCCTGCGCGTGCAACTGCCAGCCCAACCGCCCTTTCACCGTCACACCCGAGCATAACTCAAACCCATAGCCCTCATCCGTGCGCGACAACGTGGCGCGCACCTGCCGCGCCTCACCCTTGGCCACATCCAAAGACCGGAAGAAGTACAGATCGCGCAGCTCAAAGCCGCCCATCTCACCCTGCGCGCGCAAAGCCTCGGCGGCGATTTCAATCGTACCGGTGCCGGGCATCAGCGCCTGCCCCAACTTGGTACGATGACCATCCAACACCCAGCGATCCAAGCCATAAGCGGCTGTAAACAGACGATTTCCATGGCCGTCTAAGCTTGCTTCATCCAGCATCGGCGCGGAAATCGGCAGGCGCGGGGCTGGCCGCGCGCCAGTACGATCCACCAATGCCTCTGCCGCCATGCCAACGCCAGTCCAGATGCCCCAGTTCAGCGCCACGACCTTGGTTTTGCCACCGCTGCGCGATTTCGAATAAGCGTTCAGGAATTCATTCGCCGCCACATAATCAATCTGCCCGGCTGGCCCGGTCACGGTCGACGTCGAGGCAAACAGCACCAGCAAGTCGAGCGATCCATCCGGGAACAACCGATCCAGCACCAGCGTGCCATGCAGTTTCGGCGCGAACACTTCCTCAACCTGCGCCGGCGTCTTCAGCATCAATGGCCCATCATCGACCACCCCCGCCGCATGGATCACCGCGCGGATTGGGCCAAAGCGTTTCACCCCGGCATCTACCGCCGCGCGCATATCCTCCATGTTGCAGACATCCGCAGGGGCAACGAGAACTTCGCCCCCCAGGGCCTCCAGCCGTTGCAAGGCCAAAATCCGCCGCGCAATCGGGCTGGCTGGGTCATGCGCCGCCAGATACTTCGCCCAAGTGCCCCGATCCGGCAAATTGCGCCGCGCGATCAGCGTGATTTTTGCACCAAAGCGCTGGATTAAGTCCTCGGCGATGGTCAAGCCGATGCCACCAAAGCCGCCGGTGATCAGTACATGCGCGGCTTGCGGAAGTATGAATATTTGTTCAGGAATTCTGGCAGCTTTCAGCCCCAACTCGTAGCGCTTTTCACCCCGCAAGGCCGCCATGGCACCGGCGGGTTCGGCCAAAAGCTCTTCTAAGACCTGCTCAGCAAGCGGTTCCAACTCGGCTTTGCCCCGGCGCGGCAGCAATGGCAAAACCAAGTCCAAAGTTGAAACCGTCATTCCCGGCAACTCTCGCGGGATCACCCGCGCCGGACCAAGGATGGTGGCCTTTTCCGGGTCAGCCAACGCCTCGGATTTCACTTGAACAGCTCCGGTCGAGGCCACCGTGATATGGATCGGGCGCGGCAGGTTTTCCTCGGCAATCGCTTGGGCGAGGAACAGCAGGCTGTAGAAACCCTGCTCTAGGTTGCGGTGGAAAAAGCTGGAACCGGGGCGAAAATTCTGTCCCCGCGTCACCAGCCAGAAATGCGCGATCCGGCTGGGCGTATGCCCCTTTGCAACCAGATCACGGATCAGCAGATCATAACCCTCGCGGCCCCGCTCTGGGGCAAGCAGATATCCACCCTCGCCATCACGGCCAAAGGCATCACCGGCGCGCACAGTGACTACTTGATGGCCAGCGCCGCGCAACCGCGCCGCACATTCAGCACCAAGCCCTTCTGCATCAAGGAAAATCAACCAGGCCTCTGGCTTTGCATCTGCAAAATCCGCCGCATAGTCAAAGCCTGTCGCTGCAGGTCGCCAATGCGGCTTCCAGCCCCAATCACCGATATTAGCAATCCGCGCAGGCAGCGCCACAGCCTCAACTTCCGCGCCCTTACCGGGTTCAATGAAGTAAGGTTTGCGCTGAAACGCGTAGGTCGGCAACACGACACGCTTGCGCGCGGCCCCGCCCCAAATCGGCTCCCAATCCACCGGAACGCCGCATGCCCACAGCCGCGCGATCGAAGCGACATGCCACGCGTCATCCGCCATCTTTTGCTCGGGATGCCGCAGCGCCGCGATCACCTGCCCCTGCGGCACACCATTGGCTTGCGCCAGCGACGACAGCGCCCGCCCGGGGCCCATTTCCAGATATACCCGCCCCGGTTCCGCCATCAAATCGGCCATGCAAGCTTGAAAATTTACCGTATTGCGCAGGTGCTGCACCCAGTAGTCGGGGCTGGTCGCCAGCGCATCCGTCAAACGGATTCCTGAACGATTGCTCACAATTGGAATCTGCGGTGCGCTTAAGTGAATTTTTGTGAGGTAATCGCCAAACCGCCCCAAAATCGGCTCCAACATCCGGCTATGCGCGGCAATGTCGATCTGGATGCGCTGGGTTTCCACATCGGCTTTCGTCAGTGCCGCAGCCAACGCCAGCAAGCTTGCATCTGGTCCCGACACGACACAAAGCCCCGGCGCATTGACCGAGGCCAGATCGAGATCACCTGTAATGTAGGGCCGCAAATCCGCCTCGGCCAAAGGCACCGACAGCATGCCCCCCGACGCAATCGTGTCAAACAAAGTGCCGCGCAGATGCACAAGGCCGATACAGTCTTCGAACCCGATCACACCGGCCAGGCAGGCGGCGGTATTCTCGCCCATGGAATGACCAACCAGCGCAGACGGAGTCACCCCCCACGACATATACAACTGTGCCAGTGCATATTCTGTGATCATGATCAGCGGCAGTTGCACCGAGGGCCGCTTCAACCGCTCATTCGCGGCAGCCTCGGTCCCCGGCTCAGGCAACCACAGCGCACGAATGTCGTAGTCGAGCTTCGGTTGCAGAACCGAAAGGCCCTTGTCCATCCAATCAGCAAACACCGGTTCGGTGGCGTAAATATCCCGTGCCATTCCAGCATATTGCGCACCGCCACCGGGGAACATGAACACCACCTCGGGGTTTTCGCCCAAGAAATCATGGTTAAACACCCGCCGCGGATCGCCACCTTCCAGCAACGCTGCGGCCTCATCATGCGACCCGGCCACCAGTACCCGACGTTTCTCAAATGCGCGGCGGCCTTCTTTCAGCGTATAGGCGACATCGGCCAAATCCTGCCCCGAATTGTCGCGTAAATGCGCTGCCAGCCGAGCCGCCCCGGCATCCAACGCCCCCTTGGACTTTGCTGAAATAACAATCGGTTGGAACGGCCACAGGCTTTCCTCGCCCGCAGCCCGCATTGGCGCCTCCTGCAACACCACATGCGCATTGGTGCCGCCCACGCCCAGCGAGTTCACCCCCGCCCGACGCGGCCCAAAGCTCTCCCAATCGGTCAGCCGATCATTCACCTTGAACGGGCTGGTCGCAAAATCAATCGACGGGTTCGGCGCCTCATAACCCAAACTAGGCGGCAGTTGCCGATGATGCAACGACAGCGCCACCTTGATCAGCGAAGCCACCCCCGCCGCTGTATCCAAATGCCCAATGTTGGTCTTGACCGAACCGATCCGGCATGAGCCCACCGCATCAGTGGTCTGCCGAAAAGCCGCAGTCAGCGCCGCGACCTCAATCGGGTCGCCCAAATACGTCCCCGTGCCGTGACATTCGACATAAGATATATCCGCAGCTGAGACTCCGGCAACCGCCTGCGCTTCGGCAATACAGCGCGCTTGCCCATCCACGGAAGGGGCGAGATACCCAGCCTTCGCGGCCCCATCATTGTTGACCGCCGAGCCTTTCAGAATCGCCCAGATATGATCGCCGTCGCGCAGTGCATCCTTCGCCCGCCGCAGCACCACCGCCCCCGCGCCCGAACCAAATACTGTGCCCTCGGCGCGGTGATCAAAGGCGTGACAATGGCCATCCGGCGACAGAATCTCTCCCTCGGTGTAAAGATACCCCCGCGCATGTGGCAGTTCGATGGTGACGCCGCCCGCTAGCGCCATATCACATTCGCCGTTCAGCAGGGCTTGCGTGGCGAAATGCACTGCCACCAGCGAGGTCGAACACGCGGTTTGCAAATTGATCGACGGCCCCTTGAGATCGAAGATATGGCTCACCCGTGTCGCCAGAAAATCCTTGTCGTTGCCAGTGTGGCGCAGCAGAAACATTCCCGTCTGATCGACCAGATCGCGGTTGGAACACAGGTTGAAATAGAAATAGCTACCCATGCCGCAGCCTGCATAGACCCCGATCGCGCCGGGGAAATTCTCGGGCGGATGGCCTGCGTTCTCCAACGCCTCCCACGCCACTTCCAGAAACTGGCGGTGTTGCGGGTCCATGATCGCCGCCTCTTTCGGCGAGAAGCCGAAGAAATCCGCATCAAAATCCGCAAACCCCTCCAAAACCGCCGCCGAGGGGACATAATTCGCTTTGCGCATCCGCGCCGGTGTTTCTCCAGCGGCCAGCAATTCCGCCTCACTCAGCACCCGGATCGATTCCACCCCGCCCGCAAGATTGGCCCAATAGGCGGCAATATCCGCAGCCCCCGGCAGATGCGCCGCCATACCAACCACAGCGATATCGTTATCGCTGATGCCCGAGTGATCAATATCTTCGCTCATGCGCCTTCTCTCTCGCTGCCCGCAGGTCAAAACCCCAAGCCAGATCTCAACAATTTACCGCAAAATCCACAGATCTTATACCCTAGCACGCACTGAAATGAAGCGTGCAGGGCCTTTGAACAATGCCGCAATACTGAACCAATACGGCCCGGATATGGCAAAGTTTCGGGCAAGCAGGCTACCAATGCCCAACACCTGTGCCGCGCCACATCGCCCATTGCGCCCGGCAGTAGACCACCAAATCAAAGCCAAAACCCAAAACCGTCACCAAAAGCCGCTTGGGCCGCAGCAGATCGCGCGGGCTTGCGGCAGCGCGCGCCAGCCTTTTGGTCAAGAAATGTCCCGGCACGAACCCAAATGGCCAGCGCGGCAAAACCTGATGCAACGCGCCGCCAAGCCAGCCCGCATCGGCCGCCGCCCGCGCCAATTCTGCGTGCCGCGCAGCCTTTGGCACCGCCGTCAGCGCGCCAAAGCCCGCGAAATTCACCGCCGAGCCGATCACAATCCGCACCTGATGCCGGATCAGCGCACCGATAGACCGCTCTGAGGCGTAGATGTGAAACACCTCCGCCGCGCCACCGATCCGGCTGAACTCCTCCGGTCCGGTCAGAGCATCCGTCAATACCATTGCGCGCAGAAAACCATCCTCAACCGGAAGGCCAATCGGCAGATGAAACCGTCGCGCCACGGTCGCAGGCATCGCGTAAAGCTGACCGCAGATCGCCGTCTTCCAATCGTCCAAGCCGCCGCCCGCCGCCGCGATGATCTTGTCCATCACAGACAATCCCTCCGGCCGCACCACGATGTCCTTCACCGGCTGGCTGTTGATCACCCAATGTGACCCCATCGCCTGCACCAAGCGCCGCACAGCCCCCGCATCGCAGAACTCGATATCGGCATCAACAAACACCAACACATCGGCATCCGCCCGCGCCAAATCATGCACAAAACGGTTCCACGTCCGCGACTTACCGCCTTCGGGCAGATCAACCACCTCAACGCCTGCGCGCGGAACTTGCGCCACAGTGTCATCCGAACAGCCATTCGCCAGCACCAGAATCCGCGTTGAAAACGCCGGATCTGCCAAAATATCCTGCGCCAGCAGTCGCGCGACCATTGCCGCAATCCCATGCGCCTCGTTATGGGCAAAGATACCGATATCCACTTGCATCAAATCACTGTCCGTTTCTGCTTGCCGCCCCGCACCCCCCCGCGCAACACGGCCCGACCTTCAGCCAAGCGCAAGCGCCGCATCCGCTCGGCCTCGCCCAGCAGCCCGCCGGCCATCAGCCAAGTGAACGGAATATGGGTGGCATTGGGCAGCAGATCGACCATGTTCGCCGCCAAGATCAGCGCCAATCCCGCCGTATAGCGGCTAAACGGCGGGGCAAACCGCGACAGCGCCTCGCGCCCCAAAATCAGCAGTGGCAATCCCGTCAGCCCAAATTCGGCAATAAAGCCAAGCCAGCCATAAGTGCCCATCACGATGATCCAAGCCCCATCGGCAATCGTGGTCATCTGCCCGGTGATCGGATCGTGCAGGAACGCCCGACCATACCCGCCCCAGCCGAACAGCGCTTTTTCCTGCGCCCGCGCCAGCAGCTCTTCCTCATTGTCGATGCGGAACTGCAAAGACCCAGCCCGATCGGCACTAAAGCCATTGGCGAAATCGACGATCTGCTGCATCGGCACCAGATGAAGTCCCCGCAGCACCGGATAGCTGATAACCACAACTGCCAGCAGCCCCGCCACCACCACCTGCGCCCGCCAACTGGCGAGCAGCAACAGCGGCGCGAGGCCCAAAGCATAGACCGTCACACCCGCGCTTTTGCAGACAGAAAGCATGAAGACCAAATACAGCACGATCACCAAAGCCTTGGGCCGCACCTCGGCCGTAGTGTCACGCAACCGCACCACCGCCGCCAGCGCACACATCAGCGCGAAGAACGCCACCCACAGCCCATGCGGCAAGAACACCACGGGGCGATAGCCGCCCTGCCGGATGGTCTGGAAAAAGTCATGCTGGAAGAACCCGTAAACCCAAACGTTCATCTGCGGCGAGAACCGCGCCTCAATCAGCATCGGCACCGAATACAAAAGCCCCGCCAGCACCAAAGCCTCGATCACCGCGCGCATACCGTCCGGCGTGCCCAAATAGCGCCGCGCCAGAAAAAACGGCAGCAGCGCGATAAACTGGTTCGCCACCGCCGCCGCCGAATCGTAAACCTTCATGCCCTGCACATCTCCGCCCAGAAAAATAAGCGGCTCGGTATTGGTCAACACTGTCGCAAAGGGTGATAGAATATACATCAGGATCAGCGCTTTACCCATTCGACCCTCGGGCAGAAAGCTGATCTTGTCGCGCACCACATAAAGCGCGCAATACCACGCGATCAGGTTCGGGATCGTGGTCTTGTCCAGATCGGGGATGATCGGAAAATTGATCACCGTCAGCGGCGGCATGATCAGATAACCGCCCAGCACCGTCCAGATCAGCGCCCGCGCCGGGTCCAGCCGTTTCCACATCTGCCAGCACAGCATCGGCCAGACAAACAGCATCAGATAGGCGAGGATGTTCGGCGAGGCCACGGCGCGGATCAGCTTTCTATAAGCAATGCCAGCCTTTTAGCACAAACCACCGACACTGGCCAATATCGCAGGGCGAAATGTCAGGTCAGCCGCAGGAAAATCGGGATGCGGCGCAAGATCACCACAGTGGCCCAACTCATCCCGAAGGTGGCAAGGGTGGCCAGCATCCGGTCAACCTCTGGCCCGGCGAATTTATAGGTCACCAGCATAAAGAACGGGTGCAGCAGATAGATGCCAAACGCCGCCTGCCCCAGTTTTGGCAACACCTTATGCTGGATCTGCATCCGCCAGAACGCCTCAAACAGCAGCACTGCGGCGAACACCGTCCAAGCCCAGGGCGCGGCCTCGGTCACCAGATAAGCCCCAATCGCTATCACAGCCGCCGCGATCACAGGCCAAGCCGCACGTCCCATCGGATGCGCCACCCCCACCAACAGGCCCAGCGTGTAAACTGGTAATGAGTACAGCCACTGTGACAGCGGCGTGGGCGGTGCATAATAATGCATCGCCCAGAACATCGGCCCCGAGATCAACACCAGCGTCGCCAAAATCCCGGCCAGCCGCTCCGGCGTTGTCACAAACTTCCCGACAGGCTTCACCAACAGCGTCGCCAGAATGATAAACGGCAAGAACCACAGATGGATCGCCGATCCGACGAACAGTGTCCACGGATCTTGCAGCAGCTGCCACTTATCAGGCGAATCGGAAACCTTCAGATCGACCAACCGGAAAAACGCCGCCCAAAACAGCCACGGCAGCAGCAACCTTTCGGCCCGAGAGCGGAAATTATACCTCCCGCCCGCGCGCAGG
The DNA here is from genome assembly GCF_030652235.1 of Cypionkella sp. Taxonomy (GTDB): domain Bacteria; phylum Pseudomonadota; class Alphaproteobacteria; order Rhodobacterales; family Rhodobacteraceae; genus Cypionkella. The sequence continues at coordinate 71,031 of NZ_JAUSBA010000013.1, forward strand.
TAGGATTGCATCGCCAGAAACCCGGTCAGCACCAGAAACAGCCCCAGCGACAGATGCCCGACCCAATCATCCTCCAGCGCATAGGCATGTGCAGCCACGATGCCAAAACAAGCAAGGAAGCGGGCCAGATCAACGGATTGGCGATGATTGCTGACTTTACTCATCCCCCGTGGGTAAGCCATAACGCCAAAATGTTGCAACGGCTTCTACACTTGTCAATGCGAAACAGATTGTTCGCATTTTACCCAGCCTGCCGCCACATATCGGCCATGTTGCTATGCGACGCTCGCAAGAAAGCACGAGGGTTTTAGTGCAGTTTCAGTTTGAGACGACCACGATCACGGTGAATATCGCCAATCGTGACGCCCTGTTGGCCGCGGTCGGTAAGCGCTTTGCGCTGCAGGACGGCTTTGCCCTTGCCACGATTAACCTCGATCACTTGGTGAAACTGCGCGACTCGCCCGCGTTTCGCGCGATTTATGCCGCGCAAGATTTCGTCGTGGCCGATGGCAATCCGATCGTTTGGCTGTCCCGCCTTGCCCGCCGCCCGGTTGAACTGGTGCCGGGATCGGATATGGTCATCCCTCTGGTGCAGCTGGCGGTGCAATCAGGCCGCCGCGTGGCGTTGATCGGCAGCACAGAAACCGCTTTGGCCACCGCAGCTACAGCACTTGAATCGCAAATCCACGGCCTGAAAATCGCCATCACCATCGCCCCGCCGATGGGCTTTGAGCCCCAAGGCCCCGCGGCGCAGGCCATCCTCGCCCGCCTTACCACCGCTGGCATCGGCTTTTGCGTCATCGCCTTGCCCGCAGGCAAGCAAGAGGCGCTTGCCGCGCTTGGCCGCAGTCTCGCTCCGCATATCGGTTTTGCCAGCTTCGGCGCAGGTCTTGATTTTCTCGCAGGCTCTCAAACCCGTGCGCCGCGCTGGATGCGCGCCTTGGCGATGGAATGGCTGTGGCGCGCGCTATGCGACCCGCGCCGAATGCTACCTCGTTACATAGCTTGCTTCGCGATCCTACCCAGCCAGATCGTGGCCGCGCTGAAGCTGCGCTGACTACTTATACTCGATCAACCCCCGCCTGCGCCCGCGCTTCCGATTGACCCAATAACTCAGCACCCCGCGCGCCTCAGCAAACTTGCCCACGACGGTGAAGAAGCCCCATGCCAAGCCGCCGCGCCGCGCCAACCGCAGCACCTGCACCGGATAAATCAGCGCCAAAAGCCAACCCAGCGGATGCAAAAGCCCCGCCAAAATCACCGCCAAAGGCAGCGCAATTCCCCACAAAACCGCCCGCCGCACTTCGACAACCCAATGCCGCTCTGGTGTCGCGCCATAGCGCGCCGCCCCCTCGGCAAAGGCATGGCCCGCCCGCACCATCCGCCGCCACCACGAACCAAACCGCAGCAAATTTGCGTCATGCAGCGTCATCTCAGCCTCAATCCGCCAGACCTCGCCTCCCCCGCGCGCCAACCGAAGACACAACTCTGGCTCCTCTCCGGCGATCAGGCAGGCATCATAGCCCCCCGCTGCCTGCACCGCCGCAAACCGCATCAGCGCATCGCCGCCACAAGCCCGCGCTTGACCCACCGGAGTATCCCATTCCAAATCCGTCAACCGATTGTACACCGATGCCTCAGGATACCGCTCGCGCCGCCGCCCGCAGACCACCACTGCCGCCGGATGCTCTGCAAACCCCACCAAAGCCGCGTCCAACCACCCCGGCTGCACCTCACAATCGCCATCGACAAACTGCACAAACTCCGGCGCATCCAGCACAGCCAACCCCGCATTGCGCGCGCGCGCAGCCGTGAAGCCAAGCCGCATATCCAGCGCCACCACCTCGGCCCCCAACACACACGCAGCCGCCACCGAGCCATCGGTTGACCCGGAATCGACATAAACCAAGTGCCGCACCCGACCTTGCAGCGATTGCAAACAGGCGCCCAACCGCGCGCCCTCGTTGCGACCGATCACCACCGCGTCAATCACTGCATTTTGCATCAAGCACCCCTTAACCTGCTGCCAATCTAAGGCCATGATTGTGCCTTGGCTATGCCCCGCTGCACATGCAGCATAGTCCGCAAGTCTTTCAATTTGAGGGCAGATCAGCTATGCGTATCCCTTCTAGGCCGGGGCCCGGACGAATCTTTCGCCGAACTGTGCCTTGCGGTGCAGTCCGCGGCAGGGTTCGTTCTTCACCACCCCAGCCTAGGTTGGGTCTTTGTTTAAATGGTTGTGTTCCGGTCCGGCGCAGTCTTGCAGGAGCCTAGCCCTCGGATGAGCAGACACAATATCTTGATGTCGCGGCCCAATGGCCCCGCAGATCTGGAGCGTTCGGCCATGACTGCCAACCATACTGGTCCTCGTAAAGATGGCAAGGCCAGGGGTATTTCTGTGTTCGGCACGGGCCAGACCACCGCACCGCATGATGTCTCGCCCGACCTGATCACTGGACGCGAGATTTTTTCATCCAACCTGCCAACTCTGTTCAACCCAGCAAGGGTATGGGAATCGCTCAGCCCGCTTCAGGCCGACACGAAGTCAAAATCTGGAAACGCTCTGTTTCTAGAAGCCTCCTCACATCCCGCCGCCACAGCTTTCGACATCCTGCGCACCCGGCTATTGCGCGGTCTGGCTGAAAAAGGCTGGAAGCGAATCGCCGTTACCTCGCCCACCCACGGCTGCGGCAAATCCTTTGTGGCCACCAACCTTGCCTTCTCGCTGGCCCGTCGTCCCGCCAGCCGCACCGTTCTGATGGATTTTGATCTGCGCCACCCCGAGATTGCGCAAATCCTTGGCGTCAAAGACGATATTAACCTTGGCGACTTCCTTGCGGGCGAACAGCCGTTGGAAAGCCAATTCCGCCGCTTTGGCCGCACCCTTGCGCTGGGTCTGAACACCCATCCGATCGAGCGCGCCTCGGAAACCCTGCATGACCCCAACACCGTCGCAGCCCTTGCCGCGATGATTGAACAGCTTGACCCCGAGGTGGTGATCTACGACCTGCCGCCTGCCTTGGCGAATGATGATCTACTCGCTCTAGGCCCCTCGCTGGATGCCGTGCTGCTGGTCACCGATGGCGCAAAATCCTCACCGCAGGAAATCCGCGCCTGCGAGAAGATATTTGAAGGCCGCATCCCGTTGCTGGGCGTGGTGCTGAACCGCGCGCAAGATTTCAATGCGGGCCGTTACCGCTACGCCAAGAAGTAAATCATGGGTCAGATTCAATCTATCGAAGAACTTATCAGCCTGCTGCTCCGCCGCCGTTGGATGATCATTCTGATCACCGTTGCAGGCTTGCTGGCCGCCGTGATCTTCGCCAAATCGCGTCCCGACATCTACGAGACCGCCGCGGTCATCCAGATCGAGGGCGCGCAGGTGGCCGAAGCCACTGCAGCCGGCGCACAGCAGCAGCCCGATGGTGGGGGTGCCGCACAAATCCTGCAAACCATCGAACAGCGTCTGACCACCCGCGACGCGCTGGGTGCGGTGATCGAACGCCACAAGCTTTTCACCGATCAACCACAGCTGACCAGCGATGAAAAACTCGTTGCCCTGCGCAATGCGGTCACTTTCCAAGCCGTTGACAGCGCGGGGGGACAGGCTTTTGGCCAAGGCCGCAGCATTTCGGCGATCATCATCTCGGTGCGTTTCGGTGATCCGAAAACCGCCGCCGAACTTGCAAATGATTTCGCCCAAGGCATCCTTGATCAAAGCGCCGCTGGCCAGCGCGACCGTGCCGATAAGAACGTCGCCTTCTTCAAGGAAGAAGAAGCCCGTATCTATGATCAGATCACCAAACTGGAAGATGACCTGACCGCGTATAAAAACGCCCATGCAGATGCGATGCCGACACTCTCCGATGCCCGCCGAGATGAAATCGTCAGCCTCTCCGACGATCTGCGCCAAGCCACGCAAGACCTCGTCGGCCTACAGGGCGAACAAGCCGCCATCGCCGCAAAACAGCAGCAACGCGAAACTGACAAGCGCCGTCTGGATGATATCGCCACCCAAATCGACGTGTTGAACGCTCAGATCGCCTCGATCAATGCCCGCAAGGCCGCAGTCGAAACCGCTCTCGCCGCCACGCCCGAGGTCGAGCGGATACTGGCAGGGTATGATCGCCAACTCCAGCAGTTGCAGGGCCAATACGACAACGTCACGCAGCGGATGGCCGAAGCCGAAACCACCCAGCGCCTCGCCGAGCGTCAGCAGTCCGAGCGTTTCACGTTGCTCGACCGCGCCTTGTCGCCAGAATATCCAACAGGCGGCGGCAAAAAGAAAATCGCCATCGCGGGCGCGTTTGCCAGCCTGTTGGGCGCCATCGGTCTTGCCTTCTTGCTTGATCTCGCCAAACCAGTGGTGCGCACCGCAGCCCAGATGCAGCGACAACTTGATCTGGAACCTGTTGTCTGCATCCCCGAAATCCGCGCCCCAAAAGGCCGTGTCGGCAGCGCCGCCCTGCGTTTGATCGACGACCCCAAACGACCCATCTTCGGCCTGCCGCGCTTTGCGGTGCTGGCAGCGGCGACGACCCTGGCGCTGGTGCTTATGGCCGCCGTGATCGGTTAACAGGCCGCTGAAATAGTCGTCCCTCGACGCGGTTTGAGGAACGTGATTCACTCTGGGCAAGGCAATGTCGGGGGGTTGGAATGCGCGGTATGGATGAGAAGAGCGGCTCGCTGTTCAGCTATGTCGATCTTGAAGATCGCATCCCCGCTCAGCACCCGTTGCGTAAGATCCGGCAAGTGGTGAATGACGCGCTGGTCGGTCTCGATGCAGAGTTTGCAGCGTTGTATGTG
>NZ_JAUSBA010000020.1 GCF_030652235.1 Cypionkella sp.
CAGCTCCGCCGCCGTCAATTCCTTCCGCGTGACCTCGATTGCCATTCGATCCTCCCTGCCGTCGGAACAAGAGAATCAGAATCTGAACGCTTTGGGAATCCCCTCAGAGTCAGAAACAATGGCCGTTGGTATGAGGCGACGCGTCTTTGCAGAGGGTGGACCCTCCGGGGGGAGTATTTCAAAAAGAGCAATGCGAAGCGGGTTTGTGTCGCGATCAGCGCACGAACCGGAATGCGGCCGAAGCCCCCCAGCCCGCCACCGCCGCCATCATCAGCGACAGCACGCCGTAAAGCAGCGGTTGCTGATGCGCCAGGTTGTAGAGAAAGCGCTCCAACCCGGCCTTGCGCACCGCGATCAGGCGCTCTTGGGTATCGAGCACCACGCCGCCGCGCAGGATGAACAGCCGCACCGTATAATTGCCTTCGGTCAGATTGGCAGGCAGCGCCACATCGGTGCGAAACAGCGTCTCATCCGCCAGCTGCACCGAGCGTTCGGCGATGCGGTAGCGGCTTTCATCAAGCTTGATCCGCTCCAAAGCGGCAATGAAATCCGGGGCGTTCTCGGCCTCGTCGCTGATGCCCACCGCGCGGATCACCTGCGGGATGGTGATGTGGTGGCGCAGATCCTCGGTGCCCGACAGGATTTTATCCAGCTTGTCGGTGGTCGCCACCGCGTAAAAGCTGGGCGCCGCATCGACAGTGACCGAGGAGCGGTTCACCCAGATCCCGGCGACGCGTTCCTTGCGGCGGATGATCAGCGCGGTGCTGGGACCTTCGACTGTCACGATCACCTCGAGCGGCGGGCCTTCGGGGGCCGGAGCATCGCGCTTGACCGCGCCATAGATCAGAATCTCTGAGCCGTCGAAATTCGCGGTGATCTGCACCCGGTTCTGGCTGAGGCCGCTGACCAAAACCTCATCCGCCACTGCAGGGCTGGTGAGGGCCAGCAGCAGGATCAGCGCCCGGATCATGGCAACAGCCCCGGCGTCACCGAAAACAACTCGGCCGGTTGCAGCAGCAAATCCAGCGCGATCTTGAAGCTGACTGTCAGCACGAGGATCGCCAACATGATGCGCAACTGTTCTGCCTTCAGCCGGGTCGACAGACGTGCGCCAATCTGTGCGCCAACCACCCCGCCCATGATCAACAAAAACGCCAGCATCATATCGACGGTCTGGCTGTTGATCGCATGCATGATCGTGGTGAAGCCGGTCACAAAAATGATCTGGAACAGCGAGGTGCCCACCACCACCCGCGTCGGCATCCCGAGCAGGTAGATCATCGCCGGCACCAGAATGAAGCCGCCGCCGACCCCCATGATCGCCGACAGAAACCCCACCGAAGCGCCAATCGCCGCAGGGGGAAGCACCGAGATATAGAGCCCCGAGGTGCGGAATTTCATCTGCAACGGCAGCTTATGCACCCAAGTGTGGACATGCGCCCGCCGGATCGGGGCGGCGGCCCCAGCCCGATGCGCCCGGATCAGCGCCCGTGTGCTTTCGGCAAACATCATACTGCCGATCAGGCCGAGAAACAGCACATAGCTTAATTGCACGAACAGGTCGATCTGGCCCAAAGCCGTCATCCAGGCAAACACCTGCACCCCGATGAACGAGCCCGCAAAACCGCCCACCAGCAGCACCAGCCCCATGCGGAAATCGACACCCTTGCGCTTCATCTGCACCAGCACACCCGAGATCGACGAGGCCACCACTTGGTTCGCCCCGGTCGCCACCGCCACACCGGGCGGCACGCCCACGAACAACAGCAGCGGCGTGATCAGAAAACCGCCACCGACGCCGAACATCCCCGACAAAAACCCGACCATGCCGCCCAATCCCAACAACAGGAAGGCGTTGATCGAAACCTCGGCGATGGGGAGGTAGATTTGCATTGGCGCAAGGCCCGGAAAGAGACGGATTTCCTCAAGCCTTGCGCGGGTTTGCAGGCGATGTCAAACCCTTGTGGCCGTCACGCTTGCGTGCGCAGGAAATGACGCAGCACCTGTTCCAGTTTCGCCGCACCCAACGGCGCCATCGCCTTGGTATGCGCGTGGCTGATCTGCTCATCGCTCATCCCGGCAGCCATATTGGTGATGGCCGAGATCGCCGCCACCCGCAGACCAAGGAACCGCGCAAGGATCACTTCGGGCACGGTGGACATCCCCACCGCATCGCCGCCAAGGATCTTGATCGCCCGAATTTCGGCTGGCGTCTCAAACGAGGGGCCAGAATACCATGCATAGACGCCTTCTGGCAACGCGACATTGACCGCCTGCGCCGAGGCTATAAGGCCCGCGCGCAACTTTGCATCATGCGCCGTGGTCATCGGCACGAACCGCGCATCGGTTTTCTCACCGATCAGTGGGTTTAAGCCGGAAAAGTTGATATGATCATTCAGCAGCATCAGATCGCCGGGGCGCATATCGGGGCGCAAAGATCCCGCTGCGTTGGTGGCAATCAGCGCCTCTGCGCCGAGGGCTTTCAGCACCGTCAGCGGCAGCCGCATCGCCGCAGAATTGCCGTTCTCGTAATAATGCTCGCGCGCGCCGAACACCGCGACGCGGCAACCCTCCAGATCGCCGATCACCAGATGGGGGTTGTGGCCGGACACCCCAATATGCGGAAACCCCGGCAGTTCGCCGTAAGGGATCGCCACACCTTGCACCGCCTGCGCCAGATGCCCCAAACCCGAGCCGAGGATAAGGCCGAGTTTCACAGGGCCACTGCCCGCGCGGGCTTGGATTTGGCCGACAAGGGTGGCGGTTTGATCAGGCATAGGACCGTCCTTTGTGGCAGGCGCCGGGGGATTTCACATCCCCCGGACCCCCTGTGGAGTATTTATACCAAGATGAAACCGAAAGATCAGCGTTCTTTTACATAGGGCTCGCCGCCCGCACGCGGTGGGATCGCCTTGCCGACAAACCCCGCCAGCACCAGCACCGTCAGGATATAGGGCAAAGCATCCAGCATCGAGACCGGGACTTTGAACTGCGCCACCCGTTCGACCACATCCGGGCGCAGCGCCAAGGCTTGGAAAAATCCAAACAGCATCGTCGCGCCCAAAGCCTGCCACGGTCGCCATTTCGCGAAGATCAGCGCGGCGAGCGCAATATAACCCCGCCCCGCCGTCATCTCACGCCCAAAGCCCGCTTGCAGGGCTGTGGCCATGTAAGCTCCTGCTATGCCACACAAAACTCCGGTGATCGCCAGCGCCGCATAGCGCAGACCCACCACCGAAACCCCCGCCGTATCCACCGCCGCCGGGTTTTCGCCCACCGCACGCAGCCGCAGACCAAACCGCGTCCGGTACAGCACCCACCAAGACAACGGCACGAAAGCCATCGCGGCATAGACCAAGATCGAATGGCCCGAGATCACCTCATAATACAGCGGCCCGATCAGCGGCACATCCTGCAAGCTTTCCGCGAAGGGCAGGGTGATCGGGTTGAACCGTGCATCCCCGCTCAGCGGCGGTGTCCGCCCGCCTTGACCAAACAAAGCCTGAGCCACCAGCACCGTGATCCCCGAGGACAGGAAATTCAGCGCCACACCCGAAATCAACTGATTGCCGCGAAAGGTGATCGACGCCACCCCATGCAGCATCGCGAAAATCATCGATGCGCTGATCCCGGCCAAAAGCCCGATCCAAGCCGAGCCTGACATCGCCGCCACCGACCCTGCCGCCATCGCGGCAGCCAGCATCTTGCCCTCAAGCCCGATGTCAAAAATCCCGGCGCGCTCGGAAAACAAGCCGGCGAGGCACGCGAGCAGCAACGGCGTGCCCAACCGCACGGTTGATCCCAAAATCTGCATCAGCGTTTCATAATCCATCACGCCACCGCCTTTCGTCCGAAGCTAAAGACCCAGACCAGCAGCATCCGCACCATCTGATCCAGCGCCCCGGTGAACAGGATCACCAGCCCCTGCACCACGATCCGCATCTCAATCGGAATCGTGGTATTCAGCCCCAGTGCCGCCCCGCCTTGATACAGGAACCCGAACAACAGCGCCGCCAGCAACACCCCCAGAGGATGATTGCGCCCCATCAGCGCCACCGCGATGCCTATGAACCCCGCACCTTCGGCCGAGTTCTGCAACAACCGCTCTGCCGAGCCCATCACATTATTGATCGCCATCATGCCCGCCAAACCGCCCGAAATCAGCATCGCAATCATGGTGATCTTCACCGGATTGATCCCGGCATATTTCGACGCCGCCTCTGATTTGCCAAACGCCCTAATCTGATAGCCCAGCCGCGTGCGCCACAGCAGCAACCACACCACCACACAAGCCGCCAGCGCAATGAACAGCGTTACATTCGCAGGCACGTTGGAATACATCGCCACCCCGGCCTTGGTCAGCCTTGGCGTGCCATCAGGGTTCAACCGCGCGAAAAATTCGCGCAAAAGTGGCAGATCCGACAGCGCAGGCAGCTTCGCGCCTTCCGGGAACCGCGCCGAGGCCGGGTCCATCTGCCCCGCAGGCCGCAGCACATCGACCAGCATGTAGACGATCAAGGCCGAAGCGATGTAGTTGAACATGATCGTGGTGATCACGATATGGCTGCCACGTTTCGCCTGCAAATAGGCCGGGATCGCCGCCCAAGCCGCGCCAAAAACCGCCGCCCCCAAGGTCGCCGCCAGCAGCGCCAAAGTCCAATGCGGCCACGGCAGTGCAAGACAGACCAGCGCCACACCAAGCCCGCCCAATTGCGCCTGCCCCTCGCCGCCGATGTTGAACAGGCCTGCATGAAACGCCACGATCACCGACAGGCCAGTGAAGATGAAGCTGGTGGTGTAATAAAGGGTATAGCCCCAGCCATTGGCCGAGCCAAACGCGCCCTCCACCATGATCCCCAGCGCAGCCGTCGGGCTTTGCCCAATCGCCAACAGCACAATCGCCGCGACCAAAGCCGCCAGCAGAAGACTAATCAGCGGCACCAACACGACGTCGGCCCATTGCGGTAGTTTTCTCATCTTAAGCCTTCCCGCCCACGTCCGATTTGCCCGCGCCAGATTTATCCGCATCCGACACGCCCGCCATGAGCAGCCCCAAAGCGCGCTCATTCGTCGTCTCGGGGTCCGCCGTGCCCATGATATGGCCGTCAAACATCACCGCAATGCGGTCGGACAGCGACATGATTTCATCCAGTTCCACCGACACCAGCAAGATCGCCTTGCCCGCATCGCGCAAAGCAATGATCTGCTTATGGATGAATTCAATCGCGCCAATATCCACGCCCCGTGTCGGCTGACCGATCAGCAAAAGGTCCGGGTTCTGCTCCATCTCGCGCGCCACCACGATCTTTTGCTGATTGCCGCCCGAGAAATTCTTCGCAGCCAAAGTAGCAATCGGCGGGCGCACGTCGTAGCGCGCCATCTTCGCTTCGGTGTCCGCCCGCAACGCATCATTATCCATGAACAACGCGTTTTTCTGATATTTCGGATCGTTGTGATAGCCAAATGCCACGTTTTCCCAAGCCGAAAAATCCATGATCAGCCCAAGGTGCTGGCGATCTTCCGGCACATGCGCAATCCCGGCTTCGCGCCGGGTTTGCCCATTCGCGGTCAACCCGACCAGCGGCAAATCCACCCCTTTCAGCGTGATCCGCCCGGTTGCCCGCGCGATGCCACCCAAAGCTTCCAGCAGTTCCGACTGGCCATTGCCCGCCACCCCCGCGATGCCCAAAATCTCTCCGGCACGGATCTCAAAGCTGACGCCTTTCAGCCGCTCGACGCCGTTTTCATCCTTCACCCGCAGATTTTCCACCGCCAGCACCACCGCCCCCGGTGCCGCCTTAACCTTCTCGACCTCCAGCAGAACCTTGCGCCCGACCATCAGCTCGGCCAAAGCCTCGGGCGATGAGTCCGCGGTTTTCACCGTCCCCACCATCGTGCCGCGCCGCATCACCGAGACATTGTCCGTTGCCTCCATAATCTCGCGCAGCTTGTGGGTGATCAGGATGATCGTCTTGCCCTGATCCTTCAAGCCGTTCAGAATCCTGAACAAATGGTCGGCCTCATCCGGGGTCAACACCCCCGTGGGCTCGTCCAAAATCAGAATATCGGCTTGCCGATACAGCGCCTTCAATATCTCCACGCGCTGCTGATGCCCAACCGACAGGTCTTCGATCAACGCATCCGGGTCGACATCCATCTCATATTCGCGCGACAATTCCCCCAGAACCTTGCGGGCCTTCGCCAGCGAGGTGTTCAACATCGGGCCATCTTCGGCCCCAAGGATCACATTCTCCAGCACCGTAAAATTCTGCACCAGTTTGAAGTGCTGGAACACCATGCCGATACCGGCGCGAATGGCGCTCTGGCTGTCGGGAATAGGGGTCAGCTTGCCGTTGATAAAGATCTCACCACCGTCAGCGCGGTAAAACCCGTACAAGATCGACATCAGCGTCGATTTGCCCGCGCCATTCTCGCCGATAATGCCGTGAATGGTGCCGCGCGGCACCGCAATATTGATATCCTTATTGGCCTGAACCGGGCCAAAGGCCTTGGAGATGCCTTTTAACTCAATCGCATAAGGGGAGAGGGCGGCAGTTGCCTGCCGCCCCCCATTGCTCGAAAGCCCCATCAGAACGAACCAGCCGGGCAGGTGTTGTCGGACATGTAATCATGCACCACCAACTCGCCCGATTTGATCTTCTCAGCCGCCGCATCAACAGCAGCCTGCATTTCCGGTGTCACCAGCTTGGCGTTATTCTCGTCCATCGCATAGCCAACGCCGCCCGCTTTCAGGTCCATCACATTGATGCCGGGGGTCAGGTTTTCACCCTCTTTGAACGCTTCATAGACCGCGTTATCCACCCGTTTCATCATCGAGGTCAGCACTTGCCCCGGGTGCATATAATTCTGGTTGCTATCGACGCCGATGGACAAAATCCCCTCATCCGCCGCCGTTTGCAAAACCCCAACCCCGGTGCCGCCCGCCGCCGCATAGATCACGTCAGCTTTCTGCGAAATCTGGGCTTTCGTCAGCTCTGCGCCCTTCACCGGATCGTTCCAAGCCGAAGGCGTGGTGCCGGTCATGTTCAAAATAACCGTCGCATCCGGCTTCACCGCCTTGACGCCCTGCGCATAACCGCAGCCAAAGCGGCGGATCAGCGGAATATCCATGCCGCCGATAAAGCCGACGGTGTTGGTTTTCGATGCCAGACCCGCCATCATGCCGACCAGATAGCTGCCCTGATCTTCGGTAAACACCACCGATTTCACGTTCGGCTGCTCAACCACCATGTCGATGATGCCAAACTTGGTGTCCGGAAAGTCCGGCGCCACGGTGTTCAGCACATCGCCAAACGCAAAGCCGGTCATGATGATCGGGTTGGCACCATCTTCGGCCAACGACCGCAAAGCCTGCTCGCGCTGGGCTTCGGATTGCATTTCCAGCTCTTTATACGTGCCGCCAGTTTCCTTCGCCCACTTTTCAGCGCCATTGAATGCCGCCTCGTTGAACGATTTGTCGAACTTGCCGCCCAGATCGAAGATGATCGCAGGTTCAGCCAGAGCCGCGCCGCCCGTCAGCGCCAAAGTCGCTGCGGCACCCAGCAGGTGTTTCATCAGGGTCATAGTTTTCTCCCGGTTGTCGTGTTGTTAGCGTTTTTGTTTTCCCATCTCGGCGCAGCCCGTGTGGCCATCGCCCCTGCGGGTCGTGCTGGATTTAGGACAGCGCTTTGCGGGAGGGTCAACAGGAATCTGTGGCACGGTTGCGTAAGCAGATAGCGCCATCGCCCGCTTACAGTAAGAAATATACCATTTGGTCAGTAATTTGGCGACAACGGCTGTTAAATCGCCCGCATCAGCACCAAAGCATCCAGCCGCGCGCCCGCAGGGGTTTGGTAATAACCGCGACGTTTGCCTTTCGGCTCAAAGCCTTTGCGGGCGTAAAGGCTTTGCGCGGGCAGGTTATTGGCCGCCACTTCAAGGAAAACTGATTCGGCCCCGCGCAGCTTGGCCTCGGCCAAAAAACCATCCACCAACCGCCCCCCCGTGCCCCGCTTGCGCGCACTGGGGTCTACCGCAAGTGTGATCAATTCAGCCTCACCCGCCACCACACGGCCAATCAGAAACCCGCTTGGTTCCGTCAGCACAAACACGAAGGCACCGTCCAGCGTGCTGGCAATCTCTGCCGCAGACCAAGGTTTTGGCGTGGTGAAACAGGCTGCATGGATCGCCGCCATCTCGTCAAAGGTCACGGTTCCACCAGATCAAGTATAACCGGCGGCGGATCAGAGGGCGGTGCTGCATCCGCGCCGCGCAGATAGAACGGCGCGGGCCGGGGCTGCACCGATCCCAAGCGGCTTAAAGCAATCCGCGCAATCGCCTCGGCAATTGGCAGGCTGTGCAAGCCATTTTGGCCCGCGACAGATCCCTCAACTGCGTCCAAAGCCTCAACCGCGACAATCCGCGCCACCCCCGGCCCGTCCAGCTCAAACCGCTGCACATAAACCTCGCCGCGCCGCGCGTCCTCGATCACCGTCACCGGGCGCGGCAGACCGTAAGCCATAGCCTCCAACCGGGTCACCCCAATTGCAGGCACGCCCAAGCCCAAAGCCAAGCCCCGCGCCGCAGCCACTGCAATCCGCACGCCCGTGAAATTCCCCGGCCCGGTGCCGACCGCAAGCGCCGTCACATCCGCCAAAACCACGCCAGACTCAGCCAGCAAATCCAAGATCAAAGGCATCAGCCGTTCCGCCTGCCCCTTCTCCATCGCCTCGGTTTTCAACCAGACCTGCCCATCATCTTGGCCGCCCAATAGCAAAGCGGCGGCGCAATGCGCCGCCGATGTGTCGAATGCGAGAATGATATCAGGTTTCACAGCACCCGCATCCGCCTCAGGCCGCAACCGGACGCACCTCAAGCACTTCTGGGATGTAATGCCGCAGCAGGTTCTCGATCCCCATCTTCAGCGTCAGGGTTGACGATGGGCATCCTGCGCAAGCGCCCTTCATGTGCAGATAGACCACGCCCCGGTCAAAACCGTGGAAGGTGATGTCGCCCCCATCCTGTGCCACCGCAGGACGCACGCGGGTATCCAGTAACTCTTTGATCTGCTTGACGATATCGCCATCCGGCCCGTCATGCGCCGCATGGGCCGCTTGGCTTTCGCCTTCCATCACCGCAGCGCCCGATTGGAAATGCTCCATGATCGCGCCCAAAATCGCGGGCTTGATATGCTGCCAATCGGCGGCTTCGGCCTTGGTCACGGTGATGAAATCGGTGCCAAAGAACACGCCGGTGACTTGGCCGGTCGCAAAAATCCGCTTGGCCAGCGGCGACTTTTGCCCAGCCTCAAGGCTTGGAAAATCAGCGGTGCCCATCTCCAGCACGGCTTGCCCCGGCAGGAACTTCAGCGTCGCGGGGTTCGGGGTGGATTCGGTCTGGATGAACATGATCTTTTCTCCGACTATTCCAGTTGGATATGCGCCCTTGGTGTCGCGAAGTCAAGTTTGGAACCGTTCTAAAGCGCTTCAAGCCGCATCATAATAGGCATACATCACCTCAAGCGGCGTCAAGACAGCCGCCGGCTTCAGCTTAGGCAGCGCAGGCGCTTTGAAATAAGCGATCGATTCCTCGGCGGCGCGGATCGCGGCGGGTTTTGTCACCAAGACGGTGTCGGACAGATTGCGGCTCATAGCGTGCTCCTTTTGTCCTCCCGCAACGCATATAGGGCGAAATGCTGCAACTGCAAAGTACACGATGCTGCAAGTGCGAAATGCAGCCAGCGCAAGGCCATCACCGCCGCCGCAATCGCCGCAACATCGCCCAAACAATCAGCCTGTGCGCCGGGGCCACCGGCACCATATAAAGCCGCCCAAACCCGTTGTGCGTGACCACCGAAGCGGTGATCGCCAACTGCGCGCCCTCCACCGTCACACAAGTCATCACATCCAGATGCTTGTCGCGCACGGTCAGCGACAGCACCTGATCGTCGATATGCGCGATCAAAAAGAAATCGAGATGGTCGCCCACCTGCGGATCAGCCCCCGCTGCCCCCGAAAACCCGCCAATCCGCGCCACCCCAAACCGCGCCGAAATCGCATCCCGCAGCCAAAACGCAAGGCCCAACCCCGGCAGCGGCTGCGCCATCACCAGCCGCCAAGCCTCAAGTGCGGTGATCGGGGCGGGCAGGGCGACGCTTTGACAATCCAGAAAAGCCAACGCCGCCCGTGGGGCGATCAGTTGCGCATGGGCAGGAAGCTGCATGGCGGGAATCTCGCTTTATAAGTACCATAACCCCAATGCGCGATACACAGGCTGAGACAGATGGCCTCACCCCCCAAGCCGCAAGCTGTGGTATCCAGAAACGCCGATTCAAGCCCATTGCCGCGACTTGTCCGTCAAAGCCACTCAAGTCATCATGAACACTTCGGTAGTCAGTGACCTTGTCCTCAAAGAATGGATCGCAGATGGAAATGTGCTCAGTATATCTGGCGAAAGCGGGTGACCAAGTAGTCACGGACCACACCATACGAGGGGAGGTGGTTCTTTGCTCAGAGTCGGATAGTTATGCTGACGACTTCCCAAAGCCTAAGTGGCCGTCAGATACATATGCCGGAATAATGATCCGAGAGGAAAATGGCGCGCTGATCTTCTTTCCGGCAGCGTCCTTCAGCGGCGATCATTCGACTTCAATCGTAAGGGCCGCAACCAAGTAGGTTCTCAGCCAAACGGCAGCTCTGTCCGCAAACCAGACACCCAGGTGAAGCCGCGCAGTTTGCCAGCCGCAACGACCATTCCAAAGCCCATATCGTCAATAGATTACATCGGCAGCGCGACTGCGGTGTCCTCGGAAAAGCGGCCTCGCTGCATAAGATACAGCCCAAATACACGGTCAAGCTTGGGCGCGGATACGACCAACAGGGTTAAATCCCATTAACCATACCCCACACCCTTCAGAATCCGTCAATAAAATCAATGGTCCCGAGTTGGGACCATCCTCAGGTAATGCTCTCCAGCCGTTCCTTGCTCATATCGCCCGGAACGATCGTGATCGGAATAGGTAAGCTTCCCGAAGACCGCGTCATCGCCGTCACAAGTGGCCCGGGCCCGGATTTGTCGGTGCCCGCCCCCAGCACCAGAATCCCCACCGCCGGGTCTTCTTTGACCTGTGCCAAAATCTCCGCCACCGGATCGCCCTCGCGGATGATCAATTCAGGGTCCACCCCCTGCTTGTCGCGCATCCATTGCGCGAACACCTCGAAATGCGCCTCGATCCGCTCGCGCGCCTCGGCCCGCATCAGATCAGCGACCCCCATCCAATGCTGGAACTCCTCGGGCGGGATGATCGACAAAATCTGCACCCCCCCGCCGGTATGCGCCGCCCTCAGCGCCGCAAATCGCATCGCGTTCAGACATTCCCGGCTGTCATCCAGCACGACAAGAAACTTCCGCATATGTGTCTCCCCTAACGCCGTGATCATGCAGCCGCGCCAAAGGGAAGGCAAGCGGGGCCTAGCGCTGGGTTGCAGCCCACTCCCAATACAAATCACGCGCCCGCGCCGTCATGGGGCGGTCTTTATATTCGGTGTCATCAAACGCCTTCACCGCCGTGACCTTAGCAAAATTGCCCGACAGAAAAATCTCATCCGCAGCATGCGCATCCTCAAAGGTCAGCACGGTTTCGCGCACCTCGACTCCATCGGTGCGCAGGTTCGAAATATGCCGCGCCCGGGTGATCCCGGCCAGAAACGTGCCGTTTGGAACAGGCGTAAACACCACGCCATCCTTCACCAAAAACACATTGGCCGTCGCACTTTCCGCCAAATTTCCCAACGCATCCGCGACCAAAGCATTGCCAAACCCCTTGGCCTGCGCCTCGACCAGCATCCGTGCGTTATTCGGATAAAGACACCCCGCCTTGGCATTGCAGACCGCATCTTCCAGCACCGGACGGCGGAACCTTGTCCGCGTCACCGTGGTGGCGAAATCCCGGTCCGGCATCGCGACTTCCTCCAACGAGATCGCAAACCCCGTCGCCCCCGCCAGCGGCACGATGCCCAGCTCTGATCCATGCAGCGCCCAATACATCGGCCGGATGTACACCGCTTGCTCCGACCCGAAGCTTTGCAAGCCCTCGCGGATGATCGCCGCCATATCTTCGGGCGCGCAGGTTGGGGTGATCATCAGCGCCTCGGCTGACCTATTCACCCGCGCGCAGTGCAGATCCAGATCTGGGCACATGCCGTCAAAATACCGCGCACCGTCGAACACCGAGGTGCCCTGCCAGATGCCATGATCCGCCGCCTTCATCACCGCCATGTCGCCGTCATGCCAGCGCCCGTCCCAAAAGGTGCGGATGGATTTGCCAAAGGCCATGCTGATCTCCTGCTGTTTTGCCGCAAGCTTAATCATGCGGCACAGCCAGCGGGAAGGGCGCGCGTCTGTCCAAGCGGAAGCCTGCCCGCAGTTTCGCGCCGATGCGCAGGCTTTTGCCGTATTCGCGATGAAAAAAGCCCTCGGACCGGGGGACTGGTCCGAGGGCTTGGCTGCAAAATGCCAGCCTGAGGGTGGGACAGACGGGGAAAATAGCCCCAAGACTGACTATGGTTGAGGCTTGAATCGATTCTGTGACGGGATTGTATCGGCCTCAAGCCGTCATTTTTCCGTGCCAAGGACAGGTTACCAGATGGTCGTTCACCATGCCCACCGCCTGCATAAAGGCATAGCTGGTGGTCGGGCCAACAAACTTGAACCCCTCAACCTTCAGCGCCTTTGACAGCGCCACCGATGCCTCTGTCTGCGCCACAGCTTGGGTCAGACTCCCCAATTGTCGATCCACCGGCTGGCCGCCGACATGCTTCCATATGAAGGTCGCAAACCCCTCACGCGCCTCAATCACCAGATAGGCGCGGGCCCCCGCGAAGGTCGCCTCAATCTTGCCTCGATGGCGGATGATGCCCGGATCGGCTAACAAACGCAGCGTTTCGGCCTCACCCCAAGTCGCCAGTACGGCAGGGTCAAACCCAGCGAAAGCTGCGCGAAACGTCTCACGCCGCCGCAGAATGGTGATCCAAGACAGGCCCGCCTGAAACCCTTCCAGAATCAGACATTCGAACAACGCGCGCGGGTCACGCTCGGGGCGGCCCCATTCGTCATCATGATAGGCGACATACAAAGGATCGCTGCCGCACCAGCCGCAGCGTTGGGTCTCATCGTTCATCTGGCCCCCATAATCATTAAAATTGGCTTAAAATTCGAATACTTAAGGCGGCTTTTACTGTTGTGGCGGCACTCTGTCCATTGCCTGGCCAGTCGCCTGCTGTGCCAACGGCCTGCTGTGAGGGAGCATTGCGATGATCATGCCAAAACCAAAGCCCCGGCTGGACGCGCAGGCGGGCGTGGCAAGCCCCTTGGGCGTGGCGATCTCGGCAGGTGATCGGGAAACCCTGTCGATGGTGCGGCAAGCCATTGACAGCAAACGCTTGCGCTTGGCCTATCAACCGGTGGTTCTGGCCCGCGATCCCGCCCGCGTGGCGTTTCAGGAAGGGCTGATCCGGGTGCTTGACCCCACCGGGCGGGTGATCCCGGCGAAAGACTTTATGGAGGCGGTTGAAAGCCACGAAATTGGCCGCGAAATCGACTGTGCTGCGTTGGACATCGGTTTGGCGGCACTGGCGCGGGTGCCTGATCTGCGGTTGTCGATCAACATGTCGGCGCGTTCCATCGGCTATGCGCGCTGGATACAGACCCTCCGGCGGGGGCTTTCCGTCAGCCCGACGATTGGCGAGCGACTGATTCTCGAAATCACCGAAAGCTCGGCGATGCAGGTGCCAGAATTGGTGGTGGCCTTCATGGATGATCTGAAGGGGGCGGGGGTTGCCTTTGCGTTGGATAATTTCGGCGCGGGCAATATGGCGATTCGCTATTTCAAGGATTTCTATTTTGATATCCTGAAACTGGATGGCCAGTTCATCCGCAACATTCATCAAGACGCTGACAATCAAGTACTGACGGCGGCGCTTTTGTCGATTGGGCAGCATTTTCAAATGTTTACCGTAGCACAATCGGTGGAAACCCAAGCCGAGGCGCAGATGCTGCAACAGATGGGGGTGGATTGTCTGCAGGGCTATTTGTTTGGTGCTGCCACCCTGAAGCCCGCGTTTTATCGCAACGCCGCGTGGAAAACGACTTGAAATCGGCAGGATTGACCCTGCGTCAATCTGGCCATGCAGCAAAACTTGCTTTTCAGCGCCTGTCGACCTAGGGCATGGTTTAGGTCGGCGAAGCAGGGCTTTGCCGGATAGTTTCTGGGAAAAGGCGCTCGTCATGACCAATGTGGTAATCGTATCGGCGGCACGCACCGCTGTTGGCAGCTTTAACGGAGCCTTCGCGGCCACCCCGGCACACGAGCTGGGCGCGGCGGTGATTGAGGCCGTTGTGGCCCGCGCCGGGATCGACAAGGCGGAAGTCGCCGAAACCATTCTGGGTCAGGTGTTGACCGCTGGCCAAGGCCAAAACCCGGCCCGCCAAGCACATATCCGCGCAGGGCTTGCGAAAGAGGCTTCGGCTTGGTCGCTGAACCAAGTCTGCGGCTCGGGTCTGCGCGCTGTGGCTTTGGGTGCAATGCATGTGCAACTGGGCGACGCCAATATCATCGTCGCCGGTGGTCAGGAAAGCATGTCGCTGTCGCCGCATGTCGCACACCTGCGCGCTGGGCAAAAAATGGGCGATCTGAACTTCATCGACAGCATGATCCGCGACGGGCTGTGGGATGCGTTCAACGGCTATCACATGGGCATGACGGCGGAAAACGTGGCCAACCAGTGGCAGATTTCGCGCGAAATGCAGGACGAATTCGCGCTGGCGTCGCAGAACAAGGCCGAAGCCGCGCAGAAGGCGGGCAAGTTCAAGGATGAGATCATCGCCTTCACCATCAAGACCCGCAAGGGCGATGTGGTCGTTGATCAAGACGAATACATCCGCCACGGGGCTACCTTGGAGTCGATGCAGAAGCTGCGTCCGGCGTTTACCAAGGATGGCTCGGTGACGGCGGCGAATGCTTCGGGTCTGAACGATGGTGCGGCAGCCGTGCTGCTGATGTCGGAAGCCGATGCCAACAAGCGCGGGCTGAAACCGCTGGCGCGCATCGCGTCTTATGCGACTGCCGGATTGGACCCGTCGATCATGGGCGTCGGCCCGATTTTCGCCAGCCGCAAAGCGTTGGAGAAAGCCGGCTGGAAGGCTGCCGACCTTGATCTGATCGAAGCGAATGAGGCGTTTGCTGCCCAAGCCTGTGCCGTTAACAAAGACATGGGCTGGGACACCAGCAAGGTCAACGTCAACGGCGGCGCGATTGCGATTGGCCACCCGATCGGCGCTTCGGGCGCGCGTATTTTGAACACGCTGATCCATGAGATGGGCCGCTCGGGTGCGAAAAAGGGTCTGGCAACCCTGTGCATCGGTGGCGGCATGGGCGTGGCGATGTGTATTGAACGCGCTTAAGTCTGCGATATATTGAAATAAAATTCTGTAAATGGGCGCAATATTATTGCGCCCATTTACGTGTCTAGGTAACATGATTTCAAAAGCCTCATGTTGACAACATGGCTTCAAAAGTAACCTTGGAGGAGGAATAGATGGCAAAGGTAGCATTGGTTACAGGCGGATCGCGCGGCATTGGTGCGGCTATTGCGGTGGCCTTGAAAGACGCGGGCTACACGGTTGCGTCGAACTACGCCGGCAATGATGAGGCGGCGGCGGCTTTCACCGAAACGACCGGGATTCCTACCTATAAATGGTCCGTGGCGGATTATGACGCTTGTGTCGCTGGCATTGCATCGGTTGAGGCCGATCTTGGCCCGGTCGACGTGCTGGTCAACAATGCGGGCATCACCCGCGATGCGATGTTCCACAAGATGACTCCCGGCCAGTGGAAGGAAGTCATCGACACCAACCTGACTGGCCTGTTTAACATGACGCATCCGTTGTGGACCGGGATGCGGGATCGCAAGTTTGGCCGGGTGATCAGCATTTCCTCGATCAACGGCCAGAAGGGCCAAGCGGGGCAGGTAAACTATTCCGCCGCGAAATCCGGCGATCTGGGCTTTACCAAGGCCCTTGCCGCTGAAGGCGCGCGCGCGGGCATCACGGTCAACGCGATATGCCCCGGCTATATCGGTACAGATATGGTAAAGGCGATTGATGAAAAAGTGCTGAAAGAGCGGATCATTCCGCAAATTCCAGTAGGTCGCTTGGGTGAGCCCGAGGAAATCGCGCGGATCGTGGTGTTTTTGGCGTCGGATGATGCAGGTTTCATCACCGGATCGACGATTTCGGCAAACGGCGGGCAATTCGTGGTTTGAGGGTGGGCGGGGTTCACCCGGCCTACAAAACATAAGGCGGGACGAACCCCGCCCTACAGGCCCAGCCGTATGGTTGGGCCTTTTTGCTTGCTCGAAGCGGGCTTATTCGGCAGGTAAACCCAATCAAAGGGGCAGATATGACCAAAACCAAAGCAACGCTGATCGGCCTGACCGCCATCGCCATGTGGGCGCTGCTGGCGCTGTTCACCATCGGCTCAACCCCGGTGCCGCCGCTGCTGCTCAACGCGTTGTGCTTTGGCATTGGCGGCACGATTGGCCTGATCTGGACCATCACTGGGGCGGGGTTGGGCGTGCTGAAAACCGTGTCGTGGAAGGTCTATACCTTTGGCACATTGGGACTTTTTGGCTACCACCTGCTGTATTTTACCGCCTTCCGGTTATCCCCCACCGCCGAAACTGGCCTGATCGCCTATCTTTGGCCGCTGTTCATCGTGCTGCTGTCGGGGCTGCTGCCGGGCGAACGCTTGGGCGCGGCCCATATCCTTGGCGCATTGATCGCTTTTGCCGGAGCGGCGCTGATCGTTCTGGCGCGCGGCGGTGAAGCACAAGGCTCGGCACTTGGCCTGACACTGGCCTTTCTTTGCGCCGTGACTTGGGCGGTCTATTCCGTGCTGTCGCGGCGTTTGGGTGCCGTGCCAACCGAATCCGTCACCGTGTTCTGCTTGGCGACCGCTTTACTGTCTGCCCTCGCGCATATGGCTTTGGAAACAACCACTTGGCCGCAAGGTGCGTTGGGTTGGGCCAGCGTCGCAGCCCTTGGCGTAGGCCCAGTGGGGGCTGCTTTCTTCACTTGGGATATCGGCATGAAAAAAGGCGACATCCAACTGCTGGGAGTCGCCTCTTATGCAGCACCGTTGCTGTCTACACTGGCTTTGGTGGCGGCTGGGATCACTCAACCGTCAAGTGCGATTTTGATCGCGGCGGTTTTGATCACATGCGGGGCGGCGCTGGCGGCGAAAGCAAGTTCTGCAAAAACGGCCAGCGCCAAAAAGGGTTAAGCGCTCAGCCGACCAATTTCCTCTTTCAGTTTCAGCTTTTGCTTTTTCAGATCGGCGATGTGCAGGCCATCCACGGCGGGCGCGCGCTGCGCCTGCTCAACTTTGGATGAAAGGGTATCGTGCTTCTTTTTCAGTTCAGCGATGTGGGAAGCGACGGTCATGCAAGTCCTCCTGATGCTGGTTCAACATCTCGATTGCAACACAGAAACTGAGTCGTGTCACCAAATCTTCACACAACCTAAGCGATTATTCTGTGCAATTAGCGGAATTCATCCGAAAGCGATTCCCCGCCGCGCAAGATCTCGCTGGCCCGCGCCGTATAACTCTCGCGGTCGCCGTCATGGAACGTGCCGTGATGGATCACAAACGGTGCGAGCAGTCGAAATGCCGCCCGCCCGGTTTTGCGCGCCCGCAGCAAAATACGCAGCGCAGGTTTCCCCTCACGGGCGGTCAGCGGCAGCACCGCGGCGGACCCCAGCTTGCCCGCCATGGCCGCCAACACTTCCGGCAGCCCATCCGCCCCACAAATCAGCGTCAGCCAGCCGCCCGGAGCCAAACGGCGGCTGGCAGCCTGCACCCAATCGCCCAAGGGCGTGTGGATCTGCAATGCCGTGGCGCGCCCCGCGTTTGGGCTGGGAGTGCCCCCTTTGGGGTAATAGGGCGGGTTGGCAATGACATGGTCAAAATCCACCCGCAGGGCTTTCGGCATATCGGCCAGATCGCCGACTTCGACCTGCATCGCAATTCCGTTCTCAACCGCGTTGCGCTGCGCCAACGCGGCGTAATCGGGCTGCACTTCCAGCCCCGCCAGCCGCAAATCGGGCACCCGCCGCGCGAGACAGAACGCCGCAGCCCCAACGCCACAGCCCAGATCCAGCACCGATTGACCGGGCCGGGCAGGGCAGGCCGCCGCCAGCAACACCGGATCGGTCGCCGCGCGGTAGCCGTGACGCGGTTGCCAAAGCTGCAATTTGCCGCAGAGAAAGGCGTCTTGCGTCAGATCGTCCATTCACAGCCCGTCCGGGATGGCATTATCCGCCAAAATTGCCTGCGCGATAAACAAATCCCGGTCCGCCACCATGATCCGACGTGGGAACAATCCGATGCCGCCTTCCAGCGTGCTCATGTGGACGTCCATCACAAAGCTGTCTATACCCTCGCCCTCAAGGAGCACTTGAGCAAAGGCGATCACGGTGGGGTCGGTTGTGCGCAATAAAAGCTTCATGGGATTGGGTTTACGCGGGGTTGCACGCCCGTGTCGATACCTATGTGTCGATACCTGAAGGGGTTAGAATGAACATGATCAACGCCGCGCAAAAACCGCATGACAGGCTGGCCGATGCTTTGGCAGATGACATGGTGGCGGTGAATGCGATGATCCGGGCGCGGATGGCGTCTGAACACGCGCCGCGTATCCCGGAAGTCACCGCACATCTGATCGAGGCGGGCGGCAAACGCCTGCGCCCGATGCTGGTGTTGGCCGCCGCCCGCCTGCTCGGCTACACCGGGCCCTATCATGTGCATCTGGCCGCCACCGTCGAGTTCATCCACACTGCGACCCTGCTGCATGATGATGTGGTCGATGAAAGCGCCCGCCGCCGGGGTCGCCCGACCGCGAACCTGCTGTGGGATAACAAATCTTCCGTGCTGGTCGGCGATTACCTGTTCGCCCGCGCGTTTCAATTGATGGTCGAGCCCGGCAATCTGCGGGTGCTGGATATCCTTGCCAACGCTTCCGCCACCATTGCCGAGGGCGAAGTGCTGCAACTGACCGCCGCCCAAGACCTTGCCACCACCGAAGCGATTTACCTGCAGGTCGTGCGCGGCAAAACCGCTGCGTTATTTTCTGCTGCCACTGAATCTGGCGCGGAAATCGCAGGCGGCACCCCGGCGCAGGTCAAAGCCCTATTCGACTATGGCGACGCTTTGGGCATCGCCTTTCAAATCGTCGATGACCTTTTGGATTACGGCGGTTCGGCTGCGGTGATTGGCAAGAACACCGGCGACGATTTCCGCGAACGTAAGCTGACGCTGCCGGTGATCAAAGCCGTGGCCAAAGCTTCGCCCGAAGACCGCGCCTTTTGGGTGCGGGTGATTGAAAAGGGCCAGCAGGCCGAGGGCGATCTGGAACAAGCGCTTGCGTTGATGGCGAAACACGGCGCGATGGAAGCCGCCCGCGCCGATGCCCTGGCTTGGGCGGCGAAAGCCCAAACGGCCCTCACCGCTCTGCCGGACCATCCTTTGCGCGCGATGCTGTCAGACCTGGCCGGCTATGTGGTCGAACGCATCAATTAAGCCGCTCCTGCGGCCTGTCAGCCGTCCCCGCGATGCACGACCGAAAGGGCGCAAAGAGCAGGCGGTTACGCCAGAACCGGCCCTGCTGCCACCCACCAGGCCGGGGCCTGCGCACGCAAAACGCCTGCGGCGGCTTTCGCCAATTCCTCATTGGCAAACAGCCCGAAACACGTCGCCCCAGATCCCGACATCCGCGCCAGCAAACAGCCCGGACGCGCCGCCAGCGCGGCTTTCACATCCGCAATCACCGGGGCCAGACCAATCGCCGCAACCTCCAGATCGTTGCGTTGACGCTTCAGCCAATCCGCCAACGCAACCGCCGAGTCCCATTCCGGCACCACGCCAATCGCCGGATTATCCTTGCGCGGCATAGCCTTGAACACCTCAGGCGTGGCCACCGCCACCCCCGGATTGACCAGAACGACATAACATTCCGGCAGCGCGGGCAGCGGCGTTAACACCTCACCCACCCCCTGCATCCGCACCGGACGGCCCGCCAGACACGCTGGCACATCTGCCCCCAAAGCCAGCACAGCCGCCGCATCCGGCAGAGCCACGCCAGACATCGCCGCCAAAACTCGCAACGTCGCCGCCGCGTCAGCTGAGCCGCCCCCGATGCCCGAGGCCACGGGCAAATGCTTCTCTAACACCAGTGCCGCCGCAACGCCCAAACACCGCGCCGCCCGCAGCACAAGGTTGTTGTCGCCAGACAACCCCGCCCCCTGCGGGCCTGTCACCGTCAGGCTTAACCGATCAGCCGGCGCAGCTGCGATCCAATCACCCACCCCGGCAAACACCACGATGCTGTCCAGCAAATGATATCCATCCGCCCGCTGCCCCGTCACATGCAGCGCCAGATTGATCTTGGCGGGGGCAAACTCCTGCAATTCTAGCTCACGGCGTGGCAAGCGCTGCCTCAACGGGTTTCAAGGGTGCCGCCCCTTCGTCGGCCAGCACGGCATCCAAACCCTTCGCCAGCTTCAAGCGTAACCGAGCCGCCAGCTTGTCATCCGGGCCATACGATAAAGCCCGCCGCCACTGATATTCCGCCTCGCGCTTGCGGCCCACAGCCCAATAGACATCGCCCAGATGGTCGGTTACCGTCGCATCCACCGCCATTCGTAACGAGGCCTGCTCCATCGGCAACAGCGCATCCTGATAGCGCCCCAAGCGGTAATAGGCCCACCCAAGGCTGTCGAGAATCGCGCCATTGTCGGGCCGCATCAACACCGCACGTTTGATCATGCCCAAAGCCTCGTCCAGCTTGCGACCCTGATCGACAAGACTATAGCCGAGGTAGTTCAGCAGTTCGGGCTCGTCTGGGCTTAACGCCATCGCGCGACGGAAATCGGCCTCGGCGGCGGCATAGTTGCGCAAAGCATCCGAAACGACGCCCCGACTGTAGAACAACACCCAATGGCCGGGCGTCGGGTCCGGCACCATTTTGATCGCGGCATCATAGGCTTTATAAGCCTCGTCATAGCGCTTCTCGCGCCGCATTCCATCGCCCAAAGCCACCTGTACCGCAAGAATATCGCCATGCGCCCGCGCCAGACCTTGCAGGATCTCCAGCGCCGCTTCGGGGTGGCCCGCAGCAAAGGTCGCATTGGCGCGGCCAATTTCGGCAGCATGAAAGTTCAGATCGCTCGGCAGCACCAACGCATAGGCCGCCGTCGCCAATGTGTGCTGGCCTTGCTGTTCCAACAGGCCTGCCACCAGCAGTTCGGCTTCGGTGTTGTCGGGGCGCAGATAGGCGGCGGCGCGGGCGTGCAGCAGAGTAAAGCTTGGATCTGCCTCGCCCTTCACCGCATTGGCCATGCTGTAGAACACTTCGCCGATGCCCTCGCTGGCATTGCGCGCGATGGTGAAGGGTAAGGGTTCGCCAGCAGCCAGACGTCGCCGCAGATCGTCAATTTCAAGGTCAGTGCCGGGCTGGAAATTGCGGTCAATCATCGTCACGGCTTCGGGGTTCCGCTCCAACTGGCTAAGGATTTCCACCGTTGCAATCAGCCCACGCCGGGTCAGCGGAAAGCTTCCCCCAGCCTTGCCCGACAGGATGTTTTCGGCGCCCTCGTAATCGCCCGCCGAAGCGAGTGCCAGCGCCTTGTGATACAGCCCGAACGCCTCCAGCCCTTTGGTTTTGGCAAGCTTGTCAAAGCCTTCGCTGGCTTCCGACATCCGCCCCAAGCCCAGCTTGGCCCAAGCCTTTACCAGATCATCCAGCACAGCACCCGCAGATCCACCCGCAGCCTGCTCTTGCAGAATAGCCTCATAATCCTGCCGCGTGGCATCGTCCGCGATCAAAACCACCGTGGCTGTCTGGCTTTTCGCCCCCGCCTTCTGCAAAGCCCGCGCCAGTTTTGCAGCGCCTTCCATATCGCCCACACCGACATGCGCCATCACAGCGCCTTCCAGCAGCGCGGGATTGTTGGCATCGCCCGTTAAGGCCCGGCCATACCACTCCACTGCCGCCGCATAATCGGCTTCCGACGCAGCAACCCCGGCGGCAAGATAAGCCCCAGCTTCGCTGACCGGGCCTTCACTGACCGTGGTTTGCGTCGCATCGGCTTTCACTTTCGCGGTTTCAGCCAGTGCGGCAAACGGCAAAACTGTCAAAGCAGAGGCCAGCAGCAGTTGCGTGCGGGTCAGGCGGGGAAAAAGCATCCGGGGCGGCTCCTGTAAGCGTTGCCACAAAGCTAGAGCCGCGCGGGCCGAGAAGCAATGCAGGCCGGGGGTTTATCGCCCCCAGTCCGCGCATCATCGCTGATCCGACAGGGAAAGTCAGATCACATGTTTGAGGGATTACATATTCGGATAATTCGGCCCGCCGCCGCCCATCGGCGTGGTCCAGACGATGTTCTGCGACGGGTCTTTGATATCGCAGGTTTTGCAGTGCACGCAGTTCTGGAAGTTGATCTGGAAACGCGGCTCTTTTCCGACCTCTGCGATCACCTCATAGACCCCCGCAGGGCAATAGCGTTGCGCGGGTTCGTTATACAGCGGCAGGTTGACCAGAATTGGGACAGACGCATCCTTCAACTTCAAATGCGCCGGCTGGTTTTCGTCATGGTTGGTCGCCGAGAACGCCACATTGGTCAAACGGTCAAACGACAACACGCCATCGGGTTTCGGGTAGTCAATCGGCGCATAATCCTTCGCCAGCCCGGTCGATTCCGCGTCGTTCTTCCCATGCTTCAAGGTGCCCAGAATGGTAAACCCAAAGGTATTCGCCCACATATCCGCGCCACCCAGGAACAGCGAGGCCACAAGCCCGAACTTCGACCACAAAGGCTTGACGTTGCGGACCTTTTTCAAGTCAGCCGCAATCGGGCCGCCACGCACCAGCGCCTCGTATTCGGTCAACTCATCGCCCGAACGGCCCGCCGAAATCGCCACAAACGCCGCCTGTGCCGCGTCAATCCCTGACAGCATCGCATTGTGGTTGCCCTTGATGCGCGGCACGTTGACCAGACCCGCCGAGCATCCCAGCAGCGCCACACCCGGAGCCACCATCTTCGGGATCGACTGCCAGCCGCCCTCGGAAATCGCCCGGGCGCCGTAAGCCACGCGCTTGCCGCCCTTAAGCAGTTCCGCCACCATCGGATGATGCTTGAAGCGTTGGAATTCCATATACGGATAGAGGTGCGGGTTCTTGTAGTTCAGGTGCACCACGAAGCCGACATAAACCTGATTGTTCTCAAGGTGGTAGATAAAACTGCCGCCGCCCGCGTTGCTGCCCAAAGGCCAGCCCATCGTGTGCGTGACCGTGCCCAGCTTGTGCTTGGCCGGATCAATCTGCCAGATTTCCTTCATACCAAGGCCGAACTTCTGCGGCTCATGACCCTTCGAAAGATCATACTTCGCAATGACCTCTTTCGCCAAAGACCCGCGCACGCCTTCGGACAGGAACACATATTTCCCGGCCAGCACCATCCCCGGCTCATACGACGGGCCGGGAGTGCCGTCAGCATTCTTGCCGAACTCGCCCGCCACCACGCCGCGCACTTCGCCGTTGTCGCCGTAAACCAGTTCCGAACACGCCATGCCGGGGAAAATCTCGACCCCAAGGCCCTCGGCCTGCTCCGCCATCCAGCGGCAAACATTCGCCATCGAGACGATGTAATTGCCGTGGTTGTTCATCAACGGCGGCATCGGCCAATTCGGAATCCGCACCTGCCCGGCAGGCCCCAGAATATAGAAATTATCCTCGACCACGGCCGTGTGCAAAGGCGCGCCGCGGGTCTTCCAATCTGGGATCAGCTTGTTCAAACCCACCGGGTCCAACACCGCGCCCGACAGGATATGTGCCCCGACTTCCGAGCCTTTTTCCAGCACCACAACCGTCAGATTGCTGTCCAACTGCTTCAGCCGGATCGCCGCAGACAGCCCCGCAGGACCTGCGCCCACGATGACCACATCATAATCCATCTGCTCGCGCGCGATACCTTGCGACATCTCTTTCTCCGACTTGGCAAAATGCTGCTGCGTCATTGCCCGAACCGACAGTCAGGGTCAACTGTGACGCAACATCCCAGGGCTAGATCGCAGAACCTGCGCAACATTCTTTCCCTGCTGCGACAGATTTTTCGCGCCCTGCGACGGACCCCCGCCGATTGCGGGCTTTCCCCCTTGCAATCACACCCGCGCTCGGTTCAGGTATGGCCAAGAGTGGCGCAAGGTCATGGCTCATCCGGGCTGTGACCTTGTTATTTGCGTGAAGAGACAAATGGAAAAAATCCCAATGACCCGGCGCGGATTCACCGCTCTGGACGAAGAATTGAAGCAGTTGAAATCGGTGGAACGCCCCGCTGTGATCCGTGCCATTGCCGAGGCACGCGAGCATGGCGATCTGTCGGAAAACGCCGAGTATCATGCCGCCCGTGAGAAGCAGAGCTTCATCGAGGGCCGTGTCAAAGAATTGGAAGCGATCATCTCGCTGGCCGAAGTGATTGAGGTCGCCAAGCTGACCGGCTCTATCAAATTCGGCGCCACGGTGGTCTTGGTGGATGAAGAGTCCAACGAGGAAAAAACCTATCAGATCGTCGGCGAATCCGAGGCGGACATCGAGCACAACCTGCTCAACATTCGCTCACCCTTGGCCCGCGCGTTGATCGGCAAGGACGAAGGCGACTCGGTCGAGGTGAAAACACCCGGCGGCACGCGCGGCTACGAAATCCTCTCGATCCGTTACGTCTGACCCGGCTTAGGGACAAAAACATGGCCGAACCTAAACAAACGCCCCGCAGCTTGGGGTCGCGCGCGCGCGATCTCGCCGACCCGTCGGTCAGCCCAACCGAATGGGTGGCCGCCGCAATGAGCCTGCTTTGGGTGGTTGCTGTCGGCGGCTATTTCCTGACCGGCCCGGTGGAATCGGGTGTGCTGGGCTATGTGCTGACCCTTCTGGCCGTTTTCTTGCCGCTGGCACTGATCTGGGCTGCGGTGACAACCCTGCGTTCGGTGCGATCCTTGCGCGCCGAATCGGCGCGGCTGCAGGCGACGGTTGAGACGATGCGCGCGGCCTATCTAAGCGGGCAGCAGGGCGGCATGCGGCCCTCGGTGGAGCGTAAGCTCGATGAGATCGCAGCCACCGCCAAGCAGACCGAAAACGCCCTCGCCAGCTTCAACTCGCGCCGCGACTCTGGGCTGACCGTGCCGTCAGCCGACCGCAAAGCCGCGCTGGTGGCCCCGCAGCCGCAGCCCGAGGCAGAACAGCCCGGTCTGGCTTTGGGCACCCCGTCCGAGTCGATGCGCGCGCCGTTGTCGGTGCAAGATTTCACCCGCGCCGTGCAATTTCCAGAAAGCCCCGATGACAAAGAAGGTTTTCGCGCTTTGCGTCTGGCGCTGGAAGACCGCAACGTCGCCAAACTGATCCGTGCAGCCCAAGACGTGCTGACCCTGCTCAGCCAAGAGGGCATCTTCATGGATGACCTGAAGCCCGACCGCGCGCGGCCTGAGTTGTGGCGCAAATTTGCGGGTGGTGAGCGGGGGCGTGCCATCGCCCCCTTGGGCGGCATCCGTGACCGTTCGTCCCTGGCACTGACCGCAGGCCGGATGCGCGAAGACCCGGTGTTCCGCGACGCCGCCCACCACTTTTTGCGCACCTTTGACCGGGTGTTTTCCGAATTTGAGAAAGTGGCAAGCGATCAAGACCTGTCCGATTTGGCCGACACCCGCACCGCCCGGGCGTTCATGCTGTTTGGTCGGGTGACGGGGACGTTTGATTGACCCAAACGCAGGTGCCGCCTTGGGGGCCATCGAGGCCCCGCTCGTCGGCGCTGCCGGGGATGATTGGACGCGTGGTTTGGGCTGAAATCGCGCAAGCGCGCCGCGCGGGAGTATTTCAAAAAGAGCAATCGCGTGGTCCGGTCTGGTGCAGGACAATGCGGCGGCGATGAAAGATTAACAGATCCGCAATGCGCATCTGTAATACCAACGGCCCTAGATATTGACCGTTGCCCAGTCTCTGGACATGATCGAGGTTATCGCTGCCGGTTCGTTCGCGAAGAAGTTCCAGGCTGCGGCGCATTGGTCGAGGATTTTATCGTAGCTGTCGA
>NZ_JAUSBA010000021.1 GCF_030652235.1 Cypionkella sp.
TTTTGAACGTGCTGGATGACTTCAACCGCGAAGGGCTGGGGATCGAGGTTGATTTCTCGCTGCCTGCCGAGCGGGTGACACGCAGCCTCGACCGGATCATTGAATGGCGGGGCAAGCCGGGCACGATCAGGGTCGACAATGGCCCCGAATATATCAGTGAAACGCTGAGAAAATGGGCTGAGAAACATAGGGTTACCATCCAACACATCCAGCCAGGACAGCCACAGCGGAACGCATATGTCGAGCGCTACAACCGGACGGTTCGGCATGAATGGCTGGATCAATACATCATCGAAAGCATAGAGGAGGCACAGGATCAGGCCACACAATGGCTCTGGACATATAACAACGACCGCTCGAACATCCCTTTCATGGTTTGCAGGCAAACCATTGCCGGGCAACGGGGCATTGGCGGCACCACACCCGCCCAGAAACTGAGAATGGCCGCGTGAATTCTACGGATGCACCCCGTTAAAAAGGGGGGATTACCGAAGCCAGTCGGTCTTACTTGGGTGGTCTGACGCGCCTGTACTTATGAGAACCTCTGGAGAAATCGATGCATATCCAGAGAACATGGGTGATTTGGAGGCGGAAAACTCTGGCGATTTGGCATCTGAAAAAATCAATGCTCTTTTTGGATGGGGTTCATTTTTTCACGAAATTTTTGAACTCTACATTGATGGTGTCGATGAAACGACAGCAAAGCTTCCGGCGGATTGGAAGTCACGGTCTGTTTCGGTAGAATTTGAGGCCGAGGGGCGACGCGTGAAAGCTATTGCACCAGCACCGGAAGATAAGGCCGCCAGTTTGGCCGCCTTATGCTTTGCACTCCCGAAATTTTCGCATGGACAAACTTATCCTGGCAGATGGACAGGATGTCGGGGGAAATCTGCGATCATGGGGCGAAAAAATTGGGTTTCCGGGCCGTCGATGGACAAACTAAGGCAGGCTCAACAGGGGTGTTGAGCCTGCCTTCTAGCGGTGCTAGAAGGCAACAGCGCGGGCGTTGTGTAATGGTAAGACCTTAGCCTTCCAAGCTAAAGACGCGGGTTCGATTCCCGCCGCCCGCTCCAAGATTCTAGGAATGAATATGAAGGTCCCAACTCGGGACCTTTTTATTTTGTTTAATTTCAATAGGTTGATGGGGTGGTTTTAACCAAGTGTTAAGGATTGGAGCGCCAGCGACACAGGCGCGCTAAATTTCTGTTCCAGAAACTTGCACGGATTTTTCTGCAAAATCCGGTTTAGCGGCTTTAGAACAGACTTTGTAAGAATTGCGCGGCACCCAAATACAGCGCGCCTGCAGTGCAGAGATAGGCTGTCAGCGCGACCCATGCGGTGCTTTTGCGCATCGGGCGTTGGATTGCGAACAGCTGTTCGGATTGGATCAGACCTTGCCAACTTAGCAGCACGAAGAACAGCAGGATATAGGAGCCCGTCGCCACGCAAAGTGCTGCGGCGGAGGCCGACATGATGATCGACACCGCGCGGGTGGCTTTGGGGAAGAAGGTGTAGGTCAGCAATCGCACGATTTTGCCGCCGTCCAACGGCCAGAACGGCAGCAGGTTGAACAGGTTCAGACCGCCAAGCACGAGGCCTTGGATATAGAGAAAACTCGCCACTGCCGGGGCTTGCAGGAAGATCAGGTTGGCCACGGCAAAGCACAGCGCCATCGGGCCAAGGCAGATCGCGGGGCCCATCAGGCTGATGAACAGGTCGCGGTCGTGGCTGGCGGGCAGGTTGCGGGATACTGCGACGCCGCCAAACAGCGGGATCAAGCGGAATTGGGCGTCTTTGTGGCCGCAGACCCGGAAGGCGGCGACATGGCCGATCTCGTGGATCATGATGGCGATGATAAAGGCCGCGCCATATTGCCAGCCGAAGAACCAGATCGCGGCGACGACGGCTACGGCGGAGAGGCCCAAAGCGTTGACATCAAAGCCAACACGGTTCCAGCCCGCCCCCGCAAAGCCGCCGCGCAGGGCGAGCGCTGTGCCTGCGATCAGGATAAGCGAGAGGATGAGGGTAAGCACTTGCGGTTACAGGTTTTCCTGCTGTGGCATGCCCAGCACATGATAGCCGCTGTCGACATGGATAATCTCTCCGCTGGTGCAAGCGCCGAAGTCAGAGCAGAGGTAGACTGCGGTGCCGCCGATGGCCTCTAGCGTGGCGTTGGTGCGCATGGGCGCATTGGCCTCGGTATGGCGGAAGGTGGCGCGGGCGCCGCCAATTGCAGCCCCGGCAAGGGTTTTCATCGGGCCGGGGCTGATCGCGTTGACGCGGATTTGCTGCGGGCCAAGGTCGTTTGCAAGGTAGCGGGTGGCGGATTCCAGCGCGGCTTTGGCGACACCCATCACGTTGTAATTCGGCGTCACGCGGTTTGATCCGCCGTAGGTCAGGGTGATCAGGCTGCCGCCGTTCGGCATCAACTCGGAGGCGCGGCGCGCGACATCGATGAAGGAAAAGCACGAAATCGCCATGGTGTTGGAGAAGTTGCCGCGCGAGGTGTTGGTGAAGCGGCCTGTCAGTTCGTTTTTGTCAGAAAACGCGATGGCGTGGATCAGGAAATCGAGGCTGCCCCATGTGTCTTTCAGGGTGGCAAAGCAGGCGTCGAGGCTGTCGTCATTGGTGACGTCGACATCGACCATCACGTCGCTGCCAACGGTGGCAGCAAGTGGGGCAAGGCGCTTGCCGAAAGCGTCGCCTTGGTAGGAAAATGCCAGCTCTGCGCCTTCGGCGGCGAGGGCGCGCGCGATGCCCCAGGCGATGGAACGTTCGTTCGCCACGCCCATGACAAGCCCGCGCTTGCCCTTCATCAGATCAGCCATACTGGCACTCCCGTTTTAGTGGCGGATTAGGCCAGATACTTGCTCATCAGAAGGGTCGCGTTGGTGCCGCCGAAGCCGAAAGAGTTCGACAGGACGGAGTCTAGTTTTACGTTCTCGCGCAGGGTCATCACGATTTCGGATGGGTCCAAGGCAGGGTCTAGCGTGGTGATGTTGGCAGATGCGGCGATGAAATCACCGTTCATCATCAATAGGCTATAGATGGCTTCATGCACGCCAGTTGCCCCGAGTGAGTGGCCGGTCAGCGATTTGGTCGAGGCTACTGGCGGTGTGTGGCCACGGCCCCAAACGCGGCGGATGGCTTCCATCTCAGTCACATCGCCGACCACGGTCGAGGTGCCGTGCGAGTTGATATAGTCTACGCTGCGGCCTTCGGGCAGGGTGGCGATGGCGAGTTTCATCGAGCGTTCGCCGCCTTCGCCGGAGGGGGCAACCATGTCGTAGCCATCCGAGGTGGCACCGTATCCGGTGACTTCGCCGTAGATTTTCGCACCGCGGGCCAGCGCGTGGGAGAGTTCTTCCAGCACCACAACGCCGCCGCCGCCTGCGATGACAAAGCCATCGCGCGTCGCGTCATAGGTGCGCGAGGCTGTCTCGGGCGTGTCGTTATACTTGCTGCTCATCGCGCCCATCGCGTCGAACAGGCAAGACAGCGTCCAGTCGAGTTCTTCGCCGCCGCCTGCGAAGACCACGTCTTGCTTGCCCATCTGGATCAACTCTACCCCATTGCCGATGCAATGGGCGGAAGTAGAGCAGGCTGAGGTGATCGAATAGTTCACGCCCTTGATCTTGAACGGGGTGGCAAGGCAGGCGGAGTTGGTCGAGGACATGCAACGGGTGACCATGAACGGGCCCATCTTTTTCGGCGCGCCTTTGTTGATTACCGCATCGAAGGCTTGGAAGAAGTTTGAGGTGGAGGGCCCGCCAGAACCCATGATCAGGCCGGAGCGTTCGTTGGATACGTCTTTTTCTTCCAGGCCAGAGTCGGCGATGGCCTGCTGCATGGCGAGGAAGTTATAGGCGGCACCGGGCCCCATGAATCGCAGGTCGCGCTTGTCGATGTGGTCGGCAAGGGTAATCTGTGGCATGCCGTGGACTTGGCTGCGAAAGCCATGTTCGGCGTAATCTGGCGCGAAAACGATGCCGGATTTGCCTGCGCGCAACGATGCTTCGACCTCGGTGGCATTGTTGCCGATCGAGGAAATGATGCCGATCCCGGTGATGACGACGCGACGCATGGGTGTCTCCTTTTGTGCAGTAAGCTTTGTCAGAGTCGTGTTCCGACAGGTCTATGTTGTCAGATTAACTCTCTGACGGGCCGATTCTGTCGGATTAACTTTCCGACAGGGCAACTTTCATGTCTTTGACGATGTAGATCACCTCGCCATCGGCCTCAACAATACCGTCGGCCACGCCCATGGTCAGGCGGCGGGTTTGAATGGCTTTGGTGAAATTGATCTTGTATGTCAATAGCTTGCGGTCGGGGCGGACCATGCCGGTCAGCTTGACCTCGCCGACGCCCAAAGCATAGCCGCGCCCCTGCCAGCCGCGCCAGCCAAGGTTGAAGCCAGTCAGCTGCCAGAGGCCATCAAGGCCCAGACAGCCGGGCATGATCGGGTTGCCGGGGAAGTGACACTCGAAGAACCACAGATCGGGCGTGATATCGAATTCGGCGATGATATGGCCCTTGCCGTGTTCACCGCCATCGGCGGAGACTTCGGTGATGCGGTCCATCATCAGCATCGGTGGCGCGGGCAGTTGCGCGTTGCCGGGGCCGAACAGCTCGCCGCGCGCACATTTCAGCAGATCGTCCTTGTTGAAAGAAGTTGGAAAACTGCTCATGCCCTCGAAATCCCCCCAATGGTTTGCCGTTTTCTTCATGTAACACCCGGCGAGAGGGCGAACAAGTGTAGGGCGGCGCGGCTGGGCAGGGGAGTTTGGGGTTTTCGTTTGAAAAGCATGTGTTTTACATTCTATATAGGAGCCAAGGATGGGTGCGGGCTTCGGCCTGCCTTGGGAAGTGACAATGGGTTTAAGCGAACAACAGCGCAGCACGACATGGCTTGCCCGCGGCGGATTGCGCCCGACGCGGCAGCGGTTGGCTTTGGCGGGGCTGTTGGTGGGCGACGGTATGAACCGGCATGTCACGGCGGAAAGCCTGTATGCGGCGGTTGGCGTGGCGGGGGCCAAGGTCAGTTTGGCCACGGTCTACAACACGCTGCGGGCGTTTTGTGAGGCGGGGTTGCTGAACGAGGTCGTGGTCGATGGCGCGCGCAGCTATTTTGACACAAGGATGGATGATCACCCGCATTTCTACTGGGAAGACAGCCACGCTTTGACCGATGCGCCGGCAGAGCAGTTGGTGATTGCGGGTCTGCCAGAAGCACCGGAAGGCATGTCGGTAAGCCGGGTGGATGTGGTGATCCGACTGAAGCGGGCCTGACCCTATCAGTCTGATCCAGCCACCAACGGTTTTCAAATTGCGCGGCAAGGGCCGCATTGTTTTAGGTCACCTGCGCGGCGTGCCGCCGCTTGTCTCCGCTGGGATATGGCGCAATCGACGGCTTTCGAAAAAAAACGACGCGATCTGCATTGGGAGCAGACCGCGCCACGGGGCGAGCACTGGAGGATACAGGCGCTGGCCCAGCACTGGTGACTTTCACACACTGGTTACTTTGGCAGCAAAACTTTGTTGACGACTTGGATCACGCCGTTTGATTGCTCGACATCCGAGATGGTGACTTTGCCAGCGGTGCCGGATTCGTCGTAGATATAAAGGCTGCCGCCCTTCATCTTGGCCGACAGATGATCACCCGACAGCGTGGTCATGTTGAAATAGCCGTCTTTCGAGGCTTTGGCTTTCTTCGCCATCTGCGCGGTGGTGTAATGGCCAGCGACCACATGCGCCGTCAGTATTTTCGTCAGCATATCTTTATTTTCGGGCTTCAACAGCGTCTCGACCGTGCCAGCGGGAAGCGCTGCGAAGGCCTCATTGACCGGGGCGAAGACGGTGAACGGACCAACGCCTTGCAGCGCATCAACCAAGCCTGCGGCTTTCACGGCAGCGACGAGGGTGGTGTGGTCTTTTGAGTTCACTGCGTTCTCGACGATGTTTTTATTCTCATACATCGCAGCACCGCCGACCATCGGGTTTTCGGCCAACGCCGGACCTGAGATCAAAGCGAAGGCAAGGACGAGAGCAGAGGTTTTCCCCGAGAGGTTCATGGCAGCTTCCCTATCAATCGGCTGGTTTATTCCGGCCGTATGGTAAGGAAACGGAGCGGGGCGGTTGGAAGTTTCAGCCGCCCCTGAGGGATCACGCTTTCGTTATTTCTGCTGGCTTCAGCCCTATTGGCCGAGATTCTTGATGCGGCCCTCGACCACTGCTTTCACCGTGCCGAGCTTCTCGACATAGCGCATCACATCGGTGGCGACGAGATTGCCCGCCCCAGTGTCGGTGATCAGACGGCCACCGCCCAAACTGCTGTAGCCATCGCCGCCATCCAGGATGAAGTTGTTGGCCGCGACTTTGTAGAGCGCATCGGGGTTCAGGGCGGTGTCGCCTACCATCACCTCGGACACGCGCGCGCCGGGTTCGGCGGAGGCGTCATAGGCGAAGGTTACACCCGAGACCTGCGCAAAACGGCCCGCGCCTTTTTCAACTTGGCTGACGGCGTTTTCCAATGCGCCCAGCAACTGGCTGCCGGGCAGTTCGGTCAGCACGGTGACGTTGCCGAAGGGCAGTTCGGTCAGGATATCGCGGCGGGTCAGTTTGCTGCCTGCATCATAGGTGCGGTCGCCCCGGATGCCGCCGCCGTTCATGATGGCCACATCTGCCTTGGTCGCATCGCGCATGGCATCGGCGATCAGGTTGCCCATCGCGGATTCCTCGGCGCGCACCACGTTGCGGCGGCTGTCCAGCGGGGTTTCGGTGCTGCCGATTTCGACGTTCAGGGTTTCATCAAGGCCCGCGGACAGTTTGTCGGCCAGAGCCTGCGTTTCGGGGTCGGGCTGCACCGTTGCGGTGTCGATGAAGCGGAAAGCCGGGGTCCAAGTGATGGTGCGCTTGCCGTCTTTCTCGCCGACCTCAACCATCAGATCGATGGGAGACAGGAACTGGCCGTCGAGCGAGGTTTCGACATAGGCGGTGACGCCATCATAAGCGGTGGCGTAGGAGTGGTCGTCGCCCGACAGGATCACGTCGAAGGCGTGCGATTTCAGCAGTTTGCGGTCATTATCCATATCGGTCTGCACCACACCGACTACGATATCGGCACCATCGGCGCGGGCAGCTTTGGCGGCTTTGATCGCGGTCTCGACGGTGGGTTGGAATTTCAGATCGCCGGTCGAGGCGACCGAGGGCGAGGTATCTTGTGCCACCGGGATCAGCGCGACCTTCAGCCCGGCGATTTCCTTGACCATGACACCCGCGACGCCTTGCAGTGCCGAGCCATCGGCATTGGTGATGTTGATCGCGGCCCATGGATATTTTGAGGCTTTGACTTTTTCGAGGAAATTTGTAGGGCCAAAGTCGAATTCATGGTTGCCGGGGACGGCAAGGTCGAAGGGGACGATATTGGTCAGATCAATGGTGTTCTGGCCCTTATCAAACCCCGACAGCAGCGAGGGCGACAGCATATCGCCGTCAAACAGATAAAGCGTGTTGGGGTTGGCGGCGCGCTCGGCCCGCGCGACCGCGTTCAGGCGGGCAAAGCCGCCACGGCCATCTTCCTCGGTGAAGTTATAGACATCGCCGACGCCCAGAAGGGTCAGTTTCACCGTTTCAGCTTGTGCGGCGAGCGGTAGCAGGACGGTGGCGGACAACAGGGCGGCACGGATGCTTTGCGACAGGGGCATGGCGATCTCCATTCAGGGTTGGATGCGGATAGAGTGCAACCTGAGCCTGAGTCTGTCAAAGCCCGGATTGCCCAAGAATTGCGCTTGGCGGTGACGCGCTGATGACAGATGTTTGACCGAAGGCTCAGAGCTTGACCGAAAGGCCAGCGCAGGGCATGAGGCGGTCATGCTGATTTACAAGATATTCCTGCGCGTCGAATGGGACGCTTTCCGGGCGGCGGGGCAGACGGCGGGTGCGCCCGTTGATCTGGCCGATGGCTTTGTGCATTTCTCGGCCGCCCCGCAACTGGCCGAGACGGCGGCGAAGTATTTTGCCGATCTGTCCGATCTGGTGCTGGTGGCTTGTGATGCCGACCGTTTGGGTGCGGCTCTGAAATGGGAGGCCTCGCGCGGCGGGGCGCTGTTTCCGCATCTGTATCGGCATCTGGTTCTGGCCGATGTGGTGTGGGACAAATCGCTGCCTTTGGGGGCGGCGGGGCATATCTTTCCGGAGGGCGTGTTTTGAGCGTGATCGAGGCTTTGGGGCTGGCGGTTTTGCATCGGTTTGACCCCGAGCGTGCGCATGGGCTGTCGTTGCGCGCACTTGCGGCGGGACTGGTGCCTTTGCCGGGGGTGATCACCTCGGATCGGTTGCGCACGACGGTAGCGGGGTTGGATTTGCCCAATCCGGTCGGGTTGGCGGCGGGGTATGACAAGAACGCGTCGGTGGTGGGGCCGCTGAGCCGCGCGGGGTTTGGTTTTGTTGAGGTGGGGGCTGCGACGCCGCGCGCCCAACCGGGCAATCCGCAGCCTCGGTTGTTTCGGCTGACGCAAGATCGCGCCGCGATCAATCGGTTTGGCTTTAACAATGAGGGGGCCGAGGCGATTGGGGCGCGGCTTTCGACTCGGGTGCGGGGCGTGGTTCCGGTCGGGCTGAACCTTGGGGCGAATAAGGATTCGAGCGATAAGGCGTTGGATTTTGCCAAGGTTTTGGCCGTTTGCGGGCCGCATGTCGATTTTGCGACGGTGAATGTAAGTTCGCCGAATACCGAGCGCTTGCGCGATTTGCAGGGACGTGCGGCTTTGTCGGCACTGCTTGCGGGGGTGATGCAGACGCGGGCCGAGTTGGCGCAGCCGATCCCGGTGTTTCTGAAGATCGCGCCGGATTTGACGGATGATGAGTTGGCCGAGATTGCCGAGGTGGCGCTGGCCTCCGAGGTGGCGGGGATCATTGCGACAAATACGACCTTATCGCGAGAAGGTTTGGTAAGTGCAAAAAAAACCCAGATGGGCGGGCTTTCGGGCGCGCCATTGTTTGAAAAGTCTACACGGGTGCTGGCGCAGCTTTCGGTTTTGACCGAAGGCAAGCTGCCGCTGATCGGGGTCGGTGGCATTGCCAGCGCCGAGGAGGCGTTTGTGAAGATCCTTGTTGGGGCCTCGGCGGTGCAGTTCTATACCGCCATGGTGTATCAAGGAATTTCCTTGGCGGCGAAGATCGCTAGAGGCTTGGATGTGTTGTTAGAGCGTGAAGGCTATGCCTCGGTCGCCGATGCGGTGGGCAAGGGGCGGGCGCAATGGCTGTAAGCTTTCGCGACGCCAAGCGCGCGGATGTGGCGGCATTGGTGGCGCTGTTGGCGGATGATCCGCTGGGGCAGGCGCGGGAAAGCGGTGATCTTGTGTCCTACCTGACAGCTTTTGATCAGATCACCGCCAATCCAATGCATCAGTTGATTGTCGGGGAAAGCGGCGGTCGGATTGTGGCGACCTGCCAGTTGAGCATTTTGGCAGGGCTGTCGCGGCAAGGCGCCAAGCGGGCTTTGGTCGAATCGGTACGGGTGGTGGCTGATCTGCGCGGGCAAAAGATTGGCGAGGCTTTGATGGCGGAATGTGAGGTGCGGGCGCGGGTGGCGGGGGCCAGCGTCCTGCAACTGACCACCGACAAGTCGCGGCTGCGGGCGCATGCGTTTTATGATCGGCTTGGGTTTACGCCCTCTCATATCGGCTACAAAAAGACCCTTTAGCCCATCCTCTGCGCTCAAATATTCACGGGGGTGAGCCCGATAGAGCGAAGGGGCCGGAAGCCCCCTTTTCCCCGGCGATCAAGGGCGCTACATCCTTTGCAACAAACGGGGAGATCAGCGATGGAAGACGGCATCAACAGCTTTATGACCGGACCGGACGAACAGGGCCGCTTTGGCAAGTTTGGCGGGAGGTTCGTGTCGGAAACCCTGATGCCGCTGATCCTTGATCTTGAGGAGCGCTACGAATTCGCCAAGACCGACCCTGCGTTCTGGGCGGAAATGGAGGATCTGTGGAAGCATTATGTTGGCCGCCCAAGCCCGCTGTATTTCGCGCCACGGCTGACCGAACATCTCGGCGGTGCCAAGGTCTATATGAAGCGCGACGAGCTGAACCACACCGGCGCGCATAAGATCAACAATGTGTTGGGGCAGATCATTCTGGCGCGGCGGATGGGCAAGACCCGGATCATTGCGGAAACCGGCGCGGGGCAGCATGGCGTCGCCACAGCGACGGTTTGCGCCAAGTTCGGGCTGCAATGCGTGGTCTATATGGGTGCGCATGATGTCGAACGGCAGGCACCAAACGTGTTTCGGATGCGGCTTTTGGGCGCGGAAGTGATCCCGGTGACCTCTGGGCGTGGCACGCTGAAGGATGCGATGAATGATGCATTGCGCGATTGGGTGACCAATGTGCGCGACACCTTCTACTGCATCGGCACGGTGGCCGGGCCGCATCCCTACCCGGCGATGGTGCGGGATTTCCAAAGCATCATCGGCAAAGAAGTGCGCTGGCAGCTTGAGGAGCAAGAGGGGGAGGGCCGTCTGCCCGACACGCTGATTGCGGCGATTGGGGGGGGCTCGAACGCGATGGGGCTGTTTTATCCGTTCCTCGACGACCCTACGGTGAATATCATTGGCGTCGAAGCCGGCGGCAAGGGCGTCGATGACCGTATGCAGCATTGCGCCTCGCTGAACGGCGGGCGCCCCGGCGTACTGCACGGCAACCGGACCTATCTGTTGCAGGACACTGACGGGCAGATTTTGGAAGGTTTCTCGATCTCGGCGGGTCTGGATTATCCGGGGATCGGGCCGGAACATTCCTGGC
Source organism: Cypionkella sp. (assembly GCF_030652235.1). Taxonomy (GTDB): domain Bacteria; phylum Pseudomonadota; class Alphaproteobacteria; order Rhodobacterales; family Rhodobacteraceae; genus Cypionkella. The sequence goes on from NZ_JAUSBA010000021.1 coordinate 10,809, forward strand.
TGCACGACATGGGCCGCGCGCAATATGTCAGCATCACCGATGCCGAGGCATTGGAGGCGTTTCAGTTGTCTTGCAAGCTGGAAGGCATCATTCCGGCGCTGGAGCCGAGCCACGCCCTCGCGCATGTGATGAAGATCGCCCCAACTTTGCCGAAGGACCATATCATCGTGATGAACATGTGTGGGCGCGGCGACAAGGATATCTTCACCGTCGCCAAGCATCTTGGTTTTGATATGAAGATCTGAAGCCGGGTTTAATGCTATCGGGCCGCGTCGATGCCGATCGGCGCGGCTTTTTGTTTGGTTATGGCCGAATCGCTACTCTGCCCAGTCAGACCACAGTCTTAGCGCGGGTGGGCAAGCTTCAGGCCAATGTCTTAAGCATTTGATATATTCTTATTATTTTGAATTCTTTCGCGGTAGTTTCCGGCCGTGTTTCTGGCGCAGCCAAGCGCCAAAGCGGGCGCTTACGCCGGGTTTGGCCTAAACTGCGGTTTATAGCCGCAAACTCTTGGCTGATCTGAGCGGGGTAAACTTTGCGCCAATAGGCAGCGGCTGTTTGGGCTGTCATCGCTGAGCTTGTCGCCGGATGCGGCTTCGTTTGGCAGTTCAGCAAAGTTAGGAACACAGCATGATACGGACAGTGAAACCCTTGATTTTCATCGCAGGGCTGGCGTTTTCGGCCGGTATGGCGCAGGCAATCACCGTGGCGGATGTGGTGAAAACCTATCAGGACCAAGCCTATTCGGGCATCGAGGTGAAGGAAAGCCCGAACCAGATCAAGGTTGAGGCCGCCAAAGACGGTGTCAAGATCGAGGTGGTTTATGACAAAGCCACGGGTGAGGTGATCAAACGCGAATCCGAAACCGTTGGGGCGGGTGAGACGAATAGCGGTCTGGAAGTGTCGAGCACCGATCACGATTTCACGGGTGACGACAATGCAGATGACGACAGTGCCGATGACAACAGTGCGACGGATGACGGCGCGACGGATGACGGCGTGTCGGATGATGGCCCGGATCATGACGCAGGTGACGACAATGGCGGCGACGGCCATGATGACAGCGGCCATGATGACAGCGGTCATGATGGGGGCGGTGAAGGCAGCTCGGACGATTGAGGCTGGTTTTAGAAGGTCCAAGCGCCCCGGTCTTGCCGGGGAGCTTGGCATAAGTGATAATGTGGGTACAACGGGGGCGGGTTTCGCCCTCGAAGGGAAACGGGATGAACCGCAGAGTTTTCTTAGGGCATTGCGTGGGCGGCGTGTTTTGCGTTGTCTTTACGGCCAGCGCAGCCGTTGCAGAGAGCTTTCAAAGCTCGGTGGTGGCGCAGTTACGCGGCCAAGGCTACCGCGAGATCAATGTGGAAACCACCATGCTGGGGCGGGTTCGGATTGTTGCCGCGCGCGGCGGTGCCTCGCGCGAGATCATCTTGAACCCACGCACCGGCGAGATCTTGCGCGATGTGGTGCTGGCGGCGGATGGCCGGGTTGAACCGGAGATCGCAGGCAGTGAAGATCTGGGGAGTGAGGACTCGGGCACGTCTAGCTCGGGGGGGGGCGAAGAGGAACAAGAACATGAACAAGAGCAAGAACACGAGACAGAGAGTGAAGGGTCTGGCGGCAAGGGTTCAGGCAGCGGTGGCGGCAAGCAAGGCGATGAGAACTGATCGCAATTATCATCGTCTCGACCAGCTAGACGTCTGAGGATTTTGGAGCACATGTGAGACATCCGGCTTTCGTCTTTGCGATCTTTCTGTTGCAGGCGGCTTGCGCGATCTTTTTCGTGTCGGATATTTTATCGTCTTTTGTTGGCATCACCACCACGCCGCTGCCCTGGCAACTGCGCGAGATCATGGAAATCTGGGCGGCGTTTGGGCTGATCGTCGGTGTGGTTCTGGGCGCGATCCTGTTGCGCCGGGCGATTGTGGATCGGCGCGAGGCAGAGACTCGGCTGCGCAGGGCCTCGGGGGCGTTCATGGTGCTGTTGGCCGAGCGGTTTGCGGAATGGGGGCTGACGCCTGCGGAAAAGGATGTGGCATTGTTTGCGATCAAGGGCATGTCCACCGGCGAGATTGCGGCGTTGCGCAGCACGTCTGAGGGCACGGTGAAGGCGCAGACCAATGCGATTTATCGCAAGGCGGGGGTCAGCGGGCGCTCGCAACTGCTTTCGTTGTTCATCGAGGATCTGATGCGGGATGAGGATGGCACCTTGCGCCTGCCGGTGCCGCAAACCGCTGCGTGATCCTGTGGCAGCGCAATCAATCGGCGGCGTAGGTTTGCAGGATTTGCAAGGCCACCACATCCAAGGTGCGCTGATGGGTGGATTTCAGCAGGATCTGCGGGGCGACACCTTCGTTATGGGCTTGCAGGAAACGACCCGCGCACAAGCACCATTGATCGCCGGGTTTCAGGCCCGCAAAGCCGTATTCTGGGCGCGGGGTAGACAGATCATTGCCTAAGTATTTGGAATAGGCCAGAAATTCCGCCGTCAACAACGCGCAAACGGTGTGCAGGCCTTGATCCATCGGGCCGGTGTTGCAGCAGCCATCGCGGAAAAAACCGGTGATGGGGGTGGAGGAGCAGCTTTCCAACGCGCTGCCAAGCACGTTCAGGGAGGGGTCACGCATTCAAGTTTCCTTTTCGCGTAGCCTAGCGCGCTGCGGGCTGCTGTCCAGTGGTTTGCGGCCAATTCATCGCGGCCACGGGTTGCAGCACGGTGCCCCAGACCGCACCGAAGCTTAGCGGGCTGGCCTGCATCGGCGAGAGGGGCGAGCCTGCGCCCAAGGCGTTGATCACCAGATCGAGCGGGCCAAGCTTGTTGGCATTATCCTGCAAGATCAATCGCTTGCTGTTGGAAACCCGGGCGTCATGGCAGACCGCCCCGGTTTCCAAGCGGATGCCAGCGGCGGTGGCGGCGTGCCAGAGCACCGAGAACAGGCTGGCGCGGTGGATGGCAAGGCCGGGGGCGTCGGCTTTACAGACGACATCGAGGATTTTGCGGTTTCCGGCATGGCCGCGCATTTGGCTGACTTCTGCCCGCAAAGCGCGGACATCTACGCCGATGGCGTCCAGCACCGCAAGGCCTATGGGTTGCGGCACGAAGCCGGACCCAAGCGCGCGCTGGGTGGCAAAACGCTCAACAGCGTGACGCGGTGGCCGGATTGCGCGCAAAGGGCGGCGGCGGCCAAGCCGCCGATGCCTGCGCCGATGTTGCCGATGGATAGTGGTGGGGATTGCGTGCTCTTGCGGACATTTGTGCGGGTTATTGTTGCGGCGGCAAGGCCTTATCAGGTGGGATATTCCCCACTGTGCAGAGCGGCTGGCTGAGGCTACTGTACCGAAAACGTGTGGGGGATCGCGGATGGACGGTTTGCTGGTTCTGCTGGCTTTGGTGGCGCTTGCCATTCCGGTGCTGATCATCGTGCTGCTGGTGGGGCAAAGTGGCTTGCGCACGCGGGTGAATGTGCTGGAACGGCAGTTGGCCGCGCAAGGCAAGCACTTGCAGGCCATGCTGGGCGCGGTGGCTGTAGCGCAAGCGTCTGTGCCGGACGGGCCTGCTGCGACGGCGATCGCGGAGACGATGATCGCTGAAACGCCAATTGTTGACCCGGTTCTGCATCAGGCGGCGCCAGGTGAGGCTGAAGCGGATGCGCGTGTCGTCGAGGTCGGTGCAGGCGTGCCTGCGGGTGGGGATGCTGTGAAACCGATGACGCCATGGGAGCGGGTGGCGGCTGCGCGTGGCGTGGCCGCGACCCCAGCCGAGGCTGCGCCCGTGGTGGCGCGGGTGCCTGCAGGGCCGAGTGTGGTCTCGCGCTTGGCCGATTGGTTGAAGCTGAATTGGGTTTACGCGGTCTCTGCCGCCTCGCTGGCGTTGGCCGGGGTGTTTTTCGTGCAGTATGGCATTGAAAACGGGCTGTTGCCGCCGGGGCTGCGGGTGCTGGCGGGGATTGCCTTCGGGCTGTGCCTGATCGGCGCGGGAGAGTGGTTGCGCAGGCGGTCGGGCGACGGTGAGGATGCTGCAACCGCCTATCTGCCGTCGGTTTTTGCCGGTGCCGGGCTGGTTTCGGTGTTCGCCGCCGTGCTGTCGGCGCGGTTGATGTATGGGCTGATCGGGCCGCAGATGGCGTTTGCAGGGCTGGTGGCGGCGGCGATATTGGCGCTGGTTCTGGGCTGGTTCTATGGACCGTTGCTGATTGCGGTGGGGCTGTTGGGCGCTTTTGCTGCGCCCTTTGTGGTGGCGGGCGGGGCAGAGGCTGGGCCTTGGCTGTATGGTTATCTCGCGCTGATCGCGGCTTTGGGGCTGGGGGTGGATACGCTGCGGCGCTGGGCTTGGGTTTCGGTTCTGGCGCTGGTGTTGGGCTATGCGGGCGGCTGGCTTTCGATGGCGGGGGGCGCGGGAACTTTGGGCTGGGTTGTGTTGTTGCTGGGGCTGGCACTGCTGGCTGTGGCTATTCCAGAGCGCGGTTTGGTGCCACGCCAAGACGGGCCGTCTGTACTGCTGGCAGGGATGCTGGGTAAGGTGCGGGTGCCGTTTCCGGTGCTGCTGGCGGCGGGGGCGGCTTTGGCCTCGACGCTGGGGTTGGTGCTGTTGGCGGGGGCCATGGGCCCCGAGGCGATGCTGGCTTTGGGCGGTCTTGTGCTATTGGTGCTGGCTTATGTGGTGTGGGCTGAGCGGGCTGCGGGGCTGGCCGATCTGGGCTTTGTGCCTGCGGTGGGGTTCTGGCTGATGCTGTTGCAGATTGGTTCTGCGCAGATGCCGCTGTTCTGGGAGTTTCTGGGGGCAGCAGATCGCGGACCAGAAGTGGCGGCTCCGATGACGATCACGATTTTGGTCGGGATGGTGGCGCTTATGTCGGGCGCTTTTGCGTGGCGGTCCTGGCAAGAGGGGGTTTTGGCTTTGCTGCACGGGGCGGCGGCGGCCTTGGTGGCTCCGGTGGCGGTGGCGATTTTGGCGCTGCTTTGGCTGCCCGAGCGGGTGATCGGGGCCTATCCTTGGGCGCTGCATGTGATGGCGGTCGCGGTGGCGATGGTCGGGCTGGCGGTGCTGTTTGCCAAGGCTGAGGATCGCCGCAGACCCGCCTATGCCACGCTGTCGGCGCTGTCGCTGATCGCTTTGGCGCTGTTCTTGGTCACCACGCAGACCGCGCTGACTTTGGCTTTGGCCTTGCTGGCGCTGGTCGCGGCGGGGTTGGATCGGCGGTTCCGCTTGCCTGAAATGGGCTGGTTCATTCAGGTGGCTGTGGCGGTTCTGGGCTATCGCTTGCTGGCCGATCCGGGGCTTGACTGGGCGTTTGCAGCGCCCTTGGGGCAGGTGGTGGTGGCGTTTGGCGGGGTGATTGTGGCGCTGTTGGCCGCATTGCGGGTGCTGCCAGAGGGGCGGATATTGCCGAAAGGTGTCTTGGAATCGGCGGCGGCGGGGCTGGGGGCAATCCTTGCCAATGTGTTGATCATGCGCTGGATTTTGCCATCGCAAGCGCCCAGTGATGTGGAAACGCATTGGTCTGCTGGCCTGAACGCGCTGCCGTGGCTGGTGCTGATGCTGATGCAGATTTACCGGGCGCGCCTTGGTGGCGTGCTGCTGCGGTTGCGCCAAGCGATTGCCATTGTGGCGGGGCTGCTGGCGGCTGGTGCTTTGGCGCTGGCGGTGGGGCCGTTCAACCCGCTGTTCAGCACCTATGCCGAAGATGCGGGGGCTTTGGTGCGGGGCCCACGGGTGTTGGATACGCTGCTACTGGCCTATGGCGTGCCGGGGGGGATGCTGCTGGCGGCGGTGTGGAAGCTGGCAGGGCTTGGGCGACGCTTGCGGTTGGGGTTGTTGGTGGTCGGGCTGGCCTTGCTGGCGCTTTATCTGGGGCTTGAGATCCGGCGGTTCTGGCAAGGCGATTGGCTCGGCGCGTCTGGCGTCGTGCAGGGCGAGCTTTACAGCTACACGCTTGCGCTGATGCTGCTGGGGGCGGGACTTTTGTATCAGGCGATTGCCCGGCGCTCGGGGCTGTTGCGGCGGGTGGCGATGGCGGTGATTGGCCTGACAATCGCCAAGGTGTTCCTGCTGGACGCGGCGGGGCTGACGGGGTTGACCCGGGTGGTCAGCTTCCTTGGCCTTGGGCTATGCTTGGCAGGGCTCGCTTGGCTGAACCGCTGGGCGGGCGAAGTTTCAACGCAAGATCGGAACACCTGAGGCGGTTTTGGCACTATCGACCAGCCCATAGCGCAGCCCGAGGCCAAGGAAGCTGATCATCCGTGATGTTGGCCGCGCCGCGCAGGTCGGCCGGGGCGGTGGTGGCAACCATGCTGCCAGCAACGCTTGGTTGATATGTGTAGCCCCCACAACATGACGCTTGCCAAAACCACGGCCAATGCGCCCCAGAGGTCAGCGCCAGATCGGCAACGGTCAGGATCACCAGCCCTAGGGGAAGCAGTTTGGCGTGACTTATCCGGTCAGACGATTTGCCAAAGGGATAGGCGGAAGCTGCATAGACCACATTCATTGCCGCCACCTGCAAGGACGCCCGCGCGATAGCAATATCACTTTGCTGCACGCAGCCTCAAAAATGCCTCGCTGGACCGCGCCAATGTGAAAGCCGTGCCGATGACCATGACGCGCCAATATTCAGTGCCCAATCGCTTCAAATTGGCGCGTTTTGTCGGGTTTGTGCGCATGGTCACGGTGTGCGGTGGCGGTTCCTGAACGCCCACGGCCGGCAACAAACCGCAAGTGCGCCCGGTATCGTGGTGACCCAGAATACTGCCTAAGAACTGTTCTGCCACAGCAGCATCAATCCCGTGGCCAGCAACGGCCCCCCACCGTCTCGAGGGACTGCACAGGCCAAACGCCGCACCCCGGATGCCCTTACCAATGCGGTCCAGCAGCCGTGCAGTCTGCACGACGCCAAGACTGGGGGGCGAGGGCGCACAGAGGCTTGGTTATCGCACCACAGAATCAGCGTGGTTTCATAGGATAGCTGCCGGGCGGCTTCAGCCATCATACGTCGGCGGTCAGACCTGATGCGTTCAGCGCAGGTTTATCCGGTCTATCCACTTCAACGACCAGCGGCAGGGTAATCAGCTGTTGCAGCATCGGATTTGGAAACCGGCGGTCGAGCGTGACGGCGTAAAACGTTTCTGATATTCCCGGCAAACGATCAGCCTCAATCAGAATGCCTTGTTGCAACTCGTCTTTGATGGCGATCAGCGGCAGAACCGCGAGCCCTACATCCTCGCGTGCCAAAAGGCGCATCATCGCCATGTCGTCGACCTCGGCTACGATGCCGGGTCGGATGCCCAGTTGTGCGGTCAGCGCGTCAAAGCCGATGCGGATCGAGCTATTCGTGCTGGGCAGGATGATTGGCAGGGTTGCCAGACGCTGCGCTAGGTTTCGCGTTGATTTCAGGCGGGCTGGCGTGCCCACAAGACTGACGGGCTGTTCGGCCAGCCGGTGCGACACGAACGGTGTCGTCGCATCACGCTGCGGCGGCTGATTGGTCAGCACCACATCGAGGTTCAGCGTCTCGAGCAGGGTCAGCAACTCTGACAAACTGCCAGAGCGCAGGATCACCTCGGTCCCCGGCTGGCCCAATACCGGGCGCAGAAACCCCAACTGGAAGTTGCGCGACAATGTGGCAAGCGCCCCCACCCGCAACACCTGCAACCCGCGCCCTGCATCGCGCAGGATGCCGAGCAACTCATCGCCTACCGCAAAGATCGCGTCGGCATGGTCCAACGCGATCCGCCCGGCTTCGGTCAGATGCAACTGCCGCCCGCGACGGTCGAACAGCGGATGGCCCAGACGGTCTTCCAGTTTGCGGATCTGCACCGAGATTGCCGATTGCGACAGGTTCAGCTTTTGAGCCGTGCGGGTCAGGTTGCCGTCATGCGCCACGGCGCGGAACAGATGCAGGTGGTGATAGTTAAGGTCGGCCATTCGTTCTATTTAACAGAACGTATTATGACAAACAATGAATTTTACGCGGCGCGGCTGCACGACTACCACCGCCAGACCAAGCGTGTCGGAAAGGATACTCCCGTGACCCCAGCCCTGCTGCCTTATCTCGCCCCCGTTGTCCTGTTGCTCTGCGCGGCCCTGGGGGCATGGCGTTCCGGGCGACGGCCTGCCGGACAGGCGCTTGCAGCCGAAGCGGCGGGAATGATCGGCATTGCAACGGCGTTTGGGTCGGTGGCCCTGCTTATCCTGTCCGGCCCATCCACGGCGAACCCCTTACCCGGCCTGTCGATACGGCTGGATGTGATCAGCGCGGTGATGCTGTGTTTGGTCAGCTTTATTGGCTGGGTCGTGCTGCGCTATGCGGCCACCTATGTGGATGGCGAGGCGCGGCAGGGCGCGTTCATGGGCTGGATGTGTGCCACACTGGCCGCTGTCATGTTGCTGGTGACGGCGGGGCACCTCGTGCAACTGGTGCTGGCCTGGATCGCCACCAGCCTGAGCCTGCATCAGTTGCTGCTATTTTACCCCGACCGCCCACAGGCGCGCCGTGCCGCGCACAAGAAACTGGTCACGTCGGGACTGTCCAATCTGGTGATTATCGCCGCGGCGCTTGTGTTGTGGCGCGGCTTTGGCAGCGGCGATATCGCGACGATCCTTGACGCGGCACGCTCAGGCATTGCCCCGACGGCGGCGGCATGGGCGGCGGGGCTGATCGCACTGGCTGCCGTACTGAAATCGGCGCAGTTCCCCACCCACGGCTGGCTGACCGAAGTGATGGAAACGCCGACGCCGGTATCGGCCCTGCTGCATGCGGGCGTCATCAACGCAGGTGGGTTCCTGATGATCCGCTTTGCCGATGTGATGTTGACGGCCCCCGGCGTGCTGGCGGTGCTGGTGATGCTGGGCGGGTTCACCGCAATTTTCGGCGGCATGGTGATGCTGACCCAATCGGCGGTCAAAACCTCACTCGCGTGGTCCACCGTGGCGCAGATGGGGTTCATGGTGCTGCAATGCGGGCTGGCGCTGTTCCCCCTGGCGCTGCTGCACATCGTCGCCCATTCGCTGTACAAGGCGCACGCCTTTCTGGCCTCGGGGGGGGCAGTTGATGCCGTGGCGCTGATACAAAGGCCGGGGCCGATTGCGGTTCCTTCAGGGGCAAAGGTGGGGCAGGCGTTTCTGGCAGCGATGGCGATCTATGTGCTCATGACGCTGGGGTTCGGATTTTCGACCGGGTTAGATCACAAGTCTCCACAAGCGATTGCGCTGGGGGCGATCCTGATCTTTGGGGTGGCCTATCTGATTGCGCAAGGGTTGGCGGGTGCCGCACCCCGAGCGCTGACCCTGGCCACGGTGATCTATGCGTTGGCAGCATCCTTGGGCTATTTTGCGCTGCAAGCAGCGGCTGAGGCGCTGACCACTGGCACCCTTCCCGTCACCCCCGCCCCCGGCCCGCTGGAATGGACACTGATCGTGCTTGCGGTCCTCAGTTTCGGTCTGGTCGCCGTCGCGCAGGCGCTGTTCCCGCTGTGGGCACATCATCCGGCGGCGGCAGGGCTTCGCGTGCATCTGACAAACGGACTTTATGCCAACGCGGTATTTGACCGGCTGCTGGGCGGCTGGTCAAAATCCCGCGACGTCTGATTTCATTTAATAACAAGGGTTCCTTCATCATGATGATCCATCACCCCGATTTTGACCTGACCCCCAGCGCCGCCCTGGTGGCAGCCGCCAATACGGCCGCCCGTGCGATCCCGCCACTGTTCCCACTGACCAGCAGCGTTGCGGTGAACCCCTATCTGGGCCAGAGCGGCGACACATTGGCGATGACGGCCGCGCGTCTGGGCCGGGTCGCAGGTGCGCCGGTCACGCCGCCGCGCGACTGGTATCTAGCGCGCATTGCCGATGGCCGGATCAGCGATGATGATCTTGCCGGAGCGCTTGCTGCATCACCTGACGCGCACCCCGTGACCCTTGCGATGCTGAAGGCTGCCGTCCGTCAACCTGCCCTCCAACAACGGGCACTGCCGTCTGTGGCGCAATTGGCCGCCGAGGCCTCGGGCATCGACTGGCCTGCCATAGTCAACGACCGCTTCAGCGCCTGGGCGGCGGGGCATTTCGATAAGGGGCAGGCCCTGTGGACAACAGCACCGGGGACATCGGCCTATGCCGCATGGCGCAGTTTTGCATCCCGTGATCTGACGCCGGAAATCGCCGGACTATCGGGCTTTGCTGCGTTGGTCGCCAGTGCCCCCGCTACGGCGGCCGAGGCGCTGGCGATGGCCACTTTCCGGCTGGGCTTGCCGGATGCGGCGATGGAGACAGCGTTTCACGCCACATTGATGTCGCTTGGCGGATGGAGCCAATATGCCCGCTATGACCTGTGGCAAGCCGAACTGGCCGGGGGCACCGACAGCGCCGTTACCGATTTGCTGGTGATCCGGCTGTTGTGGGATGTAGCTCTGCTCAGGCAATACAACGAGATGATCGGCTCGGCATGGGCCGATAGTGTGGCCGCACATGCGCAACCTCTGCGCCCGACCTCCGATCAGGTGATCGACGTCATCCTGCAAGAGGCGTCCGAGCGTGCAGCGCAGCGCGACATGACAGCCGCCTTCGCCGAACCCTGCTTCACTGCCCCACAAAATCGCCCCACACTACAGGCAGCATTCTGCATCGACGTGCGATCCGAAGTGTTTCGCCGCGCGCTTGAAAGCGTGGACCCCGGCATCCAAACTATCGGCTTTGCAGGTTTTTTCGGTGTCTTCGTCGAACATCACCCTTTTGCATCTGACGTGGCCGAGGCGCGATTGCCGGTGTTGCTAAACCCAACACTTAAATCTTCTGCGCGCTCGCCCCATGCCGGGGCCGAATATGCCGCCCGGATCGCCGCCCGCGCCAAACGGGCCTGGGGCCGGTTCAAACTGGCCGCCGTGTCGTCCTTTGCCTTTGTCGAGGCGACCGGGCCGATCTATGCGGGCAAGCTGGTGCGCGACGCCCTTGGCCTGGGCCCGTCGCACCTGCCGCGTGATCCGGCACCACAGCTGTCACCCGGTCTAGATACCGCGCAAAAGCTGGCTTCGGCGGAAATGGTCCTGCGCGCCATGTCGATGACAGACGGCTTTGCCCGTGTGGTCCTGCTGGCAGGACACGGCGCGAATGTCACCAACAACCCGCACGCCAGCGCGCTGCATTGCGGCGCCTGTGGCGGCTATTCGGGCGAGGTCAACGCACGGCTGCTGACCGCTTTGCTGAACGACCCCGAGGTGCGGCACGGGCTGCCCGCGCGCGGCATCACCATTCCGGGCGACACGTTGTTCGTGGCGGGATTGCATGACACGACCACTGATGATGTGCTGGTCTACAGCGGTGATCATCCGTCAACGGGTCACAGCAAAGATCTAGCTGACCTGACGCGCTGGCTGGCCGCCGCCGGGGTGATGGCGCGTGGCGAACGTTCCCTGCGTCTGCCACGGGCCAAAGGTGGCCGCGACATTGCCCAACGGTCGCGCAACTGGGCAGAAATGCGCCCGGAATGGGGCCTTGCGGGATGCCGCGCGTTCATCGCAGCGCCCCGGCATCGCACGGGCGCACAAAACCTTGGTGGGCGGGCGTTCCTTCACAGCTATGATTGGCGGCAAGATACAAGCTTTGGCGTGCTGGAACTGATCCTGACTGCCCCTGTGGTGGTAGCGAGCTGGATCAGCCTGCAGTATTACGGATCGACCGTGGCCCCTGCGGTCTTTGGGGGCGGCAACAAACTGCTGCACAACGTGACAGGTGGCATCGGCGTGGTCGAAGGCAATGGCGGCCTTTTGCGCACGGGACTGCCTTGGCAGTCTGTGCATGACGGGGCGGGTCTCGCTCACGAACCTTTGCGCCTGTCTGTCATCATCGAGGCCCCGCAAGACGCCATCAACGACATTCTCTCACGTCATAATGCAGTAAAGTCCCTGTTCGACAATCGCTGGCTGCATCTGTTCACTCTTGATGACGCAGGTCAGATGCAGGGGCGCTATGTGGGTGGGTTAAATTGGGCGCAGGGCGATCGTATTCCGACAACGCAGGCAAATTGATCGGCAAAGGGTCTTAACGTCTGCGGACTGGTGTCTTGCGCCGTGCCTGAAACTTATGTGCGCATTTCGCGAAATGTGGCACTGATTTCGCGCGATGATGGGCACGCGTTTCAGGCCATCGTAGGCAGTCTGACCGACGTTTTCATGGGGTAGTTTGGAGCGGTTTGGTCAAGGGTTTGCGTGACCACGCCCCTGCGTCTGAGCCTTTCACCCGAGAGGTTGAGACGATGGGCGTTGTGAACAAGACGGTCGAGGATGGCATCGGCCAGAGTTGGGTCGCCGATGGCCTTGTGCCAATGTGCGACGGGCAGTTGGCTTGTGACGATGGTGGAGGCGCGACCGTGGCGGTCTTCAAGGGTTTCCTACTTCGCCCTTGCCGGTGAAGAACGGGAACCGCGCTGGGTCTTGCAGAAACCAGAGAAAGGACATTGGGCGACGCTTCGTGCACCTGAGTGATCCTGCGACGACGCACACAACAGCGCGATGACATGCCTCAACGGCTTTTACAAAAGCTTCACTTGGAAAGCACAAATAGTTCTGATATTCAGGAATCATGGAATTAAATCACGCCACTCGGACCTTCATGGCCCTCGGGCATCCCGGCCGCCTTTCGGTGTTCCGCATGCTGATGCGCTTGGCCCCTTCGGGTGGGCGGCCGACTGAGATTGCCGAAGCCTTAGGGCTAAAGCAGAATACCCTGTCCCACTATCTGGGCGAACTTGAAACCTGCGGCCTAATCCGCAGCGTTCGTCAGGGGCGATCGCTGTTCTATTCGGTCGATCTGGCCCGAACTGCGGGGCTGGTCGATTATCTGGTCAACGACTGCTGCCGGGGACGGGCTGACTTTTTGTGTGAGGCTGCAGAGGAACGAACCGCCATGTCGCAACCCTACAACGTCTTGTTCATCTGCTCGGGCAATTCGGCGCGCTCCATCTTTGCCGAGGCAATCCTGAGCCGGATCGGGGCCGGGAAATTCCGCGCCTATTCGGCGGGGACGCGACCGGGCAGCCAATTGAACGACTTTGCGGTCGCCATTCTGAAACGAAATGGGCTGGATACTGACGGGTTGCGCGCCAAGCACGTGTCCGAGTTTGAGGCGCCGGATGCGCCTCGCATGGATTTCATCTTCACGGTTTGTGATGCGGCCGCCGCCGAAGAATGCGCGCCCTGGCCGGGTCAGCCCATAACGGCGCATTGGGGCGTACCCGACCCGGTGAAGGCCACCGGAACCGAAGCCGAAAAGGGTCTGGCCTTCGCCAAGGCTTTTTCGGAACTGAACCGCCATATCCTGGCCTTTTCGGCCCTGCCTATCGAACAACTTGACCGTGTGGCGCTGCAACGCAGTCTCGACACCATCGGCCTGACCCGAGCCTAAGGAGACAAAATGACCAGCATCGCTTTGAACGGCCTTGGCCGCATCGGAAAGCTTGTACTGCGCGATCTGATCGACAGCGGGGCTGGCGGCGAGATCGTGCTGATCAACGATCCCACAGGCACGCCGGAACAGCATGCCCTTCTGATGGAGTTCGACTCGGTTCACGGCCGCTGGAAGGCCAATATCGGCTTTGACGACGCCAGCCTGACGATCAACGGCCAGCGCATGGCGGTGACGGCGGCCAAGCGGATCGAGGATTTGCCTTTGGCCGCTATGGGCATTGATCTGGTTATCGACTGCACGGGCGTGTTTAAAACCGCCGCCAAACTCGCCCCCTATTACATCGCGGGCGTGAAGAAGGTGGTGGTCTCCGCTCCGGTCAAAGATGGGGGGGCGCTGAACCTCGTCTACGGCATCAACCATGGTGACTATGATGGCTCGCAGGACCTGATCACGGCGGCGTCTTGCACTACGAACTGCCTGGCCCCGGTGGTCAAGGTGATCCAAGAGGGCATCGGCATCCGCCATGGCTCGATCACCACGATTCATGATGTGACCAACACCCAGACCATTGTCGACCGTCCCGCCAAGGACATGCGCCGGGCCCGCTCGGCCCTGCTGAACCTCATCCCTACGACGACCGGCTCCGCCACCGCCATTACCCTGATCTACCCAGAGCTGAAGGGGCGGCTGAACGGTCATGCCGTCCGGGTGCCGCTGTTGAATGGCTCGTTGACCGATTGCGTGTTCGAGGTGGCGCGGGAGACCACCGTCGAGGAAGTCAACGCGCTGTTCAAAGCCGCCGCAGACGGCCCGCTGAAGGGCATTCTCGGCTATGAAACGCGGCCTTTGGTGTCGAGCGATTACACCAACGACCCGCGATCGTCGATCATCGACGCGTTGTCGACCATGGTGGTGAATGGCACGCAGGTGAAGATTTACGCTTGGTATGACAACGAATGGGGTTACTCCTGCCGTTTGGCTGACATTACCCGCATGGTGGCCCAGAGTCTGACGGAGCCGATGTGAGCGGGGCGCGCAACCCCGGCCTTGTCGCCTACGCGGCGGTGACGGCGGCCTATTGGGCCTTCATGCTATCGGATGGCGCTTTGCGGATGCTGGTGCTGCTGCATTTCAACGGGCTGGGCTTCAAACCGATCCAACTGGCCTGGCTGTTCCTGCTTTATGAACTGGCGGGGATCGTGACCAACCTTGCGGCAGGCTGGATCGCGGCAAGGTTCGGGCTGGCGATCACACTTTGGTCGGGCTTGCTGATGCAGATCGCGGCGCTGGTCGGGCTGGCACAACTGGACCCAAGCTGGAGCATCCCACTCTCGGTCGGCTTCGTGATGGTCGTACAGGGGATGAGCGGCGTGGCCAAGGATCTGGCCAAGATGTCGTCCAAATCGGCGGTGAAACTTCTGGCGCCCAAGGGCGACGGCACGCTGTTCCGCTGGGTTGCCCTGCTGACCGGGTCAAAGAACGCGGTCAAGGGCGTGGGCTTCTTCCTAGGTGCCGTGCTTTTGGTACTGGTCGGGTTCAACGGCGCCGTCTGGGGCATGGCTGCCGTGCTGGCGGTGATCCTGGCTGCGATCTGGCTCTTCATGCCCGCCGGACTGCCGATGGGCAGCAAAGCGGCAAAGTTCTCCTCGGTTTGGTCGAAAGACATTCGCGTCAACCGGCTGAGCCTTGCGCGCATGTTTCTGTTCGGCGCGCGGGACGTGTGGTTTGTCGTCGGGATCCCGGTCTATTTTCAGGCCATCCTGTCTGATGGCACGCCCGATGGCCGCCGCTTTGCCTTCTTTCTGATTGGTGGCTTCATGGCGCTTTGGATAATCGCGTATGGCGCTGTGCAGGCGGCAGCCCCAAAACTCTTGAATGCAAAGGGCAAATCCGAGGCCGAGATCATCGCCAAGGCCATCGCTTGGGCTGGGTATCTGGTGCCGATCCCCTTTGCCTTGGCTCTGGCAGCTTGGGTTGCAGGCGCGCCTGCGCTTTGGCTCAGCCTTGTCATCGTGACAGGCTTGCTGGCCTTCGGCTATGTTTTTGCCATCAACTCCTCTGTCCATTCCTACCTGATCCTCGCCTTTTCCAAGGATGAACGGGTCAGTCAGGACGTGGGCTTCTACTATATGGCCAATGCGGCGGGACGCTTGGTGGGCACGCTGTTGTCCGGTGTCAGTTATCAGATTGGCGGTCTTCCCCTGTGCCTTGCGACCGCTGGGCTGATGGCCACGCTGAACTGGCTTTCCGTTCGAAGACTGGCGCCAAAGCACCCTTGATGCTCTTTCACGCCCGCCGGTCGACGCAATCCGGCACCCCAAAGCACCGACTGTTCATCGAATAGGCGATGATCATGCCGTCTGCCCCACCTTGGGATCAGTGTGCCAAGCAAGGACCTTGCGATGAACACTGGCAGTCGACGGCCGACACTGCACTGTGCCGGGATCGAACAGCTGGCGATAGATTTTCTGAAACCTGCCAAGTCAGGTTGCGCGGCACACCGCCGCCCTTTCGCCGGGCGCCGTTTCGAGTTGTAGAGTGACGTGGTGACCGATCCTGAAGTTGTACTCCAGTTGATCGGTCACTCGGTCGAGGAAGGTGTCGATGAACTGATCTACGGCCGCCTGTCCAACGTTCTTGAAGGTTGAGCGAGAGAAAACATGGCGTACAAACGCTGGCGTGAGCATCTGCCGATCATTCCCGCAGACGCCAAGGAACACAACGTCATCTGCCACTCTTGCATCGTCGGCTGCGGCGACAAAGCCTACCCGCCCGGTTGATTTTCACGCTCCAGCCAGACCCCAAACTGTCGACATATCTGCGCGGTTGCCATTTTCCGAGAACGTCGATATGTCATTTTGCAGCAAAATGGAGCTGGGTGCGATTCCCGGCTGGCTCTTCCGGCCGCCGATCCGCCGGACCACCGTCAGACAGACCCCAAAGAACTATCGATCAGACGCGCGGCGCCGGATCGGTCTGGAACGGATTTTACATGATTTCTCTCGACGCTTACCGCAACCAGTGGTTTGGCAATATCAAGGCCGACCTGCTGTCGGGCCTTGTCGTGGCCTTGGCACTTATCCCCGAGGCGATAGCCTTTTCCATCATCGCGGGCGTGGACCCCAAGGTGGGGCTTTACGCCAGCTTTTCCATCGCCGTCATCACCGCGATTGCGGGCGGGCGACCGGGTATGATCTCGGCGGCCACAGCGGCGACTGCCGTGCTGATGGTGACCTTGGTCAAGGATCACGGGCTGCAATACTTGCTGGCCGCTACCGTGCTGGCGGGTCTTCTGCAAATCGGCATGGGCCTGGCAAAGCTGAGCTTCGTGATGCGCTATGTCTCCAAATCCGTCATGACCGGGTTTGTGAACGCTCTGGCGATCCTGATATTCATGGCGCAACTGCCGGAACTGGACCCGACCAAGGTGACCTGGCTGACCTATGCCCTTGTCGCGGCGGGTCTGGCGATCATCTACCTGTTTCCGTATGTGACCAAGGTGGTGCCGTCGCCTCTGGTCACCATCCTTGTGCTGACCGCGCTGACGCTGACTTTTGGTTGGGATGTACGTATTGTCGGTGACATGGGCGCTTTGCCCGATACCTTGCCGGTGTTCCTGATCCCGCAAATCCCGCTGACCTTTGAAACCCTGCAGATCATCTTTCCGTACGCGCTTGCCGTCGCTGTTGTGGGCCTGCTGGAAAGCCTGATGACACAAAACCTGATAGATGATCTGACCGACACCAAATCAAGCCGCAATCAGGAGTGCATCGGCCAAGGGCTGGCCAACACGGCGACCGGTTTCATCGGCGGCATGGCGGGCTGTGCCATGATCGGGCAAAGCATGATCAATGTGAAATCCGGTGGACGCGGACGGCTCTCGGCCTTTTCTGCGGGTGTGGTCCTGTTGATCATGGTCGTCGGCCTTGGCAAATGGGTCAGCCAGATCCCGATGCCGGCCTTGGTCGCCATCATGATCATGGTCAGCGTCGGGACGTTTTCGTGGTCGTCAATCAAGAACCTGCGGACCCATCCCAAATCATCCTCGATCGTGATGGTCGCCACTGTCGTCGCGGTTGTTTACACACACAACCTGGCCATCGGGGTGCTGCTGGGGGTGCTGCTGTCCGGCATCTTCTTTGCCGGAAAGATATCACAGTTGTTCCGCGTGACGACCACCATCAGCACCGATGGCCGGGTGCGGACTTACCGGGTTGAGGGCCAGTTGTTCTATGCCTCGGTCGAGGATTTCATGAACGCCTTCGATTTCAAAGAGGCTCTGGAGCGGGTGATCATCGACGTCACCTATGCCCATATCTGGGACATCTCCTCCGTGCAGGCGCTAGACATGGCGGTGCTGAAATTCCGCCGCGACGGGGCCGAGGTTGAGATTGTCGGCATGAACGCAGCCTCTGAAACCATCGTCGACAAGCTCGCCGTGCATGACAAGCCAGAGGCGATGGACAAGTTGATGGCGCATTGAGGGAGGGGAAAGACATGACCGAACAACCGAATAGAATCGTCGCCTGCAAGATTGTCGCCTTGGTCGATGGCTCCATCTACTCCGCCAGCGTCTGCGACCATGCCGCTTGGATTTCTGGACGCACTGGTGCGCCGGTGGAACTGGTCCACGTGCTGGGTCGCCGCGAGGCCCCCGATGCGCAGGACCATTCCGGCGCCATAGCGCTTGGCGCACGGACCGCCCTGATGGAACAGCTGGCGGAACTGGATGCAAAACGTGCCAAGTTGATCAGCCACCGGGGCCGCGCCATTCTGGAGGATGCCCAAGCGATCCTGAACAAAGCAGGGGTGACAGAGATCACCACGCGTCTGCGCCATGGCGATATCTTGGAAACCGTTGCGGAAATCGAAGCCGATGCCCGCGTGATCGTCATCGGCAAGCGCGGCGCGGCGGCGGATTTCGCGAAGGGGCATCTGGGGTCGAACCTTGAACGCATCGTGCGCGCCAGCCACAAACCGGTGTTCATCGCCTCGCGCGCATTCAAGCCGATTGCCAAGGCGCTGGTCGCCTATGACGGCGGGGCCTCTGCGATGAAAGCGGTCGATCACATCGCCCGCAGCCCCTTGTTTCGCGGAATGGCCGTCCATGTCGTTACGGTGGGCAGCGCGACGGCCGAGGCCGTGAAGGGTCTGGAAGATGCCAAGGCACAGCTGAAAGCGGCGGGGATCGAGGCAGAGACTTCGATTCTGTCCGGTCAGCCCGAAACCACCTTGTGCAAGCTGGTGGAAGAAGACGCGCAGTTCGACATGTTGGTGATGGGCGCCTATGGCCACAGCCGCATCCGCAGCCTGATCATCGGATCGACCACAACAGCCATGATCCGGTCCTGCAAGGTGCCGGTCATCTTGGTGCGGTGACGGCACGATCTGGCTTCACCGTCCGTACGAAAACGGCAGGTCTTGAGACGCAATGTGTGGATTGTTCCACGTTGCAGACGCCCGCGCGGTGACGTGCGGGCCATGCACCTCTAGAGGTGCCACTGGTTGTTCCTACGCGAACCGCAGGGCCAGCCGCGACGCATGCAACAGCGGCGAACATGCCAGGACAGGATGGCCATCGGGAAGAGCTCTTGTCATGGAAGCTGGCCACCAAGCCCAGCTTCCATGTTGAATCAGAAATGGCTCTCCGCCGGCAGCCCCAGAGTCACGCAATGATCATCCCGCTTTAGCAGTGGGGCATTGCGCTAAAACAGGGCGATTTTGCAGGCCAGTCGCTGATGAGGGAAGCGAAAATCGGGGCCAAGGTTTGATGGCTTCGGACAGCTGCATAAAATGCGGAGACAACGGTTTCGAGCTGGGCTGGCAAGATGGGGAAACGGGCGAGGGGGGGCATATAGTGCTCCTGTCCGCCCAAGGGTGCGGGTTTTGCTGCCGGGGTGCAATGCTGCGCACTGACGCAGGGCTTTGACCTTTCCTTTCGGCTTTCCTATAAGGCCCGCATGGACCGCATAATCGTGAGCATAAACCGAATTATCGGCCCGGCGCTCTGAGCCTTCAGACGCCGGGAGACTGGTGCGTTGCACCCCACCGATACCCCCATTTCAAGGGCTGCCCTTCTCAGGCCCAACTGCAAGGACTGCCGCGATGTGCGCTGATGTGACCGCTGACTATTCCAACACCGTTTTCCTGCCCGAAACTGAGTTCCCGATGCGGGCGGGCCTGCCTGCGCGCGAGCCGGATTGGCTGGCGCGGTGGGAGAACATTGGGGTTTACGACCGCCTGCGCGAGAAGGCTGCGGCGGGCGCGCGCACCCCGTTCACCCTGCATGACGGCCCTCCTTACGCCAACGGCCATCTGCACATTGGTCATGCGCTGAACAAGATCCTGAAGGATATGGTGGTGCGCAGCCAGCAGATGATGGGCAAGGATGCCCGCTACGTGCCGGGCTGGGATTGCCATGGGCTGCCGATTGAGTGGAAGATCGAAGAGCAGTACCGCGCCAAGGGTCTGAACAAAGACGACGTCGATATCGTCGATTTCCGCCAAGAATGCCGCCGCTTTGCCGAGGGCTGGATCGACGTGCAACGCGCGGAATTCAAACGGTTGGGCGTGACGGGGAAGTGGGAAAAGCCATATCTCACGATGGATTATCACGCAGAAGCGGTGATCGCGGATGAGTTCATGAAATTCGTCAACAACGGCTCGCTGTATCAGGGCTCGAAGCCGGTGATGTGGTCGCCGGTGGAGAAAACCGCGCTGGCCGAGGCGGAGATCGAGTATCACGATCATACGAGCCATACGATCTGGGTGCGGTTTAAACCTGTATTTGCGTTGCGCGACGCGACCAAGAGCCACACAGCGGCAGTTCAAGATCTATTAAATTCAAGCGTGGTGATCTGGACCACTACACCGTGGACCATTCCGCAAAACAGAGCAGTGTCGTTTAACTCTACAATCGCATATGGCGCATATCGTATCGACGCTGCTGCGGACAATTCAACGGCTAGGGTCGGTGAAGTCATTTTGTTGGCCGATAAACTGGCCGACGCTGTTATGACCGCGGCCAAAGTAAGTGATTTCTCGCGCTTGCATGATGTAAGCGCCGACGAACTCGCGGGTCTTACTCTCGCCCACCCCTATCGCGGCATCGAAGGCGGCGCGGGTGAATGGGATTACGATGTTCCCCTGCTCACCGGCGATCATGTCACCGACGACGCGGGCACCGGGTTTGTGCATACCGCGCCCTCGCACGGTGATGACGACTATCAGATGGGCCTGAAATTCGGCCTGCCGATGACCTACAACGTCGAAGCCGATGGCTCTTACCGCCAAGACCTGCCGCTATTCGGTGGCCAGTTCATCATCAATGCCGAGGGCAAAGAGGGGGCCGCCAACGTCAGCAATATCAAGGCTCTGCATGCGCAGGGTGCGCTGCTGGCCAAGGGCAAGGTCAAGCACTCTTACCCGCATTCGTGGCGATCGAAGGCTCCGGTGATCTACCGCAACACGCCGCAGTGGTTTGTGGCCATCGACAAGCCGCTCGATGACGGCATGTCGACCTATGGCGACACGATCCGCAGTCGCGCGCTGAACTCGATCAATCAGTTGGTGACGTGGACGCCGATTGCGGGGCGTAACCGTCTGCACTCGATGATCGAGGCGCGACCCGATTGGGTTCTCAGCCGCCAACGCGCTTGGGGTGTGCCGCTGACCTGCTTTACCAAAGTGGGCGCGAAGCCGACCGACGCCGATTTCCTGCTACGCAATCAGGATGTGAATGCGCGGATCAAGGAAGCGTTCGAGGCCGAAGGCGCGGATGTTTGGTATGTGCAAGGATTCAAGGAAAAGATGCTGCATGGCATCGTGGATCCGTCGCAGTACAATCAGGTCTTCGACGTGCTCGACGTGTGGTTTGACTCTGGCTCGACCCATGCTTTCGTGCTGCGCGACCGCGAGGATGGCAGCAGCGACGGCATTGCCGATCTGTATTTGGAAGGTACCGACCAGCATCGCGGCTGGTTCCATTCCTCGATGCTGCAAGCCTGCGGCACCAAGGGCCGCGCGCCTTACCGGGGCGTGCTGACGCATGGTTTCACGCTGGACGAGAAGGGCATGAAAATGTCCAAATCGGTCGGCAATACCGTCGCCCCGCAAGCGGTGATCGACGAATATGGCGCGGATATCCTGCGGCTTTGGGTGGCGCTGTCGGATTACACGGTGGATCTGCGCATCGGTAAAGAAATCCTGAAAGGTGTCGCTGACAGCTATCGCCGCCTGCGCAATACGATGCGGTTTTTGCTGGGGAATTTGGCGGGCTTTACCGAGGCTGAGAAGGTTGCGCACGCCGATATGCCCGAGTTGGAGCAATGGGTTTTGCACCGTCTGGCGGAACTGGATGCCGAGGTGCGCGCAGGCTATGCGCGCTACGATTTCCAAGGCGTGTTCCAGAAGCTGTTCACCTTTGCCACCACCGATTTGTCGGCGATCTACTTCGATATCCGCAAGGATTGCTTGTATTGCGACCCCGCAGACAGCCAACGCCGCCGCGCCGCGCGCACGGTTTTGGATATCGTGTTCCACCGTTTGACCACTTGGCTCGCCCCGGTTTTGGTGTTCACCATGGAGGAGGTTTGGCTGTGCCGCTTCCCCGGTGAGCAATCGTCGGTGCATCTGGTGGATATGCCGGAAACTCCGGCTGGGTGGCTGAACCCGGTGCTGGCGGCGAAGTGGGAGGGCATCCGCACGGTGCGCCGTGTCGTTACAGGTGCATTGGAAGTGCAGCGCACGGCGAAGGTGATTGGCGCCAGCCTAGAGGCGGCACCCGTGGTGCATGTGGCGGACACGGCGATTCTGGCGGCGTTGAAATCGCTGGATTTTGCCGAACTCTGCATCACCTCGGATCTGCAACTGACCGCCGACCCTGAACCGGCCGAGGCGTTCCGTCTGCCCGATACGCCGGGCATCGGCGTGGTGTTTGAGCGGGCGGAGGGTGAGAAATGTCAGCGCTGCTGGCGGATTTTGCCGGACGTGGGCAGCCATAAGCATCCGGGCACCTGCAAGCGGTGTAACGACGCGTTGGGCTAAGCAATCCGGACTTGATCCGGGGCCTTTGGGCCCGCCATCGGGCCCCGGATCAAGCCTGGGGCGGCTTGGGTTTTTGGGTTGAAACCTGGATGCAAAAAAACGGGCAGAGGTCGCACCTCTGCCCGTTAAAGTCGTCAGGGAAATCTTAGGCGTGAAACGGCGCGAAATAGCCGGATTTCGGCTGGGCAGGTGCGCTGTCTGCGATCAAGCTCTGCACTTCACAACGGGTAAGGCCAATATCCTCAAGCAAATGATCATCGGCGCGGCGCAGCAGGCTGCCGATGGACTGACGCAGAGCGTGGCGCTGGCGCAGGGTGGCGAGGATGGAACGGATCATGGCGGACTCCTTCATGGTGCGGTTGGCATGGTGCTGTTTGATCGGACGGCTTCGTTTCGGATAAGACTGTTTTGCTCGAATCCTTGACATAAGACAAACGAATAGAAATGATGCCTCCCATCTGTTCCATAGATGGCTGCCTGCGATGATCCCCCTCGACAGTGATTTGATGCGGGCGTTTCTGGCGGTGGTGGATACTGGGTCGGTGACGGCGGCGGCGGATCGGGTGGGGCGCACCCAATCGGCGGTGTCGATGCAAATCCGCAAGCTGGAAGAGAGCCTTGGGCAGCCGCTGTTCACCCGGCTGCCGCGCGGCGTGGTGCTGACGCCACGCGGCGCGCAACTGCTGCCGTATGCGCGGCGTGTCACCAGTTTGCTGGAGGAGGCGGCCACCGCCTTGCGGGAAAAACCGCTTGCGGGCCCCGTGCGGATTGGTATCCCGGATGAATATGCCGAGACGATTTTGCCGCGCGCACTGGCTGCGTTTTCTGAAAGGCACCCCGGTGTGGAGGTGACGGTGCGCTGTGATTTCACCGCCCCACAGCAGGCGGCGTTGGACGATGATCAGCTTGATCTGGCAGTGATTTATGACAGCAGCCACACCTCGGGGGATGAGGTGTTGTGTCTGGACCCGACGGTGTGGGTGACGTCGATCGCCCATGCCCAACACCTGCAACAACCGGTGCCGGTGGGGGTGTATTTCCGATCCGATTGGTGCCGCGATTTCGCTTTGCGCTCTTTGGATCAGCAAAGCATCCGGTGGCGGGCGGCGTTTGAATGTGACACCTCGGCCAGTCTGCGGGTGGCGGCGCGGACGGGGCTGGCGATCTCGCCCCTGTCACGCAGCACGATCCCGCCGGGCTGCCGCGAGTTGACCAATGCCGATGGTTTCCCCATCGTTGACCGCGCCCGCGTCGTGCTGAAACGCAATCCGCGCGGCGGGTCTGCGGCGATTGAGGGGCTGGCGGATATGCTGCGCGAGGCGTTTCGGCCACTGGCTTCGTTGGGGACTTTGGCGTGATGCAGGCCGGGATGCAAAGCCCGCTGGGGCCGATCAGTGTGACCGAGAGCGGCGGTGTGATCACGGCACTGCATTGGCAGGCGGGGCCCGTGGCGGAGTCGCCGTTGTTGATCGAGGCTTTGGCACAGTTGGGGGCTTATTTTGAAGGTCGTTTGACCCAGTTTGATCTGCCTTTGGATTTTGGAGTTGGGTTTTCTGAGAAGGTGCGGCGGGCGATGGCGGCGATTCCTTATGGGCAGACGCGGCAATATGGTGATCTGGCGCGCGAGATTGGGGCACCTGCGCAGGCGATTGGGCAGGCGTGCGGCGCCAATCCGATCCCGGTTCTGATCCCCTGTCACCGGATTCTGGCAGCCAAAGGCTTGGGTGGATTTTCGGCGAAGGGCGGGGTGGAGAGCAAGGTTTTTCTGCTCAGATTAGAAGGCGCGGCCAGTCTTTTAATTTGATCGGACCTGCTGATTTGACCATCCGAATGGCCAGAGGTGCCTGTTGTACAAGTCAAAAGTCGCATCTAGTCTCTGGTGAACGGTAAGCTTTGGAGCGGAGAGACGCGACGATGGATGAGAAAAAACAGCGCGTCAAACTGTTTGCAAAGCCGGGACATTATTACAGCCCCGTTGGCAATCACGCAGAGTTGCAGAGCTTTTGGCAATCAGATCATCACGCCCGGCAATATGCACGGGTGGATGCCTTGTTGGATTATGATGCCATGCGGGCGCTTTACGAGAAAATCGCGCCGCTGGTCGTGGCGTTTCCGATGAAGCCTTCTGATGGCTTCAGATATTACGGCCACAACACGCAGTTTATGTATTACGATGCTGCTATCTTGTCAGCGATGCTGCGCTGGCTGAACCCGCGCCAGATCATTGAAATTGGGGCGGGCTATTCCTCGGCAGTGATGTTTGACACGCTGGATGTGATGACCGATGCCAATTTGGAAAAATTCACCACGATCGACATCGACTTGACTCGCATCATGGGGCTGAACCCGCCCAACAGTTCGTGTTTGATCGAGGCGCCGGTTCAATCTCTGCCGCTGGACACCTTCACGGCACTGGAGGCGGGCGACATCCTGTTCATTGACTCGTCGCATGTTTTGAAGACCGGTAGCGACGTGCATTACGAATATATGCATATCCTGCCAGCGCTGAAGCCGGGCGTGATCGTGCATATTCACGACATTTTCTATCCGTTCGAGTATCCAGAACGGTGGGTGTTTAACGACAACAGGTCGTGGAACGAGATCTATCTTGTTGATGCCATGTTGACGCATGGCAACGCCTTTGAGGTGATGTTCTTCAACGATGCCGTACTGCAAAAACTGGGGTCCGAGTTGAAAGCCAAGGGCGACATGTTTGAGCGGTTTACGCGTGAGAAAACCAAGCAGATGGAACGCAACAATGGCTCGATCTGGCTGAGAAAGCGGTAAGTCCAGTTTGCGCCAGACCTTGCCTATTCAAGGCCGCTCTGTAACAGTTTGGTGACATTTACAGGCGGGATTGATCTTGAGCTTTGCCATTCTGCTGGCCGTCCTTGGCTCGGCTTTCCTGCACGCCCTTTGGAACGCGCTGATCAAAACCGGAACCTCGCGGATGGGGGCGATGATCATCCTGTCAATTGGCGAGGTGCCGATTGGCCTTGCGGTGGCCGCGTTCTGCCCGTTGCCTGCACCGGAAGTGTGGAAATGGGTGCTGATGGCGGGCTGCGCGCATTTCTTCTACAAGTCGTTCCTGACCTATGCTTACGAGCATGGCGATCTTTCGCGCGTGTATCCGATTGCGCGCGGATCGGCCCCTTTGATTGTGGCGCTGTTGGGCCCGCTGTTGGCGATGCTGTTGCCAGCAGCCATGCCTGCGGATGCGCTGACGCTGCACGAATATGGCGGGATTTTTGTCTTGGGCTGCGGGATTCTGCTGATGGCGCAGGGTATCTTTTCGAACGGCGAAAGCCGCAAGATGCTGCCGTTTGCGCTGGGGTCGGCCTGTGCGACGGCCAGTTATACGCTGCTGGATGGTCACGGCGCGCGGGTGGCGGGAGATGCGATTGCCTATGTGGCGTGGGTTTTTGTGGCGGACGGGTTGATGTTTGCGACCGGGATGCTGGCGTATCGGGGCCTTGATGTGCTGCCGCGCGACCGTAAGGCTTGGGGCGTTGGCATGATTGCGGCGGCGGCGTCTTATGGCGCGTATGGCGTGTCGGTCTGGGCGATGACGAAAGCCCCGATTGCGGTGGTGGCTGCGGTGCGCGAAACCTCGATCCTGTTTGCGGTGCTGATTGGCTGGCTGGTGTTTGGTGAGCGGATGACCAAGGGAAAGGCCATTGCTTCGGCGGTCATCGTCGCTGGGGTGATCTTGACGCGGCTGTGAAAGTCTTCCCCGCGGGGAATGACTTGTGTTTTGAGTGGCGGTTTGGCGGGTTTTTCCACTATATCTTGTGTTCAGCATCGCCATTGCGACGAAAGTAGTCGCTTGCTTAGTGACTCGTCCTGTCGGGGATAATCTGTTGGGCAATACCGGCCAAACACAGATACAGCGACGTGATCACCAAGCCCCAATGCGCCAGAGAGCCTTCGGCGAAGTTCATCCACGCCGCCCAACCGGCGCAGATCACCCAAGCCAGCGACATCGGCAAGGTCACCCAGCGCCAGCGCTTGGTGCGGGTGGGGTGGACGAATTTCAGCCGCAGAAACATCGCCACGGTCAACAGGATCACCGCAATCAGGATCACCCATTGCGAGGGCGCGACAGCAAACAGCACCAGCACCACCATGTTCCAGCAGGCCGGAAAGCCCGAGAACGACTTATCCTTGGTTTTCATCCGGGTATCGGCGAAATAGATCACCGAGCCATAGCAGATCGCGATGATCGCGAGCCAGCCGGTCCAGCCATCCAACATGCCGGATTTGAACAAAGCATAGGCCGGAATGAACACATAGGTCAGGTAATCGACGATCAGATCCATCAACACGCCGTCATAGATCGGAAAGTTGTTCGGGGTGTCATAGCGCCGCGCAAGTGGGCCGTCGATGCCATCGACGAACAGCGCCACCACCAGCCACAGGAACATCACCCGCCAGTTGCCTTCAACCGCCGCGAGCATCGCGAACATCGAAAGCACCGCGCCAGAGGCGGTCAGCAGGTGGACGGAAAGAGCTTTAATACGAATATCCATGCGCTGTGATCGCTCAAATCGGGATTCGGGGCAAGGGTTGGGGCGTAAATCAGGCGCGGGGATGGGCTTTTTCGTAAACTTCCATCAGGCGGGCGGCATCTACTGCCGTATAGGCTTGGGTCGTGGAGAGCGAGGCATGGCCCAGAAGCTCCTGTATTGCGCGCAAATCTCCGCCTGCCGAAAGCAGATGGGTGGCAAAGCTGTGGCGCATCGCATGCGGGGTGGCGGTGGCGGGCAGGCCAAGCTGCATGCGGGATTTTTCCATCACCAAGGCGATCAGGCGGGGGTTCAGCGGGCCACCGCGCGCCCCCCGGAACAACGGTTCGGCGCGGGTCAGATCATAAGGGCAGAGCCGGGCATAGTCGGCCACGGCATCGCGGGTGATGGGCAGCGTTGGAACAAGCCGCTCTTTGCCGCCTTTGCCGAGGATGCGCAGGGTGTCGGGCAAAGGGTGGGCTGCCCCGGTCAGGCCCAACGCCTCGGATATCCGCAAACCGCAGCCGTAAAGCAGCGTCACCACGGCGATGTCGCGGGCGGCGATCCAATCTGTCCGGGCTTGCGCGCCGACTTGGGCGATCATGTCGCGCGCGCCGTCGACGGTCAGCGGGCGCGGCAGTTTGCGGCGGAATTTCGGGCCACGCTGCGAGAGGACGGCCGTTGCATCTATGTTTTCGCGGTCGGCGACCCATGCGATGAAGTTTTTTACCGCGGACAGTTCGCGGGCCAGACTGCGCGACGAGAGTTTGCGTTCGCGCTCGGACGCCATCCACGCACGCAGGTCGGATTGATCGACCTTTGCGATGGCTTTCAGACCTTCGGATTCGCCATGGTGAACCGCAACGAAGGCCAGAAACCCGGTCACATCATGGGCATAGGCGGTCAGTGTGTTCACCGCCACCGCATCCAACGCGCGCAGATGTTCCAGCCAGCGCGCCAGCGCATCGCGTTGCGCGGGCGGGATGGCTGCGCTGTTCACGACAGCCAGCGGCGCATGGTGCGTTCAAACACGCCCGCGAAGAAGGCCAGCAGGTCGGTGCC
Organism: Cypionkella sp.; assembly: GCF_030652235.1. Lineage (GTDB taxonomy): Bacteria > Pseudomonadota > Alphaproteobacteria > Rhodobacterales > Rhodobacteraceae > Cypionkella. The sequence goes on from NZ_JAUSBA010000021.1 coordinate 38,814, forward strand.
ATGCGTCGGTTTGAACTGATGCGGGTCTTCCGCGCCCAAAACCAACATCCCCGGCAAACGGCCCTTGCCGAAATCCAGCTTCATCAGCGCTTCTGACCTGATCCAGCCCGCGCGCTCGCCATAAAGCGCATCCGATTGTGGCAGCACCTGCCGCAACACCACCGGGCGCAGCGGCACATTGCGCCCGCCCGAGATGTATTCGCCAACAAACCCCGGCTTGGCCACATACAGCACATCGCCCAGTTTACGCAGGGCTGGGTCTTCGGCATCCTGCACCGATTCCAGCACCAAGCGCGCGCAATCGACGCGCAAAGTGCCTGCCACATCTGATGCCAAAGTCTTGAGAAACTCCTCAAAACTTAAGGGGTCCATCATCTGCAAAATCGCGCGGTGTACCTGATTGGTTCCCGCGAGATTTTCATAGGCGGCCGCAATCACCGAGCGGTGGGTGTCTTCAAGGCGGTCGAGACGCCCCTCAAGACGCTCCATCGCGATGCCGCGCAGATCGACGATATTGCTGCCCATCAACCGCTCATTCGCGCCGATCAGCGCGTTCATCACATCGCGGTCTTCCAGCAGAACCTCGGGTTCCGCGAGGATTTTGTCGCGCAGTTCCTGGTCGATCATGCTTGGCCTATCTCGGTTTTTTGTAACTATAGCAGATTGGAGTGGGTTGCGGTGGCTTGGGTGGGGGTTTACCTCAAAACCACATAACAAGGAAAGAGTGGATGGTGGTCGAGCGGGTCTATCAGGCGGGGGATTTGGTCGGCGTGCTGACCACCGAGCCTTTGGGCCGCATGCTGGATTACAAAGCCCCCGAGGGCGGCTGCGGCGATGGCGATTTCGTCGAGGTGCCACTTGGGCCGCGGAAAGTTATTGGCGTCGTTTGGGGCAAGGGCGAGGGCAAGTTCGATCCAGCGCGTATCCGTGCGGTGTATCGCGTGCTGGATGCCGCCCCGATGCGGGCCGAGTTGCGCTCGTTTTTGACCCGCGCCGCCGAATACACCCTGACGCCGATGGCCGCGATGCTGCGCTTGGCGACCCGCGCGCCGGGGTTGGGTGACCCGCCGTCGATGAAGAAGACCTATGCTTTGGGGCCGGTGATCCCGAACCAGATGACCGAAGCGCGGTTTCGAGTGGTTGAGGCTTTGCGGCGGTTTGGTAGCGCCCCGGTGACTTTGGGCGAATTGGCCGAAGAAGCGGCTTGTGGGCCTGCGGTGGTCAAAGGCCTTGTCAAGCTGGGCGTGGTGTTGGAGCAGGATGCGCCGCGGGATCTGCCTTATCCGGCCCTCAACCCGGTGACAAATACGCGGCTGGCGGGGGATCAGGTTGTTGCTGGCGATGCGCTGGTCGCTTTGGTCGCCCAAGGGGGGTATTCGGGGACGTTGTTGAAGGGCGTCACCGGGTCGGGCAAGACGGAAGTGTATCTGGAAGCAGTGGCGGAATGTCTGCGCAAGGGGCGGCAGGCACTGGTCTTGCTGCCCGAGATTTCGCTGACGGCGGATTTCCTGACCCGCGTGCAGGCGCGGTTTGGCGCGCGGCCCGCGGAGTGGCATTCGGGTGTCACGATGACCGAACGGCGTCGGTTGTGGCGGATGGTGGGGCAGGGCGAGGCGTCTTTTATCGTAGGCGCGCGGTCGGCTTTGTTCCTGCCGTTCCGCGATCTGGGGTTGATCGTGGTCGATGAGGAACACGACACGTCCTACAAGCAGGAAGAAGGCGTGTTCTATAATGCCCGCGATATGGCGGTGCTGCGGGCGGCGATTGTGGGGGCTCCGATTGTTTTAGCTTCGGCTACTCCGTGTCTGGAGACTTGGGCGAATGTCGAGGCGGGCAAGTATGGCCGCTTGGATCTGGGCGCGCGGTTTGGCGTGGCGGAACTGCCGGATATGCAGGCGATTGACATGCGGGCGCAGAAACTGGCGTCAAATACGTGGATTTCGCCGAAGCTGGCGGCGGAAGTGAAGGTGCGGATCGCGCGCAAAGAGCAATCTTTGCTGTTCCTGAACCGTCGCGGCTTTGCGCCGATCACTTTGTGCCGGGCTTGTGGGCATCAGGTTGGCTGCGACGATTGCGATGCGCGGATGGTGGAGCATCGGTTTTTGAAGCGGCTGCAATGCCATCAATGCGGCGCGACCAAGCCGATCCCGACCGAATGTCCGGCGTGTAAGGTCGAGGGCAAGATGGCTCCGGTTGGTCCCGGCGTGGAGCGGTTGGCGGAAGAAGTGGTGGCTTTGTTCCCGGAGGCGCGGGTGGCGGTGCTGTCGTCTGACCTGTTCGGCTCTGCCCGCGCGCTGAAAGAGCAGATTGTGGCGATTGCCGAGGGGGCTGCGGATATTATCATCGGCACGCAGATCGTGGCGAAGGGGCATAACTTTCCGCTGCTGACTTTGGTGGGGGTGATTGACGCTGACCTTGGCTTGCAAGGCTCAGATCTGCGCGCCGCCGAGCGGACGTTTCAACTGATGCGGCAGGTTGCGGGGCGGGCGGGGCGTGCGGATAAACCGGGCACCGCGCTGTTGCAGACGTTTCAGCCCGAGCATCCGGTGATCCGCGCTATCCTTGGTGGCGATGAGGAAGCCTTCTGGCGCGCCGAGGCCACCGAGCGGCGGATGGCCGGGGTGCCGCCTTATGGCCGGATGGCGGGGATTATCCTGTCGTCGCCCGATGTGGCGCAGGTGTTTGATTTTGGCGCGGAACTTGCCCGTCGCGATGAGCCTTTGCGCAAAGTGGGCGCGCAGGTTTACGGGCCAGCGCCTGCCCCGGTTGCTAGGGTGCGGGGGCGGCACCGCGTGCGGCTGTTGATCAAGGCTGAGAAGACCGCCCCTTTGCAAGCCGCGATTGCCGAATGGGTGGGCCAATTCAAACTGCCGAACAATCTGCGGCTTTCCATCGACATTGACCCGCAAAGCTTTTACTAGGCGCGCAACTCTAGAACGGATCATCCCATGCCCACCTACACCGCTTTGACCACCCTGATGGGCGAAGACGCCGCCAATGCGCTTGCCGAGGCCATCGAGAAGATGGAGCCAGAGCCGACCGGGGTGGGCGTGTTCGAGATCGAGGACGACTCGGGGCTGTGGGAGGTTGGCGCTTATTTCCTTGAAGCCCCGTCCGAGGCGGTTCTGGAACTGCTGGCGATGGCCTTTGATGCCAGACCCTTCGCCCTCTCGGAACTGCCCGAGATCGACTGGGTCGCCAAGGTGCGCCGCGAGCTTTCGCCTGTCGTGGCGGGGCGGTTTTTCGTCTATGGCTCGCATGATGCCGACAAGGTGCCTGCCGACAAGATCGCGCTGCAAATCGAGGCGACCGTGGCTTTTGGAACAGGCCATCACGGTACAACCTTGGGCTGCCTGCGCGCCTTTGATCGGCTGTATGGCGAAGGCTTCCGTCCCGCCAAGGTCGCGGACATCGGTTGCGGCACCGCCGTTCTGGCGCTGGCTGCTGCTGCCGTGCTGCCCGATGCGCTGGTGATCGCCTCTGACATCGACGAAGTGGCTGTTGATGTCGCCGAAGCCAATGTTGCCATCAACCAGATGGAAGGCCGGATTGAGACGATGGAGGCCGCAGGTTTCGCGCATCCGCGTCTGGCCGAGGCTGCGCCCTATGATCTGGTGTTTGCCAATATTCTGAAAGGCCCGCTGGTCGAGCTTGCCCCGGATATGGCCAAGCATCTGGCGCAAAACGGCCTGATCATCCTGTCAGGGCTGCTGGTGGTGCAGGCGGATGCGATCACCGCCGCCTATGTCGCCAATGGCTTCACCCCGCAGGCCCGCGAAGATCTGGGCGAGTGGTCTTGTCTGGTGATGCGGCGGAACTAAGACGGCTAACACAAGGTTAACGGCGAAATGACGGCAGCTTTTACGAATTGCCCAAATTTTGCCATAATCTGCGGGTAAAAGATAAATAGGCGGGGGCCAGTGAGTACGGAGTTATTCGGATGGCCGACCCGAATCTGGTAGATTTTTACACGAATGTCGCGCGCTTTGAGAAAAAGCGCGCCAAAGGCTATGGCTTTGATGCCGCTGGAACGCTTGGGCGTTCCTATTTCAACCCACCGCTCCGCAAGCGCCGCTCTTGGCTGATGCCGATGATCTTGGTGCTTTGCGCAGGTATCGGTCTGAAGGGCATGATTTATCAATCGGTTGGCGCGAAGACCTATGATCAGCGCGTGCAGGCTTTGCTGGTTGGCGAAGGCTTTGATCGTCTTGGCGGCTGGCTGATGCAGGCCGATCCGGCGACGGTGTTTGTCGCGGGTAAAATCAGCGAAGGTCTGAAAGCGTTCAAATAGCTCGAATTTAAGCGAGCCATTTTTAGCACCAAAGCAGGCGGGCCACGGCGGCCTTGCCTGCGTTTTCTATTTGTTCAACATCACAAACGCAAAGGGCCGATGCCTCGCAGCACCGACCCTTTTTACATCCGATAAGATCAGGCCGCCAGTTCTGGACTAATCTGATTTCAGATCAATCCAAAAGCGGTTAACGGCCGATCAATTCCACATCACCACGGCACAGACCGATATCATCAAGCTCACGGTCAGACAGTTTGCCCAGAGCGCGACGCGTGATGCGTGCATCATTCCAAGCAGCGAAGCTGTTCGCGAACGTCGAGACGACCTGAACAGAACGGAAAATCGAGATGGCACCAAACGGCGCCGCGCGGGACGACTCATAGGCGGCCATAGCGGTTATCCTTTACAAACTTTTATATCCGAACAGCACCTTGCTTTCGGTGAGGCTTATCTAGCTGTGCTGCAGACCTCGCACAACGGACACGCAAGCAAGTCTGCATTGCGCCCATTGCATAGCCATACGCCACAATTTCGCCGCTATTTGACAGGCGATTTGGAAACCACGCGTCTTTTGGTCGTGTTTCGTAGCGCGGATGTCGCTTTATCGCATCTGCATAGTCGCGGGCTGTGGCGGCGGCAAGAAATAATTCACCCTTGGCGGATGTTCTCTTTTCGTGCTAATTCTGTCAAAAGCAGAAACTCTGCGAAAAATAGAAGAAAAAGGGGCGGGAATGCGGGTTTTGGGAATCGACCCCGGTTTGCGCAACCTTGGCTGGGGGGTGATTGATGTGGTGGGTTCGAAACTCACCCATGTCGCCAATGGCATTTGCCACTCTGCCCCCGGTGACGGCGATGGCGATCTGGCGCAAAGACTGTTCTCGTTGCACAGCCAGCTGACGGAAGTGCTGCGCCAATATGGCCCTGATGCGGCGGCGGTCGAGCATACCTTTGTGAACAAAGACGCGGTGGCGACGCTGAAGCTGGGTCAGGCGCGCGGCATCGCCCTGCTGGTGCCCGCGCAATTTGGCCTGACGGTGGGCGAATATGCGCCGAATGCGGTGAAGAAAACCGTGGTGGGGGTGGGCCATGCCGATAAGGGTCAGGTCGATCATATGGTGCGGGTGCAACTGCCCGGCGTGAAAATCGCGGGGCCAGATGCGGCGGATGCTCTGGCGATTGCGATATGCCACGCGCATCATCTGCAAAGCGCGGGCCGCTTGCAGGCGGCAATGAAAAGGGCGGTTGGATGATCGGGAAGTTATCAGGGCGGCTGGATTGGCGGGGCAGTGATCAGGTGCTGATCGACGTGCGCGGGGTTGGCTATATTGTCTATGTCAACGACCGCACCTTGGCTGCGATGCCTGCGGTGGGTGAGGCGGTGTCTTTGTACACCGACCTGCTGGTGCGCGAGGATCTGCTGCAACTGTTCGGGTTTGCGACACTTTTAGATAAGGAGTGGCACAAGCTGCTGACCACCGTGCAGGGTGTTGGGGCCAAGGCCGCGATGGCGATCATGGGCACGTTGGGCGCGGATGGTGTGGCGCGGGCGCTGACTTTGGGCGACCAACGGGCGATACAGGCAGCGCCGGGCGTAGGGCCGAAACTGGCGCAGCGGATCATTCTGGAGTTGAAATCGAAAGCCCCGACTATCATGGCGATGGGGGCGAATTTGGCGGTGGCGGCGGAGGTGGATGAAAGCGTTTTGGAACCTGTGACGCCGATGACCCCGCGCAAAGCGGCGGCTCCGACGGCTGCGCAAAACCGCGCTGGCTTTACGGCAGACGCTTTGTCGGCGCTGGTGAATTTGGGCTACGCGCATGGCGAGGCGGCGCAGGCGATCTCTACCATCGCGGTGGAACAACCCGAGGCTGACACCGCGACGCTGATCCGGGCGGCGTTGAAACTGCTGGCTCCGAAGGCGCGCTGATGCAATCTGACCCCGATCTGCGCCCCGAAGCTTTGCCCGAAGACCTTGACCGCGCCCTGCGCCCGCAGGTTTTGGAAGATTTCGTCGGCCAGCAAGATGCCCGCGCGAACCTGCGGGTGTTTATTGAAAGCGCGAAGATCCGCGGCGAGTCGATGGATCACACGCTGTTTCACGGGCCTCCGGGGCTTGGCAAGACCACCCTCGCGCAGATCATGGCGCGCGAATTGGGGGTGGGGTTTCGGATGACCTCGGGCCCGGTGCTGGCGAAGCCCGGCGATCTGGCGGCGATCCTGACCAATCTTGAGCCGCGCGATGTGCTGTTCATCGACGAGATTCATCGGCTGTCTCCGATCGTGGAGGAGGTTTTGTATCCGGCGATGGAGGATTTCGCGCTGGATCTGGTGATCGGCGAGGGGCCAGCGGCGCGCACGGTGCGGATCGAGTTGCAGCCGTTCACGCTGGTGGGGGCGACGACCCGGTTGGGGTTGCTGACGACGCCGCTGCGGGATCGGTTTGGGATACCGATGCGGTTGCAGTTTTATACCGAGGATGAGTTGGATTTGATCGTCACCCGTGGCGCGCGGCTGTTGGGGATTCCGTCTGATCCTGCGGGAACCCGAGAGATCGCGAAGCGGGCGCGGGGCACACCTCGGATCGCGGGGCGGCTTCTGCGTCGGGTGGTTGATTTCGTGACCGTGGAAGGCGACGGGCGGCTGACGCGGGCGATTGCGGATCGGGCGCTGACACGGTTGGGGGTGGATGAGATCGGGCTGGATGGTGCCGATCGGCGGTATCTGATGCTGCTGGCCGAGCATTACGGCGGCGGGCCTGTTGGGGTCGAGACGATTGCGGCGGCTTTGTCGGAGGCAAGGGATGCGGTGGAGGAGGTGATCGAGCCTTATTTGCTGCAACAGGGATTGCTGCAACGGACCCCGAGGGGCCGGATGCTGGCGGCGCGGGCTTGGCGGCATTTGGGGATGGACGCACCGCGTCCTGCGGGGCAGTCGGATTTGTTTGAAGGCTAGTGTCCCCGCGTGGACAGGGGTTTGGTTTATATGAAATCAAGAGGTTATGGGTGGCTGTTCCGGGATTGTTAAGGTTTGATGCGGCTTGCGAGTGGATGCCTCGGAGCCTGCGGCGGGGATATTTAGGCCGATGTGAAATGGGCAGAAGTAGGCTCTTGGGTCATCCTCTGTGCTCAAATATCCCCGTCGGAGACGCATGGTTCAAGCAGATCAGCGCCATAAGGTTGAGCCTGCGCCCTTGCCGCGCTATCCGGAGGGCGTAATGAGGGCGTAATATGGAGGGCCGGCATGACACCTGAACAGGTTCAGACATTCTTTACCCGCAGCGATGGCAGTTATCTGTTCGCGCGCTGGGGGCGGCCGATTGTGCCTGTGGTGTTTGGCGTCGAGGACGCGACTCTTCGTGTGGTGAAGGGGGCGATTGAGGCGGTGGTGACTCTGGCCGATCACAAGATGGCCGAGCATGACCCGGAACTTGGCGCGAACCTGATGGTGTTTTTCTTTCGCGATTGGGCCGAGTTGCCGCAGGTGCCGAACCTTGAGCGGCTGGTTCCGGATTTGGCGCCTTTGTGTGATCGGCTTGAGCTGGCGGGGGCCAATCAATATCGGTTTTTCCGCTTTGACCCGGATGGCGCGATTAAGGCGGCGTTTGTGTTTTTGCGGATGGATACGCATTTACAGGCGATTGCGGCAGAGGACTTGGCTTTGGCGCAGGCGGCGCAGGTGATTTGCTTGTGGTCAGACCGGGCGTTTGCCGAGGTGTCGCCACTGGCGCGGGTTGCGGGGCAGGTGATCTTGCGGCCCGATGTGGCGGGGATCATCCGGGCGGGCTATGCGCGGCTTATGCCGGTGGTGGCACGCGATGCGAGCCATGCGTTGCGTCTGGCGGCGCGGCTGTGAAAGAGGCCGATCTTTACCCCGACCTGAAGGCCTATCTGGAGGCGCAGGGCTATGTGGTGAAGGGCGAAGTGGGCGCTTGTGATATCCTGGCGCGGCGCGGCCGCGAGCCCGCGGTGGTGGTGGAGATGAAGCTGTCGTTTTCACTCGCGCTGGTGATGCAGGGTGTGGCGCGGCAGGCGTTGTTTGACGATGTGTATCTGGCGGTTCCGGTGACGGAAAAGGGCTGGAAGCTGCGCTACAAGGATATTGTGGCGTTGTGTCGGCGGTTGGGCCTTGGGCTTTTGGCGGTGAAGCCGGGACTGGTTGAGGCACATCTTGATCCGGGGCCTTACAGCCCGCGCAAGAATACCCTGCGGGCGGGGCGGTTGTTGCGCGAGTTTGAGCGCCGGGTGGGCGATCCGAATTTGGGCGGCACCACGGGCATCAAGCGGGTGACGGCCTATCGGCAGGATGCTTTGCGGTGTTTGGCCAGCTTGGCGCTTGGGCCGATGAAGGCGTCGGAAGTGGCGAAGGCTGCGGGTGTCGCGCGCGCCGCTGTGTTGATGCGGGCGGATCATTATGGCTGGTTCGAGCGCGTCTCGGTGGGGATTTACGCTTTGACGCCGCAGGGGCGGGCGGCGATTGTCAGTGAGGCTGCCGAGATGGCGCGACTGCGAGGGCAAGATGCATCAGTTTGATCTGCGGGTGTATTATGAGGACACTGACCTTGCGGGTATCGTCTATTACGCCAATTACCTGAAATTCATCGAACGTGGGCGCTCGGAATGGGTGCGGGCTTTGGGGGTGGATCAGGTGGCGTTGAAGGCCGCGCAGGGCTTGGTGTTTGCGGTGCGGCGGGTGGAGGCGGATTATTTGCGGCCCGCGCAGTTTGATGATGTCTTACAGGTGACGACGGAGTGTTTGGCGATTTCTGGTGTGCGGATTGAGTTGAGCCAAGCGGTTTTGCGCGGTGGTGAGCGGCTGTTTCTGGCTTTGGTTACATTGGTGTGTCTGACCAATACGGGCCAGCCTGCGCGGATTCCGGCGGATATGCGCGCTAAGCTGTTGCCTGCGCTGCATTAGAGCCGCGCGGCAAATTTAAGCACCTGTTCACGCAACCCGACTTTAGGGGCGGTTTGTTGCCATCATCGCGCCATTGTGTTGGCAATAGGGTTCAATTCTTGTTAAGATTAGGGCAATAAGCGGCCAAAGAGCCCCGATAACAAGAGCAGGCGTTATGAACACTGAAGCCGTTGGTATGGCGCAAGAGATTGATTTCTCTATGCTCGCCCTGTTTTTCCGCGCAACCCTCACGGTGAAACTCGTGATGATGTGCTTGATTATCATGTCGTTTTGGTCATGGTCGATCATCATTCAAAAACATATCCTGTTCCGCAAATCACGCGGCGAGGCGACGGTGTTTGACCGCGAGTTCTGGTCGGGAGAACCTTTGGATGGCTTGTTCGAGAAGATCGGCGGTGACCCACAAGGGCCGTCCGAGAAGATTTTTGCCGCCGGGATGCTGGAGTGGCGACGCTCGCACAGGCAAGATGGCGGCTTGATCGCGGGCGCGCAGGCGCGGATTGACCGGGCGATGGATGTGGCGATTGCGCGTGAGGCTGGGGTGTTGAACAAGGGCCTGTCGTTCTTGGCCACCGTGGGCGCGACAGCACCCTTCATCGGGCTGTTCGGTACGGTGTATGGCATTATGCACGCCTTTACCCAGATTGCGGCGACGAAGAACACTGATTTGGCCACCGTGGCGCCGGGGATTGCCGAGGCGTTGATGGCGACCGGGATCGGTCTGGTGGCAGCTATCCCGGCGGTTATTTTCTATAACAAACTCAATGCGGATAGCGAACATATCACCAGCGGGTATGAGGCGTTTGCGGACGAGTTTGCGACGATCCTGTCGCGCCAGTTGGACGCCTGACATGGCCGCGGGGGTTGTCAAAAAATCCGGTGGCGGCGGGCGCAGGCGGCGCAGGGGGTCTTCGGCGGCGATGGCTGATATCAACATCACGCCGTTTGTCGATGTGATGCTGGTGCTGCTGATCATCTTCATGGTGACCGCGCCGATGCTGACGGTTGGGGTGCCTTTGGAGTTGCCGAAGACGGCGGCAACCAGCTTGCCGACCGAGCAAGAGGAGCCTTTGACGGTGTCGATCACCAAAGAGGGCGTTTTGATGATCCAGACTTCGGAAGTCGCGGACGCCGATCTGATCGCCAAGCTGCAAGCGATTGCCTCGCAGCGCAAATCCGACAAGATTTTCCTGCGCGCCGATGGGGCGCTGCCTTACACGCGGGTGGCAGAGGTGATGGGGGCACTGTCTGCGGGCGGGTTTAGCAACATTGGTCTGGTCACTGATGCAGGCGGGCCGAAGATGGACGGCAACTAGGGCGCGATGGACAAAAGCCAGATCCTTTCCGGCGTAGGCCATGCGGTCGTCATCACCTGGGTGGTGCTGGGCGATTGGCTGTTTGCGCCGCGCGAACTGCCACCGCCGGATTCGGTGCAGGTGTCGATGGTGTCGGAATCGGATTTGAAGGCGATGCAGGATGCGGCGGCGCAGTCTGTGAAGCCCCCGGCGGATACGCCAGAGGTGAAGCCTGCGGCCAAGCCCGCGCCGAAGCCACAGGTCGAAGCACCTGCTCCGGTCGAGCCTGAGGTTGCGGTGGTAGAACCGACCCCGGTGGTGCCTGTGCAGCCCTCGCCCGATGTTCCAGTGGCCGCCAATCCGCAGCCGAATGAAGCGCCGCCCGTGGTGGCCCCGATTGCCGAGGCAGAACAGCCGATCCCCGTGCCGACGATGGATGAGAAGCCCAAGCCTAAGCCTGCGACGCGGATCACCGATACGCCGGTCGAGGCCACGGTGGATACGCCTGTTGAGGCGGATGCTCCGTCGCCGGAAGTGACGGATCAGCCGACCGATCAGCCGCCGGTTGAAGAAGATAAGCCTGCCGCGTCACCGCAGGACTCGGCCACGATGACCGCCCCCGATGCGGTGGTGACGGATGCGCCGGAACTGGCCCCGACTGCCAGCGTGCGTCCGCAGACCCGGCCGGATAAGCCAGTGGTTGAGACACCTGTGGAAGACCCGCAGGTGGTGCTGGATGCGCAGGCCGAGGCGGATGCGCAGGCGGCGCAGATGGCCAAAGAGCAGTCAGATGCGCAGGCCAAGGCTGATGCAGAGGCCGCCGATCAGGCGGCGATTGATGCGGCTTTGGCAGATGCGGCCTCGGATGCGCCGGCGCAAGATGGCGGACAGACCGACATTCCCGAAGGCCCCCCGATGACGGCGGGTGAGAAGGATGGGGTGCGGGTGTCGATCAACCAATGTTGGAACATCGGCACGCTTTCCACCGCAGCACAGCGGATCAAGTTGACCTTACGGGTTGAGATGAAGGAAGATGGCACGCCCGATAGCAATGGCATCACCATGACCACCTTCGCGGGCGGCGATGAGGCTGCGGCGGTTCAAGCCTTTGATGCGGCCCGTCGTGCGGTGATCCGGGGCGTCAAGGGCTGTGGCGGCAAGGCCGGCTACGACCTTGACCCTGCCAAATACGCCGAATGGAACGTGATGAACCTGAATTTCGACGCTTCGGGCATGAGGCTGCGATGATCCGACGAATGTTCCCCTGCAATCCCCACGCGAAGCCCGCACAGTCACAAGGCCAGAGCAGGCCACATAATTCGCCCTTGAAAAACGAGGACAAGATGCGCCCTTTCAAATCCCTAACTGCCGCGCTGATGATCGGGTTTTCCAGCCTGACCACGGTCGCTCATGCCGAGATCACCATCGACATCAACTCTCCGGTGATTGAACCGATGCCCTTCGCGGTGCCGGATTTTATCGACGAGGGCGGGGCGGGGGAGCTTGCTGCGAATATCTCTCGGGTGGTGGCTGCGGATTTGGCTGGCACGGGGCTTTTTATCGAGACGCCGCAGGATGCTTACATCAGCCGCGTGACTTCTTTCGACGCGCCGATTTCTTACCCGGATTGGCAGGCGATCAACACCCAAGCCCTGATCACGGGGGCTGTGCAGGCTGGGGGCGACCGGATTGTGGTGAAGTTCCGGCTGTTCGACGTGGCGTCGGGCCAGCCGTTGGGCGAGGGGCTGCAATTTGCGGGCACTCCCGAAAGCTGGCGGCGGATGGCGCATAAAGTGGCCGATGCGGTGTATGCGCGCATCACCGGGGAAGGCCCGTATTTCGACAGCCGGGTGGTCTATGTGTCTGAAAGTGGTCCAAAGAACCAGCGCCAGAAACGCCTGGGTGTGATGGATTATGACGGCGCGAATGTGAAATATCTGACCGATAGCAGCAGCATCGTCTTAGCCCCCCGGTTCTCGCCGAATGGGGATCGGATTCTGTTCACCTCTTATGCCTCGGGTTTTCCGGCGATCTATCTGATGGATGTGGGGTCGTTGAAAACCCGCAACTTGGGCGAAGTGCCCGGCACGATGACCTTCGCGCCGCGGTTCAGCCCGGATGGCAATACCGTGGTGTTCAGTCTGGAAAAGGGCGGCAATAGCGATATTTACTCGATGGATATCGGCTCGGGGGCGATGACCCAGTTGACCAATGCGCCGTCGATTGAAACCTCGCCCAGCTTTAGCCCGGATGGGTCGCAGATCGTGTTTGAAAGCGACCGTTCCGGCACCCAGCAAATCTATATGATGGGCGCGGGCGGCGGCGAAGGCGTACGGATTTCCAACGGAAAGGGGCGCTATTCGACCCCGGTGTGGAGCCCGCGCGGCGATATGATTGCGTTCACCAAGCAAAACGAGGGCCGCTTCCACATTGGCGCGATGCTGACCGATGGCACCGAGGAACGCCTGCTGACGGCGTCTTTCCTTGATGAAGGCCCGACTTGGGCGCCGAACGGCCGGGTGATCATGTTCACCCGCGAAGGTGCGGGCGCGGGTGGTCAGGCGGGGTTGATGTCGGTGGATGTCTCGGGACGCAACCTGAAGGCGATCCCGACCGAAGGCCCAGCCTCGGATCCGGCATGGTCGCCGATGCTGCCGTAATTCTTAACGCGCCCCTGATTCCCTTGGCGGCGCAAAGCTGATATAACGGGCGCAATCGAGCTCATAAGAAAAGGATAACCCCTGATGACTTTACTTCCGAAAGCCCTTCTGCTGGTCGCCGCCCTTGGTTTGGCCGCCTGTAACAACCCCGACCGCTATAAGAACGGCGCGGGCGCCGATGGCATGAACAATGGTGTGGGCTCTGGCATCAACACCGATGGTTTGGGCGACCCGAGCAATCCGCGCTCGATTGCCTATTTCAACCAATCGGTCGGCGATCGCGTGCTGTTCCCGGTGGATCAATCGACGCTGACGCCGGAAGCGCGTGGCGTGTTGGCGGGGCAGGCGTCTTGGCTGGCGACCAATGCCGATTATGCGATCATCATCGAAGGCCATGCCGATGAGCAGGGCACCCGCGAGTATAACCTTGCGCTTGGCGCACGTCGTGCGGCTTCGGTGCAGGATTTCCTGATCAGCCAAGGCGTGTCGCCCAGCCGGATGCGGACGATTTCCTACGGTAAGGAACGCCCGATTGAGGTCTGCTCGGACGAAGGCTGCTATTCGAAAAACCGCCGCGCTGTGACGGTGTTGTCGATGGGCACCGGGGCTTAAGTTTCTGGGCTAAAATTGACTGCTAAAATTGACCGCTAAAAGTGACGGGGGCTTGCCGCAGGGCAGGCCCCGATCTGAAACGGAGATTGATCTGATGCGTTGGCTGGTTCTGTGTCTTGCTCTGCTTCCCTTACCTGCGTTTGCACAGGACAAGGCGCAGACCCTTGCCGATCTGAAGGCCGAGTTGGGCCAGTTGTCGGCGCAGTTCAATGGCTTGAAGGCCGAACTGGTGCAATCGGGGGCGGCCGCAACCGGGGCTGCGGGCGGTGACGCTTTGCAGCGGATGGATGCGATGGAGGCCGAGTTGACGCGGGTGACCGCCAAGGCCGAGGAAATTGAGTTGAAGCTGAACCGGGTGATCAGCGATGGCACCAATCGGATCGGCGATATCGAATTCCGGCTGTGTGAACAGACCGAGGGCTGCGATCCGTCGAACATCCCGGAAACGCCGATTTTGGGTGGCGATACGGCGGCGGCGCCAGCGGCGGCTGATCCGGCTTTGGCGGCGGGCACAGATACGGGCACAGATACGGCGGCGGCTGCGGATGCGCCGGAATTGGCGATGGGCGAAAAGAACGATTTTGACCGGGCCAAGGCGGTGCTCGGTCAAGGTGACTTTCGCGCCGCCGCGGACCTCTTTGCGACCTTTACGCAATCCTATCCTGGCAGCCCGTTAAGCGAGGAAGCCAATTTTAACCGGGGTGAGGCTTTGACCAAGCTGGATGACACCGCCAATGCCGCGCGGGCTTATCTGGAAGCGTTTTCGGGTAAACCGGGTGGGCCGTTTGCGGCGGAATCTTTGTTGAAGCTGGGGCAGGCTTTGGGCGCATTGGGTCAGGTGCCGGATGCGTGTGTGACCTTGGCCGAAGTGGGCAACCGCTTTCCGGGCACCATTCATGCCACAAATGCGCAGGTCTCGATGCAGGGGTTGGGGTGTCCGTAGGCAGCGATCAAGACGCGCAACTGCTGGAAATCGCTGCACAATATTGTGCCGAGGGCTCTGCCCTCGGTGTTATGGTTTCTGGCGGCGGCGATTCGATGGCTTTGCTGCATCTGCTGCACCGGGCCGCTGGGGCGCAGGGCATTCGGATTGAGGCGTTGACCATAGATCACGGTTTGCGGGCAGGCGCGCGGGCCGAGGCCGAGATGGTCGCGACGTTTTGCGGCCAGCGTGGCATCCCGCATCAGATCAACCTGTGGCAGCGCGGCGATGCCGGGGGCAATCTGATGGATGAAGCGCGTCGGGCGCGGTATCAAATGGCCGAGGCTTGGGCGGAGGAGCGCGGGCTCTCCCGCATTGCGGTCGGCCATACCGCCGATGATCAGGCCGAGACCTTTCTGATTGGCCTGTCGCGGCAGGCAGGGATCGACGGGCTGTCGGGGATGCGCAGCCGTTGGTTGCAGGGCGGTGTCACGTTCTCTCGGCCATTGCTGAGTATTCCGCGCGCGGCATTGCGCGATTACTTGCGCAGTCACGGCATCCACTGGGCCGACGATCCCAGCAATGCGGACAGCCATTACACCCGCGTCAAAGCCCGCAACGCCTTGGCGGCCTTGGCTTCTTTGGGCATCACGGCGCTGACTTTGGCTGCGGTCAGCGGCAATCTGGAGGCCGCGCGTTTGGCACTTGTCGGCCAAGTTCAGCTGGCGGCGCGGGGGATTGCCCAGACCGAGGCCGGAACGCTGAGTATCCCGCGCGCCGATTTTCTGTCCCACCCGCAGGAAATCCAACGTCGCCTGTTGATCGCGGCGCTGCGCTGGATCACCGGGGCAGGCTATCCGCCGCGCGAGTCTGGGCTAACGGCAGTTCAGGCGGCGATTGCGGCTGGGAAAGATGCGACACTTGGCGGCGTGCGCTTTAAGTCCAAGGCCGATACGATCCAGATTTTGCGTGAGGCGAAAGCGGTGCAAAGCCTTGCCTGTCCGACCACGCAACTGTGGGACAACCGCTGGCAACTGACCGGGCCACATGCACCCAATCTGTGCATTCGCGCGCTTGGGGTCGAGGGTTTGCGCGCTTGCAATGACTGGCGGGCGACCGGCCATCCCCGCGACGCGCTGCTGGTGACCCCGGCGATCTGGCGCGGCGATGCGCTTATTGCCGCACCTCTTGCCGGATTTTCCAACGGTTGGTGCGCAAATCGCAGCCCCAGCTTCGCTTACTTTGTCTTATCGCATTGAACCCGGCGGACTTATCTCTATCTTAAGAACAACTGCCGAAACTGGTCCCATTTGGGCCTCCCGGCCAATCAAACGGAGAAGTTCGTGGGTAACGCACGAAACATTGCATTCTGGGTCGTCCTCTTTCTGCTGATCCTTGCGCTATTTCAAATGTTCAACACCGGGGCGGGCACCTCGTCGTCGTCCAATGTGCCTTATTCTGAGTTTATTCAGCGGGTTGATGCGGGTGAGGTCGCCTCGGCCACGCTGGACGGCGAAAGCGTGATCGTGAAGGGCAAGGATGGTACCAGCTACGCCACCATCGCGCCGAATGATCCGATGCTGACCGATCGGTTGTTGGCCAAAGGCGTTGAAGTGCGTGCAAAAAGCCAGCAACAATCCGGCATTCTGTCGCTGATGTCGGTCTGGTTGCCGTTCATCGTGCTGATCGGCGTGTGGATTTTCTTCATGAATCGGATGCAGGGTGGCGGCAAAGGCGGGGCGATGGGGTTCGGGAAATCCCGCGCCAAGCTGCTGACCGAAAAGCAAGGCCGGGTGACGTTTGACGACGTGGCGGGCATTGACGAGGCGAAAGAGGAGCTTGAGGAGATCGTTGAATTCCTGCGCAATCCGCAGAAATTCTCGCGCTTGGGCGGCAAAATTCCGAAGGGCGCTTTGCTGGTAGGCCCTCCGGGAACCGGTAAAACCCTGCTGGCGCGGGCGATTGCGGGTGAGGCGGGCGTGCCGTTCTTCAGTATTTCGGGGTCGGATTTTGTTGAGATGTTCGTCGGTGTCGGGGCCTCCCGTGTCCGCGATATGTTTGAACAAGCCAAGAAAAACGCGCCCTGCATCGTGTTTATCGACGAGATTGACGCTGTGGGTCGTGCCCGTGGTGTCGGCGTCGGCGGTGGTAACGATGAACGTGAGCAGACCCTGAACCAGCTGCTGGTGGAGATGGACGGCTTTGATGCCAATGAAGGCGTGATCATCGTCGCGGCCACCAACCGCAAGGACGTGCTGGACCCGGCTTTGCTGCGTCCGGGCCGGTTTGACCGCACCATCCATGTGCCGCATCCTGATATCAAAGGCCGTGAGAAAATCTTGTCGGTGCATGCGCGCAAAGTGCCGTCGGGCCCGGATGTTGATTTGCGGGTGATCGCCCGCGGCACGCCGGGGTTCTCGGGGGCAGACCTTGCGAACCTGGTGAACGAGGCAGCCCTGTTGGCCGCCCGCGTCGGCCGCCGCTTTGTCACAATGTCTGATTTTGAAAACGCCAAAGACAAGGTGATGATGGGGGCCGAGCGCCGCTCGATGGTGCTGACCGATGAGCAGAAAGAGCATACCGCGTACCATGAAGCGGGCCACGCGATTGTCGGCATGGCTTTGCCGAAATGCGATCCGGTGTATAAGGCGACGATCATCCCGCGCGGTGGCGCTTTGGGCATGGTGGTGTCGTTGCCCGAGATTGATCGACTGAACTGGCACAAGGATGAGTGCAAGCAGAAGATCGCGATGACGATGGCCGGTAAGGCCGCCGAGATTCTGAAATGGGGCGAGGATACTGTCTCAAACGGGCCGTCTGGTGACATCCAGCAAGCCTCGGGCTTGGCGCGCGCGATGGTGATGCGTTGGGGCATGTCGGATGCGGTTGGCAACATTGACTACGCCGAAGCGCATGAAGGCTATCAGGGTAAAACCGCCGGGCTTTCGGTTTCGGCTGAGACGAAAATGCTGATCGAGCAGGAAGTTAAGGGCCTGATCGACGAAGGCTATGAGACCGCGCGCCGCATCCTGACCGAGCGGGCCGAAGGCTTTGAGCGGTTGGCGAAGGGGTTGTTGGAATATGAGACCCTGACCGGCGAGGAAATCCGCAAGGTTGTCGCGGGCGATACGCCCAGTGCCGTAGATGATGGCATGGGCGACGGTCCAAGTGGGGGTTCTGGTGTCATTGCGATCCCGAAAACCCGGGCGCGCAAGCCGAAGCTGGTGGAACCGCCAGCCGCGCCGATGGAGCCTTCTGCGTGAGCGCAAGCGACAAAGACTGGAGCGCCCGACACCTACGCAAGGTGTCGGGCGCTCCAGTGTTAAAAAATTTCCTAACGTATTGTTTAATATGTTATAATTTATAATTGCCTGATCAAATAATGGCTCGAATTAAAAAGATATAGTCATTTTTCTGCTCAATTTGCTGCTAAATTATCATTGCAATACCCCTTTGCAGCCCTAGAGCGACTTCGCGCATGATGTCAAATTGAAGTTCACTCGGCGAGAACCCACACTGCATATTAGAAAGCGCGTGCCTCGGCGGGATGCGTCTGCGGAAGAACGTGAGTATGTTTGGCTTTCAATGCACACCGACAGCGCGCTTGTGGCAATGCGGAAGGCTTCTGCGATCTGGGATCATATGATCGAGGCTTGGGAAGCAAAGCTTGCCGGGGCCGAAGCTGATGGCAACGCGCAACTGGTGGCCGCCAAGAACCTAGGCTCTGGACTCATTAAATCGCTTGCTCTCGGGGCAATCCATTGATTCATTGGCGGTACCAAGGGGGTGCTGCCATGACCGAAATGTTCCTGCTTTCCGAAGCCCAGATGGCGCGGATATCGCCGTTCTTTCCGCT
>NZ_JAUSBA010000023.1 GCF_030652235.1 Cypionkella sp.
CGTCAAAAGCAACGGGCAACGGCATCAGCGCGGCCTGTTCCTCAGCCCAGACATCGGCGATGGTGCCGGGCTGCTTGCCATGGGCGGTCTCCCGCCACAACGCGAGGCAACGCTGCTCCAGCCAGGCGTTCAGCGCGGCAACCCGCTGGCAGTTCCACACCGCATCAAGGTCGAGAACCTTGTCCATCTTTTCCACATCATGGACCAGTTTCGCGATCCCATAAGTCACGATGTTGGCCCGGTAGCCGCCGGGGTACCAGTCCTGCTTGGGGATAGCTTTCTCCAAGGCCCGGAAGATGATCACCTTGGCCACGAGGCGCTTGAACCACGTCTCGTCGTACTTCTTGTCGCTCGCTGTCCAAGCTTCACCGATATCGGCCGCGAAGGCCGCGAAATTCTTTTGCGCGCCTTTGCTGACGGTGTCAGGCTTGAGGCGGAAGGACAACTCGACCTTGGCAAGATCGGTCTTGGCGAACAGCTGGGATTTTGGGTGTTCGGTGTCAAACCGTCTGCGGTCCGCCGTGCCAAGTTTCGCGCGTTCCACCTGATACTGGCCCCGGGCACGCTCATAGAACCAGCGGCTCTGGCGGCTGGCCCCTTCCGGCGGCGGTGCGAGAACCCGGCGAGAATAGCCCTCCATCCGCATGTGGAACGGGTGGTTCGAAAAGAAATCCGCCGCACTGACCTTGTTCTGGCTGTTGGCGAACCGCGAGATGTTGGGCACCACCTGGTCCGAGCTGTCCGCCGGCACCACCGTCAGTTTTAGCTGGACATGGACCTGTCCGAGGTTCTCCGGACTGTGCTTCAGGGCAGCGTGAAGCGAAGCCGTGGTCTGCCCGCCATTGACGATCTGCAGGTTCCGGGCCGACACGATCCGAACCCCCGCCCCGTCGACCTCGGTCTCGATGGCATCTGCGGTTGCCGACAACCCATTGTTGTAGCTGAAGAACATCTCCGGCTCGGCCTTGATTGTATTGCGGATGCCGTCGTTCACCGATTTCCGTGACGCCTGGATGAAGCTGCGGATGTTGGATTCCAGCAGCCGTGCGCCCCATTTCTCATAGATGTCGGCAAGCTGGCGGCCCCGGATCACGGCGAGATAGGACGGGTACTCAGTATCCGGCCCGGACGCCGCGAGCGCGGGCAAGGCACCATCGAAATCCTCGGCGAATTTCACGATGATCTTTTCTTTCGAGCCCGTCGTCTCCACCCGGTGAATGCGGGTAAGGTCCCAAATGTTGTAGGTGACCGGAATGTCGGCAATCTTGCCTGCCAGTACGGCGTCGGTGCGGGCATTGTAGACCCCGTTGGTCACGAGGATCAGCTTGACCTTGGTGATCGCGGGCCAAGCCTCGGCGATCATGGTGGCGACGCCGAATTCCGGAGATTCGATATGCAGCTCGTCACGGAAATCCCGGCGCCGCGCCGCGGCCACGAAATTGATGAGATGGCCGAAGTGCTTTTTCGCATCTGCGGCGTTCAGGCTTGCGGGCGTGTCATCCTCGAAGATCTCGCAGGCGATGACGCTGAGCACGCCGTCCGTCTCCCGTGGATCGCCGCCGTGCCCGTCGATGCGCAGAGATTTTCCGGAAGACGACCCACGATACTCGGTCCGATCGGAGGTCTCGATCTCTCCCTCGGCCTCCAGCGTCGAACATAGGCGCTCAAAGGCGAGATCCCCGATAGGAAGATCGGTCTCTGCCCCTTCGGCACGCAGGTCCAGAAGCAATTCCTGGTTGAATTAGATCAGGTTGTCCAAGGTCAGCCTCCAAGGCGATCCCGTTGAAAATACGGAAAAACAAATCACGCCAGCTCAACCCATGCTAGGCTGACACCGGTGATGAACGCAAACACACGTTCACTGATTTTGTAGAAAATTCCGATGTCAGACCGACCCGAGGAACTAGGTGGGCTTGCAGCCCCTCAAGTCATTGCCGGGCCGAGGGGTCGCACCAGTTCAATCCATCGCCTGTTTCAAAACTCCGGGACAGCCTCGCATTGTGCAGGTCGCAGCGGTGGAAGCACGAAGCCCTTTCCCCGCAACGCAGCACGCGGTTACAATAAGCTTTGATTTTTGTCTGCTTCTGGTCCGGCCCAGGATTCAGGCCAGTTTATATATGCCGGGATGTCGAACGGTCCCTCACATTCGTGTACATGTCGGCGCATAGCTGTCGGGTCGTGCCGAGAGGGCTGTTCATTTCCTGTCATACCAAGCCCCCTCACATGTCATCCAATGGCCTGCCTACTGGATCAACCGCGCGGCTGAAGCCCTGGAAGCGCGTAGATTGCCTCTCATTTCGGCCCGGGAGCTGGCCTCCACGTGCAAGTGCCGCGCAATGGCGGTGTCGCGCGCTGCCCACGACAGAGATCGAAGCTCCTCGTCGGTTGGCTCGATATCAGGATCTGCAAGGTTTATCCTGGGAACCATGATGGCACCTCTTCCAGAGACAATGTTCTCTGCAGCGTCGGATCGGCAAGGGCAATGTTGATGAGCTTAGGCGGGGCCACGAAAGTTCCTTGGCAACATGACACGGATAAGGCTGCCACAGGCCGAAGAGTGAAAACCGGAAAACCCTTATTTCTATTGGGTTTTCCGGAGTTTTTCAATGTAAACACAGCGGTATAGCCAGCACTAACTATTCCCAAGTTTACGCTTTGGGACGAGCTTTGCCCCCAGCCGGGACGATTGTGCCCCGATTTGGGAGCATCATTGCCCCGACCTACAACAAAACTCAATTCTTCTCAGCTGCAGCCGCTCGTCCCGCCGCAGGTGTTGCACTTCATGCAGGTGCCGTTGCGGACCAGCGTGTAGTTGCCGCACTCGCCGCAAGGATCGCCCTCGTAGCCTTGCATCTTTGCTTTCACCCGCAGGTCCATCGTCACGGTGCCCGTCGCCAGCGCCGTGCCGCCACTGATGGCCCCACCCATCGACCGGGCGGTTTCGGGGATCAGCATGTTCAGCGCCGAGACCGGATCGGTGCCGTTGGCCAGCGCTGTCGCCCCCATCCCACCTTGCAGCATCACCAGTTCCGACGGCAGGCGCTTGCGCAGATAGCCCGTTGAGCTGATCTGTT
Source organism: Cypionkella sp. (assembly GCF_030652235.1). Taxonomy (GTDB): domain Bacteria; phylum Pseudomonadota; class Alphaproteobacteria; order Rhodobacterales; family Rhodobacteraceae; genus Cypionkella. The sequence continues at coordinate 3,075 of NZ_JAUSBA010000023.1, forward strand.
TCAACACTTCAAGCCCACGGGTGGCCGCCTGATCGGTCACTTCCGAGACGTTGCGCTTGCCTTCCTCGACCCCGCGACCGAGATCGTCGAACGAGGCACCCGTGGGTTTGACATGTGCAAGGTCAGTCCGATCAAGGTACGAAATCGCCAGTTCGCGGAAGATGTAATCTAGGATCGAGGTGGCGTTTTTCACAGAATCGTTGCCTTGAACCATGCCTGCCGGTTCGAAGCGGGTGAAGGTGAAGGCCTCGACATATTCTTCCAGCGGCACGCCGTATTGCAGGCCGACCGAGATCGCGATGGCGAAGTTGTTCATCATCGCGCGAAAACCCGCACCTTCCTTGTGCATGTCGATGAAAATCTCACCCAAGCGGCCGTCGACATATTCGCCGGTGCGCAGGTAGACCTTATGCCCTCCGACGATGGCTTTCTGGGTGTAGCCCTTGCGGCGCTCGGGCAGCTTTTCGCGGCTGGTACGGATGATTTCCTTGTAGATAATCTTCTCGACGATTTTCTCGGCCAGAACGGCGGCTTTTTCTTGGTTCGAGCCCGAAGACAAGATTTCTTCAGCCTCCTCGTCATCCTCTACCAAGGCCGAGGCCAAGGGCTGCGACAGCTTTGATCCGTCGCGATAGAGCGCGTTGGCTTTGATGCCCAAGGACCACGACAATTCATACGCCGCAAGCGTTTCGGCAATCGTCGCCGAATTCGGCATGTTGATGGTCTTTGAAATCGCGCCCGAGATGAACGACTGGGCAGCGGCCATCATGTAGATATGGCTGTCCACCGACAGGTAACGCTTGCCGGTTTTCCCACACGGATTGGCGCAATCGAACACCGAATAATGCGCAGGCTTCAGGAAAGGCGCGCCTTCCAGTGTCATCGTGCCGCAGACATGGTCGTTGGCGGCGTCGATCTGGGCTTTGGTAAAGCCCAGATGGCGCAGCAGATCAAAGCTGGGGTCGCGGAGCTTTTCTGCCGGGATTCCGAGGGTCTTCTTGCAAAAATCCTCGCCAATCGTCCATTGGTTGAACACAAAGCGGATATCAAAAGCCGATGGCAAAGCTGCCTCAATCTTTTCCAACTCACGCGCGCCAAAGCCGTGGCCGACAAGGGCGGTGGTGTTGATTCCGGGGCAATTGCCGATCGAGCCATGACCGACGGCATAGGCCACGATTTCAGCGGCTTGGCTCGTGGTATAACCCAGCTTTTCAAGCGCCGCAGGCACCGATTGGTTGATGATCTTGAAATAGCCACCGCCCGCCAGTTTCTTGAACTTCACCAGCGCGAAGTCAGGCTCAATACCTGTGGTGTCGCAATCCATCACCAGACCGATGGTGCCCGTTGGTGCAATCACCGTGGTCTGCGCGTTGCGGTAACCGTGCGCTTGACCAAGCGTCAGCGCCTCATCCCACGCCGATTTTGCCAGTGTCACGAGCGTTTGGTCGGGGCAGTTGGCGGCATCCAACGCCACCGGATTGACGTTGACGCCTTCATACCCGCTGGTCTTGCCATAGGCTGCGGCGCGGTGGTTGCGGATCACCCGCAGCATGTGCTGGGCGTTGCGGGCATAGCCGCTGAAAGCGCCGAGTTCGGAGGCCATCTCGGCGGAGGTTGCATAGGAAACCCCGGTCATCAGTGCCGTCAAAGCACCACAGAAGGCGCGGCCTTCGGTGGAATCGTAGCCCAACCCCATGTTCATCAAAAGCCCGCCGATATTGGCATAACCCAAACCCAGGGTGCGGAAATCATAGGACAGTTGCGCGATTTCCTTCGACGGAAATTGCGCCATCATCACAGAGATCTCCAGCGTCACCGTCCACAGCCGGGTGGCGTGAATGTAGGCGTCAGCGTCAAACTTGCCGTCCTTGAAGAAGGTCAGCAGGTTCATCGAGGCAAGGTTACAGGCGGTATCATCAAGGAACATGTATTCCGAGCAGGGGTTAGAGCCGCGAATGGCACCATCTTCCGGGCAGGTGTGCCAGGCGTTTACTGTGTCGTGAAACTGGATGCCCGGATCGGCACAGGCCCAAGCGGCATGGCCAACCTGATCCCACAGATCGCGGGCTTTCAGGGTTTTCGCGGTCTTGCCATCGGTGCGCCGGATCAGCGCCCAATCGGCATCGTCTTTCACGGCTTTCAAGAAAGCATCGGTGACGCGGACCGAGTTATTGGAGTTCTGGCCGGAGACGGTAATGTATGCCTCGGAATCCCAATCCACGTCATAGGTGGGGAATTCAATGCTGGTGAAGCCTTGCTTGGCGTATTGCAGGATACGGTTGGTATAAGTGTCCGGGATCATAGCCTTTTTGGCCGAACGGATCGCGGCTTTCAGCGCCGGGTTCTTGGCCGGGTCCACCGAGTCGTCGCTTGATCCATCCCACTGACGGATCGCGGTGAAAATCTCGTTCAGTTTCAACTCATGGGCTTTGGAACCGGCAACCAGCGAGGCAACCTTTTGTTCCTCAATCACCTTCCAGTTCACGAAAGCCTCAACATCGGGGTGATCCATATCGCAGATCACCATTTTTGCAGCCCTGCGTGTGGTGCCCCCGGATTTGATCGCACCCGCCGCGCGGTCGCCGATTTTCAGAAACCCCATCAGGCCCGAGGATTTACCGCCACCCGACAGCTTTTCGCCCTCGCCCCGCAGGCTGGAGAAGTTGGTACCAGTGCCCGAGCCATATTTGAACAGGCGCGCCTCGCGCACCCACAGATCCATGATGCCACCGTCGCCGACCAGATCATCCTTCACCGATTGGATGAAGCAGGCGTGCGGCTGCGGATGCTCATAGGCGCTACTAGATTTAGTCAGCACGCCCGTCATATGGTCGACGTAGTAGTGGCCTTGCGACGGGCCATCAATGCCGTAGGCCCAGTGCAGCCCGGTGTTGAACCATTGCGGAGAGTTCGGCGCTGCCATCTGCCGCGCCAGCATGAAGCGCATTTCGTCATAATAGGCGCGGGCATCAGCCTCGGTGGTGAAATAGCCCCCCTTCCAACCCCAGTAGGCCCAAGCGCCCGCCAGACGGTCGAAGACCTGCTTGGCAGAGGTTTCACCGACCAGGCGTTCTTCTACAGGAAGCACTGCCAGAGCATCCTCGTCGGGCACCGAGCGCCAGAGGAATTTCGGAATATCCTTTTCGCGCACGCGCTTGAGCCGTGCCGGGATACCCGCTTTACGGAAGTATTTTTGCGCCAAAACATCGGAAGCCACTTGGCTCCAGCCCTGCGGAACCTCGACCGCTTCATTGCGAAACACAACCGTGCCATCAGGATTCCGGATTTCCGACACCGTGGTCGAAAACGCCAACGCGCCATAAGCACCGGTTGCTTCGGTGGTAAACTTCCGCTCGATCTTCATCTGCCTGTCCCATGTTTTCGCGCGGTTTCTGCTGCGCCGCGTCTGTGTCCCACAATCCCTGCACCCCGCCGTCCCGTGCTTGCCGCGCCACCAAATGCGGGCGCTATGGCTCCGTCAGGGAGCGCAAACCTAGGGTTGGGCATTCTGCTGGCACACTACATCTTGTGGCAGCGGGTGGTGCGTCGTCAAATTGTCGCAATTCTTGCGCCGCATCAACGAATTTTTTACACTTAAACACTAGATTTTGTGCTTGACCTGCGGCGCATATCTAGACCTGCCATTACCCGGATGTAAGCCTTTTGCAGCCCTGTCTGCAAAATCGCGCTTAATGTGGCATCGCAACTGCCGCAAAAACCCAAGTTTCACGGCATGCTTGCGTGGTTTGGCTCAGGTGCCGTAGCAGCGCGCTGATTCCTCCACAGGCTGTGGATAAAGCCATGCGCTACCTGCGGTTGATCAACGCGATTCCCGCCGCGACGAATCCGGCGGCCATGATGAGGCCAAAAGACAACGCTTCGTCGAAAATTAAGTATCCTAAGATAATGGCGAACAGCGGGGTCAGGAAGGAAAAGCTGGCGACGGTCGAGGTCGGGTAGACAGACAGCAACCACAGCCAAGTGATGAACACACCGGCGACAATCACTCCCGCCTGAAACACCAGCCAAAACCAGTGAATGGGCTCTATATTGCGGATCAGCGGGCCGAAAAACGGTGCTGCTGCCAGTAAAATTGGCGCTGAAATCAACACCATCCAGAACAGTTGCGCTTCTGGTCCAGCCTCACGCAGCCGGGTCTTGCGTGCCAAAAATGCGGTGCCCGCCCAGCCCCAGGCGCCGACCAGAGCAAACATGTCGCCCGCAATGCTTGCGTGACCCGAGGGACTTTTTGACAGAATCGCCCAAGCGGTGCCGATGAAGGCCAGACCCAGCCCGAATCCCCGCTTGGGCGTGATCCGCTCATTCGGCAGCCAGAAATGCGCAGCAACGGCCAGCCAAAGTGGCATGGAATAGAAGATCACCGAGGCGCGGCTGACAGCCGTCAGGTCCAAGGCTATGAAAAGACAAAGAAACTCGGCTGCAAACACCGCGCCAATGGCAAGGCCGGGGCCAAGATCGGCAATCTTAATCCGATCCCATAGCCCACGATACTTCAACCACGCATAGACGAACACAATCGCCAACGCCGAGCGCAACCCTGCAAAGAATACCGGCTGCAAGCCACGATTGACCTCTTTCACCACGATCTGATTGACCGCCAACAAGAACGTCACCGCAATCAGCGCCGCCAGCCCTACCCTGTCCAGCCGCTCTTTACGCATCTTGCCCTCATTTTTGCGCCAACCTCTGGGGGCAGCAAGGTGAAGTCAAGGGCTGCAAAATCGCTGGCAGCACCGCGCGGTTTCCCTTACACGCGCCATAACAAACCGGGCAATGTAGGGGACCTTGTCATGTCGGATCTGATCGCGCGCGGGGTCGCCAAGGGCTTGCGGATGACCGATCAGCGCCGTGTGGTGGCACGGGTGATCGCGGCGGCCGAAGATCACCCGGATGTGGAAGAACTCTATGCGCGATCAGCGCAGGTTGACCCGAAGATCTCCCTTGCCACCGTGTATCGCACGGTCAAGCTGTTTGAGGAATGTGGCCTGCTGGAGCGGCTGGAGTTTGGCGATGGCCGCGCCCGTTATGAAGATGCCGAGCGCGATCACCACGACCATCTGATCGACGTGAACACCGGGCAAGTCATTGAATTTGTGGACCCCGAGATTGAAGCCCTGCAAGAGCGCATTGCGGCGCGACTGGGCTATCGGTTGATCGGACACCGTCTGGAACTGCTCGGCGTTCCGGTCAAGAAGGGATAGAGTTTGGCCTCGGATAACCTGCGCGGCATCCTGTTGATGGTGGTGTCGATGGCCCTGTTTGGGCTAGAGGACATGTTCCTGAAATGGGCAGCCGCCAGCCTGCCTGTGGGTGAGATTGTGTTTGTTTCCGGCGTGTTTGGCGTTGTGGTGTTCGTGATGATGGCTTGGCAGCAGCGGCAAAAGGTGTTCACCAAACAGGCGTTGCACCCTTGGGTTTTGGCGCGCGGGCTTGGTGAAATGGTCGGCACTTTCGCCTATATCACCGCACTTGCCACCGTGCCTTTGTCTACCGTCTCAGCGGTTTTGCAGGCGATGCCCTTGGCGGTGACGATGGCGGCGGCTTTGTTCATGCAAGAGCAGGTCGGCTGGCGGCGCTGGTCGGCGATTGCGGTCGGCTTTGCCGGCGTGCTGCTGGTGATCCGCCCCGGTTTGGATGGGTTTCGCCCCGAGGCGTTGTGGGTGCTGATCACCGTAGCGGGGCTGACTTTGCGTGACTTGGCCGCGCGGAAGATTCCACCGGAAAGTTCCACCGCGCAGGTCTCGGCTTGGGGTCTGCTCGCGGTGACATTGCTGGGCGCGCTGATGATGGCGGGATCGGGTGAAGTGGCTGTGCCAACCCTCTGGGAAACCTACGCTTTGATCGGGGCGCTTGTGTTCGGCACCGGCGGCTATTGGGCGATCATTGGAGCGACCCGCACTGGCGAGATTTCGGTGGTCGCTCCCTTCCGCTATGTCCGGCTGGTGTTTGCGGTACTGATCGGGGCGTTTGTGTTCCACGAATGGCCCGATGTCATAACCTTGTGCGGATCGGGGCTTATCGTCGCCTCGGGGCTTTATTCGTTTGCGCGCGAACGCGCCCGCAAACACGCGCTTTCCTTGAACGCACCCTTGGGCTAAGACGCCCAAGAGAGCACCATTTCCGCCCATTTGGAGGCCTGACATGAGCACGATCATTGATATCCACGCCCGCGAGATTCTCGACAGCCGCGGCAATCCCACCATTGAAGTTGATGTGTTGCTGGAAAGCGGCGCGCAGGGCCGTGCGGCGGTGCCATCGGGGGCCTCGACGGGCGCGCATGAAGCCAACGAGCGCCGCGACGGCGACAAATCGCGCTATATGGGCAAGGGCGTGTTAGAGGCTGTGGCCGCAGTCAACGGCGAGTTGGCCGAAGAAATCGTGGGCTTTGACGCGACCGAACAGGTTGGCATCGACCGCACCATGATCGAGTTGGACGGCACGCCGAACAAATCGCGTCTGGGCGCGAACGCCATTCTGGGCGTGTCTTTGGCAGTGGCGAAAGCCGCGGCAGAGTTCACCGGGCAGCCATTGTTCCGCTATGTTGGCGGCACCTCGGCGCGGATGTTGCCGGTGCCGATGATGAACATCATCAACGGCGGCGAACATGCCGATAACCCGATTGATATCCAAGAATTCATGATCATGCCGGTGGGCGCGGAAAACATCCGCGAGGCCATTCGGATGGGTTCGGAAGTGTTCCACACTCTGAAAAAAGAGCTGTCGGCGGCGGGGCATAACACCAATGTCGGCGATGAGGGCGGCTTTGCACCGAACCTGAACTCGGCCCGCGATGCGCTTGATTTCATTCTGAAGTCGATTGAGAAGGCGGGCTATCGCCCCGGTGAGGATATGTTCCTTGCGCTCGATTGTGCCGCGACCGAATACTTCAAGGGCGGCAAGTATGAGATGAAGGGCGAGGGGAAATCCCTGTCCATCGAAGAGAACGTCGATTTCTTGGCGGGCTTGGCAGCGGATTACCCGATCATCTCGATTGAAGACGGCTGTTCGGAAGACGATTGGGCAGGCTGGAAGCTGTTGACCGACAGGCTGGGCGACAAAATTCAGCTGGTTGGCGACGATTTGTTCGTGACCAATCCGCGTCGTTTGGCCGAGGGCATCAAGGCCGGTTGCGCCAATTCGATGCTGGTGAAGGTCAACCAGATCGGCACCCTGACCGAAACATTGCAAGCCGTGGATATGGCGCATCGCGCGCGTTATACCAATGTGATGTCGCATCGTTCGGGCGAAACCGAAGACAGCACGATTGCTGACTTGGCGGTTGCGACCAACTGCGGCCAGATCAAAACCGGCTCGCTGTCGCGCTCGGATCGGTTGGCGAAATACAACCAGCTGATCCGTATTGAGGAAATGCTGGGCGAGACGGCGGAATATGCCGGGCGCTCTATCCTGCGCGGCTAAGGCTTTCTGAAAGCGATTTTGAAACCACGCAAAGTATTGCTTTGCGTGGTTTTTTCATGGGTTAAAGCGACTTCAGCAAGCGGCCGGGGCGGAAATCGGCCAGCAAGGGATGCTCGCCCTGCCCCATGATTTCAGCCGCTAAAGCCTCTCCAGCCAAAGCGGAAAGCGTTATCCCCGAGTGCATCACGGCAAGGCTCAGTCCCGGTTGCACAGTGCCGATCAGCGGCAGGCCATCGGCGGGGACGGGGCGATAACCAAGGGCGAAGCGGTCCAGTGTCAGATCGGGCGCGTTGAAGCGGGCGCGCAGGCGGTGGATCGTGGCTTCGGCCATCGCAGAGGGGACGGCGATAGACTCGGAGGCATCTGCCTGATGGTTGGCCACACCGGGGGCAAGCAAAGCACCGCTGGGGTCTTGGCGGATTTCCTGATCGGGGGTGACAAGGATATGGTTGACGCGCCAGCCGACAGGTTTGCTGTAAACCATGATGCCGGGGCGGGCGAGCATTGGCAAATCAAGCCCAATCGGTGCCAGCAGTGCAGGCGTGGCGATGCCAGCGGCCAGCACGGTATGATCGGCGCTGAACGGACCGATCGCCGTGCGCACGCCCTTGATCTGACCGCCGTTTTCAATCAGCGATTTGGCTGCGATACCACTTAGAATCTTAGCTCCCGAGGCTGCGAGCAGCGCGCGGGTCAGAGCGACGGGGTCGACGGCACCTTCGATTGCGATATGCAAGGCTTGAGCGGGGGGATTGGCTAAGTGAGGCTCTAACTTAGCGATTTCGGCGCGGGTTACAGGCGTAGCGGGATAGCCGAGGGCCGCAAGTTCTTCGGCTTTTTGGTCAAAGCCCTGCCCTTCGTGCTCAAACCACAAAGTGCCTTGCCAGTTTGGCGCGTGGTCGGACAGCACGGCTGCCAATCGGTGATGCGCGGACATCGCTGCCACCCGCAAGTGGTGGTGGGCGGGCGATGCGTAGAAACTGGCGTTGATCCAGCCAAAGCTGCGGCCCGAGGCGGCGCTGGCGGGGGATGCGGATTCCAACACTGTCACTTTGGCCCCTGCGCGCGCGAGGTGAAAGGCAAGGCTGGCCCCGATGATGCCTGCGCCGATGATGAGGACGGATTGCGGCATGGGGCCTCCTTTCCGCTCAGCGTTGCATGGGGGTTCGGCATTGGAAAGGGGGGCTTGTTTGGGGAGATGTGCTGCGGCAGATTGCGGCGATGGATCACAAAAGCTTTGTTGCAAACCTTGCGCCTGATCTACGGGCGCGGCTGATTGCGCGGTCGGATCGGGCCGGGCTTTGGCATTTGGCGGGGCATCTGGGGGCGATTGTTGGCGTGGGTGCGCTGATCGCATTGGGTGTGCCGGGGTGGTGGATTTTGCTGCCGGTGCAGGGTGTGCTGATCGTGTTTTTGTTCACGCTGGAGCATGAGGCGACGCATAAGACGCCGTTTGCGTCGGAACGGTTCAATGAAGCCGTAGGGCACTTTTGCGGATTCTTGTTGCTTCTGCCGTTTCAGTGGTTCCGCTACTTTCATCTGGCGCATCACCGCTGGACCAATCTGGCGGGCAAAGACCCCGAACTTGCTTCGGAAAAACCAAGCGGGCTGAAGGCTTGGCTGTGGCATGTTTCGGGACTTCCGTATTGGATTTCGGAAGTGAAGCTGCTGGTTGATCTGGGCGGTGGCCGGGCGGAGGCGGAATACTTGCCCGCCAGTGCCCTGCCCCGGATCCTAGCCGAGGCGCGGGGGATGATCATGGGGTATGCGGCGGTCTTGGCCAGTTTGCTGATCAGCCCGCTGTTGTTCTGGGTCTGGCTGCTGCCCGTCGTGCTGGGCCAGCCCGCGCTGCGGCTGTATCTTTTGGCCGAGCATGGCGACTGCCCGCAGGTGGTGAATATGTTTGAGAACACCCGCACCACCTTCACCACGGCGCTGATGCGGTTTTTGGCGTGGAACATGCCCTATCATGTCGAGCATCACGTCTATCCGGCGGTACCGTTTCATCAGTTGCCTGCGTTGCACAAGCTGATGAAGACGGAGTTGCGCGAAACGGCCGATGGCTATGCGGCGTTTACCAAGGGCTACCTCGTGCGGCGAATGTAATGGTTACAAGTTAGCCGTGGCGTGGGGCTTGGCGCGGGGGTAGCTAGGGCCATGGAAAACATCTCCCCCAAGAATGAAGACTCGCTGCGTGGCTTTGGCTTTGCGCTGACCGCCTATCTTTTGTGGGGGTTTCTGCCGATCTTCATGAAGGCGGTTGGGCATATTTCGCCGGCGGAAGTGATCGCGCATCGGGTGATCTGGTCGATTCCGATTGCGGGCGCGGTGCTTTGGGCGACGGGGCGGACGGCGGATTTGTGGGTGGCTTTGCGCACACCGCGGATGCTGCTGATGGGCTTCGCGACGGCGGCATTGATCTCGGTGAACTGGGGGATTTACGTTTGGTCGATTGGCGCGGGCCATGCGCTGGATGCGGCTTTGGGCTATTATATCAACCCGTTGTTCTCGGTGTTTCTGGGGGCTGTGCTGCTGGGCGAGCGGCTAAGCCGCGCGCAGAAAGGCGCGATTGCGTTGGCGGCATTGGCGGTGCTGGTGCTGACGATTGAGGCGGGCAAGCTGCCGCTGGTGGCTTTGGGGCTGACGGTGACTTGGGGGATTTACGCTTACCTCAAGAAATCGCTTCCAATCGGGCCGAACCAAGGGTTTTTCCTTGAGGTGTTGATCCTGTTGCCGTTTGCGCTGGCCTATGTGATTTGGGCGCAGGCGACGGGGCGCAGTCATTTCATGGCGGGGGTGACGTCGGATACCGTGCTTTTGCTGTCGTGCGGATTGGTGACGGCCGTGCCACTGATGGTCTATGCCAATGGCGCAAAGCTGCTGCGGTTATCAACCATTGGCATCATGCAATATATCGCGCCAACGATGATCTTCCTGACGGCGGTGTTCGTGTTTGGCGAGCCGTTTGGGCGCGGCAAGATGATTGCGTTTCCGATGATATGGGTGGCGCTGGTGATTTATACGGTGTCGATGGTGCGGCAAGCGCGGGCGGTGGGAAGGTAGCGGCGCGCGCTTTATGTCTTCCCCGCGGGGAGTGAGTTGTGGTTAACGCGCAATTCAGCACAAATTATGGGCGGCTGATCTGTCCACCACCTACCGCTGCCGCAACCCCAGTGGTGCTTGGGCAGGAGGTTGGCAGGCCGAAGGCGACGCGGGCGGCGAGGTAGGCGAAGGCTTGCGCCTCTAACATATCTCCATTTAACCCTGCATTTTCAATCGGTTCAGCTGTGCAATTCATGCGTTGCGTTAGTTGCGCCATCATAGCGGCGTTGTGGCGACCGCCGCCCGCGACCAGAAGACGGGTGATGGGATGCGGGAAATGCTCGGCGGCTTTGGCGACGCAGGCGGCGGCAATCGCGGTCAGGGTGGCGGCAGCATCGGCGTTGGAGAGTTTGTGGGTTTTCTTGAAAAACGGCTGGAAATCGTTGCGGTCGAGCGACTTCGGCGGGATTTTGTGGAAATAGGCTTGGGTTAGGAAAGCCTGCACCAGTTTTTCATCCACGCGCCCCGTTGTGGCCAAAGCACCGCTTTCGTCTTGGGGAAGGCCAAGGCGAATTTGCATCAGATCGTTAACGGGCGCGTTGGCGGGGCCGGTGTCAAACGCCAACAGCGCACCGGGCGTGTCTGGGTTGGGCTGGCTGGGGTCGATCCAGGTGATATTGCCGACGCCGCCAAGATTCAGGATCGCAAGCGGTTCGGGGGCATGGATATACTTGGCGCAGGCAAAGTGAAAGAATGGGGCGAGGGGTGCGCCCTGCCCGCCCATTTGCACATCGCTAGAGCGAAAATCCCAGACCACAGGCAGGTTTAGCGCTTGCGCCAGAAGCTGGCCGTTGCCGGCTTGGTGGGTGCGGGCGTGGCCCGGATCATGCGCAAGGGTCTGGCCGTGAAAGCCGATCATCTCGGCACCAGAGAAGCGGGCGAGAATTTCGGCATGGGCAGTCTCAACCACTTCGGCGGCGGCGGCCACGTCTGGATCACCCGGCCACTGGCCGAAGGCTTTGCGGATGGTGGCCTGTTCGGCGGCGGTGTAGGGGCGGTAGGCATCGGGGCCGAACTCTAAGATCTCATGCCCATCGGTGCGCAGCGTGGCGGCATCGACTCCGTCCAGCGAGGTGCCCGACATTGTGCCCAAAACCCAAACAGCACCCTGTTTCGCCATCTTCCCCTTGGCCCCCTCGCCCGCTATACCCGCCCTACCTTAAAGCATGAGTGTGCCATGACCTACCATCCGAAATCTGATTTCATGCGTGTGATGATGACCCGCGGGTATCTCGCCGATTGCACGGATTATCAGGCGCTTGACGAGGCTTTGGCCAAGGGCGTGGTGCCGGGCTATATCGGCTTTGATGCCACGGCGAAAAGCCTGCATGTGGGCAGCCTGATCCAGATCATGATGCTGCGGTGGCTGCAGAAATGTGGCGGCAAACCGATCGTGCTGATGGGCGGCGGCACGACCAAGGTGGGCGATCCCAGCTTTCGCGCCGATGAGCGGCCATTGCTGACCAACGCGCAGATCGATGACAATATCGCGGGCATCAAGCGGGCGTTTTCGCCGTATGTGACGTTTGGCGATGGGGCTACCGATGCGGTGATGGTGAATAACGCCGAATGGCTGGACGATCTGAACTACCTTGGCTTTCTGCGCGACATCGGCAAGCATTTCAGCGTCAATCGGATGTTGTCCTTTGAAAGTGTCAAATCGCGGTTGGACCGTGAGCAATCACTGTCGTTCCTAGAGTTCAACTATATGATTTTGCAGGCTTATGACTTTTTGGAACTGAACCGCCGCTATGGCTGTCTCGTGCAGATGGGCGGCAGCGATCAGTGGGGCAATATCGTCAACGGCGTGGATTTGACCCGCCGGGTGATCGATCATGAAGTGTATGGTTTGACCTCACCTTTGCTGACCACTTCGGACGGCAAAAAGATGGGCAAATCGCAGTCTGGCGCGGTGTGGCTGAATGCCGATATGTATTCGCCCTATGAGTTCTGGCAGTTCTGGCGCAACACCACCGACGCCGATGTGGGGAAGTTTCTGAAGCTGTATACTGAACTGCCGCTGGAGGAATGTGATCGGCTGGGCGCATTGGAAGGCTCGGCGATCAATGATGCCAAGATCGTTTTGGCCAATGCGGTGACCGGTTTGCTGCATGGCGTGGAGGCTGCTTTGGCCGCGGAAGCCACCGCGCGCGAGGTGTTTGAAAAGGGCGGCGTGGGGAATGATTTGCCGACGTTGCGGGTGCTGGCGTCAGAGTTGTCGGATGGTCTGGGCATCGTGCAACTGTTCGTGCGCGCGGGCTTAGCGGCCACTGGCAAGGATGCCAAACGTCTGATCCAAGAAGGCGGCGCGCGGATGAATGACGAGTTGGTGACGGATGCGGGCCTGCGCGTGGGGGCTGGGATGCTGGTGGAACCGTTAAAGCTGACGGCGGGCAAGAAGCGTCATGCTTTGGTGGTTTTGGACTAAGCCATTGATTTAGGGTGTGGAAAAGGGGGCCGTTCTGGCCCCCTTTTTTGTTTGTGACTGCATGTTCGCCGTTAGTGAACGGGCGCTCTTATTGCTGAACGGTGACTTTCGTCATCACGTCAGGCGTCGCTGGCGGCTCGCCGCGCTGGATGGCGTCGACCACATCCATGCCTTTGATGACTTTGCCAATAACGGTGTATTGGCCGTTCAGGAAATCGCCCGGCGCGAACATGATGAAGAACTGGCTGTTGGCACTGTCAGGATCAGCGGAACGCGCCATGCCAACGATGCCACGCGCAAACGGCACGTCCGAGAATTCAGCCGGAATGTTCGGCATATCAGAGCCGCCCATACCAGCTTGCCCGGTATCGCCGCCTGCTTTGCCGAATTGCACATCGCCGGTTTGCGCCATGAAGCCATCAATGACACGGTGGAACACCACGCCATCATAAGCGCCTTTTTGCGCCAGAGCGGTGATTTGGGCGACGTGTTTCGGCGCGTCTTTGGTGTCAAGATCAATCACGATCTCGCCTTTGGCCGCACCGGAAACCTCAATCACCAGGTTCGGACCGGGGCCGTCGCCTTCGGCAAAAGCAGGGGCCGCGGTCAACAGCAAGGCTGCAAGGATGTTACGCAACATCGGCAGCCACCCGCACGGTGATCATGCGATCGGGGTTTGCTGGCGGTTCGCCCTTGGTGATTTTATCGACATGTTCCATGCCTTTGATCACGCGACCGTAAACCGTATATTGGCGGTTCAGGAAGTGGTTGTCGGAAAAGTTGATGAAAAACTGGCTGTTGGCCGAGTTCGGGCTGGCCGAACGCGCAGCGCCAATCGTGCCACGGTCATGCGGGATGCCGGAAAACTCGGCTGGCAGATCGGGATGCTCGGATCCGCCCGTGCCCGCGCGGCGCAGGTTGAAATCGCTTTCCATGTTGCCATTGGCGACATCGCCGGTCTGCGCCATGAAGCCGTCAATCACGCGGTGAAAGCAGACGTTGTCGTAAGCCTTTGCGCGGGCAAGGGTTTTCATCCGCTCGACATGCTTGGGTGCAATGTCGTTCAGCAGTTCCAGAACCACCTCGCCATCCTTCAGGGTGATGATGATGGTGTTTTCCGGGTCTTTGATCTCGGCCATGGGGCGCATCCTTATTTTGATCTGGGGCGGAAAGTAACCATCCAAGGCCGGAAGGGGAAGGGCTTAAGCGTGTTGCGTTGACGGGAATTCACTCTGCGCCCGAACACGTTTGCAAGAGCATTCGCTGCCTCGGGCGCAAAGAGAATACGAGACCCCAATCGAACGCACCACACTCTAGGTTGACGAATGCGTGAGATCGGCGGAAACAGTTGCAAACAGTTATGGAGGCATCAATGGCCTGGAAGACGATCGACGATATGGGTCTGGCCGGTAAAACCGTGCTGACCCGTGTGGATATCAACGTGCCGATGGAAAACGGCGTGGTGAGTGATGCGACGCGGATCGAGAAAATCGTGCCCACGGTTGAGGATTTGATCGCACGTGGGGCCAAGGTGGTGTTGCTGGCGCATTTTGATCGGCCCAAGGGCAAGATTGTGCCCCAGATGAGCCTTGTCCATGTGCAGGGCGCTTTGGAAGCGGCTTTGCGGCGCCGCGTGGTGTTTGGGGCCGATTGTGTGGGCGATGTCGCCAAGGCCGCGATTTCTGAGGCCGCGCAGGGCGATGTGGTGCTGCTGGAGAACACCCGGTTCCATCCGGGCGAGGAAAAGAACGATCCGAACTTGGCCGCGCAGATGGCGGCTTTGGGCGATGTGTTTGTGAATGACGCGTTTTCGGCGGCACACCGTGCGCATGCTTCAACCGCTGGGATAGCAGCGCTGTTGCCCTCGGCTGCGGGGCGGTTGATGGAGGCGGAGTTGAAGGCACTTGAGGCGGCGTTGGGCGATCCGGTGCGGCCTGTGGTGGCGGTTGTGGGTGGGGCGAAAGTTTCGACCAAGCTGGAATTGCTGGGCAATTTGGTGGGCCGCGTCGATCATCTGGTGATCGGCGGCGGGATGGCGAACACGTTCTTGGTGGCCCAGGGGGTTGAGGTTGGCAAATCTCTGGCCGAGCGGGACATGGCCGCGACGGCGTTAGAGATTGTAGAGAAGGCCAAGGCTTCGGG
Source organism: Cypionkella sp. (assembly GCF_030652235.1). GTDB lineage: Bacteria > Pseudomonadota > Alphaproteobacteria > Rhodobacterales > Rhodobacteraceae > Cypionkella. The sequence goes on from NZ_JAUSBA010000023.1 coordinate 18,187, forward strand.
CTGTGTGATTCATTTGCCCGTCGATGTGGTTGTGGCCCGCGCGTTCAAGGCGGGGGCTGCGAATGAAACCGTCAGCGTCAAGGATTGCCCCAGCGATGCGATGATCTTGGATGCGGGGCCGAAGACGGTGGCGGCGCTGACCAAGGTATTCGAGGGCTGCAAGACGCTGATCTGGAACGGGCCGCTGGGGGCGTTTGAGATTGAACCGTTCAATGCGGCCACCAATGCGGCGGCGCGGGCTGCGGCACGGCTGACCAAGGATGGCAAGCTGGTGTCGGTGGCAGGCGGCGGCGATACGGTGGCGGCATTGAATCAGGCCGGGGCTGCGCAGGATTTCACCTTTATTTCCACCGCTGGCGGGGCGTTTCTGGAGTGGATGGAAGGCAAGACTTTGCCGGGCGTGGCGGCACTGGGGTAACGCGTGTCCACGCGTGAACAACCGCTTGATGCGTGACAAATCAAGGGTTTACAAGATCTCGGTCAGGTTTTGTTAACTTATGACGCGCTGGGACGGCAGCTTTGCCCCCGGCGCGTTTGTCTATTCGGCGCGGGTGGCGCGCTGGGCGTTCGGGCCGCGTGCCGTTTTCGCTCCGCCGAGGCTGCACCCGTGGGGGGTGGTTGTTGCGAGGCCGCCTTATCCGTGTTTGACACGAAAGCCTTGCTGCGGTGCGAATTCTACTGGCGTCGGGCGCTGCGGATTTGCATGATCGTCGCGTAGAGCGGAGGGTGTGGCATGGCGATCTGGGCTTTGGTGACCGGGGCTTCCGAGGGGCTGGGGCGGGAATTTGCCACTTTGGCCGCCAAAGATGGCTTTGACGTGATCCTCACTGCGCGCTCGGTGGATAAGCTTCAGGCCCATGCGACCAGTCTGCGGCGGGCTTACACTGTGGCGGTCGAGGTGATCCCCGCCGATTTGACCGACCCTGTCGCGGTAGAGCGGTTGTGGGATCAGGCCAGCCGCGGGCGGCAGATTGGCGTGTTGGTGAACAATGCAGGACTGGGCCACAATGGTGATCTGACCGACGCCGAAGGCTGGCCGCGTGAGGCTGATAGCCTTGCGGTGAATGTGATTGCGGCGACGATCCTGCTGAAACGCGCGGCGGCGCATATGAAGGCGCAGGGGTCTGGGCGGATCATCAATGTGGCCTCCACGGCGGGGTTTATGCCGGGGCCGCATATGGCGGTGTATCACGCCACCAAGGCCTATCTGCTCAGCCTGTCCGAAGCCGCCTCCGAGGAATTGCGCGGGTCAGGGGTGACGGTGACGGCGGTGTGTCCGGGGCCAACGGCGACGCAGTTCTTTGCTGCGGCTGAGGTGGAGAAGAAGCTGGTGATCTCGCGCCTGCCGCTGCCCACGGCGCAAAGCGTGGCGCTTGCAGGCTGGGAAGCGATGAACAAGGGCCGACGGGTGAAGGTGGTGGGGGGCATGAACAAGCTGTTTGCCTTCGCGCCCCGCATTGCCCCGCGCCGGATGATCGCGTTTATGGCAGGTATCTTCCTGAAAAAGCGCTGGTAAAGCGTTGTTAGCGCAACCAATATTGCGCGGCGCTTCGAACCTTTCTACCACCAAACTGACCTTTCCCGGATGGAGCATAAGATGCGCGCGACCAAAGCAGTTCAAAAAATCCTAGCCAATTACGAAGGCGAAACCCCCGGCGTGAAGGCCAATCTGTGCCGGATGCTGATGGAGGGTAAACTCGGCGGCACCGGAAAAATGATCATTCTGCCGGTGGATCAGGGCTTTGAGCATGGGCCGGCGCGGAACTTCGCGGTCAATCCGGCGGGCTATGACCCGCATTACCATTATCAGTTGGCGATTGACGCCGGGCTGAATGCGTTTGCCTCACCTTTGGGGATGCTGGAAGCCGGGGCGGATACTTTTGCCGGGCAGATTCCGACGATTTTGAAGGTGAACTCGGCCAATTCGTTGATGTCAGATACGGCGGGGAAGAATCAGGCAGTGACGGCGAGCGTAGACGATGCTTTGCGGCTGGGTTGTGCGGCGATTGGCTTTACGATTTATCCGGGTTCCGACATGCAGCTTGATATGTATGAAGAAATCGTCGCGATGCGGCGCGAGGCGGCTGCCAAGGGTGTGGCGACGGTGATCTGGTCTTATCCGCGTGGCGAAGCGATCACCAAAGACGGCGAGACCGCGATTGACGTGGCGGCCTATGCGGCGCAGATCGCGGCGCTTTTGGGCGCGCATATCATCAAGATCAAGCTGTCGACCGATCATCTGATGCTGCCAGAGGCGAAGAAGGTCTATGAGAAAGAGCAGATTGATATCGCAACCCAAGCGGCTCGGGTGAAGCATTGTATGGATGCCTCGTTCGCGGGCCGGCGGATTGTGGTGTTCTCGGGTGGGGCCTCGAAGGGCGTCGATGCCGTCTATGATGACGCGCGGGCGATCCGTGATGGCGGCGGCAATGGCTCGATCATCGGGCGTAATTCGTTCCAACGCAAACGCGAAGATGCTTTGGCGATGCTGAGCAAGTTGGTCGATATCTACAAGGGCAAGGCCTGAGTTTTCTGACTGCGGTTGGTGGGCGCGCTGGACAGGGTTCTGGCGCGCCTTACGGATTTTATGCGCGGCAGCATTTTCTTGTTTCCCAAGGGTTTGGCTTTGTGGCATCATAAAAACAACCTCCCCCGGGTATGAGGGGCGGATTTGAGGCAAGACAGATGATCCAGACCCAATCCCGGCCCGCTTTTGCTGGCATGTTGTTCTTCATGGCCACCTTCACGCTGGGCAGTTATTTTGCCTTTGCCGCAATTCAGGGCGATTACGGCGTGTTCCGCCGGGTGCAGATCAACGCGGAAGCCGCAGAGTTGCGGGTGGAGCGGGATCAACTGAAGGCGGAACTGGCGCGGCTGCAGAATCTGACCAAGCGGCTGTCGGATGATTATCTCGACATTGATTTGCTGGATGAACAACTGCGCGATGTGTTGGGCTATCTGCGCGCCGATGAGGTTGTCATCCGCTGACGACGCGCGGTGGGGTAAACCCCACCCTACATTGCGTGATGTGCTCGAATTTTTCTGAAAGGCTGGGGCTGCTGAGGTGTTGCAGCCTCGGGCTAACCGCAATCGCTTGGCATTCCGGTCTAATGTTTGAGCAGAGAGGAGGGCCGTTAGCGCGGCCCGCTTTGTAAGGCGGCGCGATTTTGTTGGTTGCCCTGCCCTTTTGCCCCTGCTGCATTTTCTGTTTTGCGTTATTTCTCCGATGCGGTATAGATGGTTTAATACTAAACTATCTTAACAGCGTGACGGGAGGATGCCGAGTTGGCTGCAAAAAAAGCCCCAGAGAAATCAAACGTCTCGAAGGAAGAACTGCTGAAGTTCTACCGCGAGATGCTGCTGATCCGCCGATTCGAGGAAAAGGCCGGGCAGCTTTATGGCATGGGTCTGATCGGGGGGTTTTGTCACCTCTATATCGGGCAAGAAGCGGTGGTTGTCGGCCTTGAAGCCTGCACCAAGGAAGGCGACAAGCGCATCACGTCTTATCGCGACCACGGCCATATGCTGGCCTGCGGTATGGAAGCCAATGGTGTGATGGCGGAATTGACCGGGCGTTCGGGGGGATACTCGAAGGGCAAGGGCGGAAGCATGCATATGTTCAGCCGCGAGAAGCATTTCTACGGCGGGCATGGCATTGTGGGGGCTCAGGTGCCTTTGGGTGCGGGTCTGGCGTTTGCCGATAAGTACAAGGGCAATGACAATGTGACCTTCACCTACTTCGGTGACGGGGCGGCGAACCAAGGGCAGGTCTATGAGACCTATAACATGGCGGAACTCTGGGCGCTTCCGGTGATTTTTGTCATTGAGAACAACCACTACGCCATGGGCACTTCGCAGGCGCGCTCGACCAAGTCCGAGACCCTGTTCGGGCGCGGTTTGGCTTATGGCATTCCCGGTGAGCAGGTCGACGGCATGGATGTGCTGGCGGTGAAGGAAGCCGGGGCGAAGGCTGTGGCGCATTGCCGGGCGGGCAAGGGTCCGTACATTTTGGAAATGATGACCTACCGCTATCGCGGCCATTCGATGTCGGACCCGGCGAAATATCGCACGCGGGAAGAGGTTGAAAAGATGAAATCCGAGAAGGATGCCATCGAACATGTGCGCGATCTGCTGCTGAGCGCTGGCCTTTGCTCGGATGAGGAGCTGAAGGCGATTGATAAGTCAATCAAGGACGTTGTGAACGCGAGCGCTGAGTTCGCCAAGGCCAGCCCGGAGCCCGCATTGGCGGAGCTTTGGACCGATATTTACGCCTGAGGGGGAACACCATGGCAGTAGACGTATTGATGCCGGCGCTTTCTCCGACGATGGAAGAAGGCACTTTGGCAAAGTGGATGGTCAAGGAAGGTGATGTGGTCAAATCGGGCCAGATCATCGCTGAGATTGAGACAGACAAGGCGACGATGGAGTTTGAGTCGGCGGATGAAGGCATTGTGGGCCGGATTCTGGTGGCTGAAGGCACCTCGGGTGTGAAAGTGAATACCGCGATCATGGTGCTGGTCGAGGCTGGGGAATCGGCGGATGCAGCGCCTGCCCCGGTTGCGACTGTGGCAGTGGCGGCTTCGGTGGCGGCGGTTGCGGCCCCGGCGGCGGCGGTTGCGGCCCCGGCGGCGGCAGTTGTGTCGAAAGCCTCGGCGGACTGGCCGGAAGGCACGCCGATGAAAACCATGACCGTGCGCGAAGCGTTGCGTGAGGCGATGGCCGAAGAGATGCGCGCCAATCCAAATGTGATGCTGATGGGCGAGGAAGTTGGCGAGTATCAGGGCGCTTACAAGATTTCCCAAGGCTTGCTGGCCGAGTTTGGGGCAAAGCGCGTCGTCGATACGCCGATCACCGAAATGGGCTTTACTGGCATCGCGGTGGGGGCGGCTTGGGGTGGTCTGAACCCGATTGTCGAGTTCATGACGTTTAACTTTGCGCTGCAAGCCATTGACCATATTCTGAATTCCGCCGCCAAGACCAATTACATGTCGGGCGGTCAGTTGGGGTGCCCGATTGTGTTCCGGGGGGCCAATGGCGCGGCAGCTAGGGTTGGTGCGCAGCATTCTCAGGATTTCACCGCATGGTACGCTGCGATTCCCGGTTTGAAAGTGGTGATGCCCTATTCGGCGGCAGATGCTAAGGGCTTGTTGAAGCAGGCTATTCGCGATCCGAACCCGGTGATCTTCCTTGAGAACGAGATCATGTACGGCCAGTCGTTTGAAGTGCCAGATCTGCCGGATTTCACCATTCCGTTCGGCAAGGCGCGGATTTGGCGCGAAGGCACCGATGTGACCATCGTGTCGTTCAGCATTGGCATGAAGTATGCGCTGGAAGCTGCTGATTTACTTGCGAAAGAGGGTATTTCGGCTGAGGTGATTGATCTGCGCACGCTGCGTCCAATTGATTATGATACGGTGCTGGCATCTGTGCAGAAAACCAACCGTTGCGTGACGGTGGAAGAAGGCTTCCCTGTCGGCTCGATTGGCGACCATCTGGCCAGCACGATCATGCAGCGGGCGTTTGATTATCTGGACGCGCCGGTGATCACCTGCACGGGCAAGGACGTGCCGATGCCTTATGCAGCCAACCTTGAAAAGCTGGCGCTGGTGACGACCGCTGATGTGGTCGCCGCCGTCAAATCTGTTTGCTACCGTTAAGGAGGCGATGATGGCGATAGAGATTCTGATGCCCGCGCTTTCTCCGACGATGGAGGAAGGCACACTGGCGAAGTGGCTGGTGAAAGAGGGCGATGTGGTGAAATCCGGCCAGATTTTGGCCGAGATTGAGACGGATAAGGCGACGATGGAATTTGAGGCGGTGGATGAAGGCACGATTGGCCGGATTCTGGTGGCTGAAGGGACATCTGGGGTTAAAGTTAACACCGCGATTGCGGTGTTGCTGGAGGAGGGCGAAAGCGCTGATGCAGCACCCGCTGCCAAGGCTGCTGTAGCCGCAGCGGTTCCGGTGGCGGCTGTTGCCGCGGCTCCGGCGGCTGCGCCAGTTGCGGCTGCGAAAGCGGCGGGCGCTCGGGTGTTTGCTTCGCCTTTGGCGCGGCGGATTGCGGCGGAGAAGGGACTTGATCTGGCCTTGGTTCAAGGTTCTGGACCGCATGGGCGGATTGTGCGGGCGGATGTTGAGGCGGCCGAGACGGGTGCTGCGGCGTCGGTTGTGGCGGTTGCGGCGGCTCCTGTGGCCGAGGTGAAGGTGGCCTCTGCTCCAGCAATGGCAGCTGGGCCATCAACTGAGACCGTGTTGAAAACCTACGCCGATCGGCCGTTTACCGAAGTGAAGCTGGACGGGATGCGCAAAACGATTGCAGCGCGTCTGACCGAAGCCAAACAAACCGTGCCGCATTTCTATCTGCGGCGCGACATTGAGCTGGATGCGCTGATGGCGTTCCGGGCCGAGTTGAATGCCAAACTGGAAGCCCGCGGCGTCAAGCTTTCGGTGAATGACTTTGTGATCAAGGCTTGCGCTTTGGCACTGCAACAGGTGCCAGCGGCGAATGCGGTTTGGGCTGGGGACCGGGTGTTGCAGTTCAAGAAGTCTGACGTTGCCGTGGCTGTGGCGATTGAGGGCGGGCTGTTTACGCCGGTGCTGCGTGATGCCGAGTCGAAATCTTTGTCGGCACTGTCCGCCGAGATGAAAGATCTGGCAAAACGCGCGCGGGATCGGAAATTGGCCCCGGCAGAGTATCAGGGCGGCAGCTTTGCGATCTCGAACCTCGGGATGTTCGGCATTGATAACTTCGATGCGATCATCAACCCGCCGCATGCTGCGATTTTGGCGGTGGGGGCTGGGGTTGCCAAGGCGATCGTCAAGAACGGCGCTGTGGTTGTGGGTACGGTGATGTCGGTGACATTGTCTGTGGATCACCGGGTGATCGACGGGGCTTTGGGCGCGTTGTTGGTGAACGCGATCAAGGACAATCTGGAGAACCCGCTGGCGATGCTGGCGTAGGGTCTGAAATAGAAAAAGCCCGCCGAGAGTGATCTCGGCGGGCTTTTTCATGGGTGGATGAAGGGCTTAGAGTTCGCCGTTGATCAACTGATCCATGGTGACGGAAGGATGCGCGCAGCCTGCTTCGCCGATCACGCGGGCGGGCACGCCTGCAACTGTGGTGTTATGCGGCACGTCATGCAGCACGACGGAGCCTGCGGCGATGCGCGAGCAGTGACCAACGTGGATATTGCCCAGAACCTTTGCCCCTGCCCCGATCATCACGCCGTCGCCGATTTTAGGATGGCGGTCGCCGTCTTCTTTGCCGGTGCCGCCCAAGGTGACGGAATGCAGCATCGAAACATTGTCGCCGACCACGGCGGTTTCACCAATCACGATCGAATGGGCGTGGTCGATCATGATGCCTTTGCCAATGCGGGCATTGGGGTGAATGTCGACGCCAAAGACTTCCGAGACGCGCATCTGCACGAAATAGGCCATATCCTTGCGGCCATTCGTCCACAGCCAATGGCCGATGCGGTAGGCTTGGATCGCTTGATAGCCCTTGAAGAACAGGATCGGCTGAATGAACCGCAGGCAGGCCGGGTCACGATCAAACACCGCCGTCACATCGGCGCGGGCGGATTGGCCGATTTCGGAGTCGGAGGAATAGGCTTCGTCCGCGATTTCGCGCAAGATTTGCTCGGACATTTCCCCCGAAGCGAGCTTCAGGGAAAAACGATACGCAAGCGCGCGCTCAAGGCTGGGATGGTGCAACAGGCTGGAATGGATCAGTCCGCCGAGCAGAGGTTCGGCCCGGACCATGTCGAAGGCTTCCTCGCGCACGCGGCGCCAAACGGGATCCAGAGGGCTGATTTTAGCACTGGTTTCGGCCATGATATATCTCCTGCTGGCAGAGAGATTAGCATATGGGGTTGGTTTGCAACAGGGCCAAGGGGGATTTTACTATTTCGCTTGGTCGTCGTGTTTCAGGAGACGCTGCGCTTGCGGCTGGCAAGCTGGCTGGCGACGAGGGCAAGCGCGGACAAGAAGCGGACGGAATGCGGGATTGAGTGGCGCGGGCCCGGTTCGGCAAGCGCGCGGGCCATCAGGCTGCCGTTGCCCCACGTGGGATGCGCGCGCCCGAAGCGTTTGGCGTAGCGGTGCGCGGCATCAGCCTGATCAAGCAGTCGGGTGATCAGGGCGGCGGGATCGGTGGAGACCGCAAGCAGGCCTGCGGCCTCGAACAGATCGCCGGGAAGGCAACGGCGCAAGTTAAAGTACCGCGGTGATGGTTTCGAACGGCCCGTTGCCGTAGCGTTGCGAGACTTGGGCTATGGCGATGGTGATTGCGCCGCTGACTGCGTCAGCGGTTTGCATCGCTGTGGTGTAGCTGAAGCCGGGCGCAGAGGTGGTGGTTTCGCGCAAGGTGACGGGGCCGTGAGTGATTTTGATGCTGTAAAGCTCGGTGTCTTCGCCCAAGGGCACTTCCAGCGATTGCCAAGTGTCACCGTCGATGCGGGTGCGGCGCTGCCAAGTGATGTCGAGATCGCCACTGGTTTGTTTGGTGGCGGAGAGGTGCGAGACCGGATAGGGCCGCAGGCCTGCGCCGTCAAAGCTTTCGATCAGCAAGACGGTTGCGCTGCTGTCGTAACCCTGATCGGCGGGGCCGAAGCGGTAGAAGCGCGGCAAGCCTCGGGCCGAGAGGGGTAGGTTGATTTGTTGGACGGCGTCGTTGAGCAGAACGAAAGTGCTGCCGATGGGCCACAAGGCGGGCATCACCCCGTCGGTGCCCGCTTGGCCGCGCAGACGCAGCGAAATGTCGTAGGTTTTGGGTGCCACGAGGGTAGCACTGGCGAATTGAAACACCTCCCAGTTTTCCGGGCTGCCGTCGCCGATGGCGGCAACGTTTGCACCGGAAAGGACGGAAAGTTCGCTGACCGACGATAGTGCACCGGATTCGACGCGCACGCGCAAGGTCGCACCGCGATCCCAGAGGCCGGGTTCGGCGGCGGTCAGTTCCGTTTCAGTGGTGCCGATGATCGCGGGTTGAGTGAGCGTGGTGTTCAGACTGTAGCTGTCGTCTGAAATGGCGCTCCACACCGCCACATCACCGGGCCAAGGCGAGGCTGCGACGCAGACATGCGGGGCATATTCGACCTCGATGCCTTTCAGCAGCGGCAGATCAAGGAACAGCGGGTAGACCGGAACGGTGGCTTGGAACGGCACCCAACCACGTGCAGGCACAGAGATTTCGGCGGGCTCGTAGACGTTGGGATCAACGCGGACGGCCTCGATGGTTTGCAACTCGGACAACTCGGCGCGGTCGATGCGGTACAACTCGCCCGCGATGCTGACAGTGTCACCGACGCCGATGGCAAGCTGGGATTTCGGTAAGGCAAAGCGGGCCGTGTCGCGCGAGACGCGGGTTTCGGCCATCCAACGTTCGGCAATCGCTGTGGCCTCGGCGGCGGTCAGGGTTAGGGGAAGTTCGGATTGTGAAACCACATCGCCTGTGCGGTCGGGGAATGAGGCAGAAACGGTGGAGACGGCGAAATCTGTTTCCGCCTCGTTGAAGGTCAGGCGAATGTGTTCGGGGGTTTCAATATCGGCGCTGCGGGTGCGCTCAATGCTGCCGTCGATCTCGGTCGAGATGGCGAGGGTTTCCGGCGCCAAGGTTTGCGGGTTCAGCGCGGTGCGCGATTGAAAACGTAAATTGCCTTCGCGCTCGATCACGTCGGTTGGAAAGGCGAGGATCAGCGGTTGCAGGGCGGCGCGGGCCGAAGCGACATCGGTGACCGCATAGCCGCGCACGATGCCGCGGGCTTGGCTTAGGTCAACGTCCTGCATTCCCGTAAGATCACAAATATCGGCGATCACGGCGGCAAGCGGCTCGTTTGAGGCGCGCCCGTTCAACCAATGGCCTTTGTCGTAGTTCGATGCATCTGACCACAGGCTCTTGTTGCCGGGGAAGGTCGGGAACGGCCGCGCATCCCATGCCCAAGCCAAAGAATTGGCGAAATCGACCATTTGGCCGCTGTAAAGCAAGGCTTCGGGGTTGTTCTGCGGATCGGTCCAATAACTGTGCATGGCGTGGTAATAGGACAGTTGCAGCAGATCATCGCGCAACCCGTTGGAATATTTCGGCAGCGCGGACTCCGACGATTTCGGGTCTAGAAACACATTGGGCTGGTTGGTGGCTTTGTCCACAGCCGCGCAGCCGTATTCGGTGAAGCGGATGGGCTTTGAGCCTGCAATCCAAGCGGTTGGTGTGGCAGCACGCAGCCCTGCGAGGCGCTGATGGTGCGAACTCGACCACCAGGCGCGCAGATCTTTGTGGCGGTAAACCCAAGGCTCGCCATAAGCGCCATCGGTGATCGGGGTGCGCATTTGGGCGGCCTGATCGGTGGGGGTTGCGTAATACCACTCAAAGCCTTCGCCGCCCGCGATGTTGGCGCGCAGGTAATCGGTATTGTGGATGTCGCCCCAATGGGCATCGAGGTGGCTGTCGCCGTCGCGCCAATCCGAAAGCGGCGTGTAATTGTCGATGCCGATGAAGTCGATGGCAGGGTCGGCCCAAAGTGGATCAAGGTGGAAATACAGGTTATCCTCGGTGTGGTAGCCAAAATACTCGGACCAATCCGCAGCATAGGTGATCTGGGTGATGGGGCCGAGGATGGCTTTTACCTCGGCGGCGAGCTGGCGCAGCGCTGCGACGGTGGGGAAGCTGTCGGCCGCGCCGCGAATTTGGGTCAGGCTGCGCAACTCGGTGCCGATGCAGAACGCGGCAACCCCGCCTGCGGCTTTGCACAGGTTGGCGTAGTGCAGGATGAAGCGGCGATAGGACCATTCGCTTGGGCCAGAATAGCTGACGCTCTCACCTGCGATGGCGAAATCTGCGGGGGCGACGGTGCCGAAGAAGGCCGCCACCTCGGCGGCAGCTGCGGCAGTACGGTCTGTGGTGCCGGATTGCCCCGGCGCGTGGTTTACAGTGATGCGCCCCCGCCACGGCAGAACCGGCTGCGAGGTCGCGGTGCTCCACGGATCGGGCAGAGTATTGCCGGGCAGTTGATCCATCAGGATGAACGGATAGAAGGTGATCGCCTTGTCCGCTGCGGTCAGGGCTTTGATTGCCTCGACCACCGATTGATCCGCAGGGGTGCCGCCGTAGACCGTGGTGCCCTCCAGCTTTGGCAGTTCCAGAGCGGCCGCCCGCGTCAGGCCAGAGACCTTCCACGGCATTGGCTGGCCATCGTATTGCTTCTGTTCGACCTTCGGCTGCACAAGGCAAGACCCGCAGCGCAGGTCATTGCCAAACCACGACACCACCAAGGAGACGCCGTTTGCGTTGGGAAGTTCCTCGGTCAACTGCTCAAGCGATGCGGAAAAATCGGTCTTGCCCGTGGCAGAATTGACGTTGGCCGAACGGTTGCTGCCTGGACCATAGGAATAATGCACAGGCGTGGTCGCCAAGGCATATTCCCCGGTGCCGGGGATCAGGCAGACACCGGGGATGATCTTGGACAAGCCCGGATGCGCGTCGGCAGCAGGGCTTTGCGCGGCCCGCACCACTTCGAAAGAGAATTGCGGCACACGATTGCCGAATTTCCCCAGATCGAGGGTCTCGATCACCACATAGGCCGTGCCGCGATAACTGGGGGCTTTGCCCGCGCCTTCAACCGCCTCAATTTTGGGATCAGGCAGTTGCGCCTCATCGCCCTTGTAAACGCGCAGGTTCAGGCTTTCGGGTTGGATTTCATTGCCATCCGCCCACATCCGCCCGACCCGAGTGATCTCGCCTTCACATAGGGCCACCGCCAGACTGACCGAATAACTGAAACTGTTGCTCGAGGGTTTCGGTGTGCCCTTGCCGCCACCAGAATGCACGACATTTTCTTGAAACCGGCTGGCCCAGATCACTTGACCCGACACCCGCACCCTGCCCCAGATACGCGGAATGGCCGCACCCTCGCTCGCCCCCATCACCCGAAAGCGATCAACCCTGCCGACATCGACAGCTTCCGAGCCCGCGCCCAGCAATTTCTGGTCGATCACCCGCCCCACCGTGGCCCCAATGGCGCGCCCGATCACCGCACCCGACAGGCCGAGCACGGTACCGCCAAAACCTGCACCCAAGGATGCACCAACGGCAGAGAGAAGGATCGTGGCCATGTTCAGGCTCCTAAGGGAAATTCAAATCGCGCGGCGATCTTGCGCCGCCACGGATCGCTTAACGGCGTTTCCACCACGCCGTGGCTGGTGTAGGCGTGGATGAAGCTGGCGCTGGAGCCAACCAGACCCGCAATGCCCAAGTGTTTGGCGACAGCACCAGATCGCATGCGAAACAACAGAACATCGCCCGGCGCCTCATCGGCGCGGTTCTTCTCGATCAGCCAGCGCTGAGCCGCAACCAACAGGTCTTCGCAGCCCGAGGGTTCCGACCAATCCTGCGAATAGGCCGGGATGCTTTCAGGTTCTGCGCTGATCACTTCCCGCCAGACACCCCGGATCAGGCCAAGGCAATCGGCCCCTGCGGCCTTGACGCTGGCCTGATGCAGATAGGGGGTGCCGATCCATGCGCGCGCGGTCTCGACGATCAGCGCAGGCGTCATCGCCCTAGGCTCCCGCCGTCATTGGTGCGGCTGTTGACCGGGTAAGACGCCAGCCAATCCTCGCCCGGAATATGCGGGAAGCCGCGAAAATTGGCAAAGTTATCGAATTTCGTGCGGCAGGTGGTAGACATTCGGTCACAGCCCACCTCAAGCCGCACCTGATCGCCAATCGCGATCTGCGCGCCAAGGTCGTACCACAGATCAACGACGCGCTGGGTGCCGCTTAGCCGATCAAACTTGATCACCCCCACCAGCCCGGCAGCAGCCCCCGAAGTGACGACAAAACGCCCACGTTCAAACCAGCGGTCTGCAAAGGCCGAGATTCCCTCAAACAGGCAACGATTTAACGCATCAAGGCCCGCTACGCTTGTCTCGGCAAAATTTCCCGGCGCAATCAGATCGACCCTACAGCGCGCGTCGCCCAAAACCGCAGTGCAACTGCGCTGAAAAATCCGCCCCTGTGGTTGGTTCAAACGATCCGTCAGCCCGCGCAATTCGGCCTTGAAAGCACCGCCTACGCGGGAAATCTCGCCCAGATTGCCGCGAAACTGTTCGATGCGCTGGGCCGGATCTGCCCAATTCACCAGCCAAGCCCGCACCTCTGCACCATCAAACCGCCCCGCAATCAGATCAGCCTCGTCGACCGCAGCATCCGACAGCCCCCCCACGGTTTCCGAGTTATCCACCGACAGCCCTGTGGTCTGCTGCAAGGTGCGCGCGGTCATACCGGAGCTGGCTTTGAACACATGCCCCTCAAAGCCCAGATCAAGATCGTGATCGGTGAAGCCAAACTGCACACCATCGCGGCGCGTGACCAGCCAAGCCCGGCACACGGTCGTGACGCCCTGCCCCAAATGATCCAGCAACTCTTGCCGCGCGCTCATACCCGCACCTCGACAATCGGCACATTTGGCACATCACCGGCCCGAAACGAGGCAACCGAGGTCTTGATCACATCGGCATCAAACCGCGCCGGTACGTCAAACTCATAGCCCGCCGTGATCAATGCGCCGATATCGGGCGGGGTGGCAAAGCTGACGATCCCCGTGGTTGCATCAACGCTGAACTCCAGCCCCTCCACCTTCGGATCATTGGCAATCGCCACAATCACCGTGCCCGCCACGGGTTTGGCGATGGGCCGCACATAACTGGCCGTCCCCGAACGATAGGTCTTTTTCAGCGCAAACGTCAGCGTCACACCATCACCTATCCCGATCTGCTGATCGGTTTCAGCAATCACCGCATTGGCACCACAGGATTTATAATCCGACCAGTCCTTCCAACGAAATGCATGCAACCTTGCGCGGCGGGCCTCAAAGAACGCCAAAAGCGCGTCCACATCGTCGAAACTGCGCAATCCAAACCCCGCATCATACCGCCGCCGAGAATGCTCCCATGGCGTGTTACGCTCCTCAAAGCCGTTCGCAAGCGTGACAATCTCAGTCAACCGCTCTGGCCCGCCTTGCGAGCCGAAACTGACACTCGCTGGAAATCTGATGTCGTGAAAAGCCATATTCTACCCTCACCGATTGCGTTGGCCGCGCGACAGCATCCGCTGCGCCTGCGCGGCAATTTGGGCCTGACTGCGTTGAAAGCCCTGCACATCGGGCGTGGTGATGTTCATCACCACCGTCACCGCACGCGCGCCCAAGGTCTGCACCCCCAGCCGCCCATCGGCACCCCTCGCCAGCGGCATGATCGCCTCTGGCCCGGCCTCGCCCATCAGCCCTTGCCCGAAGCGCATCGCAAACGGCGTCGCCTGCGACACCACCCCGCCCTTGGCAAACGGCATCACCCGGCCTTGGGCGAAACTGCTACCCGTTTCAAACGGCATCATCCCACCCAACAATCCGCTCAGACCCGAGGCTATCGCCCCGCCCAAAGCGTTCTGCACCGGCTTCATCGCGATGCCGTAAACCGTATCGGCCAAAGATTTCGCCACCGTTTTCAGTGCGTCCGACAGCTTGGCCCCGTCAAACACCAACCCGTCAAAGGCGCGTCGCAACCCGCCGCCGATGCCGCTCGACAGCACATTCACCTCACGCCCGGTGAACATCATGGTTTCTCGCATGCGCGACAACTCGCCCTCAAACGTGCCGACCATGCCCGTGGTGCCTGACAGCGTGGCTTCAAGCGCCGCTATCTGGTCTTGCAACTCCTCTACCGTCGCCATCGCCCGCCCCTTTTGTGAAATCCGGATAGGCGGCGGCCAATTCTTCCAGCCGCGCCCGCGTCAGGGGCGGCAAAGCAGCCTCCGCCCCCAGCATGATCCTCAACTCGATCGGCGACAGCACCCAGAACTGGGCCGGGGTCAGCCGCAACGCGCCCATCCCGGCCCGCATCAGCCCTGGCCAATCCATCCCATTCGTCGGCGCGATCTTCATGCCTCGCCCGGCAAAGCAAACGCCCGCGCCAACAACTCCGCCGCAGCCCGAGCCGCCTCGACCGGGCCACCGCCAATTTCCACCGTGCGCAGATGTTCAGCCGTGCCCTGCCAACCGCCGCCGCGCAGCCCCGCCACGATCAGCGCCAGCACGTCACGGGTGGAGACTTTGCCAGACTCGAACCGCTCAACCATCTCAATCAGCGATCCGGCCTGCAACGCGCCCTCCAACTCGGCCAAAGCGCCCAAAGTAAGCTTGGCCACATGCGCCACGCCATCCAGCACAATCGCCACTTCGCCCGCAAAAGCGTTCGCCATCACAGCGCCGTAAAGGTCAAAGCCCCGGCCGAGGCAAGCGTCATCTCGTAGGTCGCCTCACCGTTGTGACTGCCGGCATATTCAATCGCGGTGATCTGGAACGGCCCTTCGACCACGCCAAAACTGGGGATTACCACCTGAAACCGCGGCATCTCGGCATCAAAGAAAATCTGCCTTGCCCGCGCATCGGTGGTCGCATCGCGGAACACGCCGGACCCCGAGATCGAGGCCGTCTTCACCCCCGCGCCAGCCAGCAATTCGCGCCAGCCGCCCACGCTTTCCAAAGACGTCACATCAACGGTTTCCGCGTTGAAACTGATCCGCGTCGCCCGCAAGCCCGCCACCGTCACAAAGGTGCCGTCGCCCACCATATCGACCTTGATCAGCAGGTCTTTGCCGTTCTGCACTGCCATACCCGACTCCTATTGCCGCCCCGAAAGGCCAAAATGTCAAAGCTCGATCCGCGCCCGGAACGTCATGTCAATCCGCCGCGTATCGCCCGCCTCCAACCGCCGCGCCGCTGCCCGCAGGAAGCTGATCGACACCAACCGCCCCGTGGTCAGCGTCAACGCGGCCCCCACCAGCGCAGCCGACACCGCCCCCGCCACCTGTTTCGCAGTCAAAAACCCGCTGGCGTCACTAATCACCGCAATCTCAAAGCGATGCTCGGCCCCGCCGCCTGATGTGTCAGATTGATCCAAAACCTGTTCTGGCCCGATCAGCACAAACGTTCCGGGCACCGTCCCCGCAGGCATTGCATCAACGATGCTGACGTCGCCTAACCCCGCAAACCCCGTCAACCGCGCATATATCGCCGACTGCAACGCTGCCGCAGCCTGATAGCTCATGTCGGAACCTCCTCTCGCGCGAAACAGGTCAGATAGCGTGCGTCCTGATCATGCTCGGTCACCGCCAGAATGGTGAACACGCGCGCGCCATCGCGCAGCCGATGCTCTGGCTTTGGCCGCCGCACAGCCCCAACAGCCGCCCCCCGCACGGTAATCTTGTAGGGCACTGAGGCCAAAACCACCTCGACCCCCGCCATCTCACGCCCCGCCCCCGGCGAAACCTCACCCCACAATGTCCCCAAAACCGCCCAAGCTCGCGCAAACCCGCCCGCGCCGTCGGCGACATTCTGCGGCGCTTCCAGCACCAGCTTGCGCGACAGCCGCACCCCGTTCATGCCGCCCCCCCGCCCAAAACCCGCACCGTGCGCCAGCGTTCAATCAACGCCTGCACCACCAGCGGCAGACCCGCCACGCGTTGCCCCAGATCATGTCGGTTCTCGTAAAACTCCGACGCCAGCAGCAGCACCGCCTGCGCCAGATCAACCGGAACCTGCGCCCAAGCCGCCCCAAACCCTGCGTCAAACACCAGCTCAACCCGCCCATCCGTCGGCACATTCGGCAACAACACCCCGGCCGCGATCAACTTTGGGCGATGCATGTCCTGCACCAAGCGGTAGCGATCCGCACTGACCACCGTGCCGACCGCATCCACATCCACCAACGTCACCGAAATCAGCGCGCTGACCGGAGCCACCGGCAAAGCCTGCTCGCCCCGCGCCCGCCAATCTTCCAGCGCCAACTTAAACCGCCGCGCCAAAAGTACCTTACCGATCCGCCCCTCAATCATCGCCATCGCGGCGCGCAGATAGCCCTCGATCAACCCATCCTGCATCCCATCATCGGCAAATCCCGACCCCAACCGCAGATGATCCTTCAGCGCCTGCACTGGCAACGAACCCGCCGCAACACTGGTGATTTCCGTCAACATCATCGCCCTAATCCCTTCCCAAATGCCCCAACCCACGCCCCGCGCGGCTATGGACGCGCACCCCGCACCGCACGAACGGAGGGGAACAGCCAGACGGCGCGGCCCATCGGCGCGCGTCCATTGCCCGGCCCCCATCGGAAGCCGGGCAGTCATAGCGGCGTCAGGACACCGCGATCTTCAGCAGTTTGATCGCCGCAAAATCCGTGACATCGCCGCCGACACGCTTGCTGGCATAAAACAGCACGTTGGGTTTGGCCGAGAACGGGTCGCGCAGAATCCGCAGATCGGGACGTTCGGCAATCGTGTACGCCGATTTGAAATCGCCAAACGCTATCGCATAGGCGTTGGCGGCAATATCCGGCATATCCTCGCAGATCAGCACCGGATAACCCATCAGCCGCGACGGATCGGCAGCCGCCAGACCGTCCGACCACATAAAGCGACCATCGGCATCCTTCATCTTGCGCACAGCTCCGGCGGTTTTCGAATTCATGATGAAACTCGCATTGGCGCGGTAATCCGCCGTCAGCGCATAAACCAGACTGATGATGCAATCGACCGCGTTGGTCGTGGCAAAATCCGCCGCAGCTCCGGTCGGGATGTAGCCCAGATTGCCCCAGGCCCAGGACGCATTCGCCACCTTGGTCGGCAGCAAAATCCCCTTCGGCTGATCGACGCCGGTGCCGTTGATAAAGGCCGAAGCCTCGGCCCGGATAAACCGCGTGGCGATTTTGCCCGCCAGCCAACCCTCAACGTCAAACGCACTATCATCCAGCAAGCGCTGGCTGGCCTTCGGCATCGCCGACAGTTCATGCAGCTTGATCGAAATCCGCTCAATGGTCGGCGTCGCGGTTTCCGAAGTTGCCGCCGCTTCCGTGGCCCAACCCGAACCGACTTCCGAACGGTCAATCAACACGTCAAACGAGGTCGCATCAATCTGCACCACATTGGCAATCGCCCGCAGGCTAGAGGTCGACACCAGCATCGAGCGGATAGAATCCGCCGTTTGCGGGTCCACCAGATAGCCGCCATCAGCGGCCACCGCCGAAGACATCGCCTTGCCTTCCAGCACAAGGCCGCGCAATCCGTCATCATCGCCCGAACGCAGATAGGCGCCAAACGCCTTCTTATGCGGCACGTCCATCTCGGCAGAGGCCGACAAAGCGGGGCGGGCGTAGGTCATCTGTTTGCGATCCAGCATGGTCAATCTTTCGTCCTGTTGTTGAAGTGTTTGTTTCACATTGACCTGAAAGCCATTGAAGGCATTCAAAAATCCAGCCATAGCGGTTTTCACGTCCGCACCCGGATAAGTGGCCACGTCTTGGGCCATCGCAGTCTGGGCAGCGGGCATAGCCCCTCTGGCCCGAGCCTTCGTCTCGGTCATCTCGGTTTCCCCGTGTTTGGTCGCAGAAGTTGTTGAAAAGCCGCTAAATGCGCGCGCTTAGGGATTGGCGTGCTTCGTCGAAAAGCTGCACCATGCTGCGCCAGGTATCGCCGTCAGGGTTTTCGCCCTTTGCCGAAACCCGTGCCTCGGGAAGCATCGGAAAGGTCACAAGCGACACTTCCCAAAGCTCCAGCTCGGACAAAAGGCGCTGCCCTTTGCCATCGCGTTCGGCTCTGACGGTGCGGTAGCCAATCGACAAGCCGTCAATCGCCCCCGCCGCCAGCAGGGCCACCGCCTCGCGGCCCTTGTCCACTTCCGGCAGGATGCGGCCCTTGACCCACAGGCCAACGGCATCCTCGCGCACCTCGTCCCAGACCCCAATCGGCTGCGTCGGGTCGTGCTGCCACAGCATTTTCACCGCACGACCCTGCGTGGTCAGCCGCGATAGGCTGGCGGCATATGCCCCCTTTTGCACCACATCGCCGCCCTGATCGCGTTTGCCAAACAGGCTGGCGTAACCCTCCACCCGGCTGCCATCTGTCACCACCAGCCGCGCTTCGGGCTGCTGAAACTTGCACTCCGGCGCGCCCTGCATTTTCCAATTCATCGCGTTACCTTTCATCTGCTCGCCGCCTGCATCACCGCCTCGGCCATCTGGGCCAACAGAAACGCTGCTACTCCATAAACGCCGACCCAAATCCGCTTCTCCAGCCGCTCCAGCACCGCATCAATCTGGCCCAGCCGATAATCCAGCGCCGCCCAACGCTCTTCGGCCACGCGCTCATTCGCCTCGATCCGCGCGGCTGCGGCATCGAAACTGTCGTAAAGATAACGCGAGCCGTCAGACGGTTTGCGCGGCGGCGTCATTCGCCCTCCTGAATGCGCGGCAGGCCCAGCAAGATGCGCTTTTCAACTTCGGTCAGGAAAGCCGCAGTCCCCACACGTGCCCAAAGCTGATCCCGCTCCACCGCCAGCGCCGGAATCTGATCCAGGTCAGGCCGCAGCTCCACCAATTCGCCTGTAAAGGTAGACAGCCAATGCGAAATCCCCGCCGTCACCCGCGCCACCAAGGGCAGCACGGTCAGCCTGTAAAACGCCCGGTTGGCTTCCTGATAGTTGGAATAGGTCGCATCCCCCGGTATCCCCATCAGCATCGGCGGCACGCCAAACGCCGTGGCAATCTCGCGCCCCGCCGCTTCCTTGGTCTGCTGGAACTCCATATCCGAAGGCGAGAACCCCATCGGCTTCCAATCCAAACCGCCCTCCAGCAACATCGGCCGCCCCGCATTGCGTGCACCCTGATGATGCAGCTCCATCTCGCTGACCAACCGATCATACTGATCGTTAGACAGTTGCGCCTGCCCATCCGCACCCTTGTAAACAATCGCCCCCGAAGGCCGGGCCGCATTATCCAGCAGCGCCTTTGACCACGCACTCGCCGAAGTATGCACATCAATCGCCACAGCCGCCGCCTGCAACGGACTGAACCCATAATGGTCATCCGACGGATGAAACGTCTTGATATGGCAAATCGGCTGCACCTCTGGCGTCATCGCAAAGCGGTGCGTCCGCCCGCCCACCGAATAATCATAAGCCACCGGCCAGCCATCCGCGCCGGGCACCAGTGACATCCGATCCGAGCGCAACACATGCAGCTCACCGGGAACCACGTCCGCCCCCGGCACTGCCTCGATATAGGCGTTCCCAGACAGCAGCAGATGGCCATAAACCGCCTCCAAAAACTCCGCCCGCCCCTGCGCACCATTCGGGCGCCGGATCAGATCCAGCACCGGATGGCTGTCATAACGACGGGTTTCATCTTGCAACACCAACGGCATGGCGCTCGCCGCTTCCGAGATCAGCTTAACGGCGCGAAAGCCCATCGGATTGCCCTGAAATCCGGTCTTCGCCAGCGACACCAAATCCCGCGGGCTCCACGCCACCCGACCCGAGCCGCCCCAAGCCACCACCCGCCCGGTGACCGAGGCCTTGTTTTCCACCACGGGGGGCGCGCGCTTTAGAAAATCGAACACCATGCGTCAAAGCTCCTATCTTCCCGACCTCAACCCGTCACGTCTAGGCCGCGCTTGTCTGAAGGCAGTTCTAAAACGGAAAGGTTTAAGCAACCCCAAGCCACCGCGCGCTCCTCCGCGCCGCACGCAACGCCTAAATCCCGCGCACCTGAGGCCGCCGATACGTCTCCGCTGGCTCCACGATCAAATCCGTCAGCGCCCAAACCAGCGCATCCACCCGGTCGGGCGAGCCCTTCCCGACATAGCCATGCCGCGTCATCTGCAACATCTGCGCCTCCAAAGCCGCCAGCCCGCGCACATGCGACACCCGGCCCTGCTCGTATAAAGCCGACACAGGCTCCGCCCGCGCCATCTTGCCCTTGCTCGCCCGCACCGCCCGATACGGCACCAGCGGGTCGATCTGCCGGATCACCCCCTCGACCAGATCGCCGCCCTGATTGACCTCGGCCACCAAGCGATCCGCGCCAAACCGATCCATCGCCGCAATCGCGGCCCTTGCCCACTGGTCAGGCGAAGCCCCCTTGACCGAGCAATCCGCCAAAACCACCGCCCGCCAATTCTGCGTCGGCCCCTCGGTGATAGCCCCCACCACGACAATGCCACATTCATCCGACTTGCCATGCCCGGTCACTGGCGGGTCCACCGCCACCACAATGCGCTGCAAACGCGGCGGCTCAGAAATCCGCCCCGCCTCCAGCATCGCGGTCGTCCACAGCGCCCCCTCGGCATCCTCGATCAACAGCCCATCCAACTCCTGCGCGCCTTTGGTGGTCCCCGCATAGCGCGTCCGCACCTCCTGCAAGAACGAGGCTGCCAGATAGGCCCGGTTCGCCTCGGTCGGCGCATGGGTCATCACGGTTGAGGGGTTTTTCAGAATGTCCTTCAGCACGCCCACATTCTGCGGCGTCGTCGTCACCACCTGTCGCGGGTTTTCCCCCAGCCGCAGCCCAAACTGCAACTGATCCCAAGCCTGTTCCGCCTTTGGCCATTTCGCCAATTCATCCACCCAAGCCGCATCAAACTGCGGTCCGCGCAGACTGTCCGGCTCATGCGCCGAAAACACCTGCGCAAGCGCACCATTCGGCCAAACCAACTGCTTCTTGGTCGCCTGCCATTCCGGCCGCCGATCCGGTGGCGAGCAGGCCAAAATCCCGCTCTCGCCCTCAATCATCACCGCTATCACCTGATCTACCGTCTCGCCCACCAGCGCCACGCGCCGCGAACGCCCCGCATCCATCGGCCCTGCCCCCTCCACTTCCGATCGCACCCATTCTGACCCGGCGCGGGTCTTCCCCGCCCCGCGCCCGCCCATGATCACCCAGGTTTTCCACGCCCCCGCAGGCGGCAACTGATGCGGCAGTGACCAGAATTCGAACATCCAAGGCAGCGCCAGCAGCGCGTTCTCGCTCAGGCCGTCAAGGAAATCGTCAACCTGCGCTTGCGTCGCGGAGGCAAGCCAATCGGCGGCCGATCTCATCGCGTGCGGCGTGTAAATCGAGCGTGCCGGTTCCGACAGCCCCGGCAACTTGTTTGCGAAGTTTTTCAACGCGTCCCCTTTCACTATGGACCAAATCCAACGCCAGCCGCAAATCGCGCACCGTCTGCGGCATCGCTTTAGAGGCTTCAAACTCGCCCGCCTTCAGCGCATTGATCGTGCGCAGCAGGTCCGAGACCGTGGATTCATAATATTGCTCTGCATCCGCCAGCAGATCGCTTGACGGCTGTTCTCCGAGGGAGAAATTTAGTGTCATGCCCGTTTTGCCCGCCTCTCATGCCGTCCCCGCACGTGTAAAATGAAAAAACGGCGCAAAGGGTTGCCCCCTTGGCCGTTCAGACACCTCATCCAGCATATCCAAATCTATAGATCAGAGCGGGCGCAAAGTCAAGTTAAACCATTTATTATCATATAGTTACAGAACTTTCGCTTTACCATTCGTTAACTTTTGACATCGCGCAGATCGGTCAGTATCGGTGCCCAAAGCGGCATAAATCGCGCCATCAAACACGTCACGCCCGATCAATGCGCGGCCAACCCACAACATATTGTGTAAGATGCCACCAAGTTGCCCTGAAATCACAAGTCGCTCCCAGCTGGGAAAGCACTCTGCCTTCCCAGAACACTCAACTCGCTCTTTCTGAAATATTCCCGCCGGCGGCTCTTAGCCCCAGGCCACACTACCTCTGCATCGGCACCGCCAAAGCCTGAGGCTCCGCACTCACAATCCTCTGCTGCCCGATCAGCCAGCCGTAGGGCAGCGACAGCACAGCCTCATCCCCGGCCTTGATTTCGTTGGCATCAACCTGTGGGTCCACCTCGGCATAGCCTACCGAAAACACGATGGATGTGATCTTGTCCACCGCAGCCAACGGCGGCGCCGCTCCATAAGGCAAATCCTGATCCAACCGCCCCGCCAGCAGCACCCGACCCTCCAGCACCCCGCCCGCAGTCAAAACCCGCGCATAGGCGACCTCGGGGCTTTCCACCTTCGTGCCGCTGGGCACTTGTGGCACAAACTTTGCCACCCGGAACACCCCATCGCCCTCCAGCCAATGCCAGGCATAATCCGGGTCCACCGTGCGGAACCCGGTCACCGCAGTCCGATAAAGCCGATCAAACACATAAACCTCAGCCGCACCGGCATTTCGCACTTTATAGCGCCCGACCACGCCTGAGTCCGCCGCCTCCCAGACCACCCCAACACTGATATCGCCATCCTTCAGCACACCCATCACCTGCTCCTGTGCCGCGGCACTCATTGTCATCAGCCCAAAGATCAGGGCCAAACTTCGCATCTAATATGCCGTCCGGGGCGGTTGCCCCAGTTCTGACCTGATCTTGTTCTCGGTATGTGGATTGTTCTGATAGGGCGGCAGCCCCACCGCCGCCAGCTCGTCATTCTCCACCCCGCCGGTCTTATTGCCGCTCCAAGTCCCGTTCTGCGCCTGCTCGCAATGCACCAACTCATGCCCCAGCCCCACCGCCGGCGGTCGCGTCATATAGGGTTTCGTGCCATCGCCGATCTGGGTCTTATCCGGGTTATAGTTCAGTGTGCTGCCCGAGCCCGTCCCCGGCGTGCCGTCAGGCTTCAAATTCGCTCCCGGTCCGGTGCCGTTGACGCTGTTGCCGCCGGTGCTGGCCACGATCTTCACCGGACCCTTGCCCGGCGCGTTCAGGCTGTTCAGCAGGTCATGCCCGGTGGGCGTGCTGTCCAGCCGCTTTAAATCCAGCACCACGGCATCGCGGTAGGCTTTGGTGCCGACGATGGTGATGTTGGGGCCGACATGGGTGACAGTGGTACCATCCGCCAACACCTCTTCCCAGATGTTCAGCGCGCCGGGTTCCCCCGGAGCAGGCGTCGCCACGATGCCGATCAGGACGGTGGGCAGGCCGAGGATGATCGCGCCGCCCTTCATCGTCGGGTCGAACTGCCGTGCTACGGGCAGGCTGCCGATCAGAACGGTGGGCGAGCCGAAGGCGATTGGGTCGAGCGAGGGGATCGGCACCAAGGCGGGGATGAGGCAGGCGCAGAGGTCGGTCATCCGCGCTGCGGGCAGTCCGCCCACCAGCACCGTCACCATCGCGGGCGGGATGATCGGCAACGGCGCCCCCAGACACATCGGGCAGGTGTGCATGTCCGTCACGCGGGCTGCGGGAAATCCGACCATGGCAAAGCCTTTGAGAATACAATGAAGGAAGGCTAGGCCGCTGCCCGCG
Organism: Cypionkella sp.; assembly: GCF_030652235.1. Classification (GTDB taxonomy): domain Bacteria; phylum Pseudomonadota; class Alphaproteobacteria; order Rhodobacterales; family Rhodobacteraceae; genus Cypionkella. The sequence goes on from NZ_JAUSBA010000023.1 coordinate 42,347, forward strand.
ATGTGTCAAGAAATCGCTGGGGGTGCGAGGGGTTCCGGGGCCGGTCCCAACTCGGGACCTTTTTTATGTGTTTTATATCAAGGGGATGGGGTGGTGATGTTAAGGGATTTTTAAGGTTTGGAGGGATTTGGCGCTATTTCTCGCTCTTCCTTGTTCTCTCCCAAGCGCGAGTTACACCACCTTTCTTTTTACTCTTCCACTTGCCCGATTGGTTCTCAAACAAATCGGTACTTGCCTGCCTGCCCCCGGTAGGCGCGATACCGCACCAGCCCAGTCAGGCGCGCCCCGATTTCTGATGCGTTGGGTTCTGGCACAACGCCCCTTGCTCAACGGCTTGCAGCCTTATGAGCAATGAACCGGAAAACTCTGCCCCGCAGAGTTTTCTTTCGGTTCGGTAGCAAGAAGGGTGGCTACTCCTGCACCCCAACCGCCGCTTCTTCGCCCTTGGCGGCCTCAATCGCGCGCCATTTGGTGACGTTTTCGTTGTGCTGGGCGAGGGTCTCGGCGAAGGCGTGGCCGCCGGAGCCGTCGGCGACGAAGTAAAGATAGGGTGTGGTGTCGGGGTTCAGGGCGGCCTCGATGCTCAGGCGGCCCGGATTGGCGATCGGGGTCGGCGGCAGGCCGTCGATGACATAGGTGTTCCAAGGGGTGCTACGTTTCAGCTCGGATTGGCGCAGGCCACGGCCCAACACGCCCTCACCTTTGGTGACGCCATAGATCACCGTCGGGTCGGTTTGCAGCTTCATGCCCTTGGCCAGACGGTTGATGAACACGGAAGCCACCTGTTTACGCTCTGTAGGGATGCCGGTTTCTTTCTCGACAATCGAAGCCATCACCAAGGCTTCTTCCGGGGTTTTATAGGGCAGGCCTTCGGCGCGGGTGGCCCACAACTCGGCCAGAGTTGTGGCTTGGCGGGCTTCCATATCGGCAACCAGTGTGGCGCGGTCAAAGCCCTTTTCGACCTCGTAGCTGTCGGGCGAGAGCGTGCCTTCGGCGGGCAGTTTGTCGATGGTGCCCTCAAGGAAATCGGCACGTTTCAGCGCATCGACGACCTGCCACGCGGTCACGCCCTCGGCCAGCGTGATGCGCCAGCGGATGTCGGGGGCCTGTGCGGCATCCAGATAAGCGGTGGGGGCGGCATCCTTGGCGGGGTCGAATTTCGCGACTTCGACATAGCGGTTGGTGGCGGGGTCAAGCTCGCGCAGGATGACTTCGGCGGTGGCGACCGAGATGCGGAAGTTGACTTCACGGCCACAGGTGGATTGGCCGCCTGCGGTCAGGGCGGTCAGCACATCGCCCATCGAGGATTGGGGTTGCAGCAGATAGCTGCCGAATTTCAGATCGTTCGCAGCTTGCGCATAGTCGGCGCCGATGCGGAAGATGCGGGCGTCGCTGACGGCGCCTTCGGCCTCCAGCCCCCGGCTGACTTGCGCAAGGCTCGCGCCCTTATCGACCTTGAAGCAGATGGCTTGGGTCAGCGGACCCGGCCCGGTGAAGGCTTGTCGCCCCCAAGCGATCAGCCCGAAGGCGAGGATCAACACCACGATGAACAACGTCAGCGCGTTGGAGGCGACAGAGCGCCACATCAGTGGACGACCTTGCCAATGACCAAGCTGGCGTTGGTGCCGCCAAAGCCGAAGGAGTTCGAGAGTGCCACGTTGATCTCGCGCTTGACGGCTTTGTTCGGGGCGAGGTCAAGTTTTGAGGCGATTGCCGGGGTGTCGAGGTTGATGGTGGGCGGGGCGATTTGATCGCGGATGGCCAGCACACAGAAGATCGCCTCTACCGCGCCCGCAGCGCCCAGAAGGTGGCCGATGGAGGATTTGGTGGAGGACATTGTGGCTTTGCTGGCGGCATCGCCCATCATGCGTTCGACCGCACCAAGTTCGATGGTGTCGGCCATGGTCGAGGTGCCGTGGGCGTTGATGTAGTCGATGGCCGAGGGTTCCAGGTTGGCGCGTTTCAGGGCCATTTTCATGCTGCGGAAGCCGCCTTCGCCATCTTCCGACGGCGCGGTGATGTGGTGGGCGTCGCCGGACATACCGTAGCCAAGGACTTCGGCGTAGATTTTGGCACCGCGGGCTTTGGCGTGTTCGTATTCTTCCAGCACCACTACACCCGCGCCTTCGCCCATCACAAAGCCGTCGCGGTCGGCGTCATAGGGGCGGCTGGCTTTGGTTGGATCGTCAGCGCGTTTGGTCGAGAGCGCCTTGCAGGCGTTGAAACCGGCGATGCCGATCTCGGAAATCGGCGCTTCGGCACCGCCTGCCAGCATCACATCGGCGTCGCCCCATTGGATCAGACGCGCGGCGTCGCCGATGGCGTGGGCTCCGGTCGAACAGGCGGTGACAACCGCGTGGTTCGGGCCTTTGAAGCCGAAACGGATCGAGACTTGGCCAGAGATCAGGTTGATCAGGCTGCCGGGAATGAAGAACGGCGAGACGCGGCGGGCGCCTTTTTCTTTGATCAAGACGGCGGTTTCGGCGATCGATGTCAGACCCCCGATGCCGGAACCGATCATCACACCGGTGCGCTCGCGGTCTTCATCGGTGGCAGGTTCCCAACCACTGTCGCGCACGGCTTGCACGGCGGCGGTCATGCCGTAGAGGATGAAATCATCGACCTTGCGGCGGTCTTTCGGCTCCATCCAGTGATCGGGGTTGAAGGTGCCATCGGTGCCGTCGCCATAGGGGATCTCGCAGGCGTATTGCGTCACCACACCCGAGGGATCAAAGCGGGTGATCGGCCCTGCCCCGGATTGACCAGCGAGCAGTCGGCTCCATGTTTCCTCGACACCGCAAGCCAGCGGCGTGACCATTCCCAGACCCGTAATAACAACCCGACGCATCTATATCCCTCGCAATGGTTTTCCGCCTGATACACGGCCCAAAGCCTGCGCGCAACTTAAGCCGCACCCCGGTGGCAATCGGGCAGCAACACGCCGCCACCGCACAATTTGACCACGCCAGCGGAAAGTCGCTTGACCGTGCAGTTGCAGCAATGATAATGAATGAACGTTCATTCCATTAGATGCGATGCCCTGATGCTGCAAACCACCGAAACACCTGCCGATGCACGCGTGGCCGAGATTTTGGCCGCAGCCCGGCAGGCTTTTGCCGAAAAAGGCTTTGACGGCGCCTCGATGCAAGACCTTGCCCGCGCGGCAGGGATGAGTGTTGGCAATTTCTACCGCTACTTCCCGTCGAAAGCTGCCATCGTACAGGCGTTGATTGCGCTTGATCTTGAGGAAATGGCCCGAGACTTCGAACCGGTTTTCGCCTCGGATGACCCGATTGCAGCGATGCGGCAACAGGTGCGCGTGAAACTGGTCGAGCACCAATGCAACCATGATGGCGCGCTGTGGGCCGAAATCACCGCAACCGCGCTGCGCAAGCCCGAGATTGGCATCGCCTGCGGCCATATGGAAACCACGATCGCTGACTATTTGATGCAGGCTTTTGCCGCAGCCACGGGTCTGAGCCTAGAGCAATCCCGCGCGCGGTTTGCGGCCCATGCGGCCTTGATCGTGCTGTTGGTGAAATCTTCGGCGATGATGCCGCAGAAAGACGAGACCCTGCGCAATGATCTTAACGCGCTGATCCTGCGTATCATTGATCAAACACTTGATGAAGTTGCCGCCAGCGGCGCGAAAGGCTGACCCATGATGACCTCCCGTTTTGTATTTGCGCTTATTGCCGTGCAAGCCGTCACGGCCCCCCCGATGCGGGCCGAAAGCGCTGAAGCCGCAACGCCTGAGTCCCCTGCAACCACCGCGCAAGTGCTGCCCGCGATCACGGTCTCGGCGGTGGAGATCCGGCACCTGCGCGATGTGGTGCTGGCCTCGGGGCTGGTGGCCCCGCAGGAAACCATTCAAGTGGCCCCCTTGATTGAGGGCCAACCGATTGAAGCTTTGCTTGCCGATGTCGGCGATAAAGTCACCGCAGGGCAAGCGCTGGCGCGGCTGTCAACCTCGACGCTTGATCTGCAAAAGGCCCAGCTTGCGGCATCCTTGGCCGCCGCCAAGGCCCAGATCGCCCAAGCGCAAGCGCAGGTGATCGCGGCGAACTCATCCGCCGCTGAGGCGCAGCGCACTTCTGACAGGACCACGAAACTGAAAGCCCAAGGCTCGGCCAGCCAAGCCGCGGCAGATACCGCCCTTGCTGGCTCGGTCTCGGCGCAAGCGCAGGTTTCGGTTGCGGTGCAATCCCTTGAGGCCGCAAAGGCGCAGCAAACTTTGGTTGAAGCACAACTGGCAAATGTCGATCTGCAACTGGCGCGCACCGAAGTCACCGCCCCTTTCGCAGGAGAGATCACCGCGCGCAATGCGCAACTGGGCGCGATTGCGTCGGCTGCTGGTCAGCCGATGTTCACCCTGATCCGCGATGGGGCGCTGGAATTGCGCGCAGATGTCGCCGAGGGCGATCTGACCCGTCTGGAGAAGGGGCAAACCGCTGATCTGCTGCTGGTGGGCATGGCGAAACCTTTGACCGGCAAAATCTCTTTGGTCGAGCCGAGCATTGACGCTGTCACCCGGTTGGGCCGGGTGCGGATTGCGATTGATGACGCAGCCGCCGTGCGCTCCGGCATGTATGTTGAGGCCAGCATTCTGGTGCATGAAGGCGACAGTGCTGCGGTGCCGATCACGGCGGTGAAATCGTCGGGCGGCAAAACTTCGGTGATGCTGGTGGAAGGCGCTGTGGTGTCACAGCGCATGATCACCGCGGGCGTGCGCGATGGCGGATGGATCGAAGTGCTGGACGGTCTGAAGATTGGCGACGACGTGGTGACCAAGGCGGGCGCGTTTGTGCGCGACGGCGATCATATCAACCCGGTGGTGGCTGCGGCCGCCGATACCAACTGAGGGCTTGGCGCATGAATATCTCGGCATGGGCAATCCGCAATCCGCTGGCCCCGATCCTCGCGTTCTTCATCTTGATGGTGCTGGGCTGGCAATCGTTTAACGCGCTGCCAATCACAAGGTTTCCAAATATCGACGTGCCGGTGATCGCCGTCACCGTCACCCAAGGCGGCACAGCGCCCGCCGAGATGGAAACTCAAGTGACCAAGATCATCGAGGATGCGGTGGCAGGCATAACTGGGGTGAAAAACATCACCTCGACAGTTGTTGATGGCCAATCGACCTCGGCCGTCGAATTCCGTATCGAAGTGCCAACCGACAAAGCCTTGCAGGATGTGAAAGACGCGGTGGACCGGGTGCGCGGCAAGCTGCCCGCCGCCGTGGACACCCCGAAGATCACCAAGATTGACGTTGAAGGCAACGCGATCATGACCTTTGCCGTTTCCGCCCCTGACATGACCATCGAGGAAGTCTCGTGGTTTGTCGATGACGTGGTGGTGCGCGGGCTTCAGGGCCGCCCCGGTGTGGGCCGGATTGACCGCTTTGGCGGCGCGGATCGGGAAATTCTGGTGGCGCTGGACCCGGTCAAGCTGAACAGCTTTGGCATCTCGGCGGCGGCAGTCAATGCCCAGATCCGCGCGACCAACACCAACCTTGGCTCGGGCCGTTCGGAAATCGGTTCGGGTGAACAGGCGATCCGCACCTTGGGCGATGCCGGCACCGTGCAGGGGCTGGCGGGCACCACGATTGCGCTGCCCTCGGGGCGGCATGTGCGGCTGGCCGATCTGGGCGATGTGCAAGACAGCTATAAAGAATTGCGCAGCTTCTCGCGGTTGAATGGCGAGCAAGTGGTGACCTTCTCGGTGTTCCGCGCCAAGGGGGCGTCGGAAGTTTCGGTGGCAGAAACCGTCAACCAGACGCTGGACCAAATCCGTGCGGATCATCCGAATGTCGGCGTCAAGCTGGTCGATGAAACGGTGTTCTACACCTATGGCAACTACGAATCCGCACTCAGCACTTTGTTTGAGGGCGCTTTGCTTGCAGTGCTGGTGGTGCTGGCGTTCCTACGCAACTGGCGCGCGACGCTGATCACCGCTGTGGCGCTGCCGCTGTCTGCGGTGCCGACGTTCTGGGCGATGGATATGCTGGGGTTCTCGCTGAATCTGGTGTCGTTCTTGGCGGTGACCTTGGCGACCGGCATTCTGGTGGACGATGCGATTGTGGAAATCGAGAATATCGCCCGGCATATTCGGATGGGCAAAACCCCCTACCGCGCCGCGATTGAGGCCGCCGATGAGATCGGTTTGGCCGTGATGGCGACCACCGCCACCATCATCGCGGTGTTCGTGCCAGTGTCGTTCATGGGCGGCATACCGGGGCAATATTTCCGACAATTCGGCCTGACGGTGGCGATTGCCGTGGCGTTCTCGCTGCTGGTCGCCCGCCTGATCACCCCAATGATGGCGGCCTATCTGATGAGCGCCAAGGATGCCAATGCGGGCCACCACGAAGGTGCGCAAGACGGCTGGTTCATGCGCAACTATCTGCGGCTGGTGGCAGCGACCACCCAAGGCGGGTTGCCGTTGCCGATGCTTCCGAAAGACCGCGGCGGCAAGTTCCGCCGTATTCCGTCCTATTACTTCACCATGCTGACGGCGATTGGTGTGCTGATCGTGTCGATCTATTTCATGGTGCAGGTACCGGGCTCGTTCCTGCCCCCTGAAGACGTCAGCCGGATCTCAATCTCGGTCGAACTGCCACCGGGCTCGACCTTGGCGGAAACCGATAAAACCACCGCCGAAATCCGTGACCACATCAAGGATGTGCCATGGGTCGAGAACGTGTTTGTGATCGGTGGTGCGTCGCCGAAAGGGGATCTTGACGTGAGGCGGGCTTCGGTGACGGTGACTTTGGTGAAACTCGATCAAAGCCTGCTGTTGAAGCTATCACAACTGGGGCGGCGGATTCCCGTGCTGGGGCTGCTGGTGCCCGAAGTGGAAAACCATGGCCGCACGGTGCCGCAAAACGTCATTGAGGCCGAGATTTTCGACAGCCTCGCCAGCGTCCCCGATATCCGCGCCTTCAAACTGAATGACCGCGGCGAGCGCGACATTGCCTATTCGATTCTGGCAAGCTCCGAGGCCGATCTGAACACCGCCACATCGGCGCTGGAATCCGCGCTGCGCGCCGAGCCTTTGCTCGCCGAGGTCAGCTCGGAAGGCGCTTTGCCGCGCCCCGAAGTACAAATCACCCCACGCGCCGAAGAAGCCGCGCGTCTCGGGATAACCACGCAAGACATCGCGACCACAGTGCGGGTGGCGACGATTGGTGATCTGGATGTGTCGCTGGCCAACCTTGCCATCGACAACCGCCTGATCCCGATCCGGGTGCAACTGGCCAATGCGTCACGCGAAGATTTGAACCTCATCGCGGCCACCAAACTGACCACCAACACTGGCGCGACGGTGCCATTGTCTGCGGTGGCCGATATCGTGATCGGCGAAGGCCCTTCGGTGGTGAAACGGCTGAATCGCCAACGTCAGGCAACGATTGGTGCATCGCTGCCCGTCGGCGTGGCGCTGGGCACGGCCAGCACGCGGCTGGCCGAGATCGTCAAGGCCACCAAACTTCCCGCTGGCGTGGTGGTGAAGGAATCCGCCGATGCCGAGGTGCAGACCGAATTGTTCGCCAGCTTTGGCAAGGCGATGCTGATGGGGCTGATGCTGGTGCTGACCGTGCTGATCCTGCTGTTCAAATCGGTGATCCAGCCGTTCACCATCCTGCTGTCGCTGCCCTTGGCGATTGGCGGCGTGGCAGCGGCACTGATCCTGACCAATTCGGCTTTGTCGATGCCGGTGCTGATTGGGATATTGATGCTGATGGGGATCGTGACCAAAAACGCGATCCTGCTGGTGGATTTTGTCATCGAGATGCGCAAACAGGGGCTTGGCCGCTTGGCCGCGATCATCGAGGCTGGGCATAAACGGGCGCAGCCGATCGTGATGACCTCAATCGCGATGTCGGCGGGGATGCTGCCCTCGGCTTTAGGTGTGGGCGAAGGTGGGGCGTTCCGCGCGCCAATGGCCACAGCCGTTATCGGCGGCATCATCGTCTCCACCGTGCTTAGCCTCGTGGTGGTGCCGTCGTTCTACCTGATCATGGACGATCTCTCCCGCCTGATCGCCCGGGCGTTCCGGGGCATCATCAGCCCGAAAGAGGTGGAATATGAACCCGCCTCGCCCGAAGTGCTGGAATCCCGGATTGCAGCGCTGGAAGCCGAGAAAAACGACAAACCACTGCAGCGGATGCCGGGGCTGGCAGCAGAGTGACCTAGAACCAGCGGCGGTCTTGGGTGGCATCGAGCCACCACGCGACCGCGGCTGCCGCTGTCTGGTTTTAAGCTGCGCTTTGGCTATCAACGACGGAGCCTCCGGCGGGAGTATTTCAAAAAGAGCAACGATAGAGAACCGCGGTCTTTTGACGGCCCGTCACAAATGCAGTGATCTTATGCGTTGCTCTTTTTGAAATACTCCCGCCAGAGGCTTCGACATTTCCGCAATGCTGCCCGCGTTGGGCGCAACTGCGCCAGCCGGGTGAGGGTGCCTCGATGGCAGCCGAGACCGTACTGAGTTGCGGTCAAAACAAACACCCGAACAACAAAAAAGCACCCCGCAGGGTGCCTTTCCGTTTGATCTGAAAATGCGATCAGGCAGCGGAGGAGATGAACTTCACCGCGTCGCCGAAGGTCTGAATGGTTTCAGCCGCATCATCCGGGATCTCGATGCCGAATTCTTCTTCAAACGCCATGACCAGTTCGACGGTGTCGAGGCTGTCTGCGCCCAGATCATCAATGAACGAGGCGGTCTCGGTCACTTTTTCCGCTTCGACGCCCAAATGCTCGACGACGATCTTCTTCACACGATCAGCGATGTCGCTCATGTTCTTTCCTCATATCGTTTAGGGGTCGCCCCCGGTCTTTTGCCTGCCCGTTGCCGGGCGCTCTTTCCTGCATCGGCAGGCACCATAACCGAAGCTAATGGCGTATTCTTGCGCGCCTATAGCAAGGGTGCGCGCATTAGGCAAACGGTTTCAAACCGCCCTCGCCCCGCTTATGACATATCGCCGCCGCCGTTGATATGTAGTGTCGTTCCGGTGATATAGGCGGCCTCTTGTGATGCCAAATACAGCACACCTGCAGCGACTTCCTGCGGCTTGCCCATCCGGCCTGCGGGGACGCCGACGAGGATCTTCGCCCGCTGCTCGTCGTTCAGCTTTTCGGTCATCGGCGTCTCGATCAGACCCGGTGCCACACAGTTCACCGTGATGTTGCGGCTGGCGACTTCCTGCGCGAGGGATTTAGACATAGCGAGGGTGCCTGCTTTGGCTGCGGCATAGTTCGCCTGCCCCGGATTGCCGGAATGACCGACGACTGAGGTGATGTTGATAATGCGGCCCCAGCGCGCCTTCATCATGCCGCGCAACGCACCCCGCATCAGCCGGAAGGTGGCGGTCAGGTTGACGTCAATCACCGCCTGCCATTCGTCATCTGACATCCGCATGAACAGGTTGTCGCGGGTGATGCCGGCGTTGTTGACCAGAATATCAACGCTGCCCAGTGCGGCGGTTGCCTGCTTGACCAGCTCATCCACCGCCGCAAGGTCGCTTAGGTTGCATGGCAGCACATGCGCACGGTCGCCGAGTTCAGCAGCCAGCGCCTGCAAGGGTTCCAGCCGTGTACCAGAAAGCCCCACGGTGGCACCTGCCGCATAGAGGGTGCGGGCGATCTCGCCGCCGATGCCACCCGAAGCGCCCGTCACAAGCGCTGTCTTTCCTGTCAGATCAAACATGTTCTGTCCTCTCAAAAGCAGCACCTGCACGGCCCCGCCGTTTATCCAAATCGCAGCGGTTTCAGAACCAGACCACGATTTTTCTCAAAAATCGTCCGGCTAGCCCTTGGCGGCCAGCACATCTTCCGGCGTGCCCACCGCGCGGGTCGCAGACCCAATTGACGTGCGCTTGATCATGCCCGACAGGGCTTTGCCTGCGCCGATCTCCCAGAACTCGGTCACGCCTGCGCCTTCCATCCACAGCACCGACTCGCGCCAGCGCACCGAGCCTGTGACTTGGGCCACCAGCAAAGCCCGGATGCGGTCGGGCTCAGTCACGGCTTCGGCGCGGACGTTCACCACAACGGGGATCTTCGGCGCATGAATAACCACGCCCGCGAGAGCTTCGTTCATCACGGCGGCGGCAGGCTGCATCAAGGTGCAATGAAACGGGGCGCTCACCGGCAACAGCAGGGCGCGCTTGGCACCTTTGACCTTGGCGATCTCCAAAGCCCGTTCAACAGCGCCACGGTGGCCCGACACCACCACCTGCCCCGGATCATTGTCGTTGGCGGCTTGGCAGACCTCGCCTTGCGCGGCTTCCGCAGCGACTTCGGTGGCGGCAGCGAAATCGAGGCCCAAGAGTGCTGCCATTGCACCGACGCCAACCGGAACCGCCTCTTGCATCGCCTGTCCGCGAATCCTGAGCAGACGCGCGGTGTCAGAGAGATCAAGCGCACCGACGGCACAGAGTGCGGAATATTCGCCCAATGAATGCCCCGCCACGAAAGACGCCGTCTCAATGCCGATGCCTTCGCTTTCCAGCGCGCGCAAAGCGGCGATAGACGTGGCCATCAGCGCTGGCTGGGCGTTCTTTGTCAGGGTCAACTCTTCAATCGTCCCCTCCCAGATCAGGCTGGACAGCTTTTCCCCCAAAGCCGCATCAACCTCATCAAACACAGCCTTGGCGGCTGGATAAGCCTCGGCCAAGGCGCGGCCCATGCCGATGGTCTGGGCGCCCTGCCCCGGAAATACGAATGCGCGGCTCATCTGGCCCTCCCTTATTCTTACCTTTGGCTTACCCTGCGAAAACCAATCGTGCAACGCCCTGCCGCTTAGCGCCCGATCTTGACAGCGCCGCCCCGCCCGGCCCAGATGACGTCATGACACCGACAACCCGCAAAATCCTCTATGCTGTCAGCTTTGAGAGCCTTGGCGTCGCCGTGGCCACCCTTGGCCTGCTGGCGATGTCCGAGGCCAATGCAACGCAGTCCGTGATCCTGTCCGTCCTCACCGCCACCATAGCGATGGGCTGGAGCATGGGGTTCAACGCGCTGTTTGAGGCATGGGAGGCACGCCAAAGCCAAAAAGGCCGCAGCCTGACCCGGCGTTCGGTCCATGCGCTGCTGTTTGAGGGCGGTCTTGTGATCCTGGTGCTGCCGATCATGGCGTGGTGGCTTCAGGTCGATCTGTGGACCGCGCTGAAATATGAGGCCGGATTGATCCTGCTGTTCATCATCTACACGTATATTTTCACCTGGAGCTTCGACCGGATTTTTGGCTTGCCGCACTCAGCACGCTAGGTAATTTTGTCGTGCGTGCCTGGTCAGGCGCGGCCAGATTGGTGTACGGCCAAATCCGCCAATAAAAGAAGGTGATTTCACCTTGCCTGATTGCTTGCATCCCCAGACAATCCCGCTATAAGCCCCCAATCTTTCCGCAATTCCACGTAACGGCGCAGGCTCTCGTGGACGGGCCGCGGAAAGTGTTTGCCCGTCCTATGAAATGCGCCACATAGACAGATCGGAGTTAACATGCCGCTTTACGAGCATGTGATGATCGCGCGTCAGGACTTGTCCACCGCGCAGGCTGAAAGCCTCATCGAACACTTCTCCACGGTTCTGGCCGACAACGGCGGTAAAGTTGTCGAGCATGAATATTGGGGCGTCAAGACGATGGCCTACAAGATCAACAAAAACCGCAAGGGCCACTACGCCTTGCTGAAAACCGATGCACCCGCTTCGGCAGTTCTGGAAATGGAACGCCTGATGCGCCTGCACGATGACGTCATGCGTCTGCTGACCATTAGGGTTGACAAGCACACAGACGGCCCGTCGGTTCAGATGCAAAAGCGTGACGAGCGCGAGCGCGGAGATCGCCCCGAGGGTGGTTTCGGTGGTGAGCGTCGTGAGCGTCCTTCGTTCGGCGACCGTCCTGACCGCGGTGGTGACCGTGGCGAGCGTCCGTCGTTCGGCGGCCCGCGTCGTTGATCCCCAGCCTCAGGAAAGGAGCCTAAATCATGGCGAACAAACCGTTTTTCCGCCGCCGCAAGGTCTGCCCGTTCTCGGGCGACAATGCTCCGGCAATTGACTACAAAGACACGCGCCTGCTGCAACGCTATGTATCTGAGCGTGGCAAGATCGTGCCGTCCCGTATCACCGCAGTTTCGGCGAAGAAGCAGCGCGAATTGGCTCAGGCCATCAAGCGCGCACGTTTCCTTGCTCTGCTGCCCTATGCTGTGAAGTGAGGGTTTAATCATGCAAGTTATCCTGCTTCAACGCGTGGCCAAGCTTGGCCAAATGGGCGAAGTCGTCAACGTCAAGGACGGCTACGCGCGCAACTTCCTGCTGCCGCAAGGCAAAGCGCTTCGCGCAAACAACGGCAACATTGCCCAGTTTGAAGTGAAGAAAGCTCAGCTGGAACTCACCAACCTGGAAACCCGCAAAGAAGCCGAAGCTGTCGGCGAAAAGCTGGATGGCCAGACCTTCGTGATCATCCGTTCGGCCTCCGATTCGGGCGCCTTGTATGGTTCGGTTACCACCCGTGACGCGGCAGATGCTGCGATTGCAGATGGTTTCACCGTCAACCGCGCTCAGATCGTGCTGGATCGTCCGATCAAAGAGCTTGGCGTGCACACTGTCTCAGTAATCCTGCACCCTGAAGTCAGCGTGAAGTTCAGCTTGAACGTCGCACGTTCGGTTGAAGAAGCCACTTTGCAAGCTTCGGGCAAGTCGATCCAAGAACTCGCAGCCGAGGCAGAAGCCGAAGCCGATTTCGAAATCGCCAACCTGTTCTCCGAAATGGGCGCAGCCCAAGACGGCGAAGACCTGACCCGCGACTAAGTTGGTTAAGGTTTGCAATTTGAAACCGCGCGCCGGCAACTGCGCGCGGTTTTTCATTGTGCGCCGCAGAGACGACGTCCATGCCAGCTGAAACCGATTTCAACATCGAGCCGCCGCCCGCTTTTGATCAAAGCATGTCGCAAACTGGAAAGCCCAAGCGATAGCCCGGCTTTAGCCTGCCCGGATGGCACGCAAAACCACCAGCCTGGGCATTATTTACCTGATCGCCGGAATCTCGGTGTTTTCGGTGCAAGACCTGATTCTAAAGCTGATTTCCGGTGGCTATCCTTTGTATCAGGCGATGCTGATCCGGGGTTTCACCTCGATCCCGTTCCTGCTGGCCTTCGCGCATTTTGACGGCGGCATTCGCACCCTGTTCACGCCGGGCGCGTCAAAGATGATCCTGCGCGGGCTGGTGATGTTTCTGGCCTATTTCAGCTTTTACATCGCGCTTGCGGGCCTGCCGTTGCCGACCACCGTGGCGCTTTACTATTCCGCGCCCCTATTCATCACCGTGCTGTCCGTGCTGTTCCTCTCCGAGAAGGTCAGCGCCGCCGCTTGGGCCGCTGTGCTGACCGGATTCCTCGGCGTGATCATCATGGTGCGCCCCGGATCGGACTTGTTCGATTGGGCGGCGCTGCTGCCGATCCTGTCAGGGCTGACCTACGGCATCTCGATGATCAGCGCCCGCAAGATGGGCGACACCCAGACTGCCGCCGCTTTGGCGTTCTGGGGCAACGCGGTGTTCCTCATCTGCGCCGGTCTGATGGCTTTGTATTACCACGACGGCAGCCACATCGTCACCAGCCACCCCAGCCTTGCGTTCCTCACCCGGGGCTGGATCACCCCCACCGCGCATGATCTGATGCTGATGATGACCTGCGGAGTCATTGCCGCCGTGGGCCTGTGGTTGCTGACCCAAGCCTATCGCATCGCGGCGGCGTCAGTGGTGGCCCCGTTCGAATATCTTGGCCTGATCTGGAGCGTTCTGTGGGGCTGGCTGTTCTGGCGCGACTGGCCTGATGCCCAAGGCTGGCTGGGCATCGGCATCATCGCAGGCGCAGGGCTGTTCGTGCTGTTGCAAGAACGCCGCAGATCACCCCAACGCGCCAAAGCGGTCGTGTAGCGCGCCCGCATGAGCGGCCAGCTTGGCGGATTTCGCCCACTGATCCAGCAAATCCTCCCAACGCATCGGCACGAAGCTGACGGTATCGCCCGCCACCAGTTTGGCAAACTGCGCGACTTCCCGGCGGTGCAAAGCGATGCGCTTTGGGTCAACCGGTTTGCCCGAAGCCCAAGTCGCAGGTTCGGCATACAAATACACCAACACGCCGCCCACGGCCCGCTTCTCGGCCCGCGTCAGAATTGCATAGGCTGATTTGATCAGTTGCACGGCATCCAAGGTCTGAAACCCGGCCTCGCCCGCCACCATGTCATCGCGCAGTTTGGTGAAGCGCGGCAGCTTTTCGCCCCAGACCGGGCGGTCAAAAACCTCGGCAAAGCCATTCGCCTTCATCGGGCGAAATGGCTCATAGCGCCGCGCCTCAATGCCAATCAGCGTGGTGTGGGTTTCAATCGACACATCCAGCCAAGGGTGCCGCCCGCCGGTCCATGGAAACCGCATCTCGGATTCCAATGTGACGCTTGCCACCTGCCCCGCCGGCACCCCCGGCAACGGCGGCAGATCCTGCGCCCGGTTCAGAAACCAGCCAAACGCGTTGGCGGTCAAAGCGCTGGAGGATTCTGGCCCATCCATCTTGCCGGTATTCACCTCATGCCCCGGTGAGCGCTTGAGGCACTCCAGGATGCCGTCTACGGGCAGATCGGGCAGGAATTCGGGCATCATGGTCTCCGGTTCAGAAAGAAAAGGGCCGCCCCAATGGAGCGGCCCCATATTACTAGCAGAAGTCTGAGATTACATCTCGTCCAAAGCTTCGATGAACTTTTGCAGTTCTTCTTTGCTGACTTCTTTCTCGGTCACTTTGGCCCCAGCCACGATGTGATCGACAACTTTGTCTTCGAAGATCGGCGCGCGCAGCTGTTGCTGCATGTTCGGGTTCTTTTGCACGAACTCGAAATACTGCCGCTCTTGGCCCGGATATTGCCGCGCCTGCGCCAATACCGCTTGGGTCATTTCAGCATCCGACACGGTGACTTCGGCTTTACGACCGATTTCAGCCAGCACCAGACCCAGACGCACGCGACGCTCGGCCAGTTTCTTGTGCTCGTCGGTGGTCTCAACCGAGCCGTGGTTGTGATCATGCACCTCGGGGTTTTCTTCGTGCCACAGCTGATGCGCAATCTGATTGGCTTCGGCCTCGACCAAAGCCGGCGGCAGATCGAACTTCACCAGACCGTCGAGTTGATCCAGCAGCGAACGCTTCAGCACCGCGCGCGACGCACCTTTGTATTCGGCTTCCAAACGCTCAGAGATCTGACCCTTCAGGGCAGCCAGATCTTCAGCGCCGAATTTTTTCGCCAACTCATCGTCCAGCTCAGCCGCTTTGGCTTCGCGCACGACTTTCACGGTGCAAGCAAACAGCGCTTCTTTGCCCGCCAGGTGCGCGGCACCATATTCTGCGGGGAAGGTCACGGTGACGGTGACATCTTCGCCAGCCTTGGCGCCGACCAACTGTTCTTCAAAGCCCGGAATGAACGAGTTCGAGCCCAGAACCAGCGGGTAATCTTCGCCCGCGCCGCCCTCAAACGCCACGCCATCGACCGCACCTTTGAAGTCGATCACCACCTGATCGCCCGATTTGGCCTTTTTGGCCTTCGGTTTGTCTTCAAAGTTCTGCGCCGTGGCAGCCAAGTTCTTCAACGCTTCCTCAACCGAAGCTTCATCGGCTTTCACCGACAAACGGTCCAAAGCAATTTTGCTTGCATCAAACTCCGGGATCGGCGGCAGGGCCTCATAGGCCATCTCGACGACAACGTCCTGACCTTCTTTCCAAGTCTCGCCACCGACCATTTTCACGTCGGGCTGCAAGGCCGGGCGGTCGCCGGTTGCCTCAAAATGCGACTTCATCGCGCCATCAATGGCGTCCTGCATGGCATCGCCCATCAGGCGCTGACCGAACTGCTTTTTCAGGATCGCCAACGGCACTTTGCCCTTGCGGAACCCCTTGATTTCGACCTCGGGCTGCGCCTCGAGCAATTTTTCCTGAACTTTGGCTTCCAGCTCGGCGGCGGACACCGTGATGGTGTAGGCGCGCTTCAAGCCGTCTTTCAGGGTTTCGGTGACCTGCATGTGTCCGTCCTTCTCATCAAGCTTTGGTGCGGGTAGAGGGACTTGAACCCCCACGCCTTGCGGCGCCAGAACCTAAATCTGGTGCGTCTGCCAATTTCGCCATACCCGCGTATGTCAACAAAGCGCAGATTCCGGCCAGATGGCCGAAAGTGCGCCCTGAAATCCGCGTCCTTCTAACAAAGCCGCGCGAGGGAAGCGAGAGGAAAAGTGAAACTCTGATTTGCAGCGAAATTCCCTGAAAAGTCAGGGCGGCACCGCAATCTCGCCCCATTTAGCGGTAAGTTTGGGCCAACGCTGATGCGCCGGAGGATTGCAAATGACCATCCATGCCAAAGTGACCGCCGCCAAGTCCAACGCCGGGCTTGATGATGGTCTGGCGATCGGCACTTCGGTGCTGAGTTTGGACGGTATGTTGCCCGTCGAATATCTGCACCCCGGCGACAGCGTGATCACCCGCACCGGCGCACGTAAGCTTGTGGCGATTGAGATAAGCGTCGTGGAAAATGCCCGTGTGATCCGCATCTCTGCAGGCGTGCTGGGCAAGGATCGCCCCGCAGACGATATGATCGTCACCCCAAATCAGCCCATCCTGATCCGCGACTGGCGCGCGCAAGCCCTGACCGGGGCCAAGGTTGCGTTGATCCCAGCCGCCCGTCTGGTTGATGGCGAATACATCCGCGCCGAGGTGCTGCCAGAGTTGCGGCTTTACACCCTGCGCTTTGATGAAGATGTGGTGATCTATGCAGGCGATTTGGAACTGGTCTGCACAAGCGCAACCGTCACCGCCTGATCGGAATTTGCGCGAATTCCGTTCCCGATTTTCGCGCTGAAATCGCCCTGCGACCCTGTTCGCACTAAACCCCCAAAGCCCGCAACACCTTCGGCAATTCCTCGGGCAGGTCCTCGGCAATCAACCCCAGCCCAAAGCTGCGCGCACATTCAACATGCAGCCAAGCCGCCGTCTCTGCCGCCTGCATCGGTTGAAACCCGCGTGCGAGAAGCCCAGTGATAAACCCCGCCAGCACATCTCCCGACCCAGCCGTGGCGAGCCAAGGGGCTGCCCGATCATACACCGCCGCGTTGATTGAGCAGCGGCCATCGGGTGCCGCGATCACCGTATCCGCCCCCTTATAGAGCACCACACATCCCGCCCGCGCCGCAGCCTCGCGGGTGGCATCCACCTTGGAATAGGCCGGACCCTTGACTGCCGGAGCAGCCAGCTTCGCCGCAATATCCGGGAACAACCGCGCAAACTCGCCCGTATGCGGCGTCAGCACACACCCCTCATGCAGCAGTGCAAACAACCGCGCATCCCTTGAGATCAAAGTCAAAGCATCCGCATCCAGCACCAGCCGCAATCCCTGCGCCGCGCCTAGCTTGACCCGGAGCCTCGAGGTTTCCAACGCCACCTTCACCAACTCTGCCGCAGCTTCGTCCAACCCCATCCCCGGCCCCAGACAAAGCGCATTGATCCGCACATCCGCCAAAACCTCCGCCAACCCCGCCGCATCGGCCACAGGCTTCAGCATCACAGCATCCAACCGCGCTGCATTCTCGGCCATCGCCCCCCGCGGCGAGGCCACCGTCACCAGCCCCGCCCCAATCCGCAAAGCCGCCCGCGCCGCCATCCGTGCAGCCCCGGCATGGCCGTGATCGCCCGAGACGATCAGGGCATGGCCGTGGGAGAATTTGTGTCCAACACGTTTCATCAAAGACCTAGGCCAAGGAATATCAGCCTGCGTCAGTTTTGCCAACGACTTGACAGGGCCAAGACCAATATCAGCAACGTGTAGTTTGCCGCACATTTCGGGACCCTTTGCCAGCAACTGACCGACTTTCAAACAGTGAAACGTCACCGTCAAACTGGCTTGCGCCGCAAAGAAACGCGGATCGTGATCTTCTTCCTCTGCTGTACAATGCTCGGTTGGGTCGTTCAGCCTTAGAATCCTTCCGCTGTCGGCACAGACGCCAGAGGGCATGTCGATGGCCACCAGATGCGTCAGCGGCCCACCGTCCATCCAAAGATCATCGAGATTGACGAGCAGCATCACAAGGCCGCTATTTTCAGTCGATTCTATTGAGCGGCTCAGCCCGATCCCGAACAACGCATCAATCACAAAGCATGGAGATGTCTTGTCTGAACGCGCAAAATCGAAAATCCGCTGCTCTTGCTCCAGATTCATCGGCACACTTAGCAGTCCAACTTGCCCCACCTCCAACCACCGCTCATAATTCACCCGCGCATCCGGCGGCAGCTTCCCAGCATCGCCATAGAGATACACCTCCACCGCCCAGCCCCGCCCCGCCAACAACCGCGCCACCACAAACCCGTCGCCGCCATTGTTCCCCGGCCCGCACAGCACCACCGCGCGCTGCGAGGTCAACGCCATCTCCGGCCATTCCGACAGCAACGCGGCCACCACCCCGGCCCCGGCCCTCTCCATCAGCTCCAGCCCGGTCACGGCCCCCGAGGCAATCGCCGCCGCCTCAATCGCTCGCATCTGCGCCGCCGTCAGCACTTCGCTCATTTTTCAGCCCTTATGTTCACAAACCGCCCACGTATCACGCATATTGCCCAAATTTTAATCACCGCCACAATTTTCCGAACCCAACGGCGCCTTCGATATTCCTACAGAATTGAAGCCCCCGCAGGGAAGTGATCACTACCGATAGGACCAAATTTTGCGTGTAGACAGACTTGGGGAGCAGGCGATGAAGAAAATCGAGGCAATCATCAAACCGTTCAAACTGGACGAGGTGAAGGAAGCCCTTCAGGAAGCCGGTATTCAGGGCCTGTCGGTCACCGAAGTCAAAGGCTTTGGCCGTCAAAAGGGCCACACCGAACTTTATCGCGGCGCGGAATATGTCGTCGATTTCCTGCCGAAAGTGAAAATCGAAGTCGTGCTGACCGATGATATGGTCGATATCGCCATCGCCGCCATCATTGCAGCCGCCCGCACCGACAAGATCGGCGACGGCAAGATTTTCGTAAGCCCTGTCGAGCAGGCCATCCGCATCCGTACTGGTGAGACTGGCGACGACGCCATTTAACCCCGGCGCGATCTGAACAACCAAAACCCGGCAGGCCAACCCTTGCCACCCACTTTCAACCCGAAACCCCGAAAGGCAGCATGATGAGCGCAGTTGCGAAAGCTCTGAAACTGATCAAGGACGAGGAAATCGAGTATCTCGATATCCGCTTCACCGATCCCAAAGGCAAACTTCAGCACGTCACCTTGGTCACCGACCTTGTCGACGAAGACTTCTTTGAGGAAGGCTTCATGTTCGACGGCTCGTCAATTGCGGGCTGGAAGTCGATTGATCAATCCGACATGAAACTGATGCCGGATGCGACCTCGATCTATATCGACCCGTTCTATGCCGAAAAGACCCTGTGCATCCATTGCGACGTGGTCGAGCCCGACACCAACGAGGCCTATGATCGTTGCCCACGCCAGATCGCCAAGAAAGCCGAAGCTTTCATGAAGTCGTCGGGCATCGGTGAGACCGCCTACTTCGGTCCCGAAGCTGAATTCTTCATCTTCGACGACGTGCGCTACTCGGTGACGCCACGCAAGGTTTCCTATGAAATCGACGCCGAGGCGGCCGCTTGGAACACCGACACCGTGACCGAAGGCGGCAACTATGGCCACCGTGCGGGCCATAAGGGCGGATATTTCCCGGTCAATCCAGTGGACGAAGCGCAAGATCTGCGCGGCGAGATGCTGTCGACCATGAAGCGCATCGGCATCCGTGTCGACAAGCACCACCACGAAGTGGCGACCTGTCAGCACGAACTTGGCATGATCTTCGGTGGTCTGGTCGAGCAAGCCGACAACATCCAGAAGTATAAGTATGTGATCCACAACGTGGCACATGCTTATGGCAAGACTGTCACCTTCATGCCAAAGCCTATGAAGGGCGACAACGGCTCGGGGATGCACGTCAACATGTCGATCTGGAAGGACGGCAAGCCGTTGTTCGCGGGCGACAAATACGCAGACCTCAGCCAAGAGGCCCTGTGGTTCATTGGCGGCATCATCAAACATGCCAAAGCCTTGAACGCGCTGACCAACCCGTCAACCAACAGCTACAAACGCCTGATCCCCGGCTTTGAAGCCCCGGTTCTGCTGGCATACTCTGCCCGCAACCGCTCGGGTGCGGTCCGTATTCCGTGGACTGAATCGCCGAAAGCCAAACGTGTCGAAGCCCGTTTCCCCGATCCGGCAGCCAACCCCTATCTGGCCTTCGCGGGCCTGTTGATGGCTGGCCTTGATGGCATCCGCAACAAGATCGACCCGGGCCCCGCTTCGGACAAAGATCTTTATGATCTGCCGCCCGAAGAACTCGCCGTGATCCCGACCGTTTGCGGTAGCTTGCGTGAGGCTCTGGAAGAACTTGACAAGGATATGGATTTCCTTCTCGCCGGTGATGTGTTCACCCGTCCGATGCTGGAAGCCTATATGGGTCTGAAGTGGGAAGAGGTTTACGCCTACGAACATACGCCGCACCCGATCGAGTATCAGATGTATTACTCCTGCTAAGCCCAAAGGGCGACAGCACGCAAAGGCCGCCCCCTCGGGCGGCCTTTCGCATTTCAGGGGTAATCGTGGACAATCCTGCCCGGAAATCCCGAATAGCAATTAAGGCGGAAACAGCACTCAACTTCTGGTTAATAACATGTAAACGCCACAATACCTTCTAGATGCAGGCATAATCTGCGGGCAACACTATGCAACCACCGATGGAGGTCTCGCGATGAAGGTTCATTCCGACATACAGTTCAGTACGATTGCCGAGTTGTTGTTTTTACAATCGCCCAACCTGAACTTTGCCCGCTTGGTGGCAGATCTGGATGCTGTGCTGGTGCGGTTCCACGATAAGGATCGCCAGCTGGCGTGGGATTGCGAAGATCTGGCAAGTTTCGATATGCCGGGCACAAGGATTGTGCTGGCGATGGCGGAAAACCCGCGCCCCGGGGTGGCTGCGTCTTTGACGCTGGCCGTGGGGCCCTCGCATCTGCCGCCCCGGTTGAACGCAGCCCCCAAGCGGCGGCATCCAGCGGTGCGCCACGAGGCTTTGTGTTCTCGGCTGGTGGAACGCGTGCAGGCGCGGCTGAAGCCGGATGCGGTGTTCTGGCATGAATGTGATCATCCGGTGACCGCCGAGGTGATCGATTCTCTGGCCTATGCGCAGCCGAAATCCAGCCAGCGCGCCGACCCCGATCATCCGATCTTCGGCCTGCTGGACGACGGCAATATCGACGCGGTGTATCAGCGCGGCTTCCAGCCCAGCAATGACCGCCCGGATATCCCCTTGCCGCGCGATCCCGAACTGTCGCGGTTGCGGATGGCACTTTACCCCACCGAAGAGGAGGCGCCGCCGCCCTATCTGATCTCACCGCAAATGCGGCTTGCCGCCCATACGATGAACGCCACCCTGATCATGGTGGCACTGCCAGTGGGGGCGGCGATGCTGACCTATTCGGTGCTGCGCGGCGAGAATATGCGGCTGACCTCGGCGGCACTGGTGGCAACAGGGATCGCCTCACAGCTGTTGCAGGGCCCGGTGATCTCGGCCTTGATGGGCTGACGCCTAGTTGGCGTGCTGCATCACACCCAATGCGCTCAGGGCCGCAAGGTCGCTGGGCGCGAGGCTGTGCAGTGGCACCTGATAGGTGTGGATGCTGAACAGCACTGCTTCGGTTTGCGGCAAGCGCAGCAAGCACTGCCGTTCTGCCCGCATAAAAGCCCCAACGCGTGCCGTCGGATGCCGATCCGCCTCATGCCGTGGATGAAACAGTTCTGGGCTTTCATAGAGGTGAAAGTTCATCCGCCACAGTGGCTGCTCGGGCCTTATCGCATCAAACAACCGCTGCACCCGGCGCGCCAGATCCTCGGTGTAACTCTCCACCGGAATATGGATCCCCAACATCGAGCGCCCTAGCTTCTCGGCCAGGGTCCAACTTGCCGGAAAGCACAACACCGCCGCCGTCAACGCATGTTCCGCGCCGACCCGCTGCATCAGGCAAAGATCCTCTTGCACCAGCCGCCCCAAAGTCAGCAGCGGCGCCGCGCGGTCCAAGCCGACCCGCATACCATCCGGCCGCAGCACCGACTCCGCGCCAACCTCAAACCCCGCCGTGCCGCGCAGCTTGTCCAACACCCGGTCGTACAACTCCAAAGCCGCAGGCAAAGCCGCCTCGGGCAAAGCATGTACCAGATCCGGGCAGGTCGCGATTAACCGATCCCGCTCCGCCATCTGCGCGCCATAAGCATCGCAAACCGCAATCCAACTGTCATCCGTGATCGGCTGAATCCCCGGCAGCCGCAGATTGCGCGGATCAAGCCAAGGGTGCAGCGGCAGTTTTGCGTTCAATATCGGCATCGGCCAAACCTAGCCGCGCGGCAGTGATAAACGCAAGCCCCAGCCATTTGCGACAACCCACGTCGCGCCCAGCAAAGCCCAAGCCCCGCCACCTGCCACCTTCCGCAAAGCCAGTCCTGCTTTGGAGAGCCCGATGTCTTACGCCGAAACCCGCCGCAAAATTGACCCTGCGCGCGGCGACCGCTTGGGCGACGGCACCCCGAATGACAATGATCGGGTGGAAATCGGCCCGACCCAACTGGCTTTTGGTGAATGGGCCAGGGCGGGCCTACAGCTGCCCAACCTGCAAAACATGCGCGAATTCCGCTGGAAACGCCTTGTCGCCAGCTTGAATGCCCGCGACTACGGCGGCATCCTGATGTTTGACCCGCTCAACATCCGCTACGCCACCGACACCACCAACATGCAACTCTGGAACAGCCACAACCCGTTCCGCGCCTGCCTGATCTGCGCGGATGGTCATATGGTGATGTGGGAATACAAACAGGCGCCATTCTTGGTGAATTTCAACCCCTTGGTGAAAGAACTCCGCTCCGGTGCCTCGTTCTTCTACAACGTCTGCGGCGATAAGGTGGCCGAGGATGCCACCAGCTTTGCCGCCCAAGTCAACGAGGTGATGCGCGCCCATGTCGGCAGCAACCGCCGCCTTGCTGTCGATAAAATCATGATCAACGGCTTGCGCGCTTTGGAACGCGCGGGCTTTGAAGTGATGGAGGGTGAAGAAGTCACCGAGCGCACCCGCGCGATCAAGGGCCCTGATGAGATCCTCGCGATGAAATGCGCCCATCATGCCTGTGAATCCGCCATAGCCGAGATGGAGATCGTCACCCGTACCGGCGTCCCACTGGGGCATATGTCGGAAGATGATATCTGGGCCGAACTGCATAAGGGCAATATCCGCCGTGGCGGCGAATGGATCGAAACCCGCCTGCTCGCCTCAGGGCCCCGCACCAATCCGTGGTTCCAAGAATGTGGCCCTCGCATCGTGTCTAACAATGAAATCGTGGCGTTTGACACCGATCTTATCGGCTCTTACGGCATTTGCATCGACATTTCCCGCACATGGTGGGTCGGCGACCAACGCCCCACCAACGCGATGATTTCCGCCATGGGCCATGCGATGGACCATATCCACGAAAATATGCAGCTGCTGAAACCCGGCGTCACCATTCGCGAGTTGACCCACGGCGGGCATAAGTTGGACGATCAATACCAGCGCCAGAAATACTCCTGCAAAATGCACGGCGTCGGTCTATGTGATGAATGGCCCTTCGTGCCCTACCCCGACGCCCATGTCGACGGCGCGTTCGAAGTGGCCCTGGAGCCCGGCATGACGCTGTGTGTCGAGGCCTTGGTGTCCCCCGAGGGCGGCGATTTCTCGATCAAGCTGGAAGATCAGGTGCTGATCACCGAAACGGGATTTGAGAACCTGACGAAATACCCGTTCGATGCCGCTCTGATGGGGCAGGCCTGAAGCGGCGGGTTGACGGCGCTGTTGATGCCTCCGGCGGGAGTATTTTTGCCAAGATGAATGTGCGGAACGGCAATCACTTCACATTGGCCAAATACTTCCGCCGGAGGCGCTTTCTTGCCCTGTTAACACGACCTAAAGCCTAGTCCGCCACAAGCCCCGCGCTGTATGGATGCCATCGCAGAACAGCTGGTTTTCATCGCTCAGGGCGCGATAGCACCCAGCGTTTCGCTGCCCTCTGCCGCGATAAACGTGACAGCAGTCCCCTGCACTGCCACAGCGTAACAGGCCCAAATGTCAGAGGGCGGCCACAGACCGAGCAAGAGAGATCGCCGCGCAACGTCCAATGGCCAAGACTGTCGCGGCCCTTGGTACAGATCGTCTGACCGTCCGGCTTGAAATCCTGCCGTGCGCCATCGGCATAAACCACCACCCGGCCACTCAACACCGCCGTGATCTCGGCACCGTCCAGCGGCTGCCACTCTTGCGCCATGGCCAGTCCCGGCAACAACGCCAAACCCATCGCTGCATCCGGTCGCCCTTCCCCCTGCCCCATGCCTGCAGGTTCAGCCAATCATCGCCGTGCCGCCAGTCAATCCCAAGGCATCCGTGCCGCAGATGGAAGCCCCAAGTCGTGATTGATAGTGCGTGACAAGAAAAACCTAACGCCTTGATTTGCCACACGCCCCACCCGGCGCCACGCGTGGACATACACCCATTGCTTGCCCTTTGCCCCTCCCCGGTCTAAAGCGCCTTATCCCCTTATAAAGCTGCCCGGAGGCTCCGATGATCCCACGCTATTCCCGCCCCGAGATGGTCGCCCTCTGGTCGCCCGAAACCAAATTCCGCATCTGGTTTGAAATCGAGGCTCACGCCTGCGACGCCCTCGCCGCCATCGGGGTGATCCCGAAGGAAAGCGCCGCCGCCGTCTGGAAAGCCAAGGATGTCACCTTCGACGTGGCCCGGATTGATGAGATCGAAGCCGTCACCAAACATGACGTGATCGCCTTTCTGACCCACCTTGCCGAACATATTGGTGCCGAGGAAGCCCGCTTTGTCCACCAAGGCATGACTTCCTCGGACGTGCTCGACACCACCTTCAATTTGCAACTCGTCCGCGCCACCGATCTGCTGATGGTCGGCCTCGACCGGGTTCTCGCCGCCCTGAAAGCCCGCGCGTTTGAGCATAAAAACGCGGTCCGCATTGGCCGCAGCCACGGCATCCATGCCGAACCGACGACGTTCGGCGTCAAGCTGGCGCAGGCCTATGCCGAGTTCACGCGCTGCCGGCAGCGCCTGGTCAACGCGCGGGCCGAAATCGCCACCTGCGCCATCTCGGGAGCCGTCGGCAGCTTCGCCAATATCGACCCGCGCGTCGAGGAGCATGTGGCGGCAAAGCTCGGGCTCACCGTCGAGCCGGTGTCCACGCAAATCATCCCGCGCGACCGCCACGCGATGTTCTTTGCCACGCTCGGCGTCATCGCCTCGTCGATGGAGCGTCTTGCGACCGAAATCCGCCACCTGCAGCGC